>JAJNAZ010000011.1 GCA_021155855.1 Solirubrobacterales bacterium
GCCCCCTCGAGCGCCCGCGACCGCTGCTCAAGCTCGGGCTCGAGCTTCCCCGCGGTGCCAGCGAAGCCCGCGGGGGACGCCTCAAGCCCCGCCTTCTCGGCCGCCTGCTGGCGCCGGCGGCGCTCGGCGGCGAGCCGCGCCAGGCTCGTGCGGTCAAGCTCCCAGCCCAGCTCGCGCAAGAGCTCGTCGAACTGCGGGCGGTCCGGGGCCGGATGGATGGGGTCGAGCTCGGGCTTGGAGTACCAGCCCGCGATCAGGTAGGAGACGTCGCGCAGCTCGAAGCGGCCGTCGAGGTCGTCATGCATCGCGAAGCGATCAACGACGTTGTCCCAGACCGCCGCCCAGGCGGGATCGCCGCCGGCGAGCGCCGTGAGCTGCTCCGGGGTCAGACCCGATGGCGCTTTGGCGGCCTCGGCCTCACCCGCCCAATCCTCGAGCGCCACCCGCCGCCCGCGCTCCGACTCGACCACCCAGGCCCTCACCGCGCGCCGGCCGCCAGGCTCTAAGCGGGCGACGAGCCAGCGGTCGGGCAGCGGGCGCATCTGCACGCCCGCCGTTTCATCGCCCGTGCCCCTGGTGAGCGCGTCGGGCAGCGCCCAGTGAAGGTAGACGCCGGGCGCGCGGGGCGGGCCGTCGGTAAACGGCGCCGGCCCCGCCCTGCCGCCGGGCTCACCGCCGGCCAGAAGCGTCGTGGCCACGTCGGCGTGACCGACGTCCTCACCCGGCGCCACAACCAGCACCCGCACGTCGACGGGCACCAGCAGGCGCGGGTCGCGCACCAGCGCGGGGTCCCAGGTGGCGATCACCTTAGGGCTGAGCCCGGCCTCGGCGACGCGGCTAAATGAGGCGGCGGTTGCGGTCTTCACGTCCATGTGTCAGGCCTCCAGATGCAGTCGGCGCCGGAGCTCGCTCGCCTCGATCGTCACCCGGAACACCCTCCCCATCCCGCCGGCACGGGGACCAAAGATCTGGCGGAAGGGGAACTGCAGAAGCTGGAGCGCCAGCTCGCCGGCGCCCACCGCCCCGTCCGGGCCCGCGGCGACCGTGCCCTGGAGCCGGCGCCTGAGCTCCGCCATATCGATCACCCCGGGCGAACCCGCGCGAAACGGGACCCGCACGTCATCGACCTCCGCCGGCTCGCCGGTGGCGGGATCGCGCAGGATCAGCCAGCGTGAGTTCGCCGGCCGCTCGTCCTCGGGATCGGGCTCATCGACCCCGAACTGGATTCCCGCCCGCGGCTCCTCGATCTCCACTCGATCTGGTACACCGTCGATGAGCACGAGCAGGATCGCGGGCGCGAGCCGCTCCATGCGCAGTACCTGGACCTCCTCTTCGCCGCGATAGGCGCGGACATGGAGCGCCGGCCAGCCCGACACCGCGCGGGAGCGAAGCAAAAAGCCGGTCACGACCTCGCCGCTGGCGCCCTGCATGAGCGGCTGGTCGGCGTCCTTTGCCCACACCTTGCGCTCGTGGCGGTCGACGACGTCACGAAGTTCGGCGTGCAGCGCCTCGAGCCTGGCGCGGTCGCGCGTCGTCGCGGCGCCGACCGAGAGCGCTCCGTCGACGGTCGCGTCGGTCCAATTGCGGTTGACATAGAAGAAGCGGATCGACTCCTTCGGCAGCAGGGCCTCATCGGGCACCAGGTAGGCGAACGGAACGCCCCAGAGCAGTCGCAGGCGAGCGAGCCAGTCGACGATCGCGGCGGGGAAGCCGTCCTCCGCATCGGGATCGGGAGCCTGCGCCGGCGAGACGGCGACGGCACGCATGAGCTCGAGCACGGAGTTGCTGCGGAACATGGTCCGGATCATTGCGGCCTCCTCTCCGCCCGCTTTGCGATTCCCTCGACCGCCTCGTCGAGTCCGGCGCGCAGGCGATCCAGCAGCGACGGGTCCTTGGCGAGCACAGCGAGGTCGGTCTCCAGGCGCGCCTCGTCGAGCTTGGTGTCCCGGAAGGCGGCAGTCGTCACCTCCCGGGCGAGCACCTGCGCGACGGCCTTCGCGTCCACGCCCAGCCCGCGGGCGATGGCGCTGGCGTCGCTTTCATCAAGCAGGTGAGCAACGTCCCCGGGCTCGACACGGGGCAAACGCTCGGCCTCTCCTCCCACCGCGGCGAGGACGTCGGCGCCGAGCCGGCGTCCGAGGGTCTCCTGCACCTCGCCGAGGCGCTCCAGCAGCCCGATGTGGTCGAGGACGCTGCGCGAGCGGTTAACCAAATAGCCCGACCGGCGCCAACTCTGCAGCTCGGCGACAAACCGCGGGTCCGCGAGCGCCAGAAGGCGCCCGATCTCGAACGCCGCCGCCTCCGATAGGTCCTCGCGTCGATCCTCGGCGATGCGCCGAGCCTGGTCGGCCACCTGGTAGGGCGGCTGATCGCGCTCGCGTCGCCTCACCTCCCGCGGCGTGAAGGCGCCGCGATACCAGGCGACCGCTGGCTCGCCGCCACGGGTCAGGTGCGCGAGGCTAGTGTGCCCGGTGGGCGCCACCTCGATTGGCCGCGCCGGCGGGAGGTCGGGGGGCGGGTGCTCGGGGGCCTCCGCCACGGTGCCGAGCAAGCCGACGTCGAGGTGCGTCATCAGCGACTGAAAGTCGCCACCCTCATCGCAGGTGAATTCCCAGTGGGCGAGCACCGGAAAGCGCAGCACCTCGACCGCGACCTCGAGCTTGGAGACATCTAGGTCGTGGGCGCCGAACCCCGCGAACTTCCCCGCCGGGGTGGCCGCGCCCGCCTTGGCGGCAAGCCCCGCCGGCGTCATCGCCTCCGCCGCCCGGCCCCAGCCGCGCGCGGGCAGCGCCCCCCTCGCCTCCCCCGGGGGGGCCGGGGTCAGGAAAGCGCTCGCCTCGCCGGCCCGCGCGGCCTCGATCGCCGCCGCGATCCGCTCCGGCGGAAACAGGCGCGGGCCACCCTCGATCGTCTCCGAGAAACCGCCCGCAGTCGGGTCGGGCAGCTCGTCGAGGCGCCCCTCGAGCGAGATCAGGTAGGCGCCGTAGCTGGTCTGAGGGCGCGGCAGCCGGCTGGAGATGACGACCGAGACGAAGCCGTCGTCGTCGGAGGTGGCAAATTCGGTGTCGAGGAGGTTCACCTCCCGCACGTGGCAGAGCAACTCGAGCTCATCCTCGCGGGGAAAGACCTTGTCCACCACCGTGCGCGACAACTCGATCACGTCGCACGTGCCCGTCTCGCTCACGCCCATCCGCGAGCGCACCGCCGCCGGCATCGCCTGGTCGACCGGTACGCCGCTGCGGAAGTTCCCCTCGCCGCCGGCGAGCACCACCAGCGCGAGCCACGGCGGACGCGTCTCGATCGGGTCGGCGAGCGTGCGCGGGGCGCGCTCCCAGGGCAGGGTGCGGCGCTTGAGCGCGATCTGCGGCAGGCGGTTCGCGAACGCGCCGACCGCGTTCGGGGGCGGAAACACGCTCAGGACCTCAGCGCCGGCCATCGAAAAGCGCGGCGCGTCGACCGTCAAGTGGCGCTCGACCGGAGCGATCGCGCCGCCGCCGGAGATCGACTGCTCGGCGTGCAGCGTATGGGCGCCGGCATTAAGCCGCGGCCGGATCGACGGGTAAAGGCGCATGTGGCCCTTGGCGGGCGGCGTCATCGGCTGACCTCCTGATTCGCGTGCCATTTCAGCTCGCTCGCCCCGAGCGGCGAGCGGGCCCCCGCGTCGAGCAGCTGCTCAAGGCCGCGGTGAAGCAGCTCGCCCGCCAGGACGACCGGCGCCGCGGCGGAGCCGATCACCGCCGCGAGCGCCCAGCGCTCATCGGAGGCGACGGTGGCGACGACGGCGGCGGCGTCCGGATCGGGCTCAAGGCCGAAGACGCGGTAGGTGCGCGGCCCCGCGACCACGGTCTGGGGCTCGGCGCCGTCGCGTGTCGCGCCCTCCAGCCCCAAGACGAGCCCCTCGAGCTCGACGTCGGCGTCCGGTGCGGGCTCGAGCGCCACGAGCAGCGCGTGGACCCCGGGGGGCAGGCGGGTGCTGACAGTGGCGCGGCCCGCGACCGCGTCGGCGGCCGTGACGAGGGCGACGGTCGCCGGTCGGCGATCGCGAAGCGTTGCCGCGGCCGGGGCGGTGACGACCGCGCCGGAAGCGACGAAGGCGATCGCGGAGAGCCGGCGCAGCCGCGTGCCGGCGTGCCAGCCGGCCGCCGTGGGCGCGCCGCTCGCGCCCTCGGCGCGCCCCTCCCCCGCCACCGCGATCCTGCTCGCGCCCTCGCCCAACTCAAGCTCGAATATCTCCCCCGATGCCTCGGCGACCAACTCGCCCCCGCGGTCGAGGGCCAGCGCGCGGGCCAACTGGTCCCCCTTTACGGTGAGGACCGGCCGCGGGTTGTCGGCGTCGAACGCCGCGTTGGGCAGATCCCAGACCTGGACATCGCCCGGGGTGAGCACCACCGGCCTGCCGGCGGCGAGCGCGGCCTCGAGCCGTTCGAGCGAGGCGGCAACCGATTCGGACGCCCGCAAGCCGGGGCGTCCCTCAACGCCGGCGCCGGCGGCGCGGGTCGCGGGGCCGCCGTCCGGAGCCGCCAGCGTGCCCGCCATCGCCTGAGCCACCGGGGCGGTGAGCCCGAGCCGCGCGCCGCCGGAGGCAAGTACTCGGGCGAGCGAGGGCGGGGCGACGCGGCGCACCTGCGCGGCCCGCTCGTCGACGCTCGTGGGCGCGGGCCCGCGAAGCGTCGGCGCGGGGCCCTCGCGCAGCAGCGCCAGCAGGCGCGGCGGACGCACGCGGCGGTCGGGCGGGCCTGGTGGCTCGGGCGCGGGGGTCTCGGTCACGCTCACCGGGCCCTTCACCGCGTCGACCATGCCCTCGGTGAGCGGCGCGAGCCGCGGCGGGGCGACCCGCTCGGCGCCCAGACGGCGGGCGCTCACGCCCATCAGCTCCGCGGCGCGGCCCAGGATCGCGCCCACCGCTCGCGGCTGGCCCCCGGCGTAAGCATCCGCACGCGCGGCGTCGGGCTCGAACTCGGAGCGGTCGGCGATCTCGTCGCCGAACGGGAGAGGGAGCGGATGGCGCGTTTCCTCGACCTGGAGCAGGCTCACCTCGGCCTGCGGCGAGGGCACCTGCGACTCGGCCACGAGCAGGGCGCCCGTGAAGGCGGGTCGCACCTCGGCTGCGGGCGCCGGGCCGTCGGAATCGAAGCGCCAGATTCCCTCGGGCACGTTGGTGGTCACGGTCTCGTGCCGCAGCCGGGCGGTGCGGTCGGCGGCACCGGCGGCGTCCTCGGTGAGCCGCACGGCGTGCCGCGAAGTGACGTTGGTGACGAACATCGGGCCGAGGTCGATGTGCTCGGTCGTCACCGGCGCCAGGCTCGCCTCCTGGGCCGGGTCGCCGAAGGCGACCAGGTTCGAGGCCGAGCGGGTCTCGGTGCGCACCGCGAACTCGGGGACCACGCGCCAGGGGCCGCCGGGCTTGCCGGTCCCGGGCTCACGGCGGCTGGCGCCCGGATCCGCGATCAGCAGCCCACTGGTCACCGCGGCGCTCATCGTCGCGCCATCGGGGTCCCCGGCCACCAGGTAGCGCTCGAGAAACTGAGCCCAGCCGATCTTGTCGCGGCCGCTCTCGGCGCCGGTGGAGCCGAAGCGGACGGTCACCGAGGTCACGTCCAAGTCGAGCCTCGCCTCCCCGCGCAGCTCCGGGCCCCAGACGTGCACCTCGGCGCCGATCGAAAGCGACAGGGTCACGCCCACGTCGCCGTCGAAGGGAATGTGGACCTTGATGCGCACCCCGGCGCTGACGCGCACGAAGCCGGAGACGTCGTAGAAGAACGGGTCCCAGGAGACGAGCGCGTCCATGCCGTAGGCGAACGAGGCCCACACCCGCCCCGCGTTAAACGCCGCCTCCAGCCGCCCGCCAGCCATCACGCAGGTGGCCGTGAGCGCGAAGTACGACTCGCCCTTGATCGCGAGCGCGTCGCTGACCGACCAGTTGAAGCCGAGGCGCGGGACGTCGGGGAAGCGCGCCGGCCTGGAGAAGCGCGGGTGATAGCCGCCGAGGGTGAGGACGAACTGGCCCTCGCGGAACCAGATCACGAAGGCAAACCCGCCGGTCAGCCGGCAGGAGGGGTTAAGCAGCCATGAGTTGTCGGTGAGCTGCGCCTGGATCGCGAGGACCATCTCCCGGGTAGAGAACCGGGCGCGCAGCGCGAGCTCGATTCGGGCCAAAGGCAGCGCCGGCGGGATGTCCATACGCGAGAGGCCGAGCAGGCTGACCTCGACGCCGTCGCCCACCTCGATTGAGAGGACGGCGATCGACTCGACCAGCGCGAAGGAGCGAAAACGCACGCCGGCGGCGCCCCAGAAGGTGCCGCGCGCGGGCGGGAAGTCCTGGCCCAAGAGCTGAAGTGCCGACATCGGATCGGCGGCGAAGGGCGAGTCGGGATCCATCGCCGCGACCAGCGAAAAGCGCGGCACCTCGTTTACGTCGGCGGGCAGGACCAGACGCCGGTTGAGCCCGAGGCCGCCCCCGAGCCCGGTGATGAAGAAGGCGGGCGGGCCGCCGAGCGGAAACGAGAGCGCGGCGAAGACGAAGAGCGAGGTGTAGGTGCGACTCGCCTCCGGCGACTCCGGTATCTCGGCGTACCCCCCGACCGCGGCGAGCTGGAACTGGCCCGCCGTGACCTGAAGCATTCCAACGTAGTCGGGCGCGGCCGGCGGCGTGGCGGGGCGCTTGCGCAGCCCGCCAGCGATCGCGACCGCGCCGCCCCGGTAGCCGACCGCCAGGCCGGCGAGGTCGATGCGCCAGTCGGCGAGCTGCAGCGGGCGCCGCCAGGGGATCGATAGCGAGAGGTCGTCCACACCGAGGTTGAGCCCGGCCAAGGAGACGCCGCCGTCGACCAGGAAGCGTGCCCGATCCACGGGCTCGGTTCCAAGCCCCACCTGCTCGACGTAAAGCGGTCCGAAGCGCTTCTGGATCGGCAGCCACCAGGGGCCTTCGCCCTCGCCGGCGGAGAACGAGACCTGGGCCGGCGGCGGGCCCTCGCGGAGGATCACGAGCTGCGGTGAGATCGCCGGCCGCAGCTCTGCCTGGTCGCCGGTCGGGCGCTCCTCCGCGCCGCCGGACAAGACCTTCGCCGCCACCGGGTTGCCGCCGCCCGCGGCCCGGCCGAGCGGTACTCCGAGGTTCACGAGCAGGATCCGTCCGCCGGCGCGACTGACGCCGGCGGCGTCGCGCTCGTAGACCCCGTGGATTGCGAGTGCGTCGATCGAGGCGACGAGGTCGACAAGGTGACCGCCCTCCTCGGCGAGCGCGCGGAGCCCGAGCCCACGGATTCGGATCGCCGGGTCGACCGCGGCGTCGAGCGGATCGGCGCCAGCGGTGGGAAGCGAGACGGCGAGCAGCTCGATGCCCGCCTCGCCCGCGGCGAAGCGCTCCATGTTGGTCTCCATCTGGAGTCGCAGGCCGCCCTCGGCAAAGAGCTCGACGGCCCGGGGCAAGGAGAGCCGGGCGCCGTAACGGGTCCGGCCGGCGTCGGCGTCCTCCTGGATGAGCTGGATTTCCACCGGGAGGCCGGCTGGCGCAAGCGGCGCGGTCAGGGCCGTGACGAGCCGGGCGAGGAGCGCGAAGACGTGCGCGGGCAGGTGGGAGGGGTCGAGTGCGCCCGCCGCGAGCTCATAGCCGCCCGCGCCCCGTCGGATCAGGATTCCCGCCTCCACGAGCACGTCGCCGAGCGTCTTCGCGGCGCCGGGCAGCGCCCGGTCGAGGCGAGCGACGACCGCGGGCGCCCCCACCACGAGGTCGGTTGCGAGCGGGACGAGGTAGGCGCGTACGGCGTCGGCCGCGCAGGGACCGAGGTCGGGCAAGTCGGGGCCGGTGGCCGGGCGGCAGGTAAGCTCGACGCCTCCGTCGGCGAACGCCCGCCTGGCGACCAGCGCGCGACGCTCGGCCGCGCCGGGGGGCGCCAGCCACACGCCGGCCTCGACCCCGGTGCGGCTCACCCCCGCCAGCGGGAACAGGGACACGGGCCCCAGTCGGAGCAGGTCGGGATCAGTCACCTCGGCGGCGAGCTCGATCGCCTCGATCCCGGCGTCGGTCACGCAGGCGCGGCCGTCGAGCGCCAGCCCGGCCACGGGCGTCGCCCCGGTAAGGAGGGCGCAGAGCCTGAGCGGCCCGGCGGAGGGGACCTCGAGCTCGAGCCTGAGGTGGTCGAGCGGGCGAATCGCGAGGAAGGGGACGCCCGTCGCGGGCCGCAGTCCGGCCTGCGAGCTAGTGACCGGAAGGACCGTCGCGACGAGCTCGGCCGCGCGCGGGAGCGCCGTGGCGGCGCGGGCTCTGACCTGCGTCCAGGGATCGGCGGCAAAGGCTCGCACGGCCGAGGCCTCAAACTGCCCACCCGCGCGCAGCCCGAGCGCGTCGCCGGCGTTCGCTAAGGCGGGCACGACCGGGTCGGGGCCGCCCGCCAGCGCATCGAGGGCGAGCGGAAGGATCGCCTCCAGGATGGCCCCCGGGGCGAGACCGCCGAACGCGCCGAGCCCGCCGGCGGAGGGCACGAGTGGGATCACGACCTCGGGGCCAGCCGCCAGGCGGACTCGCAGCCGGGCACTCGCCCGGCGCCCGTCGAAGGCAAGGTCGAGCGCGAGCGAGTCGATCCCGACGAGGTTGGCGAGCCGCAGGGTGGCGGCGAGGCGCGGGCTGACGAGTGAGCCGGGGACAATCCGCAGTGCGAGCTCGCCATCGAGCTCCACATTCGCTCCGGCTGGCGGCGCAGCCCAGTCGACGGTGAGGACCGCATCGTCCCCGTCGGCCGCGGCGGCGGCCCGAAGGCCCCATGGCAGAGCCAGCGGGCCTGCGGGGGAGCCCGGTGCCGCCAGGCCGCGCACGGCGTCGAAGAGGCGGAGCAGGCCAGGGGTGTTCCCGGCCACTTCGGGCCGCGCGAGCCAGCCGCCGGGGTCCGCGAGCAGGGTGGCGGGATTGGCGAGCGGTGAGCCGCCGAGCGCCAAGGCGTCGAGCACCGGCCGGAGCACGGGCTCCCGCGAGCCCATCCACTCGAGCCCGGTGCGAAGGAGCTCCCCGAGCAGCATCAGCCCGCTTCGGCGCCGAATCGCGGAAACGTCCGCGGCGGGGAGGAGCGCGAGGCCGTCCAGGGTGAGTGTCAAGGGCTCGGGGCGATCGGTGTCGAGGGTGGCGGCCAGCGGCGACGCGACGGCCGCACCGTGCACGCGCCCGTCGCCCTCGAGGGTCGCCTCCGCGACGAGCGGGCCCGAGACCGCCCGCAGCGTGGCGAGCGGCGCGGGCGGCGTGAAGAGGGAAAGGTTGACGCCGGCGGCGAGCGGGACGACGATCGCCTCACCGTCGGCGGGTTCAGGCGCTCCGAGCAGGCGTGCGAGGGCGCCGATAAGCAGCGAGGCGTCACCGGCCAGCCGCTGGCGCAGGACGCCCGCAGGGTCGAGCATGAAGCGCTCGAGTCCATCCGGGGACAGCGTCGGGGTGCGGTCGGTGGCCAGCTCGACCACGCCCAGCGCGACCAGCAGGTCGCCGAGGGCCGCGATCCCGCCCGTTGAGGGCAGTGGTCCAAGCCCCCGTGCGACCTCACCGAGCAGCACCCGCGCCTCGGGCGCAAGGGAATCGCGGTCGATCGTCCACCTCCGGATTGTGAGGCCGAATACCGACGCCTCGTGCAACACCACTCGGGTCTCGAGATCGAGCGGGTCGAGGCCGGCGTCGACCTCGAGCTGGGCCCAGCGCACCCGAGGCCCCGGCCCCTGGCCCGCGTCGCCCGCGAGCCAGGCGCCGGTGCGGACGAGCGTCGCGCGCGCCTGCAAACGGCGTTGGGGCCAGAGGTCCAACCGAAGCTCGCCGGGACCCTGGACCCGACGCAGTCCCAGGCCGATCGCCGAGGGAGGCCGCGCATCGGGGTCGAAGCCGCCGAGCCGCGAGGCGGCGGCGACGAGGACCGCGCGCACAAAGTCGCCGAATGCGGAGGGGTCGGTTTGGCCGACCACCGCACGGGCGGCGGCGACCGTGGGGTGGAGCGGGGCGAACGGGGGCGGTGCGAAGTCGGCGCCCGGCCACGGGGCACGTCGGGGACGCGTGTCAGGCGCCGGCAGCCAGCCGTCGGCGGCGACCTCGAGCGCATGCAGCGGCTCGCCGAGGGACCCGTCCGGATCGCCAACCAGGTCGCGAAGCGCGAGCAGGACGCGCAGGCCCTCCGCGGGATCGCCCGGGACGAGCGCATCGAGCCCGGCCCCCGCGTGCGGGGTACCGACGGTCACGAGGTGGCTGACGCCCTCCTCGGCCGCGAGCGCCCGACCGACGAGGCCCGCCGTCGAGTGGGCGATCAGGCAGATCGGCGCGCCGGCCGCGCTGCGAATGGCGTCCAGCGCACGGCGCGCTCGCGCCACGGCGGCATTGAAGCCGCCGGCCGCCTCGCGGGTGGGAAGCCGCACGTACCAGGGCCCGCTCGTCGGGATCCCGGAGAGGTCGAATCCCTCGGGCGGCAGACCGGGCGCGGTCAGGTCGATCTCCGCCGCCTGCCCGCGCCACGAGCGAACACCGGGCAGGGCGGCGCACAGGTACACGTGCCGTGCGGCCGGCGGCGCATCCGCCGGCAGATGAAGGGCGGGATCGAAGGCCGCGGGAAGATCGAGGTGCCCGGCGGCGAGCGTGATCGAGGTCCACGGCGCCCCGGCGGGCACGGCGTCGGCCGCCCGCACGATGCCGTCCCCCTGCTCGAGGCGGGAGCGCAGGGCAACGAGTTGGTCTTCAAGCTGCGAGCGCGCCGCGAGCAGATCGCGCAGCTCCGGCGCGAGCGCGGCCGCGCGGGCGAGCAGTGCGGCCGCGTGCTCGGCGTCGATCGGATCGGGAAGCAGGTGGTCGACCAGCTCGGGGTGCGCCGCGAGCATGGGCCCGTCCGGCTCGAGCCAGATGAGCAGCTCCGGTGCCGCAGGAAGCGGGCGAAGCGCCCACGGGTCGTCGGGCGTGCCGCTGCCCGAGAGGGTGCCGTTCGAAAGCCAGGCGAGCGCAGGGAAGGCCGCCTCGGAGTGCAGGAGCTCCTCAACCCAGAGCCGCACGGCGCCCGCGGGATCGCCGGCCAGCAGCTGGAGGGAGAGGCGTGGGAGCGTCGCCGGATCCAGGCTCAGCTCAAGGTCGGGGAGGGACGGAGGATGCACAGTGATCGGCCCGTTCCCGGGCGCCCAGCCGGCGAGCACCGCCAGTCGCGCGGCGGAGCCGCCGAGCGCATCGAGCGCCTGGCCCGCGAGAGATTCGAGGGCATCCCAGGGAAGCCGAGCCAAGTCGACGGGCGGACCGGTTCCGCCCCAGTCGATGTCGGGCAGCGCCACCTCGGTGCCGTCGTACCTGAGCTTCGGCTGCTCGATCAGGAGCGTGATGCGCGTCCCCCGCCCTGCCGTCCAGGTGAACGCGCCGGCGACCGAGCGGGCCAGCAGGGCGACCGGGCCGGGGTCGAAGACGAGCTCCTCGCCGAGCCGGGCCCCCGCGGAGTGCTGGGGCGCCCAGGTGGCGCCGAAGGGGCCGCCGGCGGGCAGGTCGAGCGCCAAGAGCTCCGATCGCGCCTCGAGCGCGAGCTCCTTTCCTTCCACCGCCGCCGGCGCGAGGGCGAGCCGGGCGCCGAGGTGGAGCCTGGGCCCGGCCGCGCTCCAGGCAAGGAGCTCCACCCTGCCGAGGGCATCCTCTGCGAGCGGCAGCGCCCAGGGGCTCGCCGGCGTCCCGGAGCCGCTCGCAGCTCCGGCCGGCAGGCCGGAGGCGCCCGCGAGCACGGCCAGCTCGCGCGCCAGTCGCGCCCAGGCACCCGCCTGGGCGAGGACGGCAGCGTGGTAGGCGGCGACCGCGCGGATCGGATTGGCGAGCAGCTCGGCGGGCCGGACGAGCGCCGGCCACGGATCGCCGGCGGCGACCCCGTCGGGGCGCACCAGGCCGCCGATAGCGGCGAGCGCCCTGCCCTCCGGACGCGAGGTGAGCGCGCTCGTGAGGGCGCCGGCCAGCTCGCCGACCTCGCCCGCCACCGCAGCGGCGGAGCTGAGGTCGATCACCGGGTGGATGGTGCCGTCGATCGAGACGTCGCGGGCTTCGAGAACGGGAATCGGAGCTCGGCGCTCGTCGAGCCCGACACCGACGCGTAGGGAGCCGATCATGACATCGAAGTCCCTCACCCTGGCCTCTGCCAACGGCGCCCCCTCGAGTGCCACCAAGGCGAGCAGCTTGGGAAGCGCGAGCGCCGCCGGCGGCGAGCTCAGCCGCACGGCGGCGAGCTCGGCTTCGCCGACCGCGCGCCCGAGCCCGCCCGCCACCTCGACCCGCACGCCCGGCCGGAGGACGGTCAGTCCGGTCCCCGGGTCCGGCGTCACTCTCAGGTTGAGGACGACGCGCGGGGCCGTCCTGACCTCGACCTCGTAGGGGTCCTCCGCCGAGCCGTCACCGCTCACGGCCGGGGCACCGGCGCCCGCCAGTCCCGCCAGCTCCGCCAGCCATGCGCGCACGGCGGCGGGATCCGCGATGAGCGCCCGCGCCCAGTCGTCGAGGGCCCGAAGCCCGCGGGCGGCGAGCTGCGCCACCGGGAGTGAGGGTATGGGGTTAGTCGGGTCGGGTCCCAGCCCGAGGAGCGAGAGCAGGTGGGCGAGCGCCCCATCGGCGGCACCGGCCCGCGCGGCGAGCAACCCGGCCGCGATCTGCGCTGCCTCGCGGTCGAGCTGCGAGGGCTCGGAGATCACGAGGTCGCGCTCCGCCTCGCCGGGCAGGCGAAGGCCCTTCAGGGCGACCGAGAGCGTCGGCGTCGCGCTCCCGTCGGTGGGCACGTGGGCATCGACCGTCAAGCCGCGCAGATCGGCGGTGGCGCCCGCTTCGGCAAGCCCGTCGGGCGCCTCGACCGCGACGCCGATCCGGACCACTCCACCGGGTGAGCCGAGCAGCAGCTCCGCGGCGCCGGCGGCGGGGAAGCTCGCGAGCGGCACGAGCACGGTCGCGGAGGAGTCGAGTCGCGCGGCGGGTGACTCGGGAGCCGCCATGCGCGCACCCAGGCCAAGCCAGACGTCGCCGCCGTCCTCGGCGACGACGGCGTAGATGCTCCCGGGCACCGTCGCGGAGTTTGCCAGCGGAAGCCAGCTTTCGCCCGCGGGCACCTGTCTGAGGTCGAGGTCATCGGCGTCGGCCTCCCCGAGCGCGCGCCGTGCGAGGTCAAGCGCGGCCCGGCGCTGGGCAGGGTCCCGCAGCACAGCGGTCAGCCGCGCCGCTGGGTCCTCGAACCAGGCCGCATTAAGCTCCGGCCCGTCGGCACCCGGGACGAAGATGCCGAGGGCGAGCCCGAGGTCGACAAGGTCCGCCCCCAGGTCGCGGACCCCGGGGCTCATCCGACCTGTGGGGGTCCGGTAGTGGGCAGCGAGGGATGCTCGGCCTGCGGTATCACCTGCAGGAGGTCGTCTTCCGCCAGAAGCGCGCCGGCCCGGAGCGCTTTCCCGGTCGCGTCGCGGCCGGCGGTGCGCGCGGTGGCGTCAGCGATATCGAGCAGGGCCTGCCAGGCGACGGCGATGATTGCCTCCCCCCAGCGGTCGACGAGCACGGTCGGCCCGCGGGGCTTCCGCTCGGTCTGCACCACCATGCCGGCCGGGCGTTCCGCGGAGCCAACCGCGAAGGGCACGATGACGTCGGCCCGTCCCGTCTGCTCGGTCTCGAGGACCAGGCTGACCAGCACCAACCCCTCGCGCATTACCACCCGGGTGGCGTCCAGGTCCACGAGAACCTCCGAGCCCGCAGCCTGCCAGACGACCCGTGGCTTCCCGGTCGCCCCGACCGCCAGCGGCACCAGCTCCTGCAGGACCTCGGCGGCAAGCGAGGCGGGCGGCGCGAGCTCTCCCGGGGGCACGGGCGGGCCTGGTACCAGCTCCGGGCACAGCCGCCGCAGCTCCTCGAGCAGCGTGCGACAACGCTCGTCGTGATCGTTCGCGCCTGGCTCGCCGCCCGCCATGGGCTCAGCTCGGGCTGCCCCAGGTGTCCTCGAAGACGATGTCGCCGTCGAGATAGGTCCAGGAGATGCGGTGGAACAGCAGCCCAACCTCCTCGAGCGGCGGCCGCGTCGCATTGGCGGGGTCGAGCGCGTCGTAGAGGATCTCGCGGAACGAGACCACCGTGCCCTGGGTGACCTCGACGCGGAAATATTCGTTGACGACGCCGGCGTCGTCCTCGGAGAAGAAGTGGAAGTCTGCCTCTACGACCCGGTTCTCGGCGAACGCCTGGGCGATCAGCGGCGATGCCTTGTCGATCCGCTTGCGGAACGTGATCGGCTTGTAGGAATGCGCGCCCGTCACCCCGGCGGGCGTCAAGGCCACTGCCCCGGAGTGCGAAAAGTCCAGGATCTCGATGCCATCCACCGGCGCAAACGCGTGCTCGCTGAACTCGGCTTCGATCGTCTCGCCGCTCGCGCGGAGAACCACGAACGCCGGCTGGGCCATGCAGGACCTCCTATCGACGGTGGGTGGGTTAGCGCCCGTCGTAAGGGTGTTACCCAAGCCTAATTGCAGCGGGCGGGCGACACAAGGGCGACAGCGGTTTTCACACTCAGGACTCGCGTTCAGCATCAGCGCGCCGACCTACGGCCGGCGGATCTGCCCGAACTGCATGGCGCGCCCACCGCGGCGATCCCGCAGTCTGTACAGCGAGGGGCGAGGCCCTCGAGCGGGATCGCAACCGGTCGGTGTCGCTCGCAGATCATCCGGTTGGTCGCCGTCCCCCGAGCCCGAACGCCGCGCGGCGTGGACGGAAACGTGATCGGAGTGCGCGCGCCGAGCTTTCGTAGCCGCTGCGCCACGCCACCCAGATCGCGCCGGCATCGGACCGCCCGCGGACTACCGAGACGAGCACCGCCGGCGAGAGGACTGCCGCACGCCTGCCATCCCGGGTGCGGCGACGATCAAGCAGAGGCGCACCGCCCCGGGTAGCGCCAGCCCCCGAAGGGAGAACACATCCGCCTTTACAGCTGGATCGACCGAGACTGGCCCCCTCGACAGCTGCGGCGTGGCCGCTTTCTCTTTGATGGGGTCGCACTGCGCCGGTGCTCAGAAAGCGGGGCACCTTCCGGTCAGGTCGCGCTTTCGCGCCCGATGCGGGTCGAGGCCGCGGATGGCGTCTACGAGGACTCACGGCGAAGCGACGCGGTTCCCTTCCTGGAACCGGTACCGACAAGCGCGTCTCACCCGGGTCGGGACCGTCGCGCCTGGCCGAGGCGCCCATAGGGAGGGAGGACGTGGCTCAGCTACGAAGCAGCGCCAGCCCCGCAAGCCCTTCAAGACTGCGTGCGAGGCCGTCCTCGAGGTCGTCGGGTTCCTCGAGATCGGCCTCGAGTAGGCACGCGCGAAGCTCGCTCGCCAATGTCGTCCGATCGCGACTGCCGTCGAGGAGAGTCACGAGCCGCCGGCCGAGCGCGTCCTCGATCTTGACCACCTGGTGTCGCAGATTGGTGACGAGGTGTCCGCTTTCTGCTTGATGGCGGGCGAGCGGGCTCGCCTCCGGCCGCTCGCTCACACGCGTGGTCAGGCGGGGCGGGCGCATATGCAGCTGCACGAGGCCGCCGGCGTAGCAGCGAAGCAGCGCATCGCACACCGCGCGCTGGTCGTCGTCGCCAGCGTGTTCGGGCACGAGGTCGCGGACCCAAACGGCGCCCGGCCAGCTCTCTCCCACGCTTTCGAGCGCCCTGATGACGAGCGGATGATCCGTGGTCAGGGTGCCGCCGGTCGGGCCCTCGAAGGTCGTGCGGCCACTCCGGTCACTGCCGCTTGACCGCGCCGAGGACGACACGGCGAGAGGCATGACGAGCAGCGGTCGGGGGCTGCGGTCGAGGGCGAGCTCGGCCTGGCAGAGCAGGGTCTGGCGGAACCTGCGCCCCTTTAGGAAGTCGAGATACTGCTCGCGCACCAGCGGGTCATCGACGCCGATCAGCTGCTCGCTCGCCCGCTCGGGCAGGGCGCCGGTCTGGATCTCGAAGAAGTCGGCTTCGGCCAGGTACTGCAGACCATGGCGGGCGGCGTGTGCGGCGAACTCGTGGAAGTAGACGGGCTCATTGACGGCCGCCAGCTCATCGTGCAGGAGCGTCTGGTCGCTGCGCGCTAGCAGGCGCTCGGCCTCGAGTCGCATGACCGCGCCGAACTCGTGCTCGGCCGACCAGCCATCGATCAGCAAATGAAGGAGCGACCGGGCCCGCTCGAGCCGCTCGTGCGGATCCTCGACGCCGAGCGTGTGGAAGGCGAGCATCTCGCGCATTGCCTGCTTGAGCCGCCCGCCGGGGAGGGCGTCGTAGCTGACGTAGGCCACGCCATGCGCCGAGAGGGCCGAACGGCATAGGGCGAGCAACCGATCGCGGACCGGAGGGGCGACCCAGGAGTAGACGCCGTGCGCGATCACGTAGTCGAAGCCCCCCGGAGTCGGCTGCATGCGCTCGAGCGCCTCCTCATCGAGCGCCACGTTGGTCAACCCGAGCGCCGCAACCAGAGCGCGGGCGCGTGCGACCGCACTCTGCGCTGCGTCGATGCCCAGGAAGCTCGCGTCGGGGTACGACACGGCCAGTGAGACGAGGTTGGCGGCGTCGCCACAGCCCAGCTCGAGCACCCTGCAGGTCTCGAGCGCCGGCGGCTTGAGCCCGAACAGCATGGCGAGGGTAGCGAGCCGATCGGGGTCGGTCTGCGCGTATGGATAGCCCGGGTACGGAACCCGGTCATAGAGCGACCGGTCGGCGCTCGGGTCGGCTTCGGCGAGCCGGGTCACCGGCTCAGGGCTCGAACTGCTTTTGCTGCTTCGCGTCCCAGCCGGCCTTGACCGAGTCGCCCACCGTCCCATCGGGTTTGAGGATCTTGTATTCGACCGCGATCTTTGCGAAGTTGAGCGAGACCGAATCCACCGGCCCGACCTCGGACCCCTCCGCGTCACCGGTCTGGTACGAGGAGACGAGCAGATCGGAAAGCGAAAAGGTGAGAAAGTCGATTTGGTCCTTCCCTGCTTTGCGGCCCGTCAGCACAGCGCTCTTAAGGTGCTTCCCCGAGGCGCAGGCGAGCAAAAGCACCGGGCTTGCCTTCGAGAGCCGCGCAGTGATGTTGAAGTCCTGGATCTGCACCTTGCCGGAGCCTCCCCCGCTGCCGGGGTGCCCAACGGGGCCAGTCTCCCCCCAGGCCCACGATTGGACATCGATCTCGTCCTTGTGCTTGGCATCCGTGCTCTCGCCGGGAACACCGTCGATCTTTAGGAAATAGTCGACCACCATTCCTCCTCCACTGGGCGGGAACCGGTGACCTGGACGATCCTCCGCGCGATCCCGCCTGTCAAGGGCCGGCGGCAGGCGGTGGACGTGGGGGACCCCAGGGGACGCATCGGCACCGACCACCAGCGGGCTGCGGGGCGGAAGGCCGCTGGTTCAGGGCAGCGGGGACCTCTGAGAGTGGGTGTACGACCGAGGGCGTGTGGGCTCGGAGGAGTTTCGGTTCGCCGCGGCGGCGCCGGCGGTGCCGTTGGCGCGCTACCGGTTGGGCTGCCGGGGCCGAGGCCTCCGTCCGATCAGGGCAAGGAACAGCAGGAAAGCGAGGCACTGCGAACGCCGTTCCTCTCGCGGCCGCCGCGAGGATTCCTCAGATTGCACAGACGTCGGACGGCTGACTGAGGGCCTCGTGAAGCCGGTCAGGACTAGCAGCGATAGTGAGATGACTGCGACGAGGGCGTCCAAGAACCAGGCCCACTCTAGGTCGGACTCCGGACCATGACTCTCAAGAGGCCACCAGCTGTAGTTCCAGTTAATGATCAGAGCGGCGATACTCGGGGCGCCGAAGATCATGATGCCGGGGAGCCAGGTCAGCCAGCCCCAGGGAGGACGCACGGGCGTCAACAGGCGTCTTGGAAGCGCTTCTTACCACGACGGAAGCGGAGGCGTCGCAGCGTCGCCCTCATCCGGGCCGGCGCGCTGCAACACCGGCCACAGGCCCTCCTTGATGTAGTTCCCGACCCGGAGGATGCCGGCGCTGCGCGTCATATACGCCAGGCCCAGTCCACTTAGGACCAGCGGCAAGGCGAGAAGGATTTCAAGTCTCTGTTCGTCCTCCGCCTTCGCCCCGAACGCGAAACCTGCAATCGCGGCCGTGGCAGTCAAGGCCACGCTTACGATGGTCGTCTGCGCCTGGATGTGAGCGAGAGTCTCGGCTCGTAAGGCTTTGTACTCCTCGAGCGCGACGTCAACGCGTCCCATGAACGAATTCTCCCGCTCGCGTCCACCTGGGCCGGCTCCCGCAGCGGTTGCGCAAGAGCCCTGCCAACTTCGAAGGAGTGAGTCGGTCGACGACGAGGGGTGGTCGGTACGCACCCGTTGCACGACTGCGCGGATTTCCTGGCCTTGATGGAACAGGTCCTCAGGACCGTGACCATCTGATCGGCTCGTAGCTACTCGGGAGCGCGCGGTCCCAAGTTCGTGACCGCCTGGCCAAGTAGAGCTTGAGGTCGGATGCGGGGCAGACTCGGGCACCGGGCGTGGGCATCAATAGAAGAATGTCCTCGAAGGGGCTCCGCGCCAGGCGCTAACCCGGCGACATCGAGCTGATCCGGCCTAGGACGCTTAGCGATGGGCGACTTCCTCGCCCACCCCGATCGTCATTCGTCACAGCGAGGAAACTCTGCACGCTGAGTCTCGCAGTTCGCAACGTGCACCGCGAGCATTGACGCGGGAACATGCCAGCTGCTCTGCAGTTTGGTGTCGTAGAACACGAGCGTGCCGGCGTTGCGGCCGAGATAGCGGAGCCTCTTCTGGCGCCGATGTAGCCCGGCGAGCACCGAGTCCCGATCGGCGGTGGAGCCGGTCGGTTTCACATGAACCAGATCCGCGCGCACTGAAAGGAGCTCGATTCCGAGGAACCGGTAGGGCTCGACAACCTTCCCCGCCTTGACGTCGTCGGCGCGATCGTTCGCCCACATCGCGAAACCCACTGCGCCCAAGAGGCAAACGACGAGCACAGCGGCGGATGCCGCAATCACGACGCGCCGTCCCCGTCTCGGAAACTCCGTGGTTGTCAGTGCCTCGACTGTGCGACGAACGACGACGAAAAGGATGAGCGACATCGCTGCGGCGATGATCAAGAGCAGCGCCACGCCCGCGATTCCACCGATGCCCGGTCCGTACTGCAAGCCTACGTCGCTCGGCCGGACACCTAGCTCTGTATAGAACTCGCTGTAGGCCACGATCAGCAGGCCGTAGACGAGCACAGCCCCGACCGCAAGCACCGCGGGGAGGGCACTGGAGATGTCCTCCAGCACGATCTGGGCGGCTGTTTCCTTCTCGCCGTCGGTCTTGCTGTAGAGCGCCCCCCAGGTATCCGGCCCGACGGTTCCGTCGTCGTCGAGGCCGGCGTCCCTTTGGAACTCCTTGACCGCATTCTCAGTCGCCGGGCCAAAGACACCATCTACGGAGACGACGGCGGAGGACCGTGTGTTGAGGGCGTTCTGTAAGCCCTCGACTGTCTCGCCCTTCGACCCCTGCTTGACGGTCGGTGGAAGCTGAGCCATCGCGCCTTCTCCTTGATCTCTCCCGGACGCCAGGTCAGGAGTTGTGTCGAAGCTACCTCAGCGATGGCGCATGGTCGATTAGTCCACACCCTGCTTCTTCTCGTCGGCACGCCAGTGTCGATGAGAATGTCTCGACCCCGGCAATTTGTCGCTGGGCGCCTCAGGGCTCACCGCCCGACCAAGCTCCCCGGCGGCCCCTGCCCATGTCCGCACGCGGCGGCGATCACGCCACCGGCGAGAGTTGCGCGACACCTCGCCGGCCCATATGGTCACCCGACACGCCTTTGGCGAAAGGCCTAACCATGTCCGAGTTTGATCACGGGCCCCCGTTGTTTGGATTCCGCGATCAGACCTCGCGAATCTCGCTCCTGAAGCCCGCCCGGAGCCAGGTCACAGGCGCCTGGCGCCCGGGTACGCGATCGCACGCCGATCGCAAATCTGGCTGCGGCTCTCGCAGTCTGGGCACCAGACGTCCGTGCTTTGCAGGGACTTCTTGAATCTAACGGAGGGGGAGGGATTCGAACCCTCGATGGACGAGAAAACGCCCATAACGGTTTTCGAGACCGCCGCATTCAACCACTCTGCCACCCCTCCAGTTGGCGGGTTTCAAGGCTAGCGGGGGACGGCGGGGCTGCGTCGCTCAGGCGCGGACGCCGGGGCCGGCGATCGCGTAGCGCAGGATCTCGACCACCTGCTCGGGGCTCTCGGCGGTCGCCATCGCCGCCCGGTCGACCTCCTTCAGCGCGTGGGTGAGGTCGGGGTCATGGAGGGTGACGATTGGCTTGCCGAGGGCGGCGGCGTAGCCCGCCTCGAAGGCGGCGTTCCACTGGCGATACTTGTCGCCGAAGCGGACGACGACCACGTCGGCGCGCCGCAGCAGCGTCTGGGTGCGGACGGCGTTGACTCCGGCGCCCTTGTGGTCCTTCCAGAAGCCCTCGTGCTCGGGACCGAGGATGTCGACGCCGACCTCATCGGAGGCGCCGTGGTCGGTCACCGGCGCCAGTAGCTCGACCGGCAACCCGGCGGCGCGCACGCCGTCGGCGATCCGCTCGCGCCAGTCGGAATGGATCTCGCCGGAGAGGTAGACGTTCCAGGCGCCGTTCGCGGCGCTGCCGTTCTGCTCGGCCATCGGTTTCCGATCTTAGCCGTCGGCGGTCAGCGCTCGATCCGCAGCGTCTTGTGCCTGCCGGCGTCGAAGCGGGCCTCGACCGCGGCCGCGAAAACGGGGCCTCGAGCTCGATCTCTCCCCAGCGCGGTATCGGCGCCATCTTAGGCGCCGTCCTCCCCCGGCCACCGCGGCTACCTCAGGCCGACCGGGCGACCCCGGGGAAATAGAATCCGAGCGGCCGGCGATCAGAGAGGAGCGCGCGTGAGCGTCAGCGAGCAGATCCAGTTCCCGCTGCCTGAGTCGGCGATCCCGACCCATTGGGTGAACCTGCTCGCGGACCTCCCCGGCGAGCCGCTGCCGCCGCTGCACCCCGCCACCAAGGAGCCGCTCGGGCCCGACGACCTGGCGCCGCTGTTCCCGATGGCGCTGATCGGCCAGGAGGTGTCGGCCGAGCCCGAGATCGAGATCCCCGACGAGGTCCGCGACGTCTATCGGCTCTGGCGACCAACCCCGCTGCTGCGCGCGCGGCGGCTCGAGCGCGCGCTTGATACCCCGGCCCACATCTACTACAAGTACGAGGGCGTCTCGCCGGCGGGCTCGCACAAGCCGAACACCGCGGTGGCGCAGGCCTACTTCAACCGGCAGGAGGGGGTGCGCAAGCTCGCGACCGAGACCGGCGCCGGACAGTGGGGCTCCGCGCTGGCGCTCGCCTGCCAGCTCTTCGGGCTCGAGTGCGAGGTGTTCATGGTCGGGGTCTCCTACGACCAGAAACCCTACCGGCGGGCGATGATCGAGGCCTGGGGCGGGACCGTCCATCGCAGCCCCTCCGAGCTCACCGAGGCGGGCCGCTCGCAGGGCGAGCACGACTCCGGCAGCCTCGGCATCGCGATCTCCGAGGCGGTCGAGGTCGCGGCCGGCAGCGAGGACACCAACTACACGCTCGGGTCGGTGCTCAACCACGTCTGCCTGCACCAGACCGTTATCGGCCAAGAGGCGATCGCCCAGCTCGAGCTCGCCGGCGAGTACCCGGACGTGGTCGTCGGCTGCGTCGGCGGCGGCTCGAACTTCGCCGGCATCGCCTATCCCTTCCTGCGCGCCAACCTCCGCGACGGCAAGTCGACCCGCTTCGTCGCCGCCGAGCCGAGCGCCTGCCCGACCCTGACCCGGGGCGTCTACCGCTACGACTTCGGCGACACCGTCGGGCTCACCCCGCTGATGCCGATGTACACGCTCGGCCACGACTTCGTCCCCCCGCCGGTTCATGCCGGCGGTCTCCGCTATCACGGCGATGCGCCGAGCCTCTGCGCGCTGGTCAAGGAAGGGCTGGTGGAGCCGCGGGCGATCCACCAGACGAGCGCCTTCGAGGCGGCGATCCGGTTCGCGCGCACCGAGGGCATCATCCCCGGCCCCGAGCCGGCGCATGCGCTGCGGGCGGCGTTCGACGAGGCCGAGGCGGCGAGAGAGGCGGATGAGGAGCGGGTGATCCTGATCGGCCTCTCCGGCCACGGCCACTTCGACATGTCCGCCTATGAGGCGTTCCTCGGCGGCGAGCTCACCGACCTCGAGTTCAGCCAGGCGGAGATGGACGCCGCGATCGAGCGCCTGCCCGAGGCCCCGGTGCCCGGCTGAGTCGGGGGCTGATCGGGCTCGTTCGCCGCCGGGCCCTCTGCTCACCAAAGTCAGCGCCCGCGCCTCGATCCCGACGACGAGGTCGACCCGGTGTCGAGCCGCCCGTTCGACGGCCATTCGAGTGCCGCCGCGCTGGCGCTCGGATCGAGCAGCAGCGGGGTGATGTCCTTGAACACGATCCCTGACCGGGGGAAGTCGGGGATGTCGCGAACGTACCGGCGGACGTCCACGGATCCGACCCTACCCGGCTATCGTCACCCGTCCGGGAGAGGTGACCGAGTGGCTTAAGGTGCGCGACTGGAAATCGCGTGGGCGGTGAAAGCTGCCTCGTGGGTTCGAATCCCACCCTCTCCGCTGCACCCTTGCGGCACACTCCGCGCATCACATACGCGCCCGGGGCCGCCAGGCTGGCGGCATGGCCGAACCGCTCGAACCTTGGCCCGGTCCGCGGGCCGAAGTCAGATCAATTCGTGTGGCGAGGATGGCCGGACGCCAGGAGGGCGTCCTCAGCCATGGCCAGCTGATCGAGCTCGGCATGAGTCCAAGCGCGATCTCTCGGTGGTTGCGGGCGGGGCGCCTGCATCCCGTGCATCGCGGCGTCTACGCGGTCGGCCACACCATCCTCGGCACCGAGGGCAGGGTCCGGGCGGCGTTGCTGTACGCCGGCCAAGGAGCCGGGCTCAGCCATACGACCGCCGCGTGGTGGTGGCGATTGATCAAGACCGGACCACGGCGCATCCACATCAGCAGCGCCAGGGACATTCGGTCGACGCGCGCGATCGAAGCCCACCGGCCGAAGGCCCTGGAGTTGACGCATCATCGCCGGCTCCCGGTCACGACCGTCGCCCGGACCCTGCTCGATCTGGCCGCGACGCTCCCGTTCGCCGATGTCCGCCGGGCGCTCGCCGAAGCGGACCATCGGCGATTGCTGCGACCACAGGAGGTCGACGGGGTGCTCGGCCGGGGGCGACCGGGTAGCGCCGCGCTGTCGCGCGCTCGAGCGACATCTCCCCGCTCTCGCCGAAACGCTGAGCGTGCTTGAAGAACGGTTCCTGATCCTCTGTGAATCGAGCGGCATGATGCCCCCGGAGGTGAACGTCACGCTCGCGGGGCTCAAGGTCGACGCGCTCTGGCGTGGACAACGGGTGATCGTCGAGCTCGACGGGCACGAGGCGCACTCCTACCCGGCGGCGGCGGAGCGTGACCGCCGGCGCGATCTCGTACTGCGCGGCGCCGGGTACGAGATCCGCCGTTACACCTGGCAGCAGATCACCGAACACCCCGAGCAGGTGATCGGCGACCTGAGCGCAGCACTCCGCTCGAACACCGAAGCGATCTGACTCGTGCCCGCTGAGCGGGGCGAAAGCCGATTACTTCGAATCGGGTGGGCACCCCCGGCTGCCGAAACAGGCCAAGACGGCCGCGTGAGCTCTCGCGCTACAGGTAGTCGTCCGCGTGCGCAGGCTTGCTGCGTCCCTCGACTACTTGGTAGGGGATCGCGAGGAGCCAGGAGGCGACCGCGAGCGTGGTGCTCACGAACGCGAGCGGGATCGAGAGCGCGAAGAAGATCACCGGCGAGAGCGAGACCCTGACCCCCCATCGGTAGACGTCCTCGGGGATCGACCTTTCGAGCAGCCGGTTGCGCTTCGCGTGCCGGAAGAGCACGACCTCCATCCCGCTGACCAGCGCGACGGTGACCGCGTAGACCGCGATCGAGAGCGGGTTCTCGAAGTAGTTGCCCAGCAGGCCGGTGGGAAACGGGAGGAAGGCGATGAACAGCAGGTAGATCAGGTTGAGCCCGATCCAGCCGCGGTCGAGCGCCGCCAAACGCGAGCAGAAGCCGTGGTGGGCGGCCCAATAGCGACCGATGACCAAGAAGCTGATCAAGAAGCTGATGAAGCTTCCGAGGTCGTCATAGAGGGCATCCGCGAGGTCGCCGACGCTCTCCGTCTCGCTCAGGTCCGGCACCTCGAGCCCGACCACGAGCAATGTCATCGCGATCGCGAACAGGGCGTCGCTGAAGGCGAGCACGCGGGTGAACTCGTCGCTCCCCCGCTCGAAGCGTCGGCGCGGTCGGGCGGAGTCGCGGCGGCCGGATGCCTCCATCTGCCGGCAGAGGCTACCCGCGCCGTTGGGCGAAGAACGTGCGCAGCAACGTCGCGGACTGCTCGCCGAGCAAGCCGGATTCCACCGTCGGCCGATGGTTGAGCCGGGGCTCGGAGAGCACATTGAGGACGCTTCCGGCGGCGCCGGCCTTGGGGTCGGGGGCGCCGATCACAACGCGCGGGATCCGCGCGAGGACGATCGCGCCCGCGCACATCGCGCACGGCTCCAGCGTGACGTAGAGGACCGAGTCCGGGACGCGCCAGCCGCCGAGCCGTCGGGAGGCCGCGCGCAGCGCCAGGATCTCCGCGTGGGCGGTGGGATCGGCCTGGCGCTCGCGCTCGTTGCCGGCCGCCCCGACGACCTCGCCCCCACGCACCACCACGGCGCCGATCGGCACGTCGCCGTGCTCGGCGGCGCGCGCGGCCTGGGCCAGGGCGAGGCGCATGAACCGCTCGTCGACGGTGGAGAAGCGGGGCTCGGTCACGGGCGAAGTATCGGCGACCGCGGCGTCGGGGCGCGGGCGGGAAGGGACGCGGGCGGGCGGGATCCCAGGGTGCGCGGGCGCCGGCGCGCCGGGCGAGGTGGCGGGGACGCGCCGTGGCCGCGCGCGGCAGCGGAAACTTCGGCCATCCTCTCGTGTTGCGGGAGCGGGGGCCGCTGATCGCCCCGTTCATGCTCTCGATCGCATCGAAATCGGCGCTCGCGCTCGCCGGCCTCGGGCTGGCGCTGATCGGCGTGCCCGCGGTCGCCGCGGCGCAGCCGGCATACGCGCCCGATGAGATCGTGGTCGGAATCGAGGGTGAGCCGGCGCGCGTGCAGGAGCTCGCCCCCGGGACGTCCGTGAACGGGGCGATCGCCGGGCTCGAGCGCGATCCGGCGGTCGAGTTCGCGCAGCCGAACTGGATCGCGCGCACTGCGCTGACGCCGCTCGACCGCGGCACCTCCGGCAAGCCGGGCGGCTGGACGGCGGACCAGTGGAGCTTCCTCGGGCGTCCCGGCGGGATCCGCATCGAGCGCGCATGGGACCGGCTGCTCGACGCCGGCGCTCCGGGCGGCGCCGGAACCACGGTCGCGATCGTCGACACGGGCCTCGCCTACGCGCCCGCGGTGGGTAGCTTTTTGCCGTCGCCGGACTTCGCCCCGGCTCAGTTCGTTCCCGGCATCGACCTGGTCGACGACGACGGCGAGCCGCTCGACGAGAACGGACACGGCACCCACGTCGCCGGCACGATCGCCGAGCAGGTGACGCTCGGCCAACCGGCGGGCTTCGACGACTACCTGACCGGGATCGCCTACGGCGCCAGGCTGATGCCCGTGCGGGTGCTCGACCGCGCCGGGGCGGGCACCGCGGCCGACGTCGGCGAGGGGATCTTGTGGGCGGCCCGCAACGGCGCCGACATCATCAACGTCGCGCTTCAGTTCGACGCCGCGGTGACCGGTTGCAAGCAAGTGCCGACCGTCTGCCGGGCGACGCGAAAGGCCCAGCGTCACGGGGCGCTGGTGATCGCGGCCGCGGGCAATGCGCTGACCGGCAATGGCAAGCGACGGGCGATGTACCCGGGGGCGGCGCCGGGAGTGTTCGCGGTCGGCGCGACCACCGAGCACGGCTGCCTGGCCGCCTACTCGCATTTCCGCAAACGCACCGACCTGCTCGCTCCGGGCGGCGGCGAGCCACGCCCGGCCGCCTCGCACGCCGCCTGCGCCGGCGACCGCCGGCCCGTGCTCCAGCTCAGCTACGACTGCTTCCCCACCTGCAGCGAAACCTATGAGCGCTTCAGCATCCGACCCGATCTCGGGACCTCGATGGCGGCCGCGCATGCGAGCGGGGTGGCGGCGCTGGTGCGCGCGAGCGGCGTCTCGGGGGCCGACCCGAGGCCGAAGCGCCTCGCCGAGCGCCTCACCTGCACGTCGCGACCTGGGCCGACGAAGAGGTTCTACGACGACGGGGTACTGGACGCGCTGCGCGCGACCGATCCCGGACGCAAGTGCGGCGGACCCAAGAGCTGAGCGACCGGCGCGGTCGGCTCTCCGGCCTCAGGTGGTGCGGACGATGTAGACGCCGCATTTGGCGTGGTGGCTGATGTTGTTCGGCACGCTCCCGAGCAGGAAGCGGCGGGCGCCGGTCATGCCCTTGTTGCCGACCACCACCAGGTCGGCGTCGAGGTCCTCGGCCACATCGAGGATCGCATCGGCCGGGTCGCCCTCACGAGCATGGGTGTGGACCTCGACCCCGGCCTCCTGCGCCGGCCCCGCGGCGCCCTCGAGGATCACGTTGACGTCCTCGCGCGGCCCGACGGCGTGGGCGATGTCGCCGGGGATCTCGCCCGACTCCTCGCGCACGCGGCGGGGCGGGACGGGCTCATAGGCGCTGACGATGTCGAGCGGGGAGCCCGTCACCTTGGCGAGCTCGACCGCCTGGCGCACCGCCTCGGCGGCGGTCTCAGACCCGTCGGTCCCAACAACGATCCGTTTGAACAAGGGGCAGCCCTCCTTCGGTCCCGGACTTGCGCGCGCATACTATCCCGGAGGGGACCACCCCCCGCCGATTCGATGCCGCGGAGCTGGGTCTACATGATGGCGCTGCTGGTCGCCTGCCTGATCGCCTCGATCGTGATCGCCGCCGTCAGGCTGCTCTGAGGCTGGGCCTCCTCGGGGCGGGCATAGACTGGGCGCCGCGATGGCCACGATCCAGACCGTCACCGGGCCGATCGACGCCGGCGAGCTCGGCACGACGCTGATCCACGAGCACCTGCGAACCCGCGACGAGGCGGTGCATCTGCAATGGCCCGGACTGCCCACCTCCGGCGGCATTCCCGAGCGCGAGATCGAGCCCGGCGGCGACTATGACGCGGCGGTCGAGGCGGCGAGCGCGGCGGTCGAGCTGGGAGTGCGCTCGATCTGCGACCCGACCGCGATGTTCCTCGGCCGTGACGTCGAATTCATGCGCCGCGTCTCCGAGCACACCGGGCTCCAGGTCGTCCCCTGCACCGGCATCTACACCTACGACCACCTGCCGACTTTCTTCATCAGCCGCACCCCCGACCAGATCGCCGATTTGTTCGTGCGCGACCTCGAGCAATCGATTCAGGAGACTCCGATCAAGGCGGCGTTCATCAAGTGCGCCGCCGACGAGCCCGGAATCACCGAGAACGTGGACAAGGTCCATCGCGCCGCGGCGCGGGCCAGTCTGCGCACCGGCGCCCCGATCATGGCCCACTCCCGACCGGCGAGCGGCACCGGCCCGAAGCAGGTCGAGACCTTCCTCGAGGAGGGCGTCGATCCGCGCAAGGTGCAGATCGCCCACACCGGCGACAGCGCCGACCTCGACTACATCGAGCGCCTGCTCGAGACCGGCGTCTACGTCGGCCTCGATCGCTACGGGCTCGAGATGTTCCTGCCCTACGAGGAGCGCCACCGGACGACGCTGGCCCTGCTCGAGCGCGGCTACGCCGAGCGGATGTTTCTTTCCGCGGACTCGTGCGCGACCATCGACTGGTTCCCGTATGACGTCGTCGAGCAGATGCTCGCGGCCGGAATGGCGAAGGATTGGGACATCCGGATCGTGCACCAGCGGGTGATCCCGGATCTGCGCGAGGGCGGGATGACCGAAGCCCAGGAGCGGACGATGCTGGTCGAGAACCCCGTCCGCTGGCTCACGGGCTGAGAGCAACTCCGCGCTACGCCGGGACCGCCTGCTCCCAATCCGCGCTGTAGACGCGGTGGGTCCCCGCGAGGCCCTTGAGCTCGAGCTCGCGACCGCCGTCGAAGCCGAGCTCGGACCCGTCGGCGCCAGCCTCCGCTCGCTGCTTGAGCGCCTCGGACACGAGGATCTCGCCCCCGCGGGCCTGGGCAGCGATCCGCGCCGCGACGATCACGCTGCGGCCGAAGAAGTCGCCCTCCTCGCGAATCGCCTCGCCGGCGTGCATTCCCATCCGCACCCGCACCCGCTCGCCCTCGACCGGGTCGCCCTCGACGAGGCCGCGCTGGATCGCCACCGCGCACTCGACCGCCCGGCGGGCGTCGGGGAAGACGAGCATGAACCCGTCGCCTTGGTTCTTGACCTCGAAGCCGCCGTGCGCGGGGACGATGCGGCGGAAGAGGGCGTTGTGGGCGCGCAGGACCTCGAGCCAGCGCTGGTCGCCGAGCCGCTCGGTGATCAGGGTCGAGTCCTCGATGTCGGAGAACAGGATCGTCACCTGGCCGTCCGGGGCGGCGTGCGCGGCGATGTCCGGTCGCTCCGAGGAGATCGCCTCGATCATGAAGTCGATCGAGGTCGTGGTGTCGAGCGCGGTCAGGCCCTGCGCCTCGAGACGAGCCGCGAGCGCCTGCTCGGTGAGCCCGACCATGCCGAGCTCTTGCGCCGCTTCGAGGGCGGCGGCAAGCAGCCCCAGCGCCCGCTCCCGGTCGCCGGGACGATCGCGATCGAGCAGCAGCTCGGCGAGCTGGGATCGCGTCCGGGCGGCCATCGGCCGGTCCCCGATGCGCTCGCTGAGCTCGAGCGCCTGGGTGAAATGGCGCTCGGCCTCCCGTGCGCGGCCGGCGGCCGCCGCAACCAGGCCGAGCACGCGTGAGACCGGGCCCTGCGAGACGGCAGCGCGGCCGGCGACGATCATCAGGCCGTCGTTGGGCAGCAGGAGCTGGTAGAGGCGCTCCGCCCTGGGAACGTCGCCGAGAAACGCGGCGGTTTCGGCAAGCAGCCCGAGCGAGATCGTCCACTGGGTGTCGCGGGGGAGGTCGGCGAAGCCGTTCGCGGCCAGCGGCTCGAACACCGCCCGCGCCTCGCCCGGGTGGCCAAGCTCGGCGTGGGTCGCGGCCAGCGAGCAGCGCCAGGCCGGGATCGCCGGATAGCGCTCGACCAGGTCGCCGAGCGCCGGCAGCGACTGCTCGAGCCTGCGCACGTCCTCGGAGCGCCGGCGCAGGCGGCGGAGCTGGGAATCCTGAATCGCATAGAACATCGCCGAGACCGGTTCCTGCGCCCGTTCACCCCCGGCGAGCGCCTCGGCCGCGAGCGCCTCGGCATCGTCGAAGCGCCCGTCGATCAGCGCCCTCATCCCGCGCAGCAACGGGATGTGCCAGAGGAACTGCGGCTGGCGCAGCTCGGCGGCCAGCCGCTCGTAGGCGGCGAGGTCGGCGTCGACGCCGCGGATGTCGCCGAGCACGAGCCGGTCGTTGAGGCGATAGACGTGGGCGCGGACCTCGAGCTCGAGGTCGCTGCGCCGCTTCGCCAGGTCGTGAAGCTCGCTGCTCTCGCGTAGGCGGCGGTGGGTCTCCTCCGGTCCGGTGCCTCCGGTGAACTGGCGGCGGACGAGCGCCAGCGCCAGCGATTCCGAGTCGTCGATACGCCGCGCCATCTCCACCGCCTCGATCCCGAGCTCGTCCGAGCGGCCCGCTGGATCGACCCAGTAGAGCGATTGGGCGAGGCCGCTGAGAAGCTGTGAGCGCAGCGGCGAGTCCCCTTCTCCGACCGCCTCGAGCGCCTCCTCGAGCAGCGAGATCAGCGCCTCGTCCACCACCCCGGCCTCGGAGAGGAGACAGATGTCGAGCGCCGCGCGCGCGAGCTCGCCGGCCCTCGCCAGGCGGCGGGCCAGCGACGCCGCCCGTTCGAGCGTCGCCCGCGCCTCGCGCACCCTCGCCGCCCGCCGCTGCGCGGTGCCGAGCTCGAGCAGGAGCTCGAGCCGGCGCCCGGGATCGTCGGCCGCGGACAGGTCGAGCGCCTCGAGCGCCCTCGCGTAGAAACCGGCCGCGTCCTCATGGGCGAGGCGCTGAGCGGCTCGCGCCGCCGCCCTCGCCGCGTACTCCACCGCCCGCGCGGTGTCGACCGCGGAGCCGGCCTCGAGATAGTGGTGGGCGAGCTGTCCGATGTGGGCATCGATCTCGTCCGGGTGAAGCGACTCGATCGCCTCGCCGACCTCGCGATGGATGACGGCGCGCTTCGCCGCCGGCACCTCGGCGCGCAGCGTCTCGCCGACCAGAGCATGTGCGAACCAATAGCGGCCCGGGCGCTCGCCCGACTCCGCGATCAGGCGCGCATCGACCGCCTCGCCGAGCGCTGCGAGCACCTCGTCCGCCTGGCGGCGGCTGATCCGCTCGAGCACCTCCAGGTCGAACTCGCGCCCGCAGACCGCGGCGAGGCGCAGGACGTCGTTGGCAGCCTCGGAGAGGCGGTCGAGGCGGCGGCCGACGACCTCCCGCACCCCCTGGGGAACCGCCACCTCGCGCCGGGCCTCGGCCTCGCCGAGGCGGCCCTCGGCCGCCATCAGCCTCACGACCTCGCCGATGAAGAAGGGATTGCCCCCGGTCTGCTCTCGGATCGCCTCGGCGAGGTCCGGCGGCGGTCGCTTGACTCCCGCCGTCAGCTCGATGTAGCTGGCGATGCCGTCCGCGCCGAGGCCGCCGAGGCTGATCCGCCGCGCGCCCTCGACCGTGGTCAGATCAGCGAGCGTCTCGGCGAGTGGATGGTGGCGGCCGAGCTCGACGTCGCGGTAGGTGCCGACCACCAGCAGCCCGGTGTCGGTGAGCCTGCGGGCGAGGAAGCGCAGCAGGAGCAGCGACGGCTCGTCCGCCCAGTGCAGGTCGTCGAGGACGAGCACCAGCGGCCGGGACTGCGAGGCACCGGCGAGGAAGCCGGCGACCGAGTCGAAGAGCCGAAAGCGCGCCTGTTCGGCGTCCATCGGCGGCGGCTCGCCTACATCGCCGAGGCGCTCGGCGAGCTCTGGGACGATCTGGGCGACGTCGGCGGCGCGACTGCCCAGTTGCCAGCGCAGCCCGACCGGGTCGGCATCGCGGACGTAGGAGCGGATCGCTTCCGACCAAGGCCAGTAGGCCGGCGCGCCCTCGGTCTCGTGACAGCGGCCCCAGTGGACATGCGCGCGGCGCACCCGTGCGTACGTCGCGAGCTGCTCCGCGGTCCGCGTCTTGCCGATTCCGGGGTCGCCGGTCAGCAGCAGCAGCCGGCCCTGGCCGCGGAGCGCGTCCTCGAGCGATGCGCGCATCTCGTCCAGCTCAGGTTCGCGGCCGACGAACACACCGCCCGCCAGCCCCTCGAGGGGGTTCTCGGCGGGCTCCTCCTCGGGCTCCGGCCGGTCGGCGGCCTCCGCGGCGGCCTCGAGCGCGCGACGGGCCTCGGCCGCGCTCGCGGGACGATCGTCGGGAGCCTTGGCCAGCAGGCCGAGGACCACGCGGTCGAGCGCCGGCCCGATCTCGGGCCGGTGGCGCGACGGCGCGACCGGCTCGGCGTTGAGATGCTGGCCGATGATCGCGACCGCGTCCTCACCGGGAAACGGGGGCTCGCCGGTGAGCAGCTCATAGAGCATCGCCCCGAGCGAGTAGAGGTCGGAGCGCCCGTCGGAGCCGCGGCCGAGCGCCTGCTCGGGTGGCAGGTAGGCGACCGTGCCCACCAGCATCCCCTCGACCGCCGCGCGCGAGCGCCGGTCGGTCGTCGCAAGGCCGAAGTCGCCGAGGCGGGCGGCGCCGTCGTCGCCGAGCCAAATGTTGGCCGGCTTCAGGTCGCGATGGACGATGCCGCGGGCGTGGGCATGCTCAAGCGCGCGGCAGACGTCGATCGCGATCGCGATCGCCCGATCGATCTCGAGCCGCCGGCCGTCGGACTCATCGAGCGTCCCGGCGAGATCTCCGCCTCCGACGTACTCGCTGACGATGTACGGGATCCGACCCTCCTCACCGGAGTCGAGCACCCGGACGACGTGCGGATGCTCGCCGAGCTTGCCCATCGCCTGCGCCTCGCGGCGCGCTCGCGCGAGCAGGGTCTCCTCGAGCCCCTCGGTCTCGAACACCGCGACCGCGACCTCGCGATCGTCGGCCTCGGTGTCGCGGGCCTTGTAAACGCGCTTGCGCCCGCCCAGGCCGAGGAAGCCCTCGACGCGGTAGCGCCCGGCGATCACCTCCGGGGCGTCCGCGGGCGGCCCGGCGGCGGCCGGCTGCGGCTCCGGGGCGGCCTCCAAGCGGGTGCCGCAGTAGTCGCAGAAGCGAGCATCGGGCCGATTTAGATTGCCGCATGACGGGCAGCGCATCCTCCATTGAGGATAGGTCCCCGCTAGGGTGAAGCCATGTCTCAAGCGACGCTTCACACCAATGCCGGACCGATCACCGTCGAGTTCTTCGACGACGACGCGCCGAAGACGGTCGAGAACTTCCGCAAGCTCGCCGGCGACGGCTTCTACGACGGGCTCATCTTCCACCGGGTGATCAGCGACTTCATGATCCAGGGCGGCTGCCCGGAGGGCACCGGCACCGGCGGCCCGGGCTACACGTTCGAGGACGAGTTCAACGACAACAAGGTCGTTCGCGGAGCGCTGGCGATGGCGAACTCCGGGCCGAACACGAACGGCTCACAGTTCTTCATCGTCACCACCGCGGAGGCCCCGTGGCTGGACGGCAAGCACACGGTCTTCGGGCAGGTCACCGAGGGCATGGACACCGTCGACGCGATCGAGGCCACACCGACGGGCGCCGGCGACCGCCCGACGGAGCCGCAGGTGATCGAGCGGGTCGAGCTCGGCGAGTAGCGGCGGCTGCCCGCCCTGGGTCAGATCGCGTCCGGTGAGAACGTGTCGCAGGCTGCGGCGTCGCCCGACTCGAAGCCGTTCTCGAACCACGTCCGCCGCTGCTCGGAGGTGCCGTGGGTGAAGCTGTCGGGATCGACGCGCTGCCCGGCATTTTCCTGGAGCCGGTCGTCGCCGACCGCCTCCGAGGCGGTGAACGCCTCATCGAGATCGCCGGGCTCGAGATCGCCCTCCGCGAACACTGTCGCCGCCCAGACACCCGCGTAGCAGTCGGCCTGAAGCTCGAGCCTGACCGAGAGCTCGTTGGCGCGGTCGGGATCGCCGCGCTCGACGCGGGCGACCTCGCCGTTGGTCCCCGTGAGGTTCTGGACGTGGTGGCCGATCTCGTGCGCGATCACGTAAGCCCAGGCGAAGTCGCCGGACGCCCCGAGCTGGCGGCGCATGTCCTCATAGAAGGTGAGATCGAGATAGACGCGCTGATCGGCCGGGCAGTAGAACGGCCCGACCGCAGCGGTCGCGCCGCCGCAGCCGTCGGTGCTGACGGCGCCGTCGTAGACGACGAGCTCGGCGCGATCGTATGAGTCGCCGCCCTCCCTGAACGTGCCGACCCAAGTCTGCTGAGCGTCGTTGAAGACGTAGTCGGAGAACTCGAACAGGTCGCGCTGAGGATCCTGCCCGGCGGGAATCGGGCTCTCGTCGGCGGCGCCGGGCGCCTGGACGCCGGCGCCGAAGACGTCGTTGAGGTCGAATCCGGTACCACCGCTCGAGTCACCGCCGCCGCCGAAGACCTGGATCGCGACGATCACCAGCACGATGATCAACCCCGCGCCGCCGCCGACCCCGGCGATGTTGCCAGGGATCGGCAGACCACCGGATCCTCGCTGGGCGCCGCCCCTGGGTGCGGCGCCGCGGACGTCGATACGTCGCGCCCACGAGCCTTCGTGCGCCGCCACTTCATCGGGCAGCGCAGTCTATGTTCGCCAGACGGGTCTGCGCGAAAATAGGCTGGCAGCGATGGGACTCCGCGACCGCCTGAGCCGGATCTGGAGCGTGGCCGGGGGCGAACGACACGCCGACGGGCTCGACGAGCTCCACGTCGGCGACGCCGCCTACGACGACTGGGACATCGTCCGCGACTTCGCCGAGCTCGAGACGGGGCGCGCCTTTCGCCAGACGCTCACCGACCAGGGCATCGACGCGGTGCTCACCTCCGATTGGCCGCTCGACCAGTGGGGCCGGGGTGACATCTCGCTGCGGGTCCCGCCGGGCGACGGGACCCGGGTCGAGGACCTGCTCGACTCGGAGTAGGGCAAGCCCTACGGCGAGCCGAGCAGGTAGTCGATCGAGCGATCCATGACCTGGTTGCGCACATCGACAGGGCCCGAAGCGAGGTCCGAGATGCCCTCCAGGCCGAAGCCCATGTAGAGCGTGTCGCGGGTCGCCACGGTCGCGCCCTCCATGATGCCGAGGCCGCCGCGCCGGACCCAGTCGTTGCGGTTCGGTCCCTCGATTCCCTCGGGGTCCTGTGGTGCGCCGGGGACGGTCCACCCGTCCATCTGATTGCCGTCGTCCTCGAACGAGGTGCTGCCCTCCCCGGTCGAGACCTCGATGTCGTCGATGAACACGCCCGGGAACTGCTGGAAGCCCCAGTCGCTCACCGAGGTGATCGAGATCTCGACCTGCGGCCCCAGCTCCCCCGGGATGTTGATCTGGAACTGCTGCCAGCCGCTCGAGCTGCCGTTGGCGGCGTTCCAGTCGCCCGTCGTCCCCGTCGAGCTGCATGTGGCCGGATCGCCGCCTTCGAACGTTTGGTAGTGGGTCAGGAACGGGTGCAGCACATTGGCCGCGTCGTCGGGATTGCTCCAGCCGCCCGTGCACGCCTGATCGTTTGAGAGATCGCTTGTCGTGTGACCGTTCTCGTCCGGGAGCGTCGTCCAGTTGTCCTGACCGACGGTGTGAGCCTCGACGATCATGTAGTCGAAGTCGAGCTCGAGGTTGTAGCTCGTCCAGAAGGACAGCGTCGCGCCGCCGGCCGGGACGTCGATCGTCCGCGACAGGCGCTTGTAGGCCTCGTCGGCGCGATCCGACCACATGAACGCCTGTCCCGTGTGCGGATCGAACGGGCCCGAGAGGCCACTCAGATACTCCGCCGCCGGCCAGCTCTCGAACTGCGGGAACTCGTCCGCCGGGTCGGTCACCTGGAGGAAGTCGCCGGTCGCGATGAACGACGAATTCGACGACTGATTCTGAGCGCTGTCGGGGCCATTGATCCCCCACGACAGGCCCTCGAGCGGCTCGTCGATCCCGGCCACGTCAAATGGTTCGCCGGTCTCCGGGTCGGTGCCGCCGTCCGGGGTGGTGATCGCCGCACCGAAGAAGTACTCGATCGGGTCACCCTGGGAGTTCCCGGACCCGGAAAGGGCCAGGCAGCCCGCCTCCACGGCCGGGTCGGCGCTGCACTGCTGGTTGTTGAACGGGTCGTAGAGCTGCGTTCCGAGACCGGTCGTGTACTGCTGTCCGGCGCGCTGGCCCGTGTAGAGGACGCGCCCGCCCTCGTTGACGTAGTCGCGCACCTCGAGCAGCTCCTGCATCGCCAGCCGCGACGCGTTGCCCGGACCCCAGCCGGGCTCGCGCGTGACCACGTCGTCGCCGGTGTACCAGACGACCGCGTCGTAGTGGCTGAGCACGCCGAGGCCGTCGGGCGCGGTGCGGCCGTGGTCGTCGACGTCGTAGACGTCGAACTCGACGCCGTTCGCCGCCAGCGCATCCTCGTAGAACGACAGGTAGAAGGGGCCTCCGGGCGGCTGGACCGGCGAGGCTCCGCTGTAGTCCTCGGCCGAGAGCACCAGCACGCGCTTGCCGGTCTCGGAGACCGCGTCGTAGGTGAACGAGTCGCTCTGCTCGCCCCCACCCTCGAACCAGACCCTGACGCTGTCGCCCGGGTCGGTGCCGGTCACCTCTCCGCTGACGACGTGGTAGTAGGTTCCGTTGCCGACGCCGTAGCGCTCGCCGCCCCCCCATTCGCTCGTCGGCGCCATCTGAACCGGACCGTCGTTGACCTGGTAGTGCAGCGTGACGTCCCCAAGGCTGCGCTTGGCCAGCACCCGCACCTCCTGCGGGTCGCCGTAGGACTCGCCGAACTTGAAGTCGAACAGCGAGGTCTGCCCGTTCTGCGGATCGATGTCGTCGGGGTCGAGATAAAACGGCTCGACCTCGATCCCGACCGGGGAGTCCGGATTTTCGGGATTCGCCGCGGACCTGGCCAGCCCCAGGTCGAAGTCGAGCGTCCTCTCGAACTCCTCCTGGATCAGCTGCTCGTTGTCGGGAAACACGAACCCCGACCCCGGCGTGCCCTCACCGAGCTCCGGCGTGAAGGCCACGGTCCCCCCATTGGTGTCGGCGTAGTCGGTGGTCTCGCCGTTGGTGACATAGAGCGTGTCCGCCGATTGCCCCGGATTGAACCCGGGGATGGCGGAGCTGTCGTCATCGACGCCGCCGCTGACGGCGTCATCGGTGCCGCCGGTGGCGACATAGATCGGATAGTCCGCGTCCAGCGTCCCGACCTGCCAACCCTGCGGATAGAGCAGCCACTCACCGAACGAGTGGAAGTTCGACTGGAACTCTGGCTGGATACGGTCGATCAGGCCCTGCATCGCCTGGGTCTCAGGCTCGGAGGCGGCCCTGGGACCGCGATAGGTCTCGTCCGCCGGGTCCGGGGACGACCCCTCGTTGTCGTAGCCCCAGTGCTCGTCGTAGTTGCGATTCGGGTCCACCCCGTCGCCGATGGTGATCTGCCCGTCGCCGTTGTTATCGCGCAGGTTCTTGCGCCACAGGCGCTCGTAATCGAACGAGTACTGGTATCCGTCGGGGTTCGCGGAGATCACGAACCAAAGCTCGGTCTCCTTGAGCAGGTCTTTGATCGGCTTGTCGTTGGCCCGCCAGCGGTCGATGAAGTAGTGCATGAGCCGGCGGTTCACCTCGAGGCTGATCCACTCGCGCGCGTGCTGGTTGGAGGAGTACAGGACCGCCGGGCGCGATCCGTCGGGTACTTCGCGGGCGCTTTGGGTGAGCTTGAGCGCGATCAGCTCGCGACCCTGATGCGTCTCCCCGAGGACCTCGAGCTTTACGAGCTGAGGGTTGCGGCGGGCCACGCTGTATAGCTCGTCGCGAATTCCGCCCGGCTCGTCCCAGGACCGGTAGACGTTGAAGCCGTTGGCCGCCTGGCGCGCCGCCTGCTGGGTCGCCGTCAGGCCCTTGCGGTTGCGCGTCAGCTCGACCCGGACGCCGGCCGCGGCGACCTTCGCGCGCTGGCTCGCGGTCAGGACGGCCTGCGCTGTGATTCCCGTTGTGGTTTGCTCGACGTCGGCGAGCTCCACGCCCTCAGTCGCGCGCGCGATCTTGTCGGCCTTGCCCTCGAGCGTGTACATCTCGAGGACTGCACGCCCTTGACCCGCAGCGGCAGGTGCGATCGCAAGCGCGACCGCGACCGCGACGAGGCCGAGCGTGGCGCTGAGTCTGGGCCACATGGAGCTCCGCCCTTCGTTCGTGATCTGATCAATCCCTTCTCTGGTCGGCGTGCTCGCCGCCCTCAGCGCACACACCCGGGCCGCCGGTACCACGAAGCGAGCCGGCTAAACACGATCGCGGCAGAACGCAACGTCCCGCAGGTGGGGCGTCGCGACCGACCGCCGGTGGCTGATTCAGTGGCGATTCGTTGCGCGGGGCCCGCTCGTCAGCGTGCGGCCGCTGCCTCCGTCGCGGCGAGCTGTCCGCAGGCGGCGGCGATGTCGCGACCGCGGGTGAGGCGCACGGTGGCGGGCAGGCCGCGCTCGATCAGGGTCCGGCGGAAGTCGTCGATCGCCTTGGGCGGCGAGCCGTGGAAGGGCCCGCCGGTCGGGTTGTAAGGGATCAGGTTGACCTTGAACGCTTCGGCGGGGGTGAGCACGGCCGCCAGCGCGAGCGCCTGCCCGCGCCGATCGTTGACGCCGCCGAGCATCAGGTACTCGACGTAGACGCGCCGGCGCCGCGCCGCACGCCAGCCGCGGCAGGCTTCGAGCACGTCGGCGAGCGGGTAGCGGTCGTTGACCGGCATCAGCTCGGAGCGCAAGGCGTCGTCGGCCGCGTGTAGGGAGAGGGCCAGCCGCACACGCGGTCCCTCGCCGGCGAGGCGCTCGATCCCGGGCAGCCAGCCCACGGTCGAGATCGTCGTATGCGAGGTGGCGATGCCGAGGTCCGGGAGGCGCTCGCAGGCGGCGAGCACTGAGTCGAGATTCATCAGCGGCTCTCCCATGCCCATGAACACCGCCTGGTTGACCGGGGCCGAACGGCGGAAGTGAAGCGCCTGATCGAGGATCTCCGAGGCGCTCAGGTTGCGGCCGAAGCGCATCGAGCCGGTGGCGCAGAAGGTGCAGGTGAGCGGACAGCCGGACTGGCTCGAGAGGCAGAGCGATCGGCGGCCATCGCGATAGCGCATCAGCACCGTCTCGACCGGGCGGCGATCGGCGGTCGCGAACAGCGCCTTTTCGGTCCCGTCGCGCGCGCGGGCGCTGCGCCGGAGCGCCAGCGACGAGAACGGCACCTCGGCTTCGAGCACGCGGCGCAGGTCGAGCGGCAGGTTCGACATCTCCGCATAGGCGGTGGCACCGCGCGCGGCCCACTCCCACACCTGCGCGGCGCGGTAGGAGGGCTGATCGCGCTCGGCGAGACTGCGCTCGAGCAGCTCGAGGTCCATGGGCCCCGAGTGTGACAGCGTTCGCGCCCGTGGCCCGATGCTTCATCACCCGCGAGCTTCCCGGCCCGGCGCTCGACCGGCTGCGGGTCGCGCACGAGGTCGAGGTCTGGCCCGAGCGCGTGCCGCCGCCGCGCGCTGAGCTCGAACGCGGGGCGGCCGCCGCCGAGGGGCTGCTGTCGCTGCTGACCGACAGCGTCGACGCGGAGCTGATCGCCGCCGCGCCACGCCTGCTCGCGATCTCGAACTACGCCGTCGGAACCGACAACGTCGATGTCGACGCCGCCACCGCGCGCGGGATTCCGGTCGGCAACACGCCCGACGTACTCACCGACTCGACCGCCGACCTCGCGGTCGCGCTGATGCTCGCCGGGGCACGCCGGCTCGCCGAGGGCGAGCGCTCGGTGCGCGCCGGCGAATGGCGCACCTGGGAGCCGGCGCGGATGCTGGGGCGCGACCTCAACCGGGCTACGGTCGGGATCGTCGGCGCCGGGCGCATCGGCCGCACCGTGGCCCGCCGGCTCGAGGGCTTCGAGTGCCGGGTGATGCTCGCCGGCCGCGGCGACCGGGCGGCGCTGGAGGTCCTGCTAAGCGAGTCGGACTTCGTCACCATCCACTGCCCGCTGACGCCGGAGACCCGGGGCCTGATCGGCGCGGCGGAGCTGGGCGCCATGAAGCGAACGGCTTGGCTCGTGAACACCGCCCGCGGGCCGATCGTCGATCACGTGGCGCTCGAGCGCGCGCTGCGCGAAGGTCGGATCGCGGGGGCCGCCGTCGACGTCACCGACCCGGAGCCGCTGCCCGCCGACCACCCCTTGCTGACGGCGGCGAACCTGCTCGTCGTCCCCCACATCGGCTCGGCGACCCATCGCACCCGCGAGGCGATGGCCGAGATCGCGGTCGACAACCTGCTCGCCGCCCTCGCCGGCGAGCGAATGCCCCACTGTGTCAATCCGGAGGTCTACGAGTGAGACGCAGTGCTCAACCGAGGCCCTTGTCGCGCAGCTCGGCGAGCGCCTCCTCGGTCTTCTCGAGCCCGTCGACGCCCATGCCCGCAGCAACCGCGGGGCTCTTCGTAAACTGGATCCGCCGGTAGTCGACGACCTGGATGTGGTTGCCCCATGGATCGCGAAAATCAAGCCCGCGGCCGGGGAGGAGCTCGGCGCCGGCTTCGGTCAGCGCCGCCCGCGCGACCTCGAGATCGTCGACGACGAGGCCGAAGTGGCGGTCGCCGTCGGCCGGCTGCGAGCGGCCCTCCGAGAGCGCCAGGAACTGGTCGCCCATGTCGAGGAAGGCCATCCCCGGGATCCGTCCGCGGAGCTCGAACTCGAACACCGCGCCGTAGAACTCGAGCGCCGCGCCGAGGTCCTCGACCTCGAGCGCGACGTGGTTGATGCCGACGAGCCGGGCGCGCTTGGACACCGTCAGCCCAGACTAACTAGGCTGCCGAACGTGCGCTCTCGCATCGCTTCAATGCTGGTCTGCTGCGTGGCGCTGTCGATCGGCTACGTGAGCGGGGCCAGTGCCGATGGGCGGCAAGAGCGCGGCGCCGGCGCGGCCCAGGTGAAGCTGAAGCGCTGCGGCAACATCCCCGAGCCCTCCGGGTTTCGCTGCGGTTCGATCGAGGTTCCGTTCGAGCGTTCCGATCCCTCCTACGGGAGCACGCGGATCGCCTTCGCATTGCGGACCCGCGACCGCGACACGCGGCCCTCGCTGGGAACGATCTTCGCCCAGGAGGGAGGTCCGGGCTTCGCCAGCACCGGAACCGCGAACGCCTATACGAAGCTGTTCGCCGAGCTGCTCGAGCGCCGCGACCTGGTGCTCGTCGACATGCGCGGCACCGGACGCTCCGAGCGGATCGACTGCCCGGGGCTTCAGCACGGCATCGGGCCAGTTCATCACGCTTTCGGAGTGCGGGCGTCAGCTCGGTGAGCGCTTCATCTCCTACCGCAGCTCGGCCGCGGCCGACGACATCGATGCGGTGCGGCGCGCCCTCGGCGTCGGCAGGATCACCCTCTACGGCGACTCCTATGGCACCTTCCTCGCCCAGTCGTATGCGTACCGTCACGGCGAGACCCTGAGGGCCCTGGTGCTCGACTCCGCCTATCCGGCGAAGGGGGAGTCTCCCTGGTACGGGAGCCTGATCCGGACCGGCAACCGGTCGCTGGAGCTCGCCTGCCGCCGGTCGCCGAAATGCTCGGGCGACGCCGGCAGGCGCCTGCGCGCGCTGGTCCACTACCTGCGCAAGTCCGGCCGCGGGGTCGGCGGGCTGCTCGAGGCCTTCGGCGGCGCCACCTACGGGACGCCGGACTCCTACGTCGCGATCGACCGCGCCGGGGTGCAGCTGCGCCGCGGCAACCAGAAGCCGTGGAAGCGACTCACGCGCCCGTTCAAGCCCGACTCCGGCGATCCGCGCGAGTACGTGCGCGCCGGGGAGCTCGTGGTCGGCTGCAACGACTACCCGATGATCTGGGAGAAGACCGCGAGCGAACCCGAGCGCCGGGCGCAGCTCGCACGTGCGATCCGCCGCCATCCGCATAACTTCGGCCCGTTCACGCCGGCCGAGATCGCGCTCTCGTCGAGCTTCGGCTACCTCGAATGCCTCACCTGGCCGGCGCCGACCGCGGTCTACGAGCCGCCGATCTCACCCGGGGACCGCCCGACCCGGGCCCCGGTGCTCGTCGTCTCCGGCGAGATGGACAACCTGACCACGCCGCAGGAGGGCAGGTGGACCGCGGAGCTGTTCCCGAACTCGCGCCGCTTCGTCGCCCGCAACGCCGGCCACGTCGACTCGCTCATCTACCACAACGGCGCCGCGGCGCGCACGATCCGCGACTTCGTGCGCCGGCACTAGAGGGGTGGATGCGGATGAGCCATCCCCGCGCCCGCTGCTCGCCGTCGACTCCCCGTCGATGCTGTTCCGCGCCTTCTACGCGCTCCCGGACTCGATCAAGGGCGCCGACGGCAAGCCGGTCAACGCGCTCCTCGGGGCGACGAACCTGATCCTGCGCGAGGTCGAGCGCTTCGACCCGCGCGCGGTCGTGCTCTGCTTCGGGCCCGACGCCGCCGACTACCGGGTCGAGCTCTTCCCCGACTACCACGCCGAGCGCCCGGAGGTGCCGAAGGATCTCGCGCCGCAGTTCGCCGACAGCGACGACTTCTTCGGCGCCTTCGGGTGGACGGTGTCGAATCACGACTCGCTCGAGGCCGACGATCTGCTCGGCTCCTACGCGGCGCTCGAGGAGGCCGCCGGCGGTCGCGCCCTGCTCCTGACCGGCGACCGCGACCTCTACCAGTGCGCTTCCGAGCAGACAACGGTGCTCTACGTGCGCACCGGTTCCAGGGGCGCCGAGGAGGTGACGCCGGCCGAGGTGCAAAGCCGCTACGGAATCGCGCCCGAGCAGGTACCCGACTTCATCGCCCTGCGCGGCGACCCCTCCGACGGGATCCCGGGGGCGAAGGGCGTCGGCGAGAAGACCGCCGCCTCACTGCTGCGCGAGCACGGCTCGCTCGAGCGGGTGCTCGAGCACGCGATCCGGATGCCGCGTCCGGCGCTGCGCACGGCGCTGCTCGACGGCCGCGAGCAGCTGCTCGCGTTCAAGCAGATCGCGACCCTTCACGACGCCAAGGTCAGGCGCCCGCGCAACCGCCGCACCGACTGGTCGGGGGCGGCGAAGGCGGCCCGCAAGCGCGGCATGAACCGGCTCGCGGACCGACTCGCAAAGCTTGGTTGACGCCTCCGGACGAGGTAGGTTCTCTCAGATGACCGAGGGGGACATCGTCGAGAAGCACGGACGCCGGGCACTCCCGCTGGCGCTGGTCGTGATCGCGTCGATCGTGCTGCTGATCACCGCGTTCGCGATCTGGGCGAAGCGCCAGGTGCTCGAGACCGACACCTGGACCGAGACCAGCGCCGAGCTGCTCGAGAACGAGGCGATCCGCGACGCGCTCGCCGACTTCCTCGTGCTCGAGCTCTACGACAACGTCGACGTCGAGGCCGAGATCGCCGAGCCCCTGCCCGAGCGGGCGAAGCCGCTCGCCGGCCCGGTCGCCGGCGCGCTGCGACAGCTCGCGGGCGAGGTCGCCCGGCGCGCCCTCGCCGAGGAGAAGGTCCAAGCGCTGTGGGAGGGGGCGAACCGGACCGCCCACGAGCAGCTGCTGGGAATCGTCGAGGACGACAGCGACGTGGTCTCGACCACCGGCGGCAACGTCACCATCGATCTCAAGCAGATCCTCGGCTCGATCACCGAGAACCTCGGCGTCGGCGCGGGCCTGGTCTCGAAGCTGCCCGAGGACGCCGCCCAGCTCCAGGTCGCCGATTCCGACGAGCTCGACAAGGTCCAGACCGGGCTCGACGTCTTCAAGGCCGTCGCCTGGCTCCTGGTCATCCTCGCGCTGGTCCTGTACGTGCTCGCCGTCTATCTCGCCGGCGACCGCCGTCGCGAGACCCTGCGGGCGGTCGGCATCGGCTTCATCGTCGTCGGCGCCGCGGTCTTGCTCGGCCACCGGGCCGCCGGCAACGCCGTGGTCGGCGCGCTCTCCGAGACGGCCAGCGCCGACGACGCCGTCGCGGCGACCTGGGAGATCGGTACCACGCAGCTGACCGAGATCGGCCACGGGCTGATCCTCTACGGGATCTTGATCGTGATCGCGGCCTGGCTAGCCGGCCCGACGTCGATCGCGACCTCGCTCCGCGGCGCCGTCACGCCCTGGTTCCGGCGGCCCGCCTACGCCTACGGCGGCGCGGTCGCGCTGCTGCTCGTGCTGTTCTTGTGGGACCCGACCCCAGCCACCCACCGGCTGATCCCGTCGCTGCTGCTGATCGTGCTCGTGCTGCTCGGCACCGAGGCGCTTCGCCGCCGGGTGGTCCGCGAGTTCCCCGACCGCGTGACCACCGGCTCCTCCGCCGGGGTCGCCCAGGCGCTCGCGGGGCGGATGCGCGAGGCGCGCGAGCGCCGTGTCGCCACCGCAGCCTCCGCGCCGGCCAGCGATGCCCGCATCGCCGAGCTCGAGCGACTCGCGAGCCTACGCGACTCCGGTCTGCTGTCGGACGAGGAGCTCGCCGCCGAGAAGCGGCGGATCCTCGGCGCCTGAGCCCCGCGGTCTAGCCGGTGACCGTGGCCGGGTTCGTCGCGGTCGCGGTCGAGCGCACGATCGCCCGCGACTCGGCGAAGGTCACCAGGCGCCCGCTGTCGGTATCGATCAGCTTCAGGCGCGGACAGCGGAGACTGTCGCGCATCGTCAACACCGGGACGTCGTGAAAGACGGGGTTCTCGTCGTGGGCGCGTTGCAGGTTGTAGTTCGGAATCCGGGCATTCAGGTGGTGGACGTGATGGAGGCCGATGTTGCCGGTGAAGAACTGCAACAGCTTGGGCAGCTTCAGATGGGAGCTGCCGCGCAGCGCCGCGTCGGCGTAGCTCCACTCGCTCGAGTCCTCCCAGTAGACGTCCTCGAACTGGTGCTGCACGAAGAACAGCCAGACGCCGGCGGTCGCGGCGATCATCGCGCACGGCATCTGCACGAGCAGGAACTCGCCCCAGCCCAGGAACCAGCACTGGAGGCCGATGACGACGGCGAGGGCGACATTGGTGAGGATGACGCTGTTGCGCAGTCGCGGGCGCTTCTCACGCGATGTCAGCCTCGGGCCGATCATCAGCGACCACAGCGGGCCGAAGCCGAACATCACCAGGGGATTGCGGAACAGGCGATAGCCCAGCCGCCCGGCCCACGACTTGGCGTAGTACTCCTCGATGGTGAGGGTCGGGACGTCACCCTGGCCGCGGCGATCGAGGTCGCCCGCGGTGCCGTGGTGGACGGCGTGGTCGTGGCGCCAGTTCGCGAACGGCTGCCAGACCAGAAGCGCGGTGAATCGGCCAAACCAGCGGTTGGCCCGCTTCGAGGGCAAGAACGAGCCGTGGGTGCAGTCGTGGAAGACGATGAACGTGCGCAGCAGAAAGCCGCCGGCCGGGATCGCGAGCGCGAGCGTGAGCAGGACCGAGACGTCGAGCGCGAGATACATCGCTACGTACAGCGCCAGGAAGGGGATCACCGAGGTCACGATGTCGAGCAGGCTGCGGCCGAGGCGGGGGCGCGCGTAAGCCGCCAGCGCGTTCCTTGAATTCGTGTTCTCGCTCATCCCCATTACCTTCTCTTCGTCGTTCCCCGACCCCCGGCGACCGAAGGCCACCGCCGCGAGGATCGTAGGGCACTTTGCCGATCGCCCCTTAGGCGACCCTACTACCCCTCAATCCCGTCGAGGAACCACAACCAGCCAAGATCCGCCTTCATCCTGCTCGGAGTGCGAGGCTACCGACGTCGGCTCGCGACCAATCACTAGGCTGCCGCCGAATGGCGATCGAGGGCTCGGCGAGCGCGGAGATCGAGGCGCCGATCGGCGAGGTGTACGCCGTCGCCGCCGACGTCGAGGGCTCGCCTCGCTGGCAACCGGAGATCAAGGCCGCCGAGTGCCTCGATCGCGACGCCGACGGCAACCAGGTGCTCGTCCACACCGAGACCGATGCCAAGGTCCGTCGGCTCGGCTCCACCCTGCGGTTCTCCTACGAGGAGCCCTCCCGGATCGCCTGGGAGCAGCAGGAGGGCGACCTGAAGTCGGTCGAAGGAAGCTGGGAGCTCGAGGACCTCGGCGACGGCCGCACCCGCGCCACCTACTCGATGACCGTCGACCTCGGGCGGATGCTCGGCACGGTGATCCGCGGCCCGCTGGTCGGCGTGCTCCGCGGCCAGCTCGTCGAGAGCATGCCGGGCAAGCTCAAGGACTTCGTCGAAAGTTCTAAGTAGGACCGCCGCTCACGACCGAGACCGCCTTCAATGGGCCGGCCTCGGGGTCGAACGCGGCTGCGCGCTGAGCGCTTGCAGCGCCGCCAGCACCAGGCCGACGATCAGCAGGCATTGGATGCCGATTCCCAGCGCGTCCTCGATCGCGGCGTCAGTGCTGAACCCGACCGCGTTCCACAGCAGCCGAACCAAAGCCCCGCCGACGAGCCCGGCAAGCACACCGGTGGCGATACTCCGGGGCGTCCATAGCGACCCAATCAGTCCCCCGATCAGGGCGCCGCTGACCGCGAACGCACCGATCGAGATCGTGCGAATCGACTCCCGCGAGAGCTCGGAGTCGGGCAGGTACTGTGGCAGGGCGACGATCGCGCCACCGAGGGCGCCTGCCAGGGCGCCGACGGCGAGCCCGAGCAGGATCCGAGTTGCCAGCAACCGAACCTCGCCCCGCGTGAAGCTGAGCCAGGCCGCGAGCGCGGCGCCGAGCACGGCCCAGGTCACGGTGCGTCGCAGGATCGCGGCGGCGATCTGGCCCGCGGCGCTCGCTTCCTCGGCCGGGTCGATCGGCTCCGCGAGCAGGCGAGCGACCAGGGCCGCCGCCCCCGCCACCGCCATGCCTTCGGCGAACAGGCGGGCGGTCGAGGCGAAGCGCGCCGCCGGCTCCGCGGCCGGCTCCGCGACGGGGACGTCGTGAACGGCCGTCGTGTCCGCGAGCAGCTCGTCCAGTCTCGTGTTCAGGCGCCCGACGTCGTAGCGCCAGCGCATATCGCTGAGCTCGAGCGCATTGCGGCGGGTGAGCGGGCGCACGCCCTCCGGGAGGTCGTCGGGATCGGGCATTTGCGCGCCCGCGACGAGCACCGGGATCACCGTGACCTCGGCGCGCCGCAGCGCGGTCTCGACCTCGAGGCGGACGAAGTCATCCGGGTCGGCGATCCGGATCGCGCCCTCGTCGTCGGTGAGCGAAGCCCACCTCGGCCCGATGATCACGAGCAGGACGCGACACTCACCGACGGCCTCGCTGATCCGCTGGACGAAATCGATCCCCGGCGCCAAGTCGACGTCGACGAAGACGTTGGGCTGTCCGAAGCGGGCCGCCATCGTGTCGTACAAGCGGCCGGCGTGTCCGGCGGTGTCCTCGCGCCGGTAGCTGATGAAAACCTTCGGGGCCGATTCGCTCAACGGCTCTCCCCCGTCTGCTTCGACGGCTCCTCGTAGTGCGACACCCAGGCGGCCTGCTCCTGCGAAACGAGCCCCTCGACCCGCTCGGCCAGCAGCGCCTCCGGGCGCTCGGCCGTGGCGTATGCACCGGCACGGGCAAGAAAGAGGAACTTCTCGTGCTTGAGGCGCTCGCAGGTGGACCGGTAGCTGGTCCAGTTCTGCTGGTACTGCTGCAGCTGCTGCAGGCTCTCGAGCGCGACGATGAGCGCTCCGCCGCCCCCGATCAGCCAGGTCGGCCCATCCAGGCCCGCGGCGACCGGGATCGCCGCCGCGATCAGGATCTGAAGCACCTTGAGGCCCTTGAACCACTGCTGGTTGTGCTTGCTCTGGCGGTCATACCAGGCGATCTGGTCCTCGAGCCGAGCCCAGGCGGGCGAATCGCCACCGACGGGGCGAGCCGCGGCGTCGTCGGCGACGGTGACCTTGACGGCGCTTGTCTCGCTCATCCTCCTCCTCCTCGGACGACCCCTCGTGCGTTGTCTATCCCGGTGTCGAGGTGATGTCAAGCCGCGCTCAGCGGCGGGCGCTTGACTGCAAGCGTTCGATCGGGTTGGGTAGGGCCGTGGAGGCAACCCCCAACCGGCCGACCGAGACGGCGATGGCCGACTCGCCTGCCCGCCTGCTGCCCGGCGAGGCCGACGCGCCCCCGAGTGGCGGCGTCGGCCTCTGCCTCTCCGGCGGCGGTTACCGGGCGATGCTCTTTCACCTCGGCGCGCTCTGGCGCCTCAACGAGGCGTCGTGGCTGCGCCGGCTCGACCGGGTCTCGAGCGTCTCTGGCGGCTCGGTCAGCGCCGGCGTACTCGCCCTGGCATGGGACCGGCTCGGCTTCGAGGGCGACGTGGCGACGAACTTCATCGAGGCGGTGGTGGAACCGGTGCGAAACCTCGCCGATCACACGATCGACATCAGCGCCGTGCTCCGTGGGACGCTCGGTCTGGGCAGCATCGCCGAGCGCGCGGCGGCCGCCTACCGTGAGCACCTGTTCGGCCGGGCGACGCTCCAGGATCTGCCCGCCGAAGGGGATAGCGGCCCGCGGTTCGTCTTCAACGCCACCAGCGTCCAGAGCGGGGGCCTGTGGCGCTTCTCCAGGACCTACATGGCGGACTGGCGCGTCGGCCGGATCGCCGACCCCACGATCGAGCTCGCGAGCGCGGTCGCAGCCTCGGCCGCCTTTCCCCCCGTGCTCTCGCCGCTGACGCTGGATCTGAGCGAGGAGAAGTGGATCACCGAGCCGGGCAATCACCTCACCGACGGCGACTATCGCCGCCGGGCGGTGCTCTCCGACGGCGGCGTATACGACAATCTCGGGCTCGAGGCGGCGTGGAAACGGTGCCACACGATCCTGATCTCCGACGGCGGAGGAGCCCTGGCCTTCGACGACGACCCGAACAACGACTGGCCCCGGCACCTCTTCCGGGTGCTGGGCATGATCGACGGCCAGGTGCGAGCGCTGCGCAAGCGCCAGGCGATCGCCGCCTACGAGAACGGAGACCGCGACGGCGCCTACTGGGGCATCCGCACCCAGATCGGCGACTACCGGTTGCCCGATGCGCTGCCGGCTCCACCCGCCGCGACGCTCGCGCTGGCGCAGGTCCCTACTCGACTGGCGGCGCTCGAGCACCCGCTGCAGGAGCGGCTGATCAACTGGGGCTACGCGGTCTGCGACGCCGCGATGCGCGCCCATGTCGATCCGGCGCTGCCGGCGCCGGGCGCGTTTCCATACCCGCGGGCGGGGATCGAGCCGGGCGAGGGCGAAGATGGCGCGTGAGCAGGAAGCGGCGCCCCTGCGCCGGGTGCAGCCGAAGCTGCGCATGGTCGCCAACGGCAGCACCGAGGTCAACGCGTTGCGCGCCGAGCACGCCTCGGCGGTCAAGGTGCCGGGGCGGGTCGCGGCCAGGGTGTCGAAATTGCGCGATGACGACTCCGCACCGGCCCGCCGCGGCCAGGTGCCGAGGTCGGTCCGGCGGGGAAGTCTCAAGCGTCGTGCAAACGCCAGCGTCAGCGTCTTTCTGCAGCTGACCGAGGACTTCGCCGAGCTCGGGGTGGAGCCGGGCGAGCTCGCCGGCGTCACCGCGCACAAGGCCAACCTGGCCACGGCCGAGCTCTCGCTCGCCGACGCGATGGCGATCGCGAAGCCGACCGGCAAGGGGGCGGCGATCTCCTACGTCGAGCTCGGTCAACCGCTCGCAACACCGGAGCCCGTCGTCTCCGCCGGCGACCCCGCTCCCCCGGAGGATTCGCTGCGCCGCTTCGGCCCGGCCCGCAAGCATCGCTACGGCGAGGACGTGCTGATCGGCCTGATCGACGTCGGCGGCTTCGACTTCGCCCATCCCGACTTCCTCGACGCCGACGGTAGGACGAGGTTCGCGCGCATCTGGGACCAGGGCGGGAGCACCCGTCCGTCACCCAAGCGACGGGGCACGAGCGAGTTCGACTATGGCTCGGAGCTGCGCTCCGAGGAGCTCGATCGGGCGATCGAGGAGTCATCGCAGGCGGGGCTGCCGCCGCACCTGCTCGAGCCGCAGTCGCAGATGCAGCCACGGGCACACGCGACTCACGTCGCCAGCATCGCCGCCGGCAACCGCGGCGTCTGCCGGCGAGCCGCGATCGCCGCGGTGCTGATCTCGATCCCGGAGGATGACGCCGAGCGCCGGCTGTCGTTCTACGACTCGAGTCGGATCGCGCACGCGGTCGACTACCTGCTCGCGGTGGCGCACGAGCTCGGCGACAAGCCGATCTCGATCAACATCAGCCTCGGCACCAACGGTCACGCCCACGACGACTCGAGCGCGGTCGTCCGCTGGATCGACGCCGCGCTGGCTCGCCCCGGGCGCAGCGTCTGCGTCGCCGCCGGCAACTCCGGACAGGAGCGGGCCGAGTTCGAGGGCGACACGGGGTACATCATGGGCCGCATCCACACCAGCGGCAGGATCGCGGCCCGTGAGCTGGTCAGGGACCTCGAATGGAACGTGGTCGGCAATGGGATCGCGGACATCTCGGAGAACGAGCTCGAGATCTGGTTCGGGCCCCAGGACCGCTTCGCGGTTCAGGTGAAGCCTCCGAACGAGCCCTGGAGCGAGCCGATCGAGCCCGGGCAGTTCATCGAGAACCGCCAGCTCGGCGACCGGACCTTCCTCAGCGTCTACAACGAGCTCTTTCACCCCGCCAACGGCGCCAACTACATCTCCATCTACCTCAGCCCGATGCTGCGCGAGCCGCAGATCATCGGCATCCAGGCCGGACAATGGCTGGTGCGCCTGATCGGACGGGAGGTTCGCGACGGCACCTATCACGCCTGGATCGAGCGCGACGACCCGCGCCCGGTCGGCAGGATCGGCCGCCGTGAGGCCTGGGCGTTTCCGTCCTTCTTCTCCGAGCGCTCGTTCGTCGACAACGCGACCGTGAGCACCCTTGCCTGCGCCCAGCGGATCGTCTCGGTCGCCAACCTAGACCAGGCTCGGCGCCGCGTCAACGTCTCCAGCAGCCAGGGCCCGACCCGCGACGGGCGCCAGAAGCCGGATGTCGCCGCGCCCGGCACGGACATCGTCGCCGCCAGCGCCTTCACCCCCGAGAGCGGCTGGGTCGAGATGACCGGAACCAGCATGGCCAGCCCGCACACGGCCGGCGTGGTCGGCCTGATGCTGGCCGTCAACCCACGACTCACCGCCGCCCAGATCGATGGCATTCTCAAGCGGACGACCAAGCCCCTGCCCGGCAACGACTTCGCTTGGCGCGACGACAGCGGCGCCGGGGTCATCGACGAGGAGGCGGCGATTGCCGAGGCCGACTCGATGCTGACCAAGCAGGACATCACGTGAAGCTGACCGTGTTTCAGGCCGACAAGGGCGACTGCCTGTTGCTCACCGGGGCCGACGAGACCCGGGTGCTGATCGACGGCGGCCTGGCCGGCTCCTACTCGGAGCACGTCGCCGCCCGGCTCGGCGAGATCCGCGAAGCGGGCGGCCGCCTGGACGTGGTCTACGTCTCCCACATCGACGACGACCACATCTCGGGCGTCCTGCAGCTGCTCGAGGATGAGGTCGCCTGGCGCGTGCACGAGTACCAGCTGCGCGCCGGAAACCGCGATCACGAGCCGCCGGCGGTGGCCCGGCCCCCAGAGGTCGAGGAGATCTGGCACAACGCATTCCGCGAGCAGCTGGAGGCGAACAGCGGGCCGATCGAGGAGATGCTGGCGGCCTCGGCCGCGGTGCTCAAGGCCGGCCGGCGGGCCGAACAAAAGGAGCTGGCGGCCACGTACCAAAACCTTGCCGAGGGAGTCAGCAGCGCGATCGAGCTGGCTCGACGGGTCAGCCCCGAGCAATTGGGCATTCCGGTGAACACGCCGTTCCGAGGCAAGCTGGGCGTGCTCGGCACCAAGCCGCGGGTCAACACCCGCGGGTCGCTGCGCTTCTCGCTGCTCGGCCCGCGCAGGGAGGACCTCGAGGACCTGCGCGAGGAGTGGAACGACTGGCTGAAGGCAAACCAGGAGGCGCTGGGGCGGCTGCGGCTACGGATGGCCGCCGACCTCGAGCGGCTTGGGGCCAACGAGGTCGAGGTCCTGCGCAGGTCGCTCGAGTTGCAGGCGAGCGAGCTCGGCGCCCGCTCCAGGGTGACCACGCCCAACCTCGCCTCGTTGATGTTTCTGGTCGAGGAGTCGGGCAAGCGGGTCCTGCTCACCGGCGACGGTCACGCTCGCGAGATCCTCTCCGGGCTCGAGCACGCCCGCAAGCTGAAGCCGGGCCGGAAAATCCACGTCGACGTGCTCAAGGTTCAGCACCACGGGTCCGAGTTCAACATCGACGAGGAGTTCTGCCGGCGGGTCACCGCCGACCATTACCTCTTCTGCGCCAACGGCGAGCACGCCAACCCGGACCCGCGCGTGCTGACCCTGATCCTCGATTCCAGGCTCGGATCAGAGGACGCCGCCCCCGACGCTTCCGCGGCGGGCGAGTTCAAGTTCTGGTTCAACAGCAGCGCCAAGACCGAGGCTGGCGACGCGGAGCACATGGAGCAGGTGGAGCGCCTGGTCAAGGACCGCGCGAAGCAAAGCGACGGCCGCTTCTCCGCCTCGTTCCTCGACGAGCACTACTTCGACCTCGAGGTCTGACGGCGTCTCAGGCGCCACCCGGGTCGGGAGCGTGCCCGACGACCTCGAAGTGATGCGACTCCTCGTCCCGCTCGACCAGGAAGCGATCGTCCTCGGGATAAAACACGGCGCGCTCATGGTCCTCGCCGGCGAAGCCCTTGACCGCATCGAGCGAATCCCAGAGCGTGAACATCAGGAACTCGACCTTGTCGCCGAGCTCGCGCCTCAGCATCCAGACGCCGCGATTGCCGGGGATCCGAGCGTAGCCCGCCACCCCGGTCTCCTGCATGTAGTCGGCGTATGCCTGACCGTCCTCGGCCGCGACCGCCCCCCGCCAGGTCCGAGCAATCATTTGAAGGCTGCTCAGTCGAGCTCGTCGATCGCCTCCTGATAGATCCCGAGCGCCTCGCCGACACCGTCGCCGACCGCCGCGTCGACGATCCCCAGGCGCTCGACGATCTGGTCGGCACGGGTATTGATCCGCTGGAACTCCTCCTCCATGCGCAGGGCGTTCATCTGCTCCTGCGATCCGCGCACCAAAATGAAGCCGGCGAGGTCGCCCCCGTGCGGAGCCAGGAGAACCACCTCGGAGCTCTCGATCGCGCCGGATTCCTGCTTTGCGCCGTAGTAGGCGAGCGCATCGTTGAAGACCTCCAGGCCCTTGCGCTCACGCCCTCTCACCGACGCGCCCCAACCGACGAACAAGCCTGCGTCTGCCATCTCTTTCCTCCTCGCGTAACCCGTCCTTCGATGCCGGTGTAGGTCTAACCGACCGGGACCGTGAGCGCAAGGGGTCGCGATGCGTGCGGCGGCAACGTCGAGCCCGCCTCCTCGAGGAGATCGTCTCCGCCTGAGCCCTGGGGGCGATGGCCGGACGGGAGCTCGCCGGGGCGAGCTCCCGTCCCGCGACTCAGACCGCCGTCCGCTCGTCCTCTCCGTAGACGATGATCCCGTGCACGACGTAGACGCAGAGCGCGAACATCGCGAGCGACCACCAGGGGAAGGCCCCGCCAATCGAAAGCAGGGCGGCGATCGCGCCGAGGCTTCCGCCGATGATGCCGACCACGCGGCCGTAGGTGTTGCCCGACATGAGGGAGAACCCTCCGGTGAGCTGAATCACGCCAAGGATGATCAGGACCCAACCAAGGGTGCTCAGGTTGTCGAGGATGTACCTCGTGTCGTCGACGAAGATGTTCGCATCGTCCAGGGCACCGATGCCGTAGATGATGTTGAGCACTCCCAGCAGCAGCAGCATCGTTGCTGCGAATACGACCCGGCCCGTGCCTCTCACTTGAGACTCCTTCCGTCAGTCGGTCGCGCCCTTGCGACCTGATCTCACCGCCGACCCTACGCCACCGGGGTGCAGCATCCTGCCTCGAGCGAGCACAACCCCCCATTCGGGGGGTGAGGCCACTTCGTGGCCGCCGCGGTGGCGCTCTCGCACCGTGCTCGATAATGAGCACCGTGTCCGGATTCCGCCGTCGCGGCGATGTTCGCGTGCCGATCGCGGCGGACGAGGGTCGCCAGCCGATCGTCCCGGCTACGGCAGGATCCGCGCGGTCTTCTTCTTCGAGCGCTTGTTCGTGTACGGATAGCCGCGCTGGTTCGGCGTCTTGGCGAAGAAGTAGGTCTTTCCGGCGCGCCTCGGCCGAAAGCCCTCGCGCGCCCGGCCGCCCTCGCCGGTCCGGTCGCAGCCGACCTTGTCCCTGCCCGGTCGCTCGGCGTAGAAGCAGACCCGGCGATCCTCCTTCCACTTGCCGCGGAGGATGGCGACGATGCGCATCTTCTTGTTCTTTTCGAGCTTGCCCTTCGGCTTCAGCTCGAGCCGGATGCGCGGCGCGACTCGAAGCTCGATGCTCTTCCTGATCAGCGTCTCGGGGCCGACCCAATAGGTCGCGAATACCGTGCGACTGGAGGCGGCACGGATCTTCACCCCCGCCCGACCCGCGGCGTCTGTGATCGCCCCGGGCTCGATCACGCGCTCTCGTCCCGAACCGTCAGGAATGGTGCGTGAGAAGCAGACCGCGGCACCGGCGAGCGGCTCGCCCGCGGGTCCGAACACCCGGGCGGACGCCTTCCGGGCTCGTCCCTGCCGGGTCTGCGCAGCCGCGGTGCGCTTGCCCGGCCACTCGAGCGTCAGAGTCTGGCCGGCGCTGGTCGGCGGGCTCGGGTTCGAGGCGCAGCCGTTCAGGACCCGCAGCTCACGGGGCTCCGAGCAGGTGCGATTTGCCGTCCCGTCGGTCGAGTAGTCCTCGGCGCAGACTTGGACCGTGTTCTGCCCGTTGCGCCACGGCGCTGCGGCGGTGTTGACGGCCGTCGCCCCGGCCAGCGTCGGGCTGCAGGGCTTGAAGGCGAGCGCGAAGCCGTTGCCGAGCGTGCAGTTGCCGGAGGAGGCGCCCGCGCTCTCGCCGTTGGCGAGCACCAGCACGCGGGCGACGCCGGACCCGGCGTCGCCGGTATCGAAAGCGACGGTCTGCGCACCGGTCTGGATCGGCGCTTCGAACAGCGAACCCCCGGTCAGACCGAGCGTTGGCGCGCCGGGATCCTGGAGCGTGTAGGTGACGTTCTTGAGCTTCGCCTCGGGGTTTGCGGGCGGGTTGGCGGCGCATGCGCCGCCGTCCGTCTGGCAGCTCAGCCGAACGCCGAACCTGCGCACGTCGCCGCTGACGCTGAAGTCGCTGAAGGAATTCTGGAGCTGGGCGCCGCCGTTGATGATGTCGAGCTCGGGATCGGCGTCGGTGTCGCCTACCACGGACGGAAAGTAGCCGCCGCTCTGGTCGGCGCCGGCCGCCGCGTAGTCGATCCGGGCGACGCTGATCCCGTCCGGACGCTCGGCGAGCCAACGGCCCTCGGCCCCCTGCGCCCCGGGATTGCCGGCGTTGTGGCTGACCCGAAGCCCGTTGAAGGCGCCGCAGTTGTTGGTGAGGTCGAAGACGGTCTCGTTACCGAAGCGCTCGAACGGCCCCTTGTCGCCGGCCGCGGTCACTCCCTCGGCACAGAAGCGGGCGACGTAGGTACCGGCGGCCGCCTGCGAGGCGAACGCCGCGGCGAGTGCGAACGAGCAGATCAGTGCGGCGATCAGTGCTGGACGATGAACGCGGCTTGGGCGAGTTACGAGGACACGCATGGATCTCCCTTTTTGACCTCGGATGACATCCTGACCAGCCTTCGCGGGGCGCACGAAGGCTACGAACTCCGCGGCAACCGTGACCGGGGTAGGCCGTCTCGGGAAGAAAATTGCAACGCTCGGCTTCTGGTGATCGGGTTTTCCGGGCTGGGCAGCACGAACGGCGACCTGGACCAGGCTAGTCAATCCCTTGGCTCAGCACCGAGCGGCGCTCGACGAACTCCTCGCGCGACATCTCACCACGTGCATAGCGCTCCTCGAGCACCCGTAGCGCGGTCGTGCCTCCGGCCCCGGTCGGACCGCGGGGATGCCCTCGGATCAGCGCGACGATCGCGATGATCAGGAGCGTCCAGAAGGCGATCGAGGCGAGCGCCACCAGCCAGCCCCAGCCGTCGAGCCACATGTGGGCGGTCACCCGACGCGCTCCAGGTCTGCGCGGATCCGGTCCAGCTGCTCGGCGTTGATCTCGCCCCTGGCAAAGCGCTCCTCGGCGATCTGAAGGGCGGGGGGCGTCGGGGTGCCCGAGGGCAGCACGATCCAGAGCACGACATAGGCGACTGCGCCGAGCCCGCCGAAGAGCAGAGAGAGCGCCCAGATCACTCGGATCAGCGTCGCATCGACCCCGTAGTGCTCGGCGATCCCGCCCGCTACGCCGGCGATCACCCGGTCGCTTTTCGAGCGCATGAACTGGCTGCTCGCGGCCATCGTTCGGCCCTCCTCGAAGCGAAGTTTATGCCGTTCCCCGCCCTAGCGTTTCACCTCCTCGACGAACCCAGCGGTTGTTCGCCAGCCCGTCGCCGCAATCACGCCTTCGCTACTGCTGAACGCGTCAGCCCGTCAGAGCGCGAAGCCGAGCTGGCCGCGAATCGCCCCGTCGGGGAATTCCGCGTTGTGCACGTTGACGTAGTACTTCTCCGGCGCCTTCCTGAGCTTCTTCGCGATCCGCTTGCGGATCTTCTCGCAGCCCTCCGCGGTCTCGCCCGGAACGCCGTTCGCATCCTCGAACAGGGTGACCTTGATCGGCCCGTCCACGCCCTTGGCGCCCTTGTGGATGTGGGCCGCTGTGGGCGGCTCAATCTTCTCCCAGCTGAGCTCGAAGCAGAGCTTGCGCTTGCTCGGCTTCTTCACGGCCATGAACACCTCGCCGCGGCCGTTCTTGTCGCCGTCGCCAACCTCCTCGTTGCCCTTCAGCTTCGCTGAGAGCTGCGTCGCGGCCGCCCCGGAGAGCGCCGGGACCATTAGCCCGACCGCCCCGAGCGCAAGCAGCGCCAGAATGGGCTTTGACCTCGTCATTCCTCTACCTCCTTCAGATCACGCTCATCTGCTGCCCTAACACCCTAGGTGCCACGGAGGATCGGTACCTGACGCCGCGCTCGCGCTAACGCTTCGCCGGAGTTACTTCAACACCCTGATCAGCTTCTTGTTGACGAACTCCTCGATGCCGTATCGGCCGAGCTCCCTGCCGAAGCCCGATCGCTTAACGCCGCCGAACGGCAGTTCGGCACCGTCGGCGCCCACGCCGTTGACGTAGACCATCCCCGTCTCGAGGCCGTCCGCCACCCGGAGGGCCTGTTGCGGATCGTCGGAGAAGACGTACGAGCCGAGTCCGAACGGCGTGTCGTTCGCCAGTTCGATCGCCTCCTCCTCGGAGCCGACCCGGAACACGCTCGCGACCGGCCCGAAGAACTCCTCGCGGTAGGCATCGTTCTCCGGAGTGACCCCGACCAGCACGGTGCTCGAGAAGTAGTTGTCCTTTCGATCCCCACCGGCGGCTATCTCCGCGCCCTGGGCGACCGCCCGATCAAGCTGATCCTGAAGGGTCTCCGCAGCAGTCGCTGACGAAAGCGGTCCCATCTCGGCGTCCTCGGACATCGGATCACCGGGCTCTGCGGCAGTCATCGTGGCCGTGAACTTCTCGATGAAATCGTCGTATAGCTCGTCAGCGACGATGAACCGCTTCGCGGCATTGCAGGACTGGCCGGTGTTGTCGAGGCGTCCGGCGACCGCGGCCTCGACCGCTTCATCCAAATCCTCGGCTCCCAGGAGGATGAACGGATCAGACCCGCCGAGCTCGAGCACGACCTTCTTCAGGTTGCGCCCGGCGATCTCCGCGACCGCGGCTCCGGCCCGCTCGGAGCCGGTCAGCGAAACGCCCTGGATTCGCGGATCGGCGATCACGTCGGCGATCTGATCATTCGAGGCGAGGATGGTCTGGTAGGCGCCGTCGGGGAAGCCGGCGTCCGCGAACATCGTCTGAATTGCCTCCGCCGACTCGGGGCACTGGTGCGCCGGCTTGAGCAGGATCGTGTTGCCCACGACGAGGTTCGGCGCCGCGAAACGGGCGACCTGGTAGTAGGGGAAGTTCCAGGGCATGATTCCCAGGAGGGGGCCGACCGACGTCCGACGGATCAGGGCCGTGCCGTCGCCCGCCAGCAGCGAGATCGGCTCGTCCTTGAGAAAGTCCTCCGCGTTGTCGGCGTAGAAGCCGTAGATGTCGGCGCAGAAGTCCACCTCGCCGAGGGCCTGCTCCATCGGCTTGCCCATCTCCCGCACGGCGATCTCAGCCAGCCTCTCCCGGCGCTCGGAGTGAAGCTCGGCCACCCGCTTTACAAACGAGGCCCGCTCGGAGACCGAGGTCTTCAACCCCCAGTTCCGGTGGGCGTCGTCCGCCGCCGCGATCGCTGCCGAAAGGTCCTCGTCGGAGATCTGCGGATACTCCTTGACGGTCTCGCCGGTTGCCGGGTTAACGACTGAATACTTGCTCATCTTGCTGCACTCCTCATGCGGTCGCGTGCCGTTGCCGCTGATTGCCTGATCGTCTACCCCAGGCTACCCGCTGCCCGCGTACTAGTCCGTCCCGTGACTCAGAGCGTGCTCGTCTTGGGAGGCGGGGTCGCTGGAATGAGCGCCGCCCGCGAGCTCGCGGAGCGGGACTTCGAGGCCGTCGTCCTCGGCTACGACGACCCTCGGCACGGTCGCCGAAGGCGCGGTAGCCAGCGAGGGACCTCAGCACAGTAGGCCTCGTACTCGGCGCCGTACGTCGTCCGCAGGGTCGGCTCCTCATAGACGCGCACGAACGCCACGAACGCCAGCCCGACGAGCGCTGCATACCCAGCTGCGGCGGCGCTGCCGAAGAACAGCGCCTGGCCCGCGATCACTGCCAGTACCGCGAGATACATCGGGTTCCGAACGAACCCGTAGACACCGCCGACCACGAGCCGCTCGGTGGGAGCCACCGGGGCCGGGGTACCGAGCCCCTCCAGCGCGAACCGCGCGAAGGCGTGCAGCAGGAAGGCGATCCCGAGCAGGCCCAAGACCGCGCCGAACGCCCGCAACGGGGCCGGCAGGTGCTCGCCTACCTCCCACCCCGTGAGCAGACCGGGCACAACGCCGGCTACGAAGCCTGGCGCCAGCGCAAAGAACACGGCTGACCCGAGAATCGCATTCCCCTTGCGTTTGCGATCTTGGGCATTCGGCTCGACCACGGGAGGGTTACTCCCTTCTACTCGTAACACGAGCGGAGCGAGGTCTGGCCGGGGCGAGCCTCCGCCTGAGGCGTTAGCGACTCGACTCAGGGGGGCGCCGTGCTGCATCCGAGTCCCTCTGACGCGCGACCGCCTCGCGAAGTCCGTCCAGCATGCGGTTGACGAGGCGGCGGAAGAAGAGCCTCCGCTTCGTCGCGTCAAGCGCCCTGTCGCGAAGGGAGGTGGAGGCGGTGCCTGTCTCGACGTCGACAAAGGTCTCGCCGCGCGCATCGGTGAGGACGAACCGCGTGTAGGTATTCGTATCGAGGCAACGCATCTTGATCGAGCGAAGGTTCTCCAGTTCCTCGATCTTGAAAGTCGCCGCACTGGTCCGGTTCGCAGTCCGTGTCACCTGGCGAAACGTCGCGTCCTGTGCGATACGCGGCAGACCGGTGACCTCGACGATGTCGCTCGCCCACTCCGGGTAGCGATTCGGGTCGCCGACGAGCTCCCAGACCCTTTCAAGGGGAGCCTCTACCAAAGCCTGCTGGCGCCAGGAGGTCATGGCCAACCGACATTAGCGTGCCGATTGTCGATTTCAGGGAATGTGCGACAGGACGTTCACGATCGTCCCGCTCGGATCACGGAGCATGAAGCGCCGCACCCCCCACTCCTCGTCACGCAGCGGATAAGCGATCTCGAGGTCCCGCTCTAAAGCCTTGGCGTGGATCGCATCGACATCGTCCACCTCGACGGTGATCCCGGGCGCGGCCATGTCGTCACCGCCGACGATCGTTATCTGGATCGACGGGTTGTCGGGTGACGCCACGGTCGCTACCCAGCCCAGGTCCATGGCGACCTCGAAGCCGAGCAGGTCCACGAAGAAGTCACGCGTCTCGGCGGGCCGTTCGCTGCGGATGTTGGGCACCGCCCTGTTGATCGTCACGCCGAGACTTATACCGAGCCGATGGAGCGGCCTGACGGAAAGCGGACGCTGGTCCGGCGCCCTACTTGCCGGGTCCCTCCGGACGCTCACGCAGCGCATTGAGGATGAACTCGGCGTACCACCGGGCCCACTCCTCGTCGCGCCGTACCGGTGCTCCCGCCTAGACCGCGGCCGGGACCTTCGACTCGAGCTCGGTGAGCGCGAGCAGGAAGATCTCCGAGAAGGTGGGAAACGGCTGGATGACGTCGGTCATCACCGCGAGCGGGACGCCCGCACGGATGGCGACGGTGGCCTGCTGGAGCCATTCGCCTGCCTCAGGGCCAAGCGCGTACGCCCCGATCAGCCGCTCGCCATCCGACACGAGCGTGAGGAAGCCGTTCTTCTCCGCGTATGCGCGCGTGAACGTGGAGGTTCGCGGCACCGACGAGATGGGCGCGGTCCCGGTGATCTCGCCATCGGCCGTGCCGACCGACGCCGCCTGGGGATCGGTGAACACGACGCGTGGCACCGCCTCATAGTTCGCTTTCCATCGGCGCCCGAGGATGTTCGCGGCGGCGACGCGGCCCTGGTACTTGCCGACATATGTGAGCGGCCAGACGGCGGTCACGTCGCCGATCGCCCAGACGCCGTCCGTGACGTTCATGCGCTCATCGACCGGGATCGCGCCATCCTCGAGCGAGACGTCCACGTTCTCGAGCCCGAGGCCGTCCGTCCGCGGACGGCGCCCCGTGGCCACCAGGAGACGATCGCCCCGCAGTTCCCGACGGTCGGGGAACTCGAGCACGTAGCCGTCGTCGTGGCGGCGCGCGGATGCGGCGTGCTGGCCGAGGTGCAGCTCGATGCCCGCGGCAGCCAGCGCCTCACCGAGGGCGTCGCCGAGCGGCTTCGGCTCGCGCGGCAGCAGGTGCTCCATGCCTTCCACCAGCGCCACCGAGGCGCCGAAACGGAACACCGCCTGCGCCATCTCGACGCCAACCGGACCGCCGCCCAGCACCAACATCCGCTCGGGCACCTCGCGCAGCTCGGTCACCTCGCGGTTGGTCCAGATGCCATCCAGCTCGGCAAGCCCCGGAACCGGAGGCACGATCGCTTCGGACCCCGTGGCGATGACGACGTGTTTACAGGAGTGCTCGCGGTCGTCCACCATTACGCGGCCCGCACCCGCGATCGAGCCCGAGCCGCGCAGGACGTCGATGCCCTTCGAGCGCAGCCACTCCTCCTTCGCGGCGTCCTCCCAGTCCGAGGTCATGAAGTCTCGCCACTCGAAGGCCGCGGCAGGGTTGAGCTTGCCGCCCACGGCCTGCGCCGCTCCGGGCGCCTCGAGCGCGGCTTGGAGCGCCTCGCCGGGGCGAAGCAGGGTCTTGGACGGAATACATGCCCAGTAGTCGCACTCGCCGCCGATCAGTCCGCTCTCCACGACCGCGACCCTCAAGCCTCCGCCCGCGAGGCGGTCGGCGCAGTGCTCGCCGGCGGGGCCCGCTCCGATGACGATGACGTCGTACTCGCTCACGGACGATGGAACTGCTGCGGCACGGGGCTAATCCCGGGGCGGGCCAAACGGCTCGATCGGTGGGTTGGCGAACGGACCTTTGACCCCCCGCCTTCCGGCGCACGCGCCCGATAGCCGATTCCTCGACCAAGATTGCATAACGGTGCTCGTCGGGGTCGATCTCGACGCTTCCGAACGAGGCATCGACGTCCTCATCGCTAAGGCCAGGTCCGCCTTGATCGCTTCGAGGGACGCACGCGAGGGATCGCGCGCCACAGTCAGCATGTACTTGGCCACAGCGCTAGCAGTGGGGAATGCACGTCATCACTTCACCTTCGCGAGTTCCTCCGCAAGCGGCCGGGGATCGATCGCGCCCCAGCCATGATCGTGATCGTAACCCGCCCCGCCGAGGTCGGCGGCGGTCTTGATTCTGTATAGGACCTATCGCCTCGGGTCCTGCAGCTGCCAGACGACGAAGCGGCCGACCAGGCCCGGGACCTGGCCGCCGCACACCCGCCGTACCCCGCGCTCCTCTACAACCTCGCCTGCTGCGAGAGCCTCGCCGGGCAAGCCCTGCTACGGCGGCGGCTGGATGGGCTCCCGTAGACCCGATCAGCGCACGCACCCCGGCCGCTCCCGGTCGACCGGGAAGGGCAGGTCGGCGATCAGCGCCGTCTCGACGTAGTCATTTTCCATCGGATCGCCCGAGCCGGGCGCGAGCCTCTCGGCGACCGCGCGCAGCTCATCTCGCTTACCCTTACGCTCGACCCACGGCGCGACGGCGAGGAACTCACGCTTGCGGCCAGCGTACGGGCGATAGGGCGCCGGATCGTTCTCCGGCGGGCCCGCCTGGAACTTCCGCGTGCCGACGTAGTTGCACCCAGGCCCTCGCGCCTTGCCCCGCTGGGCGATCGAGCTCTGTCCGTCGAACACGAGGTCGGCGAGGTTGCCGACCATGAACGGCGTCACGTTGTAGGCGAAGCGCACGCTGGGGTCGCCGACGTGGCGCCACGACGAGTCCATCCACTCGAGCGGCTGCCACCCGCCCGGCTGCGTCACGGCCCAAGGACCCGGGTTGGCCTCGTCCTGGATGACGACGTTGGCGCGCAGCTCGTCGAGGCAATGCATGTAGTAGAGGCGGGTGTCCGAGCACGGGTCGACCTCGGGCGGCGGCTCGGCGAACTGGTGGCCGAACTGGAAAGCCGGCAGGCTGGTCGCGATTCCGAGGCGCGCCTTCGTCCCCGGCAGCCGGTAGGGCCGCAGGTTCGCGACGGCGTCCGGGCCGCTGCTCGGCCCCTCGCTGACCTGCAGCTGCTGCTCGAGCTCGGTCAGGGGGACCTTCTTGTTCTGCGCGACGACGTTGCGCAGCGGCCAAGGCCCTTCCTCGCGCACGTCGTTCGGGCTCCAGATGAACGCCTCGTTGTAGACCGCGTCCTCGGTCGCGACGAACACGGACCCGGGCGGGTCGGGCAGGTCGGGGTCCGCGAAGGCGGCGATCTCGGACGGGTCTCGAGACTCGCGGAACGGAGCCTGGATGTTCGAGCCGACGACGTAGATCCCGTAGCGCCGCGCCATGTCCGAGAACACCTGCATCCAACCGCGCGCGAACGTGTCGGTGGGCGCGACGAAGCCCTGCTCGATCGGGCCCATCTGCGGGAAGCGGGCTCGATACGCGCCGTTCGGCTGGTCGTAGGCGGCGTTGATCGTCAGCAGAGCTCTCGCGGCGCCGCACGGGGCCGGCTGTCCCTCGCACCCCGGCACTCCACCCGGCCTGCTCAACAGGTCCCGGGCCGCCTGCCCTCGCGAGCCGGTCGCGATCGTCGCCAGGCCGACGTCCTCGGTGAACGCGACCGCGTTCGGACGCGCGCGCGCCAGCCTTGGCTCGACGTACTCGCGGATCAAACATTCGATCTTGGTCCGGAACGCGCCGTAGCTGACGACGTTTGCGACCTCCTGCTTGTACTGCATCGCGAACACCCGTGGGGCCCGCGGCGCGGGGTCGCGGCTGACCTGGGGCGACAGGTGCGTCGTGGGTCTGACGGAGCGGCATTTGCGCGCCGTCGGCGGCCGCGGGATCCGCGGCCGGGGCCCGACGGCCTTGCGCACGACGCGGCGAGCGAGCCGCGGGTCGTTGGAGATCAGGGCGTCGACGCCGGCCCGCGTCGCGGCGTCGATCGCGCCCGCGTCGTCGAGCGTGAACGGGACGATCTCGAGCCCGCGCGAATGCGCGTTGCCGATGTAGGCGGCGTCGACCGGCCACTGGGGCGAGACCCAGCGGTACCCGCGGCTCTGGGCCGTGGGCGGCCCGCTCCCGTTGAACGACGTCAGCGTCAGCAAGGACCTCTCCGCGCCCGCCACGAGCTGCTCCGCCACCTCGAGGTTCGGCGGCCAGAAGCTCTGCACGATGATCTGCGAGAGCGGCACCCCGCTGGACGCGATCGCGTCGCTCACCGCGCGCGCGAAACCGTCGGTCGGATCGTAGTCCGGGTCCGTCGGCTGGTTCTTGATCTCGATGTTCGCGTGCGCTCCGCTGCGGCGCAGCAGGTCGAGCACCCGCGCCAGTGTCGGGACGCGAACCCGTCGGTCGTCGTGCGGAACGAGCTGCTTGAAGTTGCCCTCGGTACCGAGGATGTCGACCCGGCAGTCGCGCAGCTCGGCGTACGTCCTTTCGTCGACCCTCCCCTCGCAGTCGGTCGCCCGGTCGAGCGTCGCGTCGTGAAAGACGACCGGCACGCCGTCGCCCGTCAGCTTCACGTCGAGCTCGAGCACGAAGCCCCGTTCCGCGGAGTCTCGAAACGCGGGCATCGTGTTCTCGCCGAACCGCGGTTTGCCGTTGACGATCGGCCCGCCGCGATGGGCGTGGATGTAGGGGGAGGCCTCCGCCGGCGAGGCGCCCAGGTTCGCCGCGAGCACAACAGCGATTCCGGCCAGGGCGCTCCGCTTCACAGTCCCCTCAGGACCTCGGCCGCGGCGCGCTGGCCGGACTCGATCGCCCCGTCCATGTATCCGTTCCAGACGGTCGCCGTCTCGGTGCCGGCCCAATGGATGCGGCCGACCGGCTCGCGCAACGCCTGCCGGTAGCCGGTCAGCACGCCCGGTGGCATGTATCCGACGTAGCAGCCGCGGGTCCACTCCTCCTCGGCCCAGCTCTTGTCGACGTAATCGCGCAGGTCGGTGCGCGCGCGATCCCCGAAGTAGCGCGCAAAGGAATCGAGCACCTGCGCCTGACGCTCCGGGCGTGAGACCTGGGTGAGCTCGCGGGCCGCCTGGCCCTCGACGAAGCCGAGCAGCACGCCGGGCCTGCCGTCGGGCGGGGAGTTGTCGTAGGTGAGCTTCACGGGTCCGGTGTCGCTCGTCGTCATGCCGCTGAGCCCGTCGGCCCGCCAGAACGGCTCGTCATAGACGGCCATGCACTTGATCACTGACCCCATCGGCACCCGCTGGGTGAGCTGATCACGCGGCCCCGGCAGCTTCGGCGAGTACTCGATTCGGCCCGCGAGCGTCGGTGGGACGGCGACGATCGCGCGCCTCGCGCGCCACTCGCCTCGTGCGGTGCTGATCCGAACGCCGTCCTTGCCGTGGCGGATCCTGCGCACCGATGCCTTCAGCACCACCCGCTTGCCGAGCTTCTCCGCCATCCGGGTGGCGATCAGCTGCGAGCCCCCGACCACGCGGCTCTCCTGCGCGCCCCCGGCCGTGTCGATCAGGCGGTTGAAGCCACCGGCGGCGCGGACGTAGAAGACGACGCCCAAAAGCGAGAGATCTCGCGGCTCGGCGGCAAAGACAGCCTCGATGCTCAGGTCAACGAGCTCGCGCGCCTCGCCCGAGCTCGTGTTGGCGAGCTTCCAGGTCTCGAAGGTCTGCGAATCCCACTCGGCCGCACGCGGAGCGTCCCACGGCGCCTCGGGCGGCACCTCCTGCGCCATCGAGTCGAGCGAACTGATGACGTCGAGCACCTCGAGGAGCGCAGCGCCGCTCGCCGGGGGGACCGTTCCGGTGTAGGTCTGCCGCTGGCCGGAGCGGTAGTAGACGTTCTGGCCATCTATGTAGGTGGGAAAGGTCTCGAGCCCGAGCTGGCCGATCAGGCCGAGGACCCGGTCCTGCGTCGGGCCGACCCACTGCCCGCCGATCTCGACCACCTCCTTGCGGTTGATCGGCACGTTCAGGATCCGCCCGCCCACACGGTCGCGGGCCTCGAGCACGGCCACCGAGCGCCCGGCCTTCTTGAGTTGCCGGGCCGCCTCGAGCCCCGCAAACCCGGCCCCCACGACGACCACGTCGACCCGCCTGGATCGCTCGGCCGCCGCCGCAGAGGGGCCGCTCAGCGCGTATCCCGCCACCCCCGCGGCGGCGCCCCCGATCAGCCCGCGCCTGCTGACTCCAGGATTAGCCGCCACAGGCGCACGATATCCGCAGCCCTGGCCGCCCCGCAATGGTGCGGCGAAGCGCATGCCGTGCGGTCCAGTCGGTTGCTGCACTATTTGGTCAAATGCGATCGGGATCACGCGGCCGACCCCGTGGACAAGACAGCTAGGTCGGGTCAGGCGGTCGGGCCGGCCCCGCGGCGAACAACCGGAGGGGTATCGATGAGCAAGTACGCAGTCGCCCGCCTGGAGGACATCGACGAGATCAGCGACGGCCGCGAGCCTTGGCGTCCGGTGCGCCACCACTTTGGCGTCACGTCGTTCGGGATCACCGCCTGGACGGGTCAGGAGGCGGGAGACAGGATCATCAACGAGCACGACGAGGAGGGAGAGGATGAGGAGCTCTACTTCGTCCACAGCGGCCGAGCCAGGTTCGAACTCGACGGCGACCGCCGCGATGCGCCGGCCGGCACGTTCGTCTTCGCGCGTCCGAGCGTGAAGCGGACGGCGTTCGCCGAGGAGCCTGGGACGACGATTCTCGCGGTGGGGGGCACGCCGGGGCAGGTCTACACGCCGACCGGCTGGGAGCTCTGGGCCCCGATTGGGCGGCTCTACCAGGAGGGGCGATACGAGGAAGCGGCCGACCAGGCTCGGGACCTGGCCGCCGCACACCCGCAGTACCCCGCGCTCCTCTACAACCTCGCCTGCTGCGAGAGCCTCGCCGGGCGTAAGGCCGACGCGATCGAGCATCTGCGGCTCGCGATCGAAACGTCGGACAGGGTTCGGTCCTACCTGGCGGGGGACTCAGACCTCGACCCCCTCCGCGAGGAACCGGAGTTCCAGGCGCTCCTCGCCGGCTGAGACTCAGAGCAGGCGCAGCTGCGGTGCGCCGGGACCACAACCTCCTCCCCGAGCTCAGGCGGCTCAGCCAGCTCGTCGGCTGCCGCTTCGCGCGAAAGGGAGCAGCACAACGGGTTCGCATCGCTTTCTCTTTGATGGTCGTCCTGCTGTCAAGCCAGCGGCATCACCACCTTCCCCGGCTCCCAGTTCGCTGAGTCGGACTCATTTCTCTTTCGGCGCT
>JAJNAZ010000012.1 GCA_021155855.1 Solirubrobacterales bacterium
AAGCTCGAGGGCGACTTCGTCGTCAACCCCGAGGAGGAGGCGCTCGAGGAGCTCGAGATGGATCTGATCGTCTCCGGGTCCGACGACGCGATTTTGATGGTCGAGTGCGGCGCCGACGGCGTCACCGAGGCCGAGGTCCTCGATGCGCTCGACATCGCCCATGGCGAGATCAAGACCCTGATCGGGGCGATGGAGGAGCTGCGCCGTGACGCCGGCAAGGACAAGGTCGAGGTCACCGAGCCCGAGATCGACGAGGGCGTGCTGGAGCAGATCCGGTCCAAGTACGGCGAGAAGCTCGACCAGGCAACGCAGATTCCGGAGAAGCTCGCCCGCCAGGACGCGATCGACGCGATCGAGACCGAGGCGCTCGCCGAGCTCGCCGCCGGCGAGGGCGAGGCCGAAGTCGATCCCGAGAAGGCGCCCGAGGTCGCGCGCGCGTTCGCGAAGCTGGAGAAGGACGTGATCAGGCGCCGGATCGCGATCGAGAAGAAGCGGCCCGACGGCCGTGCGCAGGATGAGATCCGGCCGATCGAGTGCGAGGTCGATGTCGCCCCGCGCGTCCATGGCTCGGCGCTGTTCACCCGCGGTGAGACCCAGATCCTCTCCTCGGTCGCGCTCGGGACCACCCGCATGGACATGAAGGTCGACAACCTCGGCCTCCAGGAGTCGAAGCGCTTCTGGCATCACTACAACTTCCCGCCCTTCTCGGTCGGGGAGGCGGGGTTCATGCGCGGGCCGAAGCGGCGCGACATTGGGCACGGCGCGCTCGCCGAGCGGGCGCTGGCGCCGACGATCCCCGACGAGGAGGACTTCCCCTACGTGATCCGAGTCGTCTCCGACACGCTCGAGTCCAACGGCTCGTCGTCGATGGGCTCGGTCTGCGCCTCCTCGATGGCCCTGCAGGCCGCCGGTGTACCGGCCTCGACCGCGGTCGCCGGGGTCGCGATGGGGCTGATCAAGGAGGGCGACGACTACATCGTGCTCACCGACATCGCCGGCGTGGAGGACCATCTCGGCGACATGGACTTCAAGGTCGCCGGATCCGAGGACGGGATCACCGCCCTGCAGATGGACATCAAGATCACCGGGGTCACGTTCGAGATCCTCACCGACGCGCTCGAGCAGGCGCGCAAGGGCCGCCTGTTCATCCTCGACAGGATGTCGGCGGCGATCGACGGCCCGCGCCAAAAGCTCTCCGTCTACGCCCCGGCGATCGAGACGATCAAGATCGATCCGGAGAAGATCGGGGCCGTGATCGGCAAGGGCGGCGAGACGATCCGCGGCATGCAGGAGGAGTTCGAGGCCGAGATCGACATCGACGACGATGGCACCGTGCGCGTCTACGCCCCGAGCGGCGCTCTGGTCGAGGCCTGCATCGCCCGGATCGAGGCGATGACCCGCGAGGCCGAGGTCGGCGACCAGTTCCCGACCGCCAAGGTCGTCAAGACGACCACCTTCGGCGCCTTCGTCGAGTTGGTAAAGGGCACCGACGGCCTCCTCCACATCTCCAACATCAAGCCCGGCGAGCGGGTGGACACGGTCGAGAGCGTGCTCTCGCAGGGCGACGAGATCGACGTCACCGTCGCCGAGGTCGACAAGGAGCGCGGCCGGATCGGGCTGCGGCTGTCGGACGACCCGGCGATCGCGGACAAGAGCCCGGAGGAGCTGCAGAAGCTCGGCACCGGCGATCCGACGATGGGCGGCGGAGGCGGCCGTGGAGGCCGCGGTCGTGAGGGGCGCGGCGGGCGCGGCGGGCGCGATCGCGAGCGACTCGACGGCGGCGGCCGGGACCGCGAGCGCCGCGGCGGGCGCGACCGGCGTTGACGGACCCGACGCTCGCCGCCTCCTCGACTCCGCTGCCGGGGTCGGTGAGGACCGCTCTCCCCGAAGGGGTCGAGCTCACCGAGCTCGACTCGGGGCTTCGGGTGGTCACCGAGGCGGTGCCCTCGGTGCGCTCGGTGGCCCTCGGGATGTGGGTGCGGACCGGATCGCGCGACGAGACGCCGGCTGAGGCCGGCGTCTCCCACTTCCTCGAGCACCTGTTGTTCAAGGGCACCGAGCGACACTCGGCGATCGAGATCTCCGAGCTCTTCGACGGCATGGGGGCGGCGGCCAACGCCGCCACCGGCAAGGAGACCACGCATCTGCACACGCGCTTTCTCGACGAGCACACCGAGCCCGCCTTCGACCTGATGGCCGAGATGCTGCTCGCCCCCGCGCTGCCCCCCGACGAGATCGACTCCGAGCGCGAGGTGGTGCTCGAGGAGATCGCGATGTACGAGGACGAGCCCCAGGATCGGGTCCACGACGTGCTCGCCGAGGCGATCTACGGCGACCACCCGCTCGGCCGCCGGGTTCTCGGCCGTGCCGACGTGATCGGGACGATCCCGGTGCCCCGGATCGCCGGCTACCACAACCAGCGCTACACGGCCCCCAACATCGTCGTCGCGGCGGCCGGCCACGTCGAGCACGGGCGGATCGCCGAGCTCTCCGAGCGCCTGCTCTCGGCGCCGGCCGCCAACGGCGGCGGCGAGCTCGACGGTGCCGGCGAGGCGCCGCCGCAGCGGTTTCGCTTCTACGAGAAGGAGACCGAGCAGTACCACATCTGCTTCGGCGGACCGGGCATCTCCCGCGCCGATGAGCGCCGCTACGCGCTCGGGATCCTCGATGCGATCTTCGGCGGGTCGGTCTCCTCGCGCCTCTTTCGCGAGGTCCGGGAGAAGCGCGGGCTGGCCTACTCGGTCGGCTCCTACACGGAGCAGTTCGTCGACCGCGGAACGATCGCGATGTACGTCGGCACCCGCGCGGAGAACGTCGCCGAGGCATGCGAGATCATCGGTCGCGAGCTGGCGCAGCTGCACTCGGACGGCGTCAGCTTCGAGGAGATGCGCCGGGCCAAGGAGCATGTCAAGGGCCGGATGGTGCTCGGGCTCGAGTCGACGGGGGCGCGAATGACGCGGATCGCTCGCGGGATCCTCCTCGACGTGCCGCTGTACTCGCTCGACGAGATGCTCGAGCGCGTCGACGCGGTCGAGCTCGACGAGCTCGGCGAGCTGGCGCAGGAGCTGTATGACCCGGCCGGCCTGGCGGCGGCGTGCGTGGGCCCCGACGAGGCGTGCTTCCGCAGCGCCGCGGGCCACGTCAGCGCGCAGCTGGCAACCGGCGGCTAGTCGCCGGCGACGATGATTCGCGTAGTCGTCTCGGGCGCCGCGGGGAGGATGGGCGAGACCGTCTGCGCGGCGGTTGACGGCGCCGAGGACCTGGAGCTCGCCGGTCGTGCCGACCCGGCGCTGGACGCGCCGCTGGCGGGCCTCGTGGGCATTGCAGACGTGGTCGTCGACTTCACCACGCCCGAGGCGGCCCCGACGAACGTGCGCTCGTGTCTCGAGGCCGGCGCGCACGCGGTCGTCGGCACCACGGGCTTCGACCTCGAGGAGCTGCGAGCGACGGCGGAGGCGGCGCGCGGCGACGGCGCGGCAGCCAATGTGCTCGTCGCCCCGAACTTCGCGATCGGGGCGGTGCTGATGATGCGCTTCGCCGCCGAGGCCGCCCGCCGGCTGCCCGAGTGCGAGATCGTCGAGCTGCACCACGAGGGCAAGCTCGACGCGCCCTCGGGGACCGCGAAGCGCACCGCCGAGCTCGTCCGCGAGGCGGGCGGCAACGTGCACGAGCCGATCCACTCGGTGCGGCTCCCCGGCCTAGTCGCGCACCAGGAGGTGCTGCTGGGCGGCCAGGGACAGACGCTCTCGATCCGCCACGATTCGCTCGACCGAAGCTCGTTCATGCCGGGCGTCCTGCTCGCCGCCCGCCGCGTCGGCGAGCTCGAGCAGCCGTTCACGGTCGGCCTCGAGGCGCTGCTCTAGCGATGCCGGAGCTGGCGCGCATGGATGCGACCGCGCAGGCGGAGCTGGTGCGGTCGGGCGAGGCCTCCGCGCTGGAGCTGGTCGACGCCGCCATCGCTCGCACGGAGGCACTCAACCCACGGCTGAACGCGGTCATCCACGAGCTCTTCGATGAGGCCCGCGAGGCGGCGGCGAACGAGCTGCCCGACGGCCCCTTCCGCGGCGTGCCGTTCCTGTTCAAGGACCTCGGGGCGGCGCTCGCCGGACAGCCGCTTCACGTCGGCATGACGCTGTTGAAGGAGCTTGACTTTCGCTCCCCCGTCGACACGTTCCTCGGCGAGCGCTTCCGCGACGCCGGGTTCGTCACCATCGGCAAGACCAATACGCCCGAGCTCGGCATCCTGCCGACCACCGAGCCGCGCGCCTACGGGCCAAGCCGCAATCCCTGGGATCCCGAGCGGACAACCGGGGGCTCCAGCGGTGGCTCGGCGGCGGCGGTCAGCTCGGGCATGGTCCCGATCGCCCACGCCAACGACGGTGGCGGCTCGATCCGGATCCCGGCGAGCTGCTGCGGGCTGTTCGGGCTCAAGCCGACCCGTCAGCGGATCTCCGAGGGCCCGCTGGTCGGCGACGTGATCTCGGGACTCACGGTCGAGCTCGCGGTAACCCGCTCGGTGCGCGACGCGGGGCGCCTGCTCGACGCCGTCGGCGGCCCCGCGCCCGGTGATCCCTACGTGGCCCCGGCGCCCGAGCGGCCCTACGTCGAGGAGCTCGACGCCGACGCCGGCTCGCTGCGGATCGGTTTCGTCGAGCAGCCCCCGGTCCCCGGCCTGGAGTCGGACCCCGAGTGCGTCGAGGCGGTCCGCGCGACGGTGGGCCTGCTCGAGTCGCTCGGCCACGAGGTCGAGGAGTCCTCGCCGATCGACCCGAGCCTCACCGAGGCGCTCGATCTCGAGGACACCTTCCTCACCCGTTGGGCGGCGGGACAGGCGGCGAGCCTGGACCAGTTCTCGATCCTGCTCGGACGCGAGATCGAAGCGCACGAGGTCGAACCGCTGACCTGGGCGCTCGCCGAGATCGGCCGCGAGCGCTCCAGCGGGCGCTATCTGTGCGACGTCGCCATCCACCAGACGGTGGCTCGCGCGATCGCCGCCTGGTACGAGAGCGGCTTCGACCTGTTGCTGACGCCGACCATGAGCGTGTCGCCGGTGCCGCTGGGCACCTACGACGACTCCGGCCCCGACCCGCTGGCCGCGTTCGAGCGCGCTGTACCGGCCGGCGCCTTCACCGCGATCTTCAACGCCACCGGACAGCCGGCGGCGTCGGTGCCGCTGCATTGGAGCGAGTCCGGGCTGCCGATCGGGGTCCAGCTCGTCGCCCCGTTCGGACGCGAGGACCTGCTGATCCGGATCGGCGCGGAGCTCGAGCGGGCACGCCCGTGGGCGGATCGCACCCCGCCCGTCTTCGCCTCGCGCGATAATTAGGGCATGGCCGAGCTCCGCGGAGTGATCACCGCGATGGTGACCCCGTTCACCGCCGATGGTGCGATCGACGTCGACGCGACCCGGCGACTCGCTCGTCACCTGGTCGAGAACGGCTCGCATGGCTTGGTCGTCGCCGGCACCACGGGCGAGTCGCCGACCCTCTCCGACGATGAGAAGCTGCGGCTCTTCCACCTCGTTCTCGATGAGGTCGGCGACGAGGCGACCGTAATCGCAGGCACCGGCTCGAACGACACCCGTCACGCCGCCGGGCTGACCGGCAAGGCCTGCGCCGTCGGCGTCGACGCCGTGCTGGTGGTGACGCCGTACTACAACAAGCCGAACCGCGCCGGCCTGCGAGCGCATTTTGCGGAGGTCTCGCAGGCAGCCGGCGAGACACCGGTCGTGCTCTACAACATCCCCTCGCGCACGGTGATCAACCTGCCGCCCGACCTGCTCGCGGAGCTCGCCGCCGAGAACGAGAACGTGGTTGCCGTCAAGCAGGCCAACAACGAGGATCTCGGACCGATCGAAGGGATCGAAATCCTCGCCGGCAACGACGACGTCTTCGCCCGCACGCTCGAGTTCGGCGGCGTCGGAGGCATTCTCGTCGCGTCCCACGTCGTCGGCCCCGCGATGCGCGAGATCTACGACGCCGCCGGCGCCGGCGAGCATCAGCACGCGGCCGAGATCGACGCCGGGTTGCGCCCGATCTACGAGGCGATGACCGTGACCGCGAACCCGATCCCGGTTAAGACCGCCCTCGAGCTACTGGGACTGCTCGAGGCGCGGCTGCGGCTGCCGATGGTCGCGGCGTCGGAGGACGAGCGCGAGGCCGTGAGGACGGCGCTCGAGGCCCACGGACTGTTGGTCGGCGGAGCGAGATAGCTCAGGTGAGCGATTCGGTACGCATCCTCCCGCTCGGGGGGCTGGGCGAGATCGGCAAGAACATGACCGTGGTCGAGCACGGCGGCCGGATCGTCGTCGTCGACGCCGGGCTCATGTTCCCGACCGCAGAGATGCTGGGGATCGACCTGGTGCTGCCCGACTTCTCCTACCTGCGCGAGCGCGCCGACGACATCGACGCGATCGTGCTCACCCACGGTCACGAGGACCACGTCGGCGCCCTGCCCTACGTGCTGCGAGAGGTCGGGATGCCGCCGGTGATCTACGGCGGCCCGCTGACGATCGGGCTGGTGCGCTCGAAACTGGAGGAGCACAAGCTCCGCCACGCTCCGCTCGAGGTGCTCGATCCCGGCGAGCGCGTAACCGCGGGGCCGATCGAGATCGAGACGATCCACATGTCGCACTCGATCCCGGACGCCCGCGCGGTGGCGCTGCACACACCGCTTGGGGCGGTGCTCGTCACCGGCGATTACCGCTTCGACCAGACTCCGGTCGACGGTCGTCCGGCGGACGTCGCGCGGCTCGCGGCGCTCGGATCCGAGGGCGTGGTCTGCCTCTGCGGCGACTCCACCAACGCCGACCGCCCGGGCGTCGTCCCCTCCGAGGCGAGCGTAGGGCCCGCCCTGCTCGACGTCTTCGGACGCTGCACGGGACGGATCATCGTCACCTGCTTCGCCTCCAACGTGCACCGGGTGCAACAGGTCGTCGACGCCGCCGCGAAGCTCGATCGCCGCGTCGCGCTCGTCGGCCGCTCGATGCGCAAGAACTTCAACATCGCCACCAACCTCGGCATCGCCAACGCGCCGGATGGACTGCTGATCCCGCCGAAGGAGATCGAGGACTTCCCGGATCACAAGGTGATCGCGATCTCGACCGGCAGCCAGGGCGAGCCGCTCTCGGCACTGCGGCGGATGGCGTTCAACGATCATCGCGACGTCGAGCTGCACTCCGGGGACACGGTGATCTTCGCGGCCACGCCGATCCCCGGCAACGAGCGCTCGGTGAACGAGACGATCGACCGGATCTATGAGATCGGCGCCCGGGTGGTGACCGCCGCCGATGCCCCGATCCACGTCTCCGGCCATGGCTCGCGCGAGGAGCTGAAGCTGATGCTCAATCTGACCAGGCCGCGCCACGTGTTCCCCTTCCACGGCGACCACAAGCGCATCCACCTGCACGCCGAGCTCGCCGAGGCGGTGGGGATCCCGGCCCAGCGCATCCACAAGGGACGCAACGGTCTCCCGCTCCTGATCGATGCCGACGGTGCGAGGTTCGGCGACTCGGTGGGGGCCGGGATGATCTTCGTCGACGGCGTCGACATCGGCGATCCCGACGACGTCGCGCTTCGCGACCGGCGCATGCTCTCCGCCGACGGGGTCTTCATCGTCGTCGCCACCGTCGACTCGGAGGACGGCAGCTCGGTGGCGCCGCCGGAGATCATCTTTCGCGGCGTGCCCTTCCTCGACGTCGAGGCCGACGGGTTCGTCGGCGAGCTTCGCGAGGTGGTCGAGGACTCGCTCGCGGCCGCCGCCCGGGAGGGGGTCAACGAGCCGGTGCTGCTGCAGCAGGACCTCCACGACGACATCGCGGCGTTCGTCTACGAGCGGCTGCGACGGCGCCCGATGGTCCTCCCGGTGGTGGTCGAGGTATGAGCGCTGCCGCGGCGCGGCGCCTGGCCGCGCCGGCGATCGCAGCGCTGACGCTGCTCGCCGGCGCCCCGGCGGCAGGCGGCTCCGAGCGTGTCTTGGCCCGCGCGGCGGCCGCCGCCGCGCCGCCCGGCCAGCTCGCCCCGGCGGCGCGAGTCGAGGTGCCCGGCGGGGGTCTCATCCACCGCTACCGCCAGCGCGCCGGCGGGCTGGCGGTGTTCGGTGCCGAGGTGGTCGTCGCCGATCCGCCGGAGGCGCCCCCGGTGCTCGTCGCCGACACCACGGCGCCGGACGTCGAGCCGCCGAGCGCCGACGCCGCGATCTCGCGGGCGCGGGCGATCGAGTCGGCCAGGGCGGCGACGGGCAGCGAGTCGCTGCGCGCGGCGGCCCGCGCCCGACTCGGTGTCGATCCGGGCACCGGCTCGCTCGCCTGGCAGGTCTCGCTGCCGTCGGCGCGGCCGCTCGGCGACTTTTTGGTCCTCGTCGACGGGCGCAGCGGCGAGACGATCGAGACCCGCGACCTGCTCTGGCGGGCGACCGCGAAAGCGACGCTCTTCGACCCGAACCCGGTCGTCGCCCAGGGCTCCTACTCGGGCCTGCTCGATGCCAAGGATCGCGACTCGACCCTGCTGACCAACCTGCGGGTGCCGGTCTCCCTCCCGCGGATCACCAGCGCCAAAGGCTGCCTGGTGGGCGTCTACGCCCACGCCAAGCTCGGCAAGCGGGCGAAGTCGCTCTGCCGTCCGAGCCTCGACTTCACCGGGATCGAGCGCTCCAACGAGCGCTTCGAGGCGCTGATGGCGTACTTTCACATCGACCGGACGCGCGTCTACGTCGACTCCCTCGGGCTCTCCGAGTCGCTGCGCTCGAAGCCGCAGAAGGTCCGCGTCAACGCGATCCCCGAGGACAACTCGTTCTACTCGCCGATGACGCGGACGATGACCCTCGGCGCCGGCGGGGTCGACGACGGCGAGGACGCGGACGTGATCGTGCATGAGTACGGCCATTCGCTTCAGGACCAGGCGGTCCAGGGATTCGGCCGTTCGCTCGGGGCCGGCTCGATGGCCGAGGGCTTCGGCGACTATCTCGCCGCCGCGATGTCCGCGCTCGTGACCGGTGGCGACGAGCGCTTCGATCCCTGCATCTTCGACTGGGACTCGGTCTCCTACAGCGGCTCGGGCTGCGGGCGGAGGGCCGACCGGTCGCTCACGCGCAAGCGCGCCGAGCGCCGCTGCCTGCGCGCGATCCACTGCATCGGCGAGGCCTGGTCGGGAGCCCTTTACGAGCTTCGCGGCAGCCTCGGCAGCGACCCCCAGGGGCGCTCGGTCATGGATCGGGTGGTGCTCGAGTCGCACTTCATGCTCGGCAAGCGATCGGGGTTCGGCGACGGCGCCCGGGCCCTGATCGCCGCCGACCAGCTGCTCTATGCCGGCGCCCACGTCCCGGTGCTCGAGGCGGAGATGATCGAGCGCAAGTTCTGCCGCCAATCAGGCTGTTGACGCCCGCCGAGACAGGCAAAAAAGTGGCCCGCTGAGCCTCAGGGAGGGGGAGGGCTCAGCGGGCCGATTGGCTCAGACTCAGCGGCTGGCCAATTGCCGCCCGCCGGGCTCGTGTCGGGGGATGCCTCGGCGGGCTGTGTCTCGTCCGAGAACAAAGGGTAGCCGGGTATGTAAACGGCCACTAAAGCTTTGCCGCCGGGGTGGGCACATCTGTGAGCGCCTGCTCACCGAGCGCGCCGCCGAGGGGCAGGCGGACGCTGAACCTGGCGCCGCCCGCGGGCGAGCGCCCGGCCTCGACCGAGCCCCCGTGCGCGATCGCCACCGCCTTGACGATCGCCAGCCCGAGCCCGGTTCCGGTCTCGACGGTGAGGTCGGCCGGGCCGCCGCCGCGCACGAAGCGCGCGAAGAGCTGATCGCCGACCTCTTCCCGAATCCCCGGGCCGTCGTCGGTGACCTCGAGCAGCGCCTCGTCATCACGGCGAACGACCGCGACCGCGACCTCGGTGCCGGGCGGGGTATGGCGGACCCCGTTCTCGACCAGGTTGACGGCGAGCCGGTGGAGGTCGTCGGGGTTTCCGTCGACGGGCACCGGCCCGTCTGACTCGACCAGCAGCCGGTGGTCGGGGGCGACCGGGCGTACCTCGGCCACCGCCGTGGTGGCGATCTCGACCAGATCGCACTCGCGGCGAGGCCCGGCTCGACCCGCGTCGGCGTGGGCGAGCAGCAGCAGGTCAGATACCAGCCGGCGCATTCGCCGCGAGGAGCCGAGCGCCCCGGCGACGATCTCCTCGTCCTCGGGGTTGGCGCCGCGGGCCGCGAGGCCGGCCTCGAGCAGCTCGAGGTTCGCGAGGATGCTGGTCAGCGGGGTGCGCAGCTCATGCGAGGCGTCGGCGACGAAGTCGCGCTGCGCCTGGACCATCTGCTCGGTCTCCGAGCGGGCGGCGTCGAGCTCGCGAAGCATCTCGTCGAGCGTGCGTGCGAGCTCGGCGACCTCGTCGTCGGTCTCGGTCTCGGGCAGGCGCAGCGAGGGATCGCGGGTGGCGGCAATCTCACGCGCGGCGGCGGTAAGCGAGGAGATCGGGCGCATCGCCCGCCCGGCGACCGCGAGCCCGGCCAGAAGCGCCAGCAACGTGCCGCCCAAGACCCCGGCGCCGAGCAGGATCCAGAGCCGCTCGATCGTCGCGTCGAGGTCGTCGTGGGTCTCGGCGTACTGGACGTAGTAGGGCACGCCGCCGAGCTCTGGGGTGAGCACCTCCTGGGCCGCGACCTCGTACTCGCCGATCTGGGTCACGTCCGGCTTCGGGGAGCCGAACGACGGCTCGGTGGGTGTTCCCTGAAGGGGGCTGCCGGCGGCGTCGACTACCCGGACCAGGCCGTCGCCCGACATCACCGTGTCGCGGAAGAAGTTGCGCGGGTCGCCGAGCCGGCCCTCGATCGCGAGCTGGTTGGCCGTGCTCTGCAGCTCGTCGCGAAAATCGCTCTTCAGCCGGTCGGTTGCCAGGCGGCCGACCAGAAGCGCGAAGCAGACCAGGATCAGGAGCGTCAACCCGGCAGAGACGCCGGCGATTCGCCAGCGAACGGGCCAGTGGCGAAACAGCGATCTCAAGAGGTGGCGCGGAGGACGTAGCCGGCGCCCCGCTTGGTGTGCAGGAGACGGTCCTCGTTGCCCTCCTCCAGCTTGCGCCGCAGGTTCGAGATGAAGACGTCGATCGTATTCGTCAGCGCCATCGGGTCATAGCCCCAGACCTCCTCGAGCAGGCGCTCGCGGGATATCACCAGGCGCTCATTGCGCATCAGGTACTCGAGCAGCTCGAACTCGCGGTTGGTGAGCTCGATCTGCCGCTCGCCGCGGGTCACCTCGTGCGTGTCGGGGTTGAGCCGGAGGTCGCCGACCACGAGGGCGGCGCTGCCGCGCGGCGGTCGGCGGCGCATCAGCGCGCGCATCCGCGCCAGCAGCTCCTGGCGCTCGAACGGCTTCACCAAATAATCGTCGGCTCCGGCGTCGAGGCCCTCGACCCGGTCGTCGAGCTCCGAGCGCGCGGTGAGGATCAGGATCGGGACGTCGGAGTCGGCGCGCAGCCGCCGGCAGACCTCTACCCCGTCGAGCCCGGGGAGACCGAGGTCGAGGATGACCAAATCGGGGACGAACTCCTCCGCCGCATGCAGCGCCTCGACGCCGTGCACCGAGGAGCGGACCTCGTGTCCCTCCTGGCGCAGCGTCCGGCGAAGGACGTCGGCGATCGACTCGTCGTCCTCGATCACGAGCACCCGGCCCGCGGTTGGCGAATCGTTGGCGAGCATCGCTTCAAGGGTAGAGCGCAATCGTCGCTTACGCCGGGATATTTAGCGCTCGTTTATGCCCTTGGCGAGCCGGCGCAGGGGTCGATGCACGGGCGTCGAACCCAGTCGCAAGCTTGCACTTCCCCTGGACGAATCCGAAGCGGCGCCGGTCGGCGTCGCGCACGCGACGAACGCCCGCGCCGCGGCGTCGTCGCGATCCCCGGCGGGAGCTGCGCGAGTTCGCCGACGGGCTCCAGCAGCGCCATTACGACGTCCTCGGGCTGGCCCTGATCGCCGCCGGCGTCTATCTCGCCTTCGTCCTCTACATGGGCTGGGACGGTGGTCGCGTCGGCGGCTGGACACAGCGCGCGCTCGAGAACGCGGCCGGCCGGGTCGCCTACGTGGTCCCGATCGCGCTCACCGCCTGGGGCGGCGTTTTGATCGCCCGGCCCCTGCTGCGCGCGCCGACGGCGCTCAATGCCGGCGGGATCCTGGTCCTCGCCGCGCTCCTGCTCGCGTTCGCAGCCGAGACGGCCGGACTCGGGCCGGAGCGACCGAACCGCCACGATTTCTTCGAGCAGCGGTTCATGGTCGAGCATGGCGGCGCCTTTGGTGAGGCGCTCTACTGGGCCTCGACGACCCTCTTTCAGCGCCTCGGGGCCCACATCCTCGCGGTGCTGATGCTGGTCTCGGGCACCCTGCTGGTCACCGGCACCACCGTCGCCGGTCTCCTCGGCGCGACCGGGCGGGCGGTTCGCAGGGCCGGGACCGGTACCCGTGACGTCGCGCGCACCGTGCGCACGCAACGACGGGACGCCGCGGCCGACCCCTGGGGCGACGCGCCCGGGGACGAGATCGCGGTGACCCGCGCCGACCCGACCGAGCCGATCACCTCCGAGCTCGACGACGAGGCCGAGACGGTCGCGGTCGAGGAGGACCACGCGTGGGCCGAAGAGTCCGACGAGCTCGTCGCCGAGCACCCCGCACCGAGCGCGGAGCAGCGGGTTGGCGGCGAGCCTCCCGAACCTGCGGCCTCGCACGAGGACGACCGCACGCCAATGGGCAACAAGCGCCACAAGGGTGGGATCACCGCCTCGGACGAGATCGCCTACCGCCCGCCGCCGCCGAAGGCGCTCGAGCGTGGCAAGGCCGACCCGGGCCCCGATACCCGCGATCGCGAGGCGACCGCCAAGGCGCTGCTCGAGTCGCTGCGACATTTCGGGGTCGAAGCGCGGCTGCTTGGCACCGTCAGCGGCCCGCACGTGAGCCGCTACGAGCTTCAGCTCGCGCCCGGGACCAAGGTCTCCAAGGTGGCCCAGCTTCGCGACGACCTCGCCTACGCGCTGGCTTCGACCGACATCCGCATCCTCGCCCCGATCCCCGGCAAGAAGGCGGTCGGGGTCGAGGTCCCCAACCAACGCCGGCGCCTGGTACGACTCGGCGACATCTATGCCGAACGGCCGAAGGGAGCGTCGCCGCTTCTGAGCTGGCTCGGCAAGGACGTTTCCGGCCAGGCGGTCTCGGCCGACCTCGCGCTGATGCCGCACGTGCTCGTCGCCGGCACCACCGGCTCGGGTAAGTCGGGCTGCATCAACGCGATCCTGAGCTCGATCCTGATGCACGCCTCCCCGAATGAGGTTCGGCTCGTCCTGGTCGACCCCAAGCGGGTCGAGCTCAACCACTACGAGCGCCTGCCCCACCTGCTGACGCCAGTCGTCACCAACCCGCGCCTGGCGGCGAACGTGCTCGCCAACCTGATCGGGGAGATGGAGGGCCGCTACGCGGTGATGAGCGAGGCGCGCGCGAGAAACCTGGTCGAGCTGAACCGCGCCCGCAAGCGCGCGGGCGAGCCGACCCTGCCCCACATCCTCTGCGTGATCGACGAGCTCGCCGATTTGATGATGGTCGCCCCGGCCGAGGTCGAGGACTCGATCATCAGGCTGGCCCAGAAGGCCCGCGCGATCGGCATCCACCTGGTACTAGCGACCCAGCGTCCCTCCACCGACGTGATCACTGGCACGATCAAGGTCAACATCCCGGCCCGGATAGCGTTCGCGGTCGCCTCGCAGGTGGACTCGCGGGTGATCCTCGACCAGGGTGGTGCGGAGACCCTGCTCGGCCAGGGAGACATGCTGTTTCGCCCCGTCGGCACCTCGAAGATGAGCAGGATCCAGGGCGCCTTCGTGACCGAGGAAGAGATCGCCCGTGTCTGCGGCCACTGGGCCGAGCAGGGCGAGCCCGAGTTCGACGAGGAGCTGCTCGAGGCGAAGGAGCCGGAGGTGGGCGAGGGCGCCGAGGGCGAGTTCTCACCCGACCAGGACGACCTTCTCGCCGACGCGGCCCGTGTCGTGGTCGAATCCGAGACCGCCTCGGTGTCGATGATCCAGCGCCGGCTGCGGGTGGGCTACACCCGGGCCGGCCGCCTGATCGACATGCTCGAGCGCCGCGGGATCATCTCCGGCTACGAGGGCTCGAAGCCGCGCCAGGTGCTCGTCTCGCAGGCGGAGTTGCCGCGCCTGCTGGAGCGCCTGGCCGACGGAATCGTCGACGAGGGCGGGCGCGAGACCGGCGCGGGCACGGAGCTCGAACCGGTCGAGAGCTAGCACGCGACAATACGGCCGGATGGCTGGCCAACTCCCGGGCAAGATGCGGATCGGCGAGGTGCTGCAGGACGCGCGGCGCCGTGCCGGACTCGAGATGCGCACGGTCGAGGAGCGGACGAAGATCCGGATCAAGTACCTGCGCGCGCTCGAGGGCGAGGACTGGGACGCCCTCCCCAGCCCCGCCTACGCGAAGGGGTTCCTGCGCACCTACGCGCAGCTTCTCGGGCTCGACGGGGAGGCGCTCGTGGACGAGTTCCGCCGCCAGGTCGAGCCCGATCGCGGCGACTCGGCCTACCCGCTCGGCGACCAGGTGCTCGAGGCGCGGCGGCGCCGTGGTGAGCGCGCCTCCGGCTCGCGCCTCTGGCTCGTGCTGGGCGTGGTCGTGCTCGCGGTGGTGGGAGCGCTGCTGGTGATCGGGCTCACGGGCGACGACGAGCGCGCCGACCGCCAGCGCCGGCAGGGCTCCGACGAGCGCCGCGGCCAGCAGGACGGCCGCAAGCCCGACCGCCCGCGGGGCACGGTCAGCCTCGCGCTGACCGTCGTCGAGCCGGTCGAAGTCTGTCTGCTGGGGGGCGGGGGAGAGGCGCTGATCGACGGCCAGGTGCTCGCCGTGGGGACCGAGGAGGCCTACGAGCGCCGCCGGTTCGAGCTTCGCTTCCCGAAGGGTTTCGACAACGAGCAGTTCAGGCTCGAGATCGCGGGCAAGCGGCGGCGTCTGCCCAAGGCGCAGGGCCCCGCGGCCTACGAGATCATCGCCCCGCAGCGGGTCAAGACCGCTCCCCCGCCGGGGGAGGAGTGTCCGTGAGCGCGGGGCGACGCGCGCGCAGCGGCGAGTCGATCCGAGGCGCGGGCAGCTGTCCGTGAGCGTGCGCGCGGGCATTCTCGTCACAGGCACCGAGGTGATCACCGCGCGGATCACCGATCGCAATGGTCCCTGGATCTCGCAGCGGCTGGGCGAGCTCGGGATCGAGGTCGCCCACATCCTCACCGTCGCCGACCGGCCCGAGGACCTCGAGGCGGGACTTGCGTTCATGGCCGGCGAGGGCTGTGAGCTGATCGTCACCAGTGGCGGACTGGGGCCGACGGCCGATGACCTCACCGCCGAGATCGTCGCGCGTTTCGCCGGCGTCGGGATGTCGCTCGACGAGGACATGGAGCGCAAGATCGCTCGGATCCTCGCCGCCTTCGCCCGCCGGCTGCGCTTCGACCCCGAGGCGCTGCGGGTCGCGAATCGCAAGCAGGCCATGGTTCCCGACGGAGCCGAGACCATCGACCCGGCGGGGACCGCGCCGGGGCTGGTGCTCGCGATCGACGGTGGACCGACGGTGATCGTGCTCCCGGGCCCGCCGCGCGAGCTGCACGCGATGTGGGAGCCGGCCCTGGCGACCACCGGCGCTCAGGCCGTGCTCGAGCGCGCCGAGGCCTACCTGGGTCAGACGGTGCGGCTGTTCGGGATCCCGGAGTCGGAGATCGCGAAGACGTTGCGCGAGATCGAGGCCGACGTCGAGCTCGCGCAGCTCGAGATCACCACGTGCCTGCGCCGCGGGGAGCTGGAGGTCGACATCCGCCACCGCCCCGGCGCGGAGCAGGCGCGCGAGGCGCTCGTCGCCGGGATCGTCGAGCGCCATGGGCGGTTCGTGTTCAGCACCGATGGGACGACGATCGACGAGCAGGTGGGCGAGCTGCTGCGCGACCGGCGACGGATCGCGCTGGCCGAGTCGTGCACCGCCGGCCAGCTCGCTGCCCGCCTCGCCGAGCCGCCGGGGGCGTCGAGCTACCTCGCCGGGGGCATCGTCGCCTACTCCAACGAGGCCAAGGTCGAGCTGCTCAGGGTGCCGCCGGCGCTGATCGAGGAGCACGGGGCGGTCTCACCCGAGGTGGCCGCGGCGATGGCCGACGGGGCGATCGCCCGCTTCGGCGCCGACCTCGGGGTTGGCATCACCGGGATCGCCGGCCCCGACGGCGGGACGGAGGAGAAGCCGGTCGGCTACGTCTGCGTCTGCGTCAAGGTGGGCGACGGTCCGATGATCGCCCGCGATCCGGTGATCCCCGGAGAGCGGGTAGAGATCAAGGACCGCTCCTGCACATTGGCCCTGCACCTGCTGCGGCGGCTGCTACGCGGCGAGGAGTTCCCGCTTTGAGCCAGCGCGCGCGCTAGGTGTGGGGAAACGAGTGGTGCTCGTGCGCGACGACCCAACGTCCACCCTCCTTTCGCAGCCCGAGCGTGAGCCGGAGGCGGTTGGCGGGTTGCCCTGCGAGCTCCTGCGGCATTCCGCAACGCAGCAGAGCGTGGGCGTAGGCGGCGCCGTCGCCGGCGGTGATCTCCAGGGACACGATCTCGAACACGGCGCCCTTTGCCTGCCACGCGAAGAACGGGGGCCACGTCTCGCGGTAGGCGTCGATGCCGCGAACGCCCTCGTAGGGCGGCGGGACATCGAACATGACGATGTCGTCGGCGTGATCGGCGAGCACACCGGGCATGTCGCCGCGGTGTACCGCCTCGGCCCAGCGCTCGATCAGCGTACGGATCTGTCGCTCGTCGTCGGGCATGGCTGACTAGATAGACCGAGGAAGAGGCCGGGATTCATCGCTTCCGACGACGGGCATTTCGCTCTCGCGTGCTCACCGCGGGAGCGTGCCACGAGCAGGACAAGCCCGACGGCCGTCAGGACTCCAAGCGTGGGCACCGCCCGCCGGGCAGCTCGGGGTGGGAGCACGAGCTCGAACAGGGGGACGGTGTCGCCGATCCGTTCGCCGACCGCTCCCAACGGGCAGTCGCCGCGGTTCGCCGCGACGACCACGCCCTCCCCGATCAGGGCCGCTATCGCCGGGCGCAACAGCGGCCCGCGGCGACCGCTGAGCGCGCACCACCACACGTATCCGATTGCGGCCAGGAAGACGATCGCGACGACGGTGTGGCCCGCGCGCCAGACAACCACCGCCGGTGACAGGCCCGAGTTTGGCCGGGCGGCAGAGACGCTCCGCATGTCCCCACCGTACGTGGCACGACCGCTGACCACAAACAACCGCCGGCTCGACCGTGGGCCCCGATAGGTTCGCGACCGTGCTCGGCCCACCTCGACCGCGTGCAGCGCCGGTCGTTGGCGCTCTTGTGACGGTATCGCCGCAGCTCCTCGACCTCGACGCGTCTTTCGCGCCGCCCGGCCGCGTAGCGTGGCTCCGATGGCGAAGGAGAGGCTGAAGAGCCCGCGGGCGCGGCTGTTCGTCGCCCTCGACCTGCCGGATGCGGTTCGCGACGGGCTCGCGGAATGGCAGGCGCGGGCGCTCTCGGACCCGGCCCTGCGGCCGATGCGGCGCGAGGCGCTGCACGTGACCCTCTGCTTTCTCTCCTATCACCCGGAGAAGCTGATCCCGCGAGTCGCCGAGGTGTTCGCCTCGATCCCGGCGCGGCCGGTCGAGCTGCGCTTCGAATCGGAGCCATCGCCGCGGCCGAAGGGGCGACCGCGGCTGTACGCGCTCGACGCGCACAGCGAGGGCGCCGTCGCCCTGCAGGCGGAGCTCTCCGAGGCGCTCGAGGCCGAGCGCTTCTACAAGCAGGAGACGCGCGCCTTCTGGCCCCACGTGACGGTGGCCAGGGTGCGCACCGAACGCCAGCCGCCGGGAGCCGGCGAGCGCCGCGGCAGGGGGCGCCCGAAGCGGGTCGCCGGACCGCCCGCGGCGCTTCCGGACTCGCTCACCGAGCCGTTCGGGGCCGTCCGGATGGCTCTCTACCGTTCCAATCTCAAGCCCCAGGGGGCCGAGTACGTGTCCCTGGCGGGCGTCGATTTGCCGTCCCCTAGGGACCAGAAGAGGTGATGAGAAGCAGATGACAGATGCAAAGAAGGCGGATCTGAAGGCGGCCGACAAGGAGGCGCGGGCCAAGGACGCGGCGCTGCAGGCCGCGGTGAAGCAGATCGAGAAGGACTTCGGCCAGGGGTCGGTGATGAAGCTCGGCGACAAGAGCGCGGTCGAGGTCGACGCGATCCCGACCGGGGCGCTGGCGCTCGATCTGGCGCTCGGCGTCGGCGGTGTGCCCCGGGGGCGGATCGTCGAGATCTTCGGCCCGGAGTCGTCGGGAAAGACGACGCTCGTCTACCACATCATCGCCGAGGCCCAGACGCGGGGCGGGGTCTGCGCCTTCGTCGACGCCGAGCATGCGATCGACCCGATCTACGCGAAGCGGATCGGCGTCAACACCGACGAGCTGCTGGTCTCCCAGCCCGACTACGGTGAGCAGGCGCTCGAGATCGTCGACGTGCTGGTGCGCTCGGGCGCCGTCGACGTGGTCGCCGTCGACTCGGTCGCGGCGCTGACGCCGCGGGTCGAGCTCGAGGGCCAGATGGGGGAGACTCAGGTCGGGCTCCAGGCACGGCTGATGTCACAGGCGCTGCGCAAGCTAGCCGGCAACCTCAACCGGTCGAGGACCGTCTGCCTGTTCACGAACCAGATCCGGGAGAAGATCGGGGTCATGTTCGGGTCCAACGAAACTCAGCCCGGCGGCAGGGCGCTGAAGTTCTACTCCTCACAGCGACTGGACCTGCGCCGGATCGAGACGCTCAAGGAGGGCACCGAGGCGGTCGGCAACCGGGTCCGGGTGAAGGTGGTCAAGAACAAGGTCGCGGCGCCGTTTCGCCAGGCCGAGTTCGACGTCGAGTACGGCACCGGGGTCTCCCACGAGGGCGGCCTGCTCGATCTCGCGATCGAGAACGACCTGATCCAGAAGTCGGGCTCGTTCTTCTCCTACGGGGAGCTGCGGCTCGGTCAGGGACGCAACAACACCAAGCAGTACCTGGCCGAGAATCCGGAGCTGGCACAGGAGATCGAGGCGAAGCTGTTCGCCGAGCTCGGCATCGAGCGGACACCGGCGCCACCGCGCGCGGTGCCGGAGGAGGCGTCCGCCGAGCCGGTGGCCGAGGTGGCGGACGCCGCGCCGGAGTCCGAGCGCAAGGCCGCCTGAGCGCGCCCGGTCATCCTCCGCCGTGTTCGCCTCGGAGCCCGAGCCCCAGCCCGGGTGCGAGCGCTCCCGCGAGGCCTTCGAACGGGCGGTCGAAGCGCTCTCGCGCAAGGAGCGCGGCGCTGCCGAGCTCGGAGCCTGGCTGGCGGAGCGCGGCTTCGCCCCGGCGGAGATCGTGGTCGCGATCGGCCGCCTGGTCGAGGCCGGGGCGCTCGACGACGAGCGGTTCGCGAAGCGGTTCGCCGAGGACAAGCGCGAGCTCCGAGGCTGGGGGCCGAAGCGAATCCGCGAGGCGCTCGCCGGACGGGGCATAGACGGCGAGCTGATCGACGCCGCGCTCGCCGGTGAACGGCGAGATTCACAGCTCGAACGGGCGATCGAGCTGCTCGAACGTCGCGCCGAGGCGCCCGCCGATGAAGCGTCGCGCGCTCGCGCGCTCGCCTTCCTCGCCCGCCGCGGCTACGACTCGGAGCTCGCCCATGACGCCGTGCGACTTGCAGAACGTCGAGCGGCTTGACCGCCGGCCCATCGCGGCTCTACGATCAGGGCTGCGGCCGACGGCCGCCCGAAGACGCGATTGGCAAGCTGAAACAAGATTTTTTCGTCGTGAGCACCGAGCAGGAGGACCACCTCACCCGGCATTGCTGAGCCGGTGACAGCCCGCGCGCGCGGACGTCCGCGCGCCTGGATCCAGCCAGCCATACGCACTTCGCGGCCCAGGTCGCGGTGATCCTGATGATCGCCGGATAGCGGAACCGCGACACCGGCCCGCGGGTGGCCGGGGAGAGGAAGCGATGGGTCAACGCGCGCTGTGGCTACCGTGGCGGCGCGATCGCGCCGCAGCCGAGCCCGAGGCTGCGTCTGCGAGCGACGGTCCCGGGCCGGCGGCGGCCGGCGCAGGCGACGAGCTTCGCGCCCGGCGCGAGGAAATCGCTCGCATGGAGGAGCGGGCGCTGCGCGAGACGGAGTCGCTCGCGGTCCAGCGCGCCGATCTCGAGCGTCGCGGGCAGACGCTGGACGACCGCGAGCGCAACCTCGACCATGCGATCGAGGAGCTGAAGCAGGCCAAGCGGGTCCAGCGCCGCGAGCTCGAGCGGCTCTCGGGCCTATCGGCCGCGCAGGCCAAGCAGCTGCTGCTGGCGGAGGTAGAGCAGGAGGCCAAGCACCAAGCGGGGCTACGGCTGCAGCAGATCGAGGAGGAGACACGCGCCGAGGCCGAACGCCGAGCGCGCAACATCCTCTCGGTGGCGATGCAGCGACTCGCCGCCAAGGCCTCGAGCGACAGCACCACGCGTTTGGTCGAGCTGCCGAACGACGAGATGAAGGGTCGGATCATCGGTCGCGACGGGCGCAACATCCGCGCGCTCGAGAAGCTCACCGGCGTCGACGTGATCATCGACGAGACCCCGTCCGCCGTCGTGCTCTCGAGCTTCGACGGCGTTCGCCGCGAGATCGCCCGGATCACGCTCGAGCGGCTGATCGCGGACGGTCGAATCCACCCGGCCCTGATCGAGGAGACCTACGAGCACGCGCGCGAGGAGATCGAAGGACGGATCGCCGAGGAGGGGGAGAAGGCGGCGCTCGAGGCGCGCGTCAACGCGCTCGATCCCGAGCTCCTGCGCCTGCTCGGACAGCTCCGCTACCGGACCAGCTACGGACAGAACGTCCTCGACCACCTGGTCGAGTGCTCGCACCTCGCGGCGTTGATGGCGGAGGAACTGGGGGCGTCGGTCGAGACCGCTCGGCGGGCGGCACTGCTGCACGACATCGGCAAGGCGGTCACGCACGAGGTCGAGGGCCCGCACGCGCTCGTCGGAGGCAAGATCGCGCGCCGCCGCGGCGAGGTGGAGGCGGTCACCCACGCGATGGAGGCCCACCATGGGGAGGTCGAACCGCGCACGGTGGAGGCGGTGATCGTGCAGGCAGCCGACGCGGTCTCGGGTGCCCGCCCGGGGGCCCGCGGGGATGCGCTCGAGCAGTACGTGGCCAGGCTCCGCGAGCTCGAGGAGATCGCCTCGCGCAATCAGGGGGTGGAGCGGGTGTTCGCGATGCGCGCAGGACGCGAGATCCGCGTCGTCGTCGACCCCGGTGAGGTCGACGACGAGCGGGCCGCCCTGATCTCCCACGAGATCGCCGCGGCCGTGGAGAAGGAGATGGAATACCCCGGCCGGATCAAGATCACGGTGATCCGCGAGAGCCGCTCCGTGTCCTTTGCCAGCTAATAGGATCCGCCGCGCATGAACGAGACGCTGTTCTTCGTCCTCGGGATCAGCCTGGTAGTCCTCGCGGTGCTGGTCGCCGCGGTCGGCCTGCGGTTCGAGAGGTTTCCGCGCTCGAAGGGGCTGCTGGGCGTGGGGATGATCGCGTTCGCCTGCGTGGTGGTCGGCACCGGTGCCTTCGCCTGGCTGCAGGCCGAGGACGAGCAGGAGCATCGTCAGGAGGAGCTCGCCCAGGCGGGGGAAGAGAGCGCTGCCGAGGGCGAGGAGGGCGAGGCGGAGGAGGAGGTCGGCCCGGAGGCCGCCGAGGAGCCCACCGGCGCCGCTTCCGCCGAGGGCGCCGCGCTGTTCGAGGCCAATGGCTGCGGCGGTTGCCACAGGCTCGCCGCCGCCGGCTCGACCGGCACCACCGGGCCCGATCTCGACGGCGCCCTGCGAGGCAAGGACGAGGCCTACATCGAGGAGTCGATCGTCGACCCGAACGCCGAGGTGGCGCCGGGTCAGCCGCCCGACGTGATGCCGCAGACCTTCGGCGACGACCTCAGCCCCCAGGAGCTCGACGCCCTGGTCCAATACCTCGCCGAGTCGACCAGCGGACAGAGTTGACCGGCGACGATGCCGCGGCGCAAAGCTGCGTCCGAAGTGGAGGTTACGGAGCTCTACTCGCTGCCGCTCGAGCGGTTCACCGCCGAGCGCAATGCGCTCGCAAAACGTCTGCGCGGCGAGGGCGAGCGAGAGCGCGCCGAAGCGATCGGCAAGCTGAAGAAACCCTCCCGCTCCGCCTGGGCCGTCAATCGGGGGGTGCGGGCCGACCCGAAGGCGGCGAAGCGACTGGTTGAGGCGGGCGAGGAGCTCGAGGCGGCGCAGAAGGCCGCGCTCAGGGGCGAGGGCAAGCCCGAGCTGAAGCGGGCGATGGCCGCGCAACAGGAGGCGGTCGAGAACATGATCGAGGCGGTCCGCGAGGCGCTCGGCTCCGAGCAGGCGAGCCCGGCGACCATCGATCGAGCCCGGGAGACACTGCGGGCGGTAGCGAGCGACGAGCAGCTACGGGCCGAGTTCACGACCGCGCGGGTCGCCGCGGACAAGGAGGCGGTGGGGTTCGGCGGCGCGACTTCCGAGGTCGCCCCACGGGCGCCGAAGCGCAGGCGCAAGGCCCCATCCGCCGCCCGCCGCCGAGAGGCGGAGCGCGAGCTGAAGCGGGTCGAGCGCTCGCTGGGCGTCGCCGACAAGCAGGTCGAAAAACGGCGGAGCGGGCTCGACAAGGCCCGGCAGGACCTCGAGGCCGCCGAGGAGGAGCTGGCGGAGGCCGAGCGGCAGCGTGCCCGGCGCGAGGCCGAGGCCGAGAGGGCACGAGAGGCCCTCAGCGCGCTCGAGGGGGACGACTAGGCGCCTGGTGGTGGGGCGCCTGCCACACAGCTCCTAGAGGCCGTGGTGCGGCCACTCGGGCACGTCGCCACGCTTGAACGCGGCGGCGCCGATCGCGTGCGAGTCGCGGCGCCAGAACATCGACAGCGCCGCCTCGGCCTCCTGGCGCAGGCGCTCCTCGAAGCTGCGCCCGAGGTTGCGAATCATCGTCTCCTTGTCGGTCCGGATCGCGCCCTGTGGCAGCGCCGCGATCTCGCGGGCGAGCTCGAGCGCCCGCTCGAGCGCCCGGCCCTCCGGGACGAGCTCGTTCGCGAGCCCGATCCGCAGCGCCTCCTCCGCGCTCACCGGTCGCCCGGTGATGATCAGCTCCATCGCCTTCGCCCAGCCGACGACGAGCGGCAGGCGCACGGTCATCCCGTCGCCGGCGACGATGTTCCAGCGCCGTTCGAGCGCTCCGAAGACCGCGTTCTCGGCGACGATCCGGATGTCGGCGAGCAGAGCGTTCTCGAGCCCCGCGGCGACCGCCCAGCCGTTGACCGCGGCGATCACCGGCTTGAACACGTCGGCGCGCCGGGTGTAGCCGCAGACCCCGTCCTCGTCATAGAGGTGGGTGCGGAACTCGTCCCAATCGGGGCGCGGCCAGTCGGCGGCGTCCTGAAGGTCCCAGCCGGCGCAGAAGGCGTCGCCGGCGCCGGTGATCACGAGCACGAACGCGTCCGGGTCGTCACGAAAGCGACGCCAGGCGTGGTGAAGCTCGCCGTTCATCTCCCGCGAGACCGCGTTTCGCTGCTCGGGCCGGTCGTAGGTGAGCACGGCGACGTGGTCATCGAGCTCGTAGCTGAGGGTCCGGTACTCCATTCGTCCTCCTAAGATGGCGCTGGTGGAGCACAAGCGGTACCACGTCACCACCTTCGGGTGCCAGATGAACGTCCACGACTCCGAGCGCATGAAGGGGATGCTCGAGTCGCTCGGCTACGCGCAGGCGGACGAGCGCGCCGACGCCGACCTGATCCTGTTCAACACCTGCTCGATCCGCGAGGCGGCCGACAACCGCTTCATCGCCCATCTCGGCGAGGCGAAGCGTCTCAAGTCCGAGGATCCGGAGCGCGTGATCGGAGTGGGCGGCTGCTGGGCACAGTCGGTCAAGGACGAGGTCTTCGAGCGGTTCCCGTTCGTCGACGTCGCCTTCGGTCCCGGCCAGATCGCCCGGCTCGCGGAGTTTCTCGCCTCGGACTCGCTCTCGGCCCAGGGCTACTTCGAGTTCGAAGATTTCTCCGGCCATCTGCCGATGAAGCGCGAGCGCGAGTTCCAGGCGTGGCTGCAGATCTCGCAGGGGTGCAACTGCCGCTGCTCCTACTGCATCGTGCCCTCCACCCGTGGACGCGAGCGGAGCCGCGACCCGGCCGAGTTGGTCGCCGAGGTCGAGGCCCTGGTCGCCGACGGAGTTCGAGAGGTGACGCTGCTTGGTCAGAACGTGAACAGCTACGGCCGTGACCTGGGAGCGAGCCGAACGACCTTTGCCGAGCTCCTGGCCCTCATCGACGGGGTCGACGGCGTCGAGCGCCTCCGCTATACGAGCCCGCACCCGAAGGACATGCGCGAGGACGTCGTCCGCGCCCACGCGGAGCTCGCCGCGGTCTGCGAGCACATCCACTTGCCGCTGCAGTCGGGGTCCGGCAGCGTCTTGAAGGCGATGCGGCGCACCTACAACCGAGAGCGCTATCTCGATCGGGTGGCGCTCATCCGCGAGCACGTGCCCGACTGCGCGCTCACCACCGACATCATCGTCGGCTTTCCGGGCGAGACCGAGGAAGATTTCGCGCAGACGCTCGAGGTCGTCGACGACGTGGGCTATGACGGGGCCTTCACCTTTCTCTTCTCGCCGCGGCGTGGCACCGAGGCCGCCGAGCTGGGCGACCAAGTGCCCCATGCGGTGAAGCGCGAGCGCATGGCTCGGCTGGTCGAGCTCGTCCAGCGCCGGGCGCGCGAGCGAGCACAGCGCTTCGTCGGGCGGACGATGGAGGTGCTGGTCGAGGGCGGCACGCGCCGCGACCCAGGCCAACTGCGCGGCCGCACCCGGCACAACAAGGCGGTCAACTTCGAGGGCACGGCGTCAGTCGGCGAGCTGGTCGAGGTCGAGATCGAGTCCGCCACCTCCCAGACCCTGACCGGGCACGAGCGCCTGCTCAGCCGCGTCCCGTAGTCTCGCGCGTGCGCGTCCTCGCGATCTTCGGCCCGACTGCGGTCGGCAAGACCGGGGTCGCGATCGAGCTCGCCGACCAGCTGCGCGAGCGCGGCGAGGATCCGGTGGCGATCTCCTGTGACGCGATTCAGATCTACCGCGGATTCGAGGTCCTCTCGGGAGCGGCGACCGCCGAGGAGCGGGCGCGGCTCGAGCACCGGCTGCTCGGGATCGCCGAGCTCGACGAGGAGTTCTCCGCGGGTCGCTTCGCCGAGCTCGCTCACGCCGAAATCGACGCCCTGCTCGCCGAGGGCCGGCGGCCGATCGTCGTCGGGGGGGCCGGCCTCTACCTGCGCGCCGCTTTGGCCGAGCTGGACCTGCGCCCACCGGTCCCAGCGGCGGTCCGCGCCGCGGTCGAGGCGGAGGTCGCCGATCGAGGGCCGCAGGCGCTGCATGCCGAGCTTCCCGACGAGCTTGGCTCCGGTGTGCACCCCAACGACCGCAAGCGGATCGTCCGCCTGACCGAGCTCGCGCGCCTCGGGATCGCCGCGCATCCCTCGAGCTCCGGGCTGTGGGGCGAGGGCATGCGGGTGCCGACGCTACTGGTCGGGCTGACCGCCGACCGCGACGAGCTGCGGGCGCGGATCGAGGCCCGGGCCGATGAGATGGTGAGGCTGGGCGCGGTGGACGAGGTGCGTAGCGCGGATCTCGCAGGAGCCCGGCGCACGGCCCGCGCGGCGATCGGCTTCGACGAGCTCCTGGGTGGCGACGCGGAGGCGATGAAGCGCGCCCAGTGGCGCTTCGCGCGCCGCCAGCTCACGTGGATGCGACGGATGGAGGACGTGACGCAGCTCGACCGCACCGGGCGCCGGAACGCCGACGTCGCCGCCGAGATCGTCTCCCTGCTCGACGTCGCCGAACGATGACGGCGATCGACCTGGTTTATGAGCTGAACTCGCTCTTCGAGAGCCACGACTTCACCTCCTTGCGCGACGCGCTCGAGGCCTCGGAGGCGAACGCGATCAGCTCCGGTCTCACCGGCGCCGACGCCCTGGTCCGCGAATCCCTCACCGATCGGGTGGTCGTCGAGTTCAACGGCGCCACCGCGCCGCCGGAGGGGCGCCGCTACGTCGGCCTCGACGCATACCTGAAGCTCTGGCGCCAGTGGCTGGCGGCGTTCGACGAGTACGAGCTCGAGCACTCCGGCTACGAACAGGTGGGCGCCAACGTCCTCGTCGCGGTGACCCACCGCGGGCGCGGCCGGGGGAGCGGCCTGCCGGTCGAGCTCCCGCAGTTCCAGCGCTGGGTGGTCCGCGACGGCCGCGTGTACGAGATCCACATCTACGAGCGCCGCGAGCAGGCGCTGTCGGACCTGCCCGCGGGCAACGAATAGCCTCCGACCGGTGCGCTTCGAGAAGTGGCAGGCGCTGGGCAACGACTACGTGATCGTCGAGCGCGACGCGCTGCCCTGGGAGCTGAGCGAGGAGCGGATCCGGCGCATCTGCGAGCCACACTTCGGCGTCGGCTCCGACGGCATCCTGCTGCTGGCCCGACCGCAGGACGAGCGTTACGTGGCCGAGCTGCGGATCTTCAACCCCGACGGCTCGGAGGCCGAGCTGTCGGGAAACGGCGCGCGCGAGGCGGTGCTCTACCTGCGCGCGTCCGGCTGGACCGAGGAGGACACGTTCACGATCGTCACCAGGGCGGGGGAGCTGACGCCCACGATCACCGGCCCGGACGAGGTCTCGATGGCGATCGGGCGGGCGTCACTGAGCTCGCCCGACTATCCGTCGGGCCCCCCCGAAGGTACCGGGACGCTGAGCGCCGGCAGCCGACGGTGGAGCTTTCGCCATGTCAACGTCGGCAACCCGCAATGCGTGGTCGATGTCGGTGACGAGATCGAGACGCTGGACATCGGTTCCGTCGGCCACGAGTTCGAGAACCACTCGCTGTTCCCGAACCGCACCAACGTCTCCTTCATCCGCGTCGAGGGCTCCAGGGTCCGGGCGCGAATCTTCGAGCGCGGCGTGGGGGAGACGCTCTCCTCGGGGACCGGCGCGAGCGGCGCCGCGGTGGCCGCCTTCCTCGACGGCGTGGCGAGCCCGATCACGGTCGTTCTCGACGGAGGCAAGCTCGCGGTCGAGATCACCGACGAGCTCGACCTGACCCTGATCGGCTCCGCGACTCGGGTCTACTCCGGAGAGCTCGACGGCGGCTTCGTCGGGGCCCTCGCCGCGGCGTGATCGGGGCCCCACGGATCGTGGGCCCGGAGGAGGCCGGCACCGGTAGCCTCTCGCGCGCGATGGCGCTCACCGATCCCTGCAAGCGGCTGGAGGCCATCCCGCCTTACATGTTCGCCGAGCTCGAGCGCAAGGTCGCGGCCAAGCGCGAGGCCGGAATCGATGTGATCAGCCTCGGCATCGGCGACCCCGATCAGCCGACCTACCCGCACGTGATCGAGGCAATGCAGGCGGCGGTGGCCGATCCGGGCACCCACCGGTACCCCTCCAACCGCGGCCGGGCCGAGTTCCGGGACGCGTTCGCGGGCTTCTACGAGCGCCGCTTCGGGGTCGAGATCGATCCCGAGACCGAGGTGATCCCGGCGATCGGCGCCAAGGAGTGCATCTACAACCTCTGCTTCGCCTTCCTCGACCCAGCCGACGTGGCGCTCGCCTCCGATCCGGGCTACCCGATCTACACCGGCGGACCTCTGCTGGCCGGCGCCGAGGCGGCCCTGATGCCGCTCCTCGGTGAGCAGGGGTTTGCCCCGAACCTCGACGCGATCGCCGCCGACGTGCTCGAGCGCGCGCGACTGATGTTTCTCAATTACCCCAACAACCCGACCGGGGCGGTCGTCCCCGAGGGTCTGTTCGAGCGGGCGGTGGAGCTGGCGCACGCGAACGAGGTCTTGGTCGTCCACGACAACGCCTACTCGGAAACGACCTTCGACGGCTACGTCGCGCCCAGCTTCCTCGCCACGCCGGGGGCGAAGCAGGTCGGGGTCGAGGTCTTCTCGCTCTCCAAGGGCTTCAACATGACTGGCTGGCGCTGCGCGGCGATCCTCGGCAATCCCGACGCGATCGCCGCCTACTGGCGCCTGAAAACGAACGTCGACTCGGGCCTGTTCGAGGCGGTGCAGCTCGCCGGCGCCGCGGCGCTCAACGGACCGCGGCGCGCAATCGACGAGATGAACGGCGTCTATCAGCGCCGCCGTGACCTGGTCGTCGGGGCGCTGCGCGAGATCGGCGTCGAAGTGAGTCCCCCGCGCGGGACGATCTACGTCTGGGCGCCGGTCCCCGAGGGGCACACCTCGTCCTCGTTCGCCGAGCTCGTGCTCGAGCAGGCGGCGGTGGTGATCTCACCGGGCTCGATGTACGGGCCGAGCGGTGAGGGCTTCTTCCGGATCTCGCTGACCACCCCCGACGACCGCCTCGCCGAGGCCGTCGAGCGAATGCGCGAGCACCTCGCCCCGTGATCACCGATCGATGAGCGCGGCTCGACGCGCCCGCTCGGAGTCGCCCTATGAGCGGCGCTACGGCTTCAGTCGTGCCGTCCGTGCCGGCGACCGGGTGATCATCGCGGGCAGCGCCCCGATCTGGCCCGACGGGTCATTCGATTCCGACCCCGCGGCCCAGGCCCGGCGCTGTTGCGAGATCGTCGTCGCCGCTCTCGAGGATCTCGGTGCGGGTGCCCGGGACGTCGTCAGGACGCGCATGTTCCTCACCGACGCGGCGATCTCCGACGCCGTCGGCACGGTGCACCGCGAGTACTTCGGCGAGGCCGCTCCGGCGGCGACGATGGTCGTCGTCGCAGGGCTGCTCGACCCGCGCTGGGTGGTCGAGATCGAGGCCGAAGCACAGCTCTGATTGCGTTCAGATTGTCACTAGCCGCGGGGCGGAAGTGAAACCGCCTGGCGGCGAATGTGTTAACAAGTGCTCATACGGCGCTCCGGGGTTTCGTGGCCACCGCCGCGGGGGGCGATTCAAGGCGCCGCTGGCACTTAACGATTTCAGCTGACCGATGACCACCCTTGGGATAGCGCTCGCGCTCGCCTGCGCCGCGATGGCCAACCTCGGCATGCTCTGCAAGCACCGGGGGGCCTGCGAGTCGCCCGAGATCCGGCTGCGCAGCCCGTTGCGCAGCGCGGTGTCGCTGTTCGATTCGACGTGGTGGACGATCGGCTTCGCCGTCGCAGCGGCCGCCTGGGTGCTCCATGTCGCCGCGATGGCGGTCGCCCCGTTGTCGCTGGTGCAGGCGGTGATCGCCGGTGGCCTGGTGCTGCTCGCATACCCGGCGACCCGCTATTTCGGCCACAGCCTGAGCCGGCGCGAGTGGATCGGGCTCGGCCTCGCGGCCGCCGGACTTGCGTTCCTCGCGGTCACCGTCCCGCACGCTCACGAGAGCGAGGGCTACTCGGTGGCGACGATGATCGCCTTCGAGACGGTGACGATCGGGGTCGGCTTCGCCCTCTTCGCCTCGGGGGTGCTGCGTCGCGGCTCGATCTGCCACGGGGTCGTGCTCGGGCTCTCCTCGGGCCTGCTGATCGGGGTCTCGAACGTCGCGATCAAGGCGCTGACCGAGGGGGCGGAGAGCGGGATCGCCCTACTTTTCTCCCCGTGGACGGCGGTCGCCGTGATCGGCGGGCTGGGAGCGTTCTTCGCACTCGCCCGGGGGATGCAGCTCGGCGATGCGATCCCCGTGATCGCCACCGCCTCGGTCGCCTCCAACTGCTCGGCGATCCTCGGCGGCGTGGTCGTCTTCGGCGACCCGATTGGCTCGGGCCTGGCCGATGGTCTGGCACGCGGGCTTGCCTTCGCCGCGGTGATCGCGGCCGCGGCGCTGCTGCCGGCGCCCCGTAGCGGGCCGACGCCCGCCTGATTCATGCAGGAGGTCCAGTCCGGGCGACCACGACCAACGGCGATCTGCTCTAGCCCAGCCCGTTCTCGGCGGCGAGCGTGTCGCGAAGCCCGGCCTCGAGTCCACGCGGCGCATAGCCGAGCTCGGCGATCGCCTTGTCGTGCTTCGCCCAGAAGGTGACCCCGTCCGCCGAAGAGATCAGCTCTCGCAAATTGGGCGGCTGGCCCATGATCTTGCCGACCAGTCCGCCGACCGGTGTCATCGCCTTCAGCACCGGCGTCGGCATGGTGCGCGTGGGTGGCGCGCGGCCCGCGACCCGCCCGACGGTGGCGATCAACTCGCGCATGGTCGTGATCTCGCCGCCCAGCACGTAGGCCTCGCCGGGCTTGCCCTTGTCGAGCGCGAGCAAGATCCCGGCCGCGACGTCGTCGACATGAACCATGTTCATGCCGAGGTCGGGGAAGGCGATCGCGGGCATCCGCCCGGCGAGGAACTGGTTTATCTGCTGGCCGATCGCCGAGTGGTCCTCGGGACCGTAGACCCCGCCCGGCTGCACGATCACGCAAGGCAGGCCCTGCTCGGCGATCAACCGCTTGGCGACCTGGTGCGCCTCGTACTTGGTCTGCTCGTAGTAGGAGGTGAACTCCTTGCCCGGGTGCTCGTAGCTTTCGTCGACCACCTCGCCGTGGGTGTTGCCGAACGCGCCCACGGTCGAGACATAGACGACCTTGGGAGTCTTCGCGTCGAGTGCCGCGCCCAGCACCCGTTCGGTTCCGAGCACGTTTGCGGTGTACATCGCGCGGCGCTCTGAGGCCGGGATCCCGACCTCGTAGATCGCGGCGTTGTGGATCAGCGCATCGCAGCCCTCGAGGCCCGCGGCGATCGCCGCGCCGTCGGCGAGGTCGCCGGCGACGAGCTCGCAGCCCAGCGCCTCGAGCGCCCCTCCCTTTTCGAGGTCGCGCACGAGCACGCGCACGTCGTCGCCACGCTCGCGGAGCTTGCGGGCCACGTGACCCCCGATGAACCCGGTGCCGCCGGTGAGGAATACCCTCATCTGGATACGCAGGATATCCACGATCGCGGTGGCCGATCCTCCGCTCACCTGTCGCTGAATGCCCGCCCGACCGTCCTACACTGGTCCCGTGGACAACGGCGCCGGAGTCAAAAGCCGGAGGGCGCGCCAGCGCGCGATGGCGATCGGCGTGATCGACAAGGGGGCGGCCGGCACCGACGCGCTGGCCGAGCTCAAGGAGCTGCTGCGCACCGCCGGCGTGGCGACGGCCGGTGAGCTCGTCCAGGCGCGGGCGGAGCCCGACCCCGACCGCTACCTCGGCCGCGGCAAGCTCGCCGAGCTGCGCGAGCAGATCAGGCGCGACGGAGCCAACCTGGTCGCCTGCGACGACGAGCTCGCCCCGCGCCAGGAGCGCAACCTCGAGGCGGCCCTCGACGTGCCGGTGATCGACCGCACCGCGATCATCCTCGACATCTTCGCCGACCACGCCCACTCGGCCGAGGGCAAGCTCCAGGTCGAGCTCGCCCAGCTCGAGTACAACCTCGCCCGGATGCGAGGCCTGTGGACCCACCTCGAGCGGCTCGGCGCCGGGCGCATCGACGGCGGCATCGGCACCAGGGGCCCCGGGGAGTCCCAGATCGAGACCGACCGGCGGCTCGCCCGCGACCGGATCACAACCCTGCGTCGCCGGCTCGGGCGGGTGGAGCGCAACCGCGGCGTCCAACGGGCCCGGCGCGAGTCCTCGGCCGTGCCCGCGGTGGCCCTCGCCGGATACACGAACGCCGGCAAGTCGACGCTGCTGAACGCGCTCACGGGGGCCGGCGTCGGGGTGGGGGAGAGGCTGTTTCACACCCTCGACCCGACCACGCGCGCCTATGAGCACCACGGGCGCCGGTTCGTGGTCACCGACACCGTCGGCTTCATCCGCAAGCTCCCGCATCAGCTCGTCGAGGCGTTCAAGGCGACCCTGGAGGAGACTCGGCTGGCCGACCTGATCGTCCACGTGGTCGACGGCTCCGAGCCCGAGCAGGTCCGGGTCGAGGCGATCGCCGCGGTCGACTCCGTACTCGAGGAGATCGGCGCCGGCGAGCGCCCGCGACTCCTCGTCTACAACAAGCTCGACCTGCTCGACGCGGACCAACGCCGCGACCTGCTCGTCGGTGCCGGAGACGCGGTCGGTGTCTCAGCCGCCACCGGGGAGGGGCTCGAGCTGCTGCGTGACCGGATCGAGGCCGGCTTTCTGGAGACCCTGCGCGAGGTCGAGCTCCTGGTCCCCTACTCGGAGGGCGGCATGCTCTCGGAGATCCACGAGCTCGCCGGCGAGCTCGACCGCACCGAGCGCGGCGACGGCGTACTGGTGAAGGCGAGGATCCCGGCGACGTTCGCGCACCGGTTCGAGCGCTTCTCGGTCAACGGCACCCGCACGGTCGAGTAGCCGCTTGGAGCTGCGTTTCAAGCTGCTCGCGGAGGGCGCGCGCCTGCCCGACCGCGCCAACTACGACGATGCCGGCCTCGACCTGCACGCGGCCGAAGCGGCGACCTTGGAGCCCGCCGGCGGGCGGGTGAGCATCGGCACCGGGCTCGCGGTCGAGATCCCGCCCGGCCACGCAGGACTGGTGCTGCCGCGCTCGGGCCTCGCCACGCGCCACGGGATCGCGCTCACCAACGCCCCCGGCCTGATCGACCCCGGCTACCGCGGCGAGATCCGCGTCCTGCTGCTCAACACCGATCCGACCGAGCGCTTCGAGGTCCGTCCCGGAGACCGCATCGCCCAGCTCCTGCTGGCGCCGTTCGTGGAGGCCGAGCCGCTCGAGGCCGCGGCGCTGTCGGAGAGCGAGCGCGGCGAGCGCGGCTTCGGCTCTTCGGGCAGTTGAGCGCGCCGACCTAACCGCGCATCGCGGCTGCGCGGGCGTTCTCGTGGGCGCTGGCCTCGAGCGTGTCGTCGAGAGGCGCCAGCTCGGGCTCGGCGCCAGCGCGCCGGGCGAGCGCAAGCTGGATCAGGCGGTCGGCTAGGCGGGCATTCTTCGGCAGCAGCGGGCCGTGCAGGTAGGTGCCGAACAGGTTCAGCCGGCGGACGCCCTCGAAGCCGTCGCGTCCGTTGTTGCCGTGACCTCGGATCACCCGCCCCAGCGGCTGGGTCTCGTCGCCTAGATAGGTCCGCCCGCCGTGGTTCTCGAACCCGGCGATCCGCAGCGGGCCGTTGCCGAGCTCGGCCTCGATCGCCACGTTTCCGATCAGCCGTGGCCCCGGCTCGCGGACGGTCTCGAGGTCGACCAGGCCGAGGCCCGGGATCCGCTCGTCGCCGAGCTGGTAGCTGTGGCCGAGCAACTGATATCCGCCGCAGACCGCGAGCACGACGGCGGCGTCGTCGATCCCGGCGGCGAGGGCGTCTCGCTTGCTGCGCAGCATGTCGTCGGCGACCAGCCGCTGGTCGCGATCCTGGCCGCCGCCGATGTAGACGAGGTCGTGGGCGGCGGGATCGAAGCCCTCGCCGGGACCGGCCGCCGCGTGGTCGAAGCCGATATTTCGCCACTGGCAGCGTCGCTGGAGGAAGAGGATGTTGCCGCGGTCGGCGTAGATGTTCATCTGCTCCGGATAGAGGGCGAGCAGGCGGAGCCTCATCGTCGTCCCTCCAGCACACAGGCGATCGAGCCGACATGGTCGGTGGTCGGGGCGATCTCGATCCGCTCGCGTGGCATCAGGCCCGCCGCGACCGCCTCCGCTTCGAAACCGTCGGCGGTGAGCCGGTCGAGCCGGATCGTCGCGGTCTGCTCGCGGAGCGAGCCTTCGGGCGAGACGACCTGCCGTAGCCGGCGGAGTTCGATGCCGCCCTCGTCGCCGCGCACCTCGATCGGCAGCGAGGAGTAGACCCAGCCGTCGCGTTCGAGCACGTCGGGCAGCGGCGGGTTCCCGTGCGCGACTGCGTCGGCGTCGCCGGACAGCAAGGCCGCAGCAAACAAGCCCCCAGGCGCCAGGTGCGCCGCCACCCGCTCGAACATTGCCGCGCGCCCCGCCGGCCCGCCGAGTAGATGCGCGAGCTGCATCGGCGCCAGGATCGCCGCGAAGCGGCGCTCGAGCTCAAACGCCCGCGCCTCGGCGACGACCGCCTCGACTTCTATACGAGCGGCCTCGGCTCGCCGGCGCAGCTCGGCGAGCAGCGCCGGCGAGCGGTCGAGCGCGATCACCGCATGGCCCTCGGCCGCGAGGTGCACGGCGACCCGGCCGGTCCCGCAGCCGAGCTCGAGCACCGGCCCGGCGGCCTCGCGGGCGAGCTCGGTCCAGAGCGCCAGGTCGGCCGCGTAGGCGCCACATTCGACCTCATGCCAGATCACCTCGTCACCGGTCGCGATCGTCATCGCCAGAACTCCGCGGCGAGCCCGCGGGACGCGAGCAGCGTGCGCAGCTCGAGCAGAGCGGTGTAGGTCGGGAGCGCGAAAAGCCGCGACTCGGCCTCGGCCACCGCGCGGTCCAGCCCCCGCTCGATCGAGGGCTCGACCTCGATCGACTCCGGCGCCAATCCGGCGTACTTCAGCCGCAGGGCCATCTCAGGCGCCCGGGTCCCTGCGCAGAGGATGCGCCGCACATAGCCCGCGATGAGCTCGAAGTCGGCATCCCAGATCCAGGAGATGTCGCGCCCGTCGGCGATCCCGTCGTTGAGCGCGATCAAGAGATCGATCCCGTCGCCGGCGTCGGCCGATCCGCGCGTCGCCTCCAGCCGCAGCGTGCGCAGGACCTCGTTCGCGCCGGCCGGGTTCTTGATCAGCAGGATCGATACCGATACGCCTTCGACCGCGATCGTCTCCACGCGGCCGAAAGCGGCCTCGACCTTCGCCAGCGCGCCGACCGCGTGCTCCAAACCGATGCCGAGCCGTAACGCGGCGGCGAGCGCGGCGAGCGCGTTGTAGACGTTGTAGAGACCGGGCAGCGGCAGCTCGAGCGTCGCCTCGCCCTCGCGGGTTCGGACCCGGGCCCGCGAGCCGTCCATGCCGCGGAGCTCGATCGCGGTCGCGGCGACGTCGGGCGCGGGGCGATCCGCGTCGCAGTTGGGGCACTCGTAGTGGCCGAGGTGGCCGACGAAGGCGCGGTGGTAGGTGTACGGCGACCCGCAGCGGCGGCAATGCTTGGCGTCGTGAGCGTGCTGAAGCTCGGGTAGTGCCTGCTCGGGGTCCTCGATCCCGAAATAGGTGACGCCCTCGCGCCGGCGCAGCTCACGGTCACGACCGAGATCGGCGACGAGTGGATCGTCCGCGTTGAGCACGAAGCCCGTGGATCCGGCCCGCTCGGAGACCAGCGCCGCCCAGTCGTCGGCGAGCCGCTCGAGCTCGCCGTATCGGTCGAGCTGGTCGCGAAACAGGTTGGCGAGCACGACCAGGCGTGGGGCGAGCTCGGCGACCATCCTCGGCAGCCACGCCTCATCGACCTCGAACAGGCCCTCGCGGCCACGCTGCTCGAGCAGCGCCGTAGCCACACCCCAGCTCATGTTCGAGCCGGCGCGGTTGTGGACCGGGTCGCGGCCGACCGTGCGCAGCGCGGCGGCGATCATCCCCGCCGTGGTCGTCTTGCCGTTGGTGGCGCTGACGATCGTCGACCCCCCGGTGAGGTCCACCGCGAGCCGCGCGACCGCGTCGGGGGCCAGGCGCAGGAGCAGCCGTCCCGGGAGCGTTGTGCCGCCGCCGCGGCCACTGCGCCGGCTCAACGATCCGGTCGCCCGCGCGAGCGCGAGCTTGGCCCGAAAGCCGGCCCCGGTTGCGCCCGGCGCGCTCATTTCGGCACGATCACCCGCAGGGCTCGCGGCAGGACGCGCACCGTCGCCGGCAGGTCGGCCAGGTGGTCGCCGTCGGCGTAGACGGCGAACGGCCTGTCGGCCTCGATCCGCACCTCCGCTGCCCGCGAGACCGTGATCTCGTCGTTGTCGACGTGCGTGCCGTCGAACACCTTCGGCAGATTGACCAGGAAGCGAAGCTTGCCCACCTCGCCGGTGCTGACGACGTCGAGAAGCCCGTCGTCGAGCTTCGCATCTGGGGCGATGAACATGCCGCCGCCGTACGCGGGACTGTTGGCCGCGGCGACCGAGTAGCCGCCGAACCGGTGCCGCTCGCCGTCGAGGGTGAGAGTGAAGCGGGCCGGCCTCCAGACCGCAAGCGCACGCAGCGCCGCGTAAGCGTAGACGAGCCTGCCGCGGAACCACTTCGCCTCGTTGGCGATGCGGTTGGCATCGGAGTCGAAGCCGCAGCTGGCGATCCCGAGAAAGCGCTTGCCGTTGACCTCGCCGACATCGATCTCGCGCGGCGCGCCGGTCGCGAGCACCGCCGCCGCCGCGGCGACGTCGTCGGGGATGCCGGTGACACGGGCGAAGTCGTTCCCGCGGCCGCCCGGGATCACGCCCAGCAGCGCGCCGGTGTCGGCGAGTGTCCCGCCGACCTGTCCGATCAGCCCGTCGCCGCTCATCACCACCGTGGTCTCGCCGGCCTCCGCAGCCGCGGCGGCCTCGTGACAGCCGTGGTCGATGTCGTCGGTGAACACGCGGCGGTACTCGATCCTGTGCGCGCGCAGCGCCCGCTCCGCGGCGGGAAGCAGCTCGCGCACCCGGCCCCCGCCCGCGGAGGGGTTGACGAGTAGCAGGTGTCGGTCGCCGGTCGCCATCGAGCGCACCAGCCTAGATGGCTGGTTCACCGATTCTCACCCGCGGATGCGCTTGCGCGCCACGAACCAGGTCCCGGTGTCGGTCTCACCGACGGTTGCCGACTCGAATCCCCGCCGGCGAAGGCCCCGCTCGAGCACCGCGGGCGGGGTGTAGAAGGGCGTCGCCTCGCCCCAGCTCGCAGCGACGATCACATGTCCGCCGGGCCGCAGCACGCGCGCGATCTCGTCGAAGAAGGGCGGCATGTTGAGCTGCGCGACGAGGTCGAAGGACTCGTCGCCATAGGGCAGCCCGATCGCGTCGGCGACCCGGAACGCGATCCGGCCGTCGGGATCGAGGCCCACCTTGGCCTGCGCGGCGCGAATCATCTCCTCGGAGATGTCGACGCCGCGAACGCTCGCACGCGGAAATTCGCGGGCCAAAAACAGGGCCGACTCGCCGGTCCCGGTACCGAGGTCGAGCACCCGTTCGGGGGCGGGCTCGATCCGCGTGCAGGCCGCCGCAAACGCCGCCAGATGGTCGACCGAGCCCGCTCGCGTGCGCTCGTCCCAGCCGGCCGACGCACGGTCGAAGAAGCGGCGCAACGCCGGTCGCATCACCGGCCACAGCCAGGGCGCGTGCGCGATGGTCACGTTCACCGCCCGGCCCGCTACCCGGATGCGCGCCGGGGTCGGACGTCCGGAGCCTTCCACCGGCCCATCATCGCAAGGCGCTGGCGCGCCGCCGATTTCGCCGAACCGTTCCGCGCAGGGGTGTGACCGGCTCGTGGCAAGCAAACTAAGGTTTCCGCCCGATGCCCACTGCCCGCCCCTGGCTGATCGCCATGCTCGCGCTCTGCGCCGCGGCGCTTCTCGCCTGCGGTGATGACGACGGGGGGGCGGCCGACACCGAGACGGGGGCCGAGGGCGAGTGCGCCGAGGTCGAGGTCCCGGCTCCCAAGGACGAGAGGTTCAAGGCGCCCGATCTGGTCCTCAGGCGGGGCGAAACCGCAGCCGCCACGGTCGAGACCAGCTGCGGCAGCTTCGTGATCGAGCTCGATACCAAAGGGTCGCCGAAGACCGCGAACTCGTTCGCGTTTCTTGCCGAGCAGGGTTTCTACGACGGCACGGTGTTTCACCGCATCGCGCCGGGATTCGTGATCCAGGGCGGCGACCCGAAGGGCGACGGCACCGGGGGGCCGGGCTACTCGGTCACCGAGGCGCCGCCGCAGGACACGACCTACGCCAAGGGCCTGGTCGCGATGGCGAAAACGGCGGTCGAGCCGCCGGGGACGTCGGGTAGCCAGTTCTTCGTCGTCACCGCCCCCGCCGACGCCGGGCTGCCGCCCGACTACGCGGTGCTCGGCGAGGTCACCGAGGGGACCGATGTGGTCGAGGCGATCGGCGAGCTCGGCGACCCGGCCACCGAGCAGCCGCTGCAACCGGTCACGATCGACAGCGTCACGATCGAGGCCGGATGAGCCCGCGCTAGGCTCGCCGCGGATGGCCAGGATCGAGATCGGGGACCGGGCGCCCGAGTTCGAGCTCGAGGGCACGGGCGAGAGGCGATACCGGCTCGCCGACCAGCGCGGGCGGTGGACCATCCTCGCCTTCTATCCGGGCGACTTCACCCACGTCTGCACGCGCCAGTTCTGCGCCTATCGCGATCGCGCCGACCGCCTCGACGAGCTCGACGCCGACGTGCTCGGGATCTCGGCGCAGTCGGTCGACTCGCACCAGCGGTTCACGGCCGAGCACGAGCTCAACGTGCCCCTGCTGGCGGATCTCGACCACGCCACCGCGAGGGCCTACGGCGTGCTCGGGCCCGGCGGGCTGGTGCGTCGCTCGATCTTCATCATCGATCCGGAGGGGATCGTCCGCTACCGACACGTCGCCCTGCTCGGCCTCCGCTACAAGGACATCGACGATCTCGGCGAGGCGCTGGCGCGGGCCCGAGAGGCCTGATCCGGTGCTGCTCGGATCGTGAGCGGGGCGGAGCCGGAACCGAAGCAGTTCGCGGTCCCCGCCGCCGGGCGGCTCGCCGGCGAGGTGGTGGGGGAGGGGCCGGCGATCGTGCTCCTGCACGGGTTGACCGCGTCGCGACGTTACGTCGTGCATGGCTCGCGACTGTTGCCGCGGCGAGGCTTTCGCGCCGTCTCCTACGACGCGCGCGGCCACGGCGCCTCCGACCCGGCGCCCGAGGACCAGGGTTACTCATACGCCGAGCTGGCGGCCGACCTCGGTGCGGTCGCCGACCGGTTCGCGGGTGCCCGTCGCTTCGTGATCGCCGGCCACTCGATGGGCGCGCATACGCTTGCGGCCTACGCGCTCGGCGCGGCCGACCGGATCGCGGCGGTGGTTTTGATCGGGCCCACGTTCCTCGGCGCGGCCGTGAGCGAGGAGACGCTCGCCTACTGGGACCGGCTCGCCGATGGACTCGAGCAGGGGGGCGTCGAGGGCTTCGTCGCGGCCTATGACCATGACCTCGAGCCGCGCTGGCGCGAGAACCTGCTGCGGATCACCCGCGACCGGCTCGCCGTGCACCGTCATCCCGCGGCGGTGGCGCGGGCGCTCCGCGAGGTGCCGCGCTCGCGGCCGTTCGAGGGCCTGGCCGAGCTCGAGTTCCTCGACCTGCCGGCGCTCGTCGTCGCCAGCTACGACGAGGCGGACCCCGGGCACCCCTACGCGATCGCCGCGGCCTGGGCCGAGCGACTGCCGCGCGCGAGCCTGATCAGCGAAAAGCCGGGCACCTCACCGCTGGCCTGGCAGGGGGGCAGGCTCTCGCGCGAGATCGCCGCCTTCTGCGAGCTCCCGGAGGTCGCCGAGCGCCTCGCCGCGTAGCCTCGGCGGTCGCCCGGCGGCGGCCGCCCGAGTCCCCCGCCCACCCGCCCACCCTATGCTTGAGGCGTGATCGACGACGGCAATGCGATCCACTACACGGCGGTCGCGCGGGGGACGCCGGTCTACGCAGCCGACGGCACCGAGGTGGGCAGGGTCCATCAGGTCGTCGACAACTACCGCGAGCACATCCTCGACGGAATCGTGCTCGAGACAGCGGGCGGGCAGCTTCGCTTCGTCGACGGCCCGGAGGTCGGTCGCACGGCGGAGCGCGGGGTGACGCTGGCGATCGGCCCGGACGAGGTGCAGACCCTGCCGCCCCCCGAGTCCGGCCCCGGGAGCTTTCGGGCAAACGTCGGCGGCGGGCGCTTGTCACGCCTCTTTGGCCGGTCCTGGAAACGAGATTAGGCGCTAACAAACGAGGGTATTCGACCGCTGATGAAGCCCGAGGCCAGAGTCGAGTTCTCGTTGCCGGCCCGGGCCGAGAGCGTTTCGCTCGTCCGCCATGCGCTGGCCGGGCTGGCGGAGGCGCTCGAGATGAGTGCCTCGGACGTCGCCGACCTGAAGACGGTGGTCACCGAGGCCTGCACGAACGTCGTCGTCCACGCCTATCGCGGCGAGGACGGCGCGGGACCGCTGGAGGTCCACGCATGGCAGGAGAACGCGCGCCTGGTGGTCACGGTGCGCGATTTCGGCGCCGGTATCCGCCCGCTCGCCGACGTCGAGAACCGGAGTTTGCGCCTCGGCCTGCCGCTGATCGCCGCCTTGACCGAGAGCTTCGAGATCAGCGGCGGACCGGTGTACGGGACCGAGGTGACGATGCGGGTGCCGCTCTCGCCGAACGGTGCCGACCGGCCCCGGGTAGCGGCCCCGGAATCGGTCGACGAGACGCGGATCCATCTGCCCGCGGGCGAGCTGCTGGCCCCGGTGCTCTCGAGGGTGATCTCGATGTTCGCCGCCAGGGCCGACCTCTCCGTCGACGAGCTGTCGGATGCGGTCCTGATCAGCGACGCGCTCTCCGCCCAGAGCCCCGACGAGTTCCCGAACCGGACCGCCCGGATCGCGGTCAGCGAGGAGGACGGGGCGTTCAACGTCCGCGTCGGCCCGCTCGGCGAGGGCGGCGGCCAGCGCCTGCTCGACGGGTTGCGGATCCCGATGCTCAACGCCACGCTCGAGAGCCTCGCCGATGAGGTCAAAGTCGAGCAGGCCGAGGGGGGCGAGCTGCTGATGCTGCGGATCGGGCGTGCCGGAGCGCGCTAGGCCCTAGCCCTCGCGATCGTCCGCGGCGTCACGGAGCTTGCCGAGCGCCCGGCGGAGGATGCGCGAGACGTGCATCTGCGAGTACCCGACCTGTTCGGCGATCTTCGACTGGGTCAGGTCCTCGGCGAAGCGCAGGCGCAGCACCTCGCGCTCGGTTTCGTCGAGCACGTCGGCACTGGCGTCGATCGCCTCGCGGTCCTCGACCAGCTCGAACCCGGGGTCATCGACCCCGATCCGCTCCGTCATCGGCGCCTCCTCTCCCGGCTCGGCGCCCGCGGAGGGGGCGTCCAGCGACACCGTGCGGCGCGCGACGGTCGCCTCGAACGCCTCGAGCACATCGGCCTCGTGGATATCCAGGACCTCGGCGATCTCGGTGACCGTCGGCGAGCGTTCGAGCTCGTGGCTGAGCTTTGCGATCGCCCCGTCGACGTCGCGGATTCGTTCCTGAAGGCCGCGGGGGACGCGCAACGTCCAGACCCGGTCGCGGAAGTGGCGCCGCAGCTCGCCCAGGATCGTCGGTCCGGCGAAGGCTGCGAAGGGCACGCCGCGCTCGGGGTCGAAGCGCTCGAGCGCCGAGACCAGCCCGAGGCTGGCGACCTGGATCAGGTCCTCGCTCGGCTCGACCCCGCCGCTGTAGCGCATCGCGAGGCTGCGGGCGAAAGGCAAGAAGCGGTTGACGAGCTCCTCGCGCGCCGCCTCGTCGCGGGTCGTCGCGTAGCTGCGCAGGAGCTCGCTCTCGGCCGCCAGCCCCTCCTCGGGGCCCGGTGGCGGCGGCAGGTTGTCGGCGCGCTTGCGCTGATTCGGGTCGACTGTCATCGGGCGCGGCGCAAGATACTGTGTGTGCGCCCGCCTGCAGACATGACGAAGACCCGGGTGGGGGGTGACCCGGGCCTCCGAGCACACCCTGACGGCAAGTCTAGGGTGTGCCTGGAAGCTACCCGCGTGCCTGGGCGGCCAAACGCGCGATAACCGGCGTAAACCTGGAGCGCTTCCAGGCGGCGCGGATGCCCGACCGAGACCGGTGCGAGGCCTCGCCTCGGAGCTGCCGGAGGTCGCCGAGCGCACCCCTGGGGACCCCGGCGAGATGGTGCGGGGCGGCAAGATGTTCGCGCGGCTGTGCGAGGACGGCGACACCGGCGCGGCGCGAGCTTGACCGAATCCTGGCGCGAGCGGGCCCCGAAGTGCATGCTGCGGGCGGTCGACGAGTCCGAGGGGACATAAGCGCGCTTATCGCGCGTTGTATCGCGCGTACTGCGCCGACCCGGCCGCTTCGGGCGCCGGCGCGGCGGCTGCTGCTGCCACTGCCGCCGCTGCTGCTATCAGCAGCGAGAGGGAGATCGAGATGACTGTGGCCACGGTGCGGACGGGATAAAGTCGCCCGGCGGTCAATACCGCGATCACGCGCGCCGGCAGATCGCGCTCGCGGGCGCGAAGGAGGAGCTGAAGACCCTTAGTTCCGGCGAGCAACCCGGTCAGGAGCGCCACGGTGATCGCCAGCGGCGCAACCGGCAGGGCCGTGACGCCGCGCCCGCCCCCCGCCCCATTCACTCCGGCCCCGGCGACAAGCAGCAGCGCTCCGCGCAAGGCGAGCTCGAGGGCGAGGATCATCACCACCGCGAGCGCGAACTGACGGCCGACCGTCGCCCACGCGACCCGGCTGCTGTCGCCGCGGATCGTGCGCCTGAGCTCGATCAGCGGAGCGAACAGTGCCGTGAGGATGAAGAACAGCCCACCGAGCCCAAGTCCCGGGAGTCCCGCGTTCATCAATGCCCCTTTTCGTAGACGAGCAACGGCTGGCCTAGGACGAACTCTCGCCAGACAGCCGCGAGCATGAAAAACCCGTTGACGATCCGGAGCACGAAGAAGCTCGGAAAGCTCACCAGTGCCCGGCCGGTCTCCCGCCGCCCAACCGCCTGCCAGAGCACCGGGACGAGCACCACCGGCGCATCGACGAGGTAGGCGAGAAGCACCAGCGGATCGATCAGGATCGCCAGCGCAGGCAGCAGCATCAGATAGGCGATCGAGGCGAGCAACGCATCCCAGAACGCGACCGCGACGATCGAGCGCAGATAGCCCAGCTCGAGCAGTGAGCGTCGGTGCAGGCGAACGTTCTGGACGAACCCATGCGACCAGCGGCGAAGCTGCTTGCCCAGGAACTCGAAATCCTGCGGTTCGAGCGGATAGGCGACCGCTTCGGGTATGAACCGCACCTTGTGGTCAGCCCCATAGAAAGTCCATGTGAGGTCCATGTCCTCGGCCTCGTCCGGGTCGACCAGCCGCCCGCCGCACGGAGCGCCGCGGTGCGGTAGATCGAGAAGCATCCCGAGGAGATCAGGGGCTTGCCGAACTGATCCTGAATCCGCTTGAAGAAGCTAAAGGCGAGCATGTACTCGACGTAGCGGCCGCGCTCCCAGATCGTGCGCACGCGCCGCGGCAGCACCATGCCGCACGCTGCCGCGACCTCGGGGTCGTCGAACGCGGGCGCCAGCCTTTCGACCGCGTCCGAGGCGAGCGTCGTGTCGGCGTCGACGGCGATCACCCAGTCGGTCTCGACCCACCCGAGCGCAAAGGTCTGCGCTCCGGCCTTCGAACCGGTGTTCACGGGCGGGCACAGGACGGTGGCGCCGGCCGCTCGCGCGACCTGCGCGGTGCCGTCGGTGGAGCAGTCGTCGACGACCACGATCTCGGCCGGGGTGAGGGTCTGAGCGCGCAACGACCGTACGGTCTCGGCGACGGTCTCAGCCTCGTTGTAGGCAGGGACAATCGCGGTAAGGCGGTGTTCGACCTTTCCGTGCATGAGAGCAGCAACGCGACGAGGCCGCGAACGTCAGGGTCTATCCGCTTGTCGTCCTGGGTCGTATGGTGAGCGGCGCTAGGGCGCGTCGAAGGCGATCGTCGCCACGCCGGCGTTCTCGAGCGCCGCCGACAGCTCGCTGGCGAATGGGTGCTGGTCGGCCGTCCTTTACGGGTAGCCACACCGCGAGACGCCGGGAAACCGTCTTGGCGGCGCCCCCGGGTTTTGAAAGCCTGGTCCGCGTGACCTCCACGGATGCCCTGGCAGCGAGCTCGATCGCCCTGCTCGAAGCCGAGCTCAATGGTCGCGCGATCGTTCCCGGCGACTTTCGCTACGACGAGGCGCGCAAGGTCTTCTCGGGTGCCTTCGACCGCCGCCCGGCGCTGATCGTCCGGGTCGCGGACTCGACCGACGTCTCGCGCGTGCTCTCGCTCGCGCGAGAGACGGGCCTCGAGCTCGCCATTCGCAGCGGCGGACACAGTGGCGCCGGCCATGGCGTCAGCGAGGGGGGGATCGTGATCGACCTCCGCGAGATGCGAGGACTCGAGATCGATGCTGAGCGACGCGTGGCGCGGGCCGAGACCGGCCTGACGGCCGGCGAGTACACGACGGCTGCGGCCACGCACGGGCTGGCGACCGGGTTCGGCGACACGGGCTCGGTCGGGATCGGGGGAATCACGCTCGCCGGCGGCGTCGGCTACCTGGTCCGCAAGCACGGCCTCACGATCGACGCCCTGCTCGCCGCCGAGGTCGTGACCGCGAGCGGCGAACTCCTGCGCGTTGACGCCGAGACCCACCCCGATCTGTTCTGGGCGATCCGCGGCGGTGGGGGCAACTTCGGCGTCGCGACCCGGTTCGAGTTCCGCCTCCACGAGCTCGAGACGATCCTCGGCGGAATCCTGATCTTGCCCGCGACCCCGGAGTCGATCACCTCGTTCATCGCCGAGGCCGAGGCCGCGCCGGAGGAGCTGTCGACGATCGCCAACGTGATGCCGGCGCCGGCGCTGCCCTTCCTCCCCACCGAGCACCACGGCCGCCTGGTCCTGATGGCCACGCTCGCCTACGCCGGCCCGCCCGGGGACGGCGAACGTGCGATCACGCCCTTCCGGGAGCTGGCCGAGCCGATCGCCGACATGGTTCGGCCGATCCCCTATCCGGAGATCTACCCTCCCGAGCCGGAGGACTACCACCCGGTGGCGACCGCGCGCACGATGTTCGTCGATCGCGTCGACACCCGGGCGGCGAAGGCGATCGTCGACCAGCTTCGCGCCGCCACAGCGCCGATGGCCGCGGTGCAGCTCCGGGTGCTCGGCGGGGCGATGGCGCGCGTGCCGGTGGGGGCCACCGCCTTCGCGCACCGTGAGAGCCGGATCATGGTCAACGTCGCCGCCATCTACGAACGCCCGGAGGAGGCGCCGCTGCACGAGCCTTGGGTCGCCGGGCTGGCGGCGGCGCTGCGCAGAGGTGACGCCGGGGCCTACGTCGGCTTCCTCGGCGACGAGGGCGAGGGTCGCATCCGGGCCGCTTACCCGGGGGCGACCTGGGATCGGCTGACGGCGGTCAAGGACCGCTACGACCCGACCAACCTCTTCCGGCTGAACCAGAACGTCCCGCCATCGGCGTAGGCGCTTTGTAGCCCGCGCGCGGGCGCTGTCCGCGCGGCAAATATCCTCCGTGCGTGCGCGAGCGGGCCTCCGACTTCGATCCGGAGCCTTGGGGCGAGGATCCGAATCTGGTCGCGGTGTTGGGCGAGCGGGGCGCGACCGGGTTCCGCGCCCTTCTCGACGGCTTTCCGGAGGCGGTCGGAGTGCTCTGGGCCCTGCGGGACGACGGCGGGCGGATCGTCGACTTCAGCTTCGGCTACGGCAACCCGGCGATGCTGCGCGGCTTTCGGCTCCCGGCCGCGACCCGCGATCGCTACACGCTGCTGGAGGCGCTGCCACCGATCCGCGGCAGCCGCGCATTCGACGCCTACGTCGAGGTCTGCGACTCCGGCCGTCCCTGGGTCACCGAGGTCACCTACGACACGCCATTCGGCGACGGCTACATGCTCGGGACCTTCATGCACCGGGCGGCGAAGCTCGGCGATGGACTGGTCGTGTTCCTCCACGATGTCACCGAACGGCGACGGATGGAGGCCGATCTGCGTGGCTACGCCGACGTCGTCGCTCACGACCTGAGTGAGCCGCTTGCCGGCATCGCACTGTTGGTGACGCTGCTCGAGCAGAACCCCGGCGAGCCGCCCGATCCGGAGGTGCTGGGAGAGCTGCGCGCAAGCACCAGGCGGGCACGCGACCTGATCAACGGGGTCCTCGCCTACGCGCAGTCGGGCGAGCTGCGCGCCGAGCGCGTCGCGCTGCAGGCGGTGGTCGGCGAGGTCGGCGCCGATCTCCGCCCGGGGTTTGAGCGCGCCGGCGCAACGCTCGTCGTCGGCGAGCTGCCGGAGGTCGACGGTGACGCTCGGCAGCTGCGCCGCGTGTTCTTGAACCTGATCGGAAACGCGCTCAAGTTCCGAGACCAGGCCCCGCTTCGGGTCGAGCTCTCGGCCCTCCGCGACCGCGCGGAATGGGTGTTCACCGTGCGCGACAACGGGATCGGCGTCGACCCCGCGCGGGCGAGCGGGATCTTCGACATGTTCGCTCGCCTCGACCGCGAGATCGACGGCATCGGAGTCGGGCTCACGGTCTGTCGGCGCATCGTCGAGGCCCACGGCGGGAGGATCTGGGTCGAGCCCGCCGCGGGCGGTGGAAGCGCGTTCCGCTTCACCCTGCCGGCGACGCGACTCGACCGCGCCCCCTGAGCACGGTCAGCCCGCGCCCAGCTTCAGCTCGTGGGTTCGCCGGGCTCGAACGCGGCCCAGCAGTCCGCCATTGCGACGCTCGCGCGCGATCGCGCGCATGTAGGGATCGAAGTCGACCTGGATCGTATGGCGCTTGGAGGCGACGTAGCGCTTCGCCATCCGCTCGCGCTCGCGCGCGATCACCCGCCGCATCTCCCCGGCGTCGGGCAACCCGGCCTTGCCCTCCAGCAGGTCGGCGATCCACTCCGACTGTGCCTCGGCGAGCGGCATGATCGCCCCCAGGGGTTGCAGCAGCCCGATGAAGTAGAGCCCGGGATGCTCGGGGCTGACCACGCGCCGGTAAAGCGGGATCTCGTTGTCCGGCGCCGAGATCAGCTCAGGGTCGAAGAACGGAAAGCTGATCCTGTAGCCGGTGCACCAGATCACCAGGTCGACCTCCTCCTCGGAGCCGTCGGCGAAGCGAATCGCCCTGCCGCCGCTGAACTCGGCGATGTTCGGCTTCACCGCGATGTCGCCATGGCCGATCCGCGGCAGCAGGTCGGAGGAGATCGTCGGATGAGCCTCGGCTAGCTTGTGGTCGGGCTCCGGTAGCCCGTAGTCCATCGGGTCGCCCGTCGCCAGCCTCAGCCAGCGCCGGTAGAACGAGCGGATCAGCGGCAGCGGCATCCTGTTGGTGAGCGCATTGCCGAGCTCGTCGGTCGGCCGTCCCTTGAGGTACTTGGGGAGGATCCAGGCTCCGCGGCGCATCGCCAAGAGGGTTCGCTGAGCATTGCGTGAGGCCTCGACCGCGATGTCGCAGGCCGAGTTGCCGATCCCGAGCACCAGCACCCGCTTGCCCTCGAGTACCTCGGGCGTCTTGTAGTCGTGCACGTGCATCTGCTCGCCCTCGAACGAGTCCTGGCCCGGAAACGGGGGCTCGGGCCAGCGCGGATCCCAGTGGTGGCCGTTGGCGACGAAGACGGCGGCGTAGATCCCCGATCCCTCCTCCCCGGCCTCCAGCTCGCGCCAGCTCACCCTCCACCCCCCGTCCGCCGCCGGCTCCACCCTGCTCACCTCGGTGCGGAAGCGGATTCGGTCGCGAAACCCGAAGTGGTCGACGTAGTCGTCGAAGTACCTCGCGATCTGGAAGTGGTTCGGGTAGTCCGGGTAGTCCCGGGGCATCGGGTAGGTCGCGTAGGCCATCATCCGGCGCGAGGTGTTGATGTGCAGCGAGCGGTACGCCGACGACATCTCGTTGTCGTTCATGTAGCGCCAGTTGCCGCCGACCTGGGAGCCGACCTCGAAGCAGTCGAAGCCGATCCCGCGCGCGTTCAGCACCTGGCATGAGGCGATCCCCGAGGATCCCGCCCCGATCACGCAGACATCCTCGTTCACGCGGGCAACCACCCCCTTGCGTCCCTCCGAAGCCTCAATTCTGCGACGGATCATCGGGCATCCGCGCGATCAGCGCGAACTGGCCGCCCTTGCGGGCGAGGACTCCCTGCCACAGCAGCAGCGGATCGTCCGGAAACAGCTCCGCCGGCATCGGGGGCTCGACGATCCACGCCTCCTCGGCGAGCTCGGCCTCGAGCTGGCCTTCGCCCCAGCCCGAGTAGCCGGCGTAGACGCGGCCCCGGCGAATCGCGCGGGCGAGGTCGTCACTCTCGGTCTCGGCGGAGACGAAACCGACGTCGGCGGCGACGATCCACGCCGCGGCCTGGATGTCGTTGAACTCGGCGAGCACCACCAGTGCCTGGGGCTGCACCGGGCCACCGATGAACACCGGCTCGCCGGTGACCAGCCCCGCGAGCTCCGGCGCGACCTCGTCGACCGCGGTTTCCGAGGGCCGGTTGAGGACCACGCCCATCGCCCCCTCGTCGTTGTGCTCGGTGATCAGGACCACCGTCCGGGCGAAGTTCGGATCGACGAGCGCCGGTGAGGCGATCAGCAGCTTTCCCCGCAGCGAGTCCTCCATCATGTTGATTCTGACCGCTCGCTAACCTCGATACACGATGATCTTCAATGTCAGCGAGTCCGAGTTCATGACCCGGGTGGTTGAGCGCTCGCGCGAGCTTCCCGTGGTGGTCGACTTCTGGGCCGAGTGGTGCGGGCCCTGCCGCCAGCTCGGCCCGGCGCTCGAGACGGCCGTCTCCAAGCGCGGCGGAAAGGTCGAGCTGGCAAAGGTCGACGTCGATGCCAACCAGTCGCTCGCCGCGAGCTTCGGCGTCCAGGGCATCCCGGCGGTGAAGGCATTCCGCGACGGCCAGGTCGCCGCCGAGTTCACCGGCGCGATTCCGCCGGCGCAGATCGAAGCGTTTCTCGACCGGCTCGTCCCCTCCCCCGCCGACGAGCTTGCCGCGGTAGGGGACGAGGAATCGCTGCGGAAGGCGCTGGCGCTCGACCCCCGGCACCCTGAGGCCGCGGCGAGCCTCGGCCGCATGCTCTTGCGCCGCGGCGACTCCGAGCAGGCGCTGGCGCTGCTGGAGCCACTGCAGGGGGACTTCCTCGCCGAGGGGCTCGCCGCCAGGGCTCGGCTCGCGGCGACGAACGGCAACGGCGCCGGGCCCGACTTGCACGGGCTCGAGCGCGCCTTCTCCGCCTGGGATGCGGGCGACTTCGAGACCGCCCTCGAGGCCCTGCAGGAGGCGATCGCGGCCACCGGCGACGAGCAGCGGCGCGATCTGATCCGCCGCGTGATGGTCGGCATCTTCACCGAGCTCGGCGCCGATCACGCGCTCGCGCGCGAACATCGCCGCCGCCTCGCTGCGGCGCTGCACTGATCCGGGCGGTGCGGCCTCACTAGAGCGCCCGGACGATGGACCCGATCTCAGGCGCCGACGTCCCGGTGGCTTTCGCGGCCGGGCTGGTCTCCTTCCTCTCTCCCTGCGTCCTGCCGCTGGTGCCGGGCTACCTGGCCGCGGTCACCGGCGTCAGCGTGACCGAGATCGAAACCGCCGACTGGCGCCGGGTGCTGGCCCCGAGCCTGCTGTTCATCGCCTCGTTCTCGACCGTCTTCATCCTGCTCGGCCTCGCCGCCACCGCGCTCGGGCAGACGCTACGCGACAACCAGGCCCTGCTCAGCGACATCGGCGCCGTGATGCTGATCGTCATGGGTGCGCTGTTCATCACCGCTCCCTTCGTCGATCGCCTGAACCGCGAATGGCACATCGACGCGCTGCTCGAGCGAGCGGGCAAGGGCGGCCCGGTGGTCGCCGGCGCGGCCTTCTCGATCGCCTGGACGCCGTGCACGGGCCCGGCGCTCGGAGGCATCCTGACGCTCGCTGGGATCGACGGCGAGCTCGCCCACGGGGCCTTCCTGCTCGCGGTCTACTCGCTCGGGCTCGCGATCCCTTTCCTGGTCACGGCGTTCGCCTTCTCGCGCGCGACCACCGCCTTCGCGGCGGTCAAGCGCCACTACCGCGTGATCGTCGGCGTCGGCGGCGGGATCCTGATCGCGATGGGGGTCCTGATCCTCACCGGCACCTTCACCGAGCTCAACCGCTGGGCCGACGGCATCACCCGCGACCTCGGCCTCAACCTCTGACGCGGCAGCGACTGCGGGCCGTCCGGCGAGTTGGATCGGCTAAGTGGGCGGCTGCGGCCGTGGCTCGGCGGGGGCGCCGACCTCGACCGGCTCGCCGATCGCCTCGGTCTCCTCGAGCCGCTCACCGTCGCCCTCGCGGGAGCAGACGATCCGGAAGCGCCCGGTGCCGAGCGCCGGGTCGGCGACGATCGGCAGTCCGCGGATCTCCTCCCAGCCCAGGCGCTCGACCTCGAACGGGTTCATCCGCACCTCGGAGGCCGGCCACGGGCAGCCCGAGTTGTGCTCGTCGATCGCCTGCGAGATCGCCTCGAGGTTCTTCGCCGCCGCGCCCACGAGGGCGATGCTACTCGTCTGCCTCCGGCGTTTCGCTCGACCGTTCGTGATCGGCCTCGCCGTAGACCGACTCAGCGCTCTCGGGGTCCTCGGGGTCGCCGGCCAGCTCGCTCGGGTCGGGCGCCGGGTCGCCGTGTGAGGCGTGCTCGATCAACTCCTCCTCGGCGTCCTCGAAGCCCTCGGCCTCGCCGCCTCCGGCCTCGCGAAGCGGTCGCTGCTCCTGCTCATGTCTGTCGTGCTCGTTCATGCCGGTCACCTTACCCGCCTGTTCGTCAGGGGCGACTGGGCAAGTTGCCCTCGCGTCGGGTCCCGGCTCGTCTGCGAAGATTCGTGCGTGAACCCGGACCGGCTCACCGGCCTCGATTCCTCGTTCCTGCACTTGGAGAGCGGCCCCGCGCACATGCACGTCGCCTCCACTGCTCTATTCGAGGGCCCGACACCCGACTACGACGAACTCCGCGAGCACATCGACTCGCGCCTCCACCTCGTGCCGCGCTTTCGCCAGAAGCTGCGCTTCGTCCCCCTTGGGCAGGGTCGCCCGCGATGGGTCGACGACCCGCACCTCAACCTGGCCTACCACATCCGCCACACCGCGCTTCCGGCGCCCGGCTCCGAGGAGCAGCTGCGCACGCTCGCCGCCAGGATCTTCTCCCAGCGGTTGGATCGCTCGAAGCCGCTCTGGGAGATGTGGCTGGTCGATGGCCTCGAGCGAGACCGGTTTGCGATCGTCACCAAGGCGCACCACGCGCTTGTCGACGGCGTCGCCGGGATGGACATAACCACGGTCCTCTTCGACGCCGCCCCCGATCCCGAGCCGCTGCCCACCCCCGAGCCCTGGACCCCACGCCCCGAGCCGAGCGAGGCCGAGGTCCTCGGCGAGGCCCTGCTCGAGCGCGCCACCAGCCCGGCTGAGATCGTTCGCGGGGCGCGGGCGGTATTCCGCGCGCCGCGCCGCGCCGCCCGGGCCGCGGTCGATGCGCTCGAGGCGGCCGGCACCTTCGCTCGCACCGGGTTCGGGGCCCCGCCGTCACCGTTCAATGTCGAAATCGGGCCCTACCGGCGCTTTGAGATGGTCCGCGCCGAGCTGGCGGAGCTGAAGCGGATCAAGAACGCCACCGGCGGCACGGTCAACGACGTCGTGCTCGCCGCGGTGGCGGGAGCCCTCGGGCGCTACCTGCGCGGCCATGGATACGCGACCCATGATCTCCAGCTGCGGGCGATGGTGCCGATCAGCGTTCGCACCGCCGACCAGTACGGCGCGCTCGGCAACCGCGTCTCCTCCTTTATGGCCCCGCTGCCGATCGGGATCGACGACCCGCTCGGCTGCCTGGGCGCCGTGAGCGCGACGATGGGCGACCTGAAGCAGTCCAAGCAGGCGGTCGGCGCGACCCTGATGACCGAGCTCGCCGACTTCGCCCCGCCGACGATCGCCGGCCAGGCGGCTCGCCTGCAGTCGCGCCAGCGCTTCTTCAACCTCGTGGTCACCAACGTTCCCGGCCCCCAGTTCCCGCTCTATCTGATGGGTCGGGAGCTCGAGGCGGTGTTTCCGATGGTGCCGCTGGCGAAGCGACAGGCGGTCTGCTTCGGGATCATGAGCTACAACGGAACGGTCAACTTCGGCCTGATCGGCGACTACGACGCGATGTCGGACCTCGACGCCCTCGCCCGCGACCTCGAGTCCTCCCTCGGCGAGCTCGCCGAGGCGGCACCGGCGAAGCCGCCGTCGCGGCGGCCAGAGCCGGCCGCCGGCAGGCAGGCGACGAACGCCTGAGCGAGGCTTCTCCAGGCGTACAAACTCTCGCGAACGAATCCTGTACGCGGGGATAGTGCCCGGCGCTGCGAGCGCTCGGAGAATCGCCTCGGCGCGCCGGGGTCAGCCGCGCCGCAGCTGCTCCAGACGCGTGGGAGAGGGAAACCGTGAAGCTCGTGATCGGCATCGTCCGTCCGGAGAAGGCGAACGACGTGCTCGAGGCGCTCTACCGCGCCGAGGTGCGCGGGCTCTCGATCAGCCGGGTGCAGGGGCACGGCGGCGAGCTCGACCGGGTCGAGACCTATCGCGGCACGACCGTGAAGATGGGGCTCGCCGACAAGGTGCGCTTCGAGATCGCGGTCTCCGACCCGTTCGTCGAACCGACGATCGAGGCCCTCTGCGGAGGCGCCCGCACCGGTGAGGTCGGCGACGGCAAGATCTTCGTCGTGCCACTCGAGCGGGCGGTTCGCATCCGCACCGGCGAAACGGACCATGGCGCCGTGACCCCGGTGGGCAAGTGAGCGAGCCGCGGGCCTGGGGGTGATCGCCCAGGTGAACACCGGAGATACCGCATGGATGCTGATGGCGACCGCGCTCGTGATCCTGATGACGATCGGGCTCGGGGTCTTCTACGCCGGTCTGGTGCGCTCGAAGAACACTTTGAACACGTTCATGATGTGCGTCGCAGCTCTCGGCGTCGCGGGGATCTCGTGGGCCGTGATCGGCTACTCGCTCGCCTTCGGCGAGGGCAACGGCTTCATCGGGGACTTCGATTACGCGTTCCTGAACGGGGTCGCCTTCGAGCCGCTCGAGGGCCAGACGATTCCGCACTTGGTCTTCTTCGCCTTCCAGGGGAGCTTCTGCATCATCACCCTGGCCCTCGTCTCAGGCGCCGTTGTCGAGCGGATGCGGTTCGGGACCTTCCTGATCTTCGCCGCGCTGTGGTCGGTGCTCGTCTACCCGGTGATGGCCCACTGGGTCTTCGGCGGCGGTTTCTTGCAGGAGGGCGGCACGCTCGACTTCGCCGGCGGGGTGCCGGTCGAGATGGGGTCCGGGTTCACGGCGCTGGCGGCCGCGCTGGTGGTCGGGGCCCGCAAGGACTACGGGCGGCAGGCATTGCTGCCGCACAACACGATCTATGTGCTCCTGGGCGCCGGCCTGCTCTGGTTCGGCTGGTTCGGCTTCAACGGCGGCAGCGGCGTCTCGACCGGGAACTCCAGCGTGCTCGCGTTCGTAAACACCCTGCTGACGCCCGCCGTCTGCCTGGTGACCTGGTTCGTGCTCGACCTGATCCGCGGCCGGCACGTGACCGCGGTCGGAGCGGGGACGGCGATCATCGTCGGCTGCGTGGGGATCACCCCCGCGGGCGGCTTCATCAGCCCCGGGTGGGCGATGGTGCTGGGTGTGGTCGTGGCACTGCCCAGCTATGCGGTGATCGTCTGGAGGCCGCGCACCCGGGTCGACGAGACGCTCGACGTGCTCGCCGCTCACGGGATCGCCGGGATGACCGGGATCCTGTTCATCGGCCTCTTCGCGCAGCTCGCCTGGAACGGCGTCTCCGACGGCCTCTTCTACGGCGGCGCCGGCTTGCTCGGCGACCAGGCGCTGGCCGCGCTCGTGGCTCCGATCTACGCCTTCGGCGCCACCTACGTGCTGTTGCGGGTTCTCGGCAGCGTGATGCCGCTGCGGGCGAGCGACCATGAGGAGGCGATCGGGATGGACATCGTCCAGCACGGTGAGGAGGCCTACGTGACCGGCCAGGGCGCGATCCTGGTCACGCCCGAGGCCGGGATCGAGGCCGAGGTGCCTGTCGCCGACGCCAGGTAGTGGCGCGCGCAGGGGCCGGCTCAGGCGCCGAGGTCGCGCATGAACTCGGGCTCGTGGCCCTCGATGAAGACGAATAGCGGGTTCGGTACCCCCTCCTCGGAAGCCTTGCGCGCGTAATCGGGCGGCGCCTCGTCGTCGTCGGCGAGCGGCTCGTCGGCGTCCTGCCAGAAGCGAGCCGACGGGTTCCAGCGGCGTCGGCGCGTCTTGGCCTCGAGCCCGTCCTCGGCGAGGACTTCGCTGACCACGCGCGCGGCCTCGCGCAGCGCCTCGGCGGTCTGCGTGTAGACGTACATCCGCTCCCCGTCCCTGGTCACGATCACGCGGTCGCCGAGCCGCTCCTGGACGTCGTCGTCGAGGTCGAGTGAGCGCAGCCGGTCGCCGAGTCCGTGCAGGGCTTCGTGGAGGTCGATCTCGAGTCGGAACTCGTCGCTGGCCATCGCGCCGGGACGCTACCAGCCGCCGTCACTACCCTGGTCGGCGGCATGGACCAAGCGATTCAGGTCGTCGGAGCGCTGCTCGTCCTCGCCGGCTTTGCCGCGGCGCAGTTCGGCTGGCTGCGAGTCGACTCTCGCACCTACCTGCTCCTCAACCTGCTCGGCTCGGCGGTCCTCAGCTACCTCGCCTGGCACGAGGAGCAATGGGGCTTCTTGCTCCTCGAGGCGGTCTGGGCGGCGGTCTCGCTGTGGAGCCTGGTGCGGCTGGCCCGCGGGTTGCCGGTGGCCGGCGCCCATCGGTGACGAAATCGCGGCGCGATCTCGTCCGGCCCGGCCCGTATAGAGGGCGTATGGAGGGTTCCGCGCTGCCCGCCGATGCCGCCCTATGGCGTCGCCACCTTGATCCGGACGGCTGGGGCTACGGCTGGCTGCTGGTCCTGATCCTCACCTCGCTCGCCTTTCAGCTCGGCGCTCCCGAGGAGGAGTGGGCGCGGGTGGCGACCATCGTCATGCAAAGCGCCGCCCTGCTCGCCGCGCTGTACGTCTCGCGCGCCCACCGGTGGCTGATCCGCCTCGCAGCGATCGCGATCGTGGTCGCCATCGCGGGCACGGCCGGGCTCGCGATTTTCCGCGGCGAGGTCGGGTTGGTTGCCGCCCGCACGGTCGGCTTGATGCTGGTGTTGCTCGCCCCGACGGCGATCGCGCTCGGCATCGTCCGCCAGGCGCGCGCGGCCGGCGCGATCACCGTGCGGACGATGTTCGGCGTCCTCTGCGTGTATCTGATGCTCGGGATGGCGTTCGCGTTCGCGTACGGGCTGATCTCGGCCGCCGATGACGGCGCCTTCTTCGCCCAGGTCGAGGACGGCACACAGGCCGACTTCCTCTACTTCAGCTTCGTCACCCTGACCACCACCGGCTTCGGCGATCTGACCGCGGTCGACGACCTGGGGCGGTCGCTATGTGTAACCGAGGCGCTGATCGGGCAGATCTACCTGGTCACGGTGGTCGCCTTGATCGTCGCCAACCTAGGTCGTGCGCGCCCCCGCGCAGCCCGGTGAGCGCGCCCTCGATCCGGCGCGCGGGCGCCGCGCACGACGCCGGCATCGAGAGGCGGCGCGGCGCCGCCTGATAGCGCTCGCCGTGGTGGCGGTCGCGGCGGCCGTCGGCGGCGCGATCGTCGGCGCCCGTGGCGGCGGCGATGATCCGCAGCCGATCGCCGCCCCGCAGCCGGCCTGCCCGGCGCGGGTCGCAGCCGAACCGCGGCGGCTGGTCGGCCAGATGCTGATCGTGCGCATGGAGGCCACCGCCACCGACGGCCTGCGTCACGCGCTGCGCCGGGGAGAGATCGGAGGCGTGGTCCTCTTTCCGCCGGCCGCCACGCGACCCCGCGACCTGGCGCGCGAGATCGCCTCGCTGCGGGCCGCGGCCGCGGCGGGCGGCGCCGTGCCGCCGCTGGTGATGATCGATCAGGAGGGCGGCGAGGTGAAGCGCCTGCCCACCCTGCCCCCGGATCGCCCGCCCGACCGGCTCGGCGCCGACGGCAAGCGGGCCGCCGTCGAGCAGGGGCGCAAGACGGCCGCCGCGCTGGCCGGGCTCGGGATCGACGTCGACCTGGCACCGGTGCTCGACGTACCGGCGACGCCCGATTCGTTCATCGCCTCGCGCGCGCTCGGCTCCGATCCGGCCGCGGTGGCGCGGATCGGGGCGGCCTTCGCCGAGGGTCTGGAGGCCGAGCGGGTGGCGGCGACCGCGAAGCACTTCCCCGGGCTCGGCCTGGCGCCGGCCAACACCGACCTCGCCCCGAGCTCGGTCGGGGCCACGCGGGCCGAGCTCGCGCCGGGGCTCGAACCGTTCGAGGCGGCGATCGCGAGCGGCGTCGATCTGGTCATGATCGCCAACGCGATCTATGAGGCCTACGATCCCGACCGACCGGCGTCGCAGTCGCCGCGCGTAATCGAGGGCCTGCTGCGACGGCGGCTGGGTTATGGCGGCGCGGTGGTCACCGACGATCTCGGCGCTCAGGCGCTGGCGCAGGCCGGGATCGCGGAGGGCGAGGCCGCGGTCGCGGCCGCGGGCGCCGGCGCCGACCTGTTGCTGTTCGCGCTTTCCGACGGGGATGCGGCCCGCGAGGCGCTCGTCAGCGCCCTGCGCCGCGGCGGGCTCGAGCGCGAGGCGCTGATCCGCTCGTGCGCACGGTCGACCTCCTTGCGCGAGCGACTCAGCGACGCCTGAGACGAGCGCTGAACTTCTGGCCGTCCTTGCGGTAGATCCAATCGGTGCCGGCGAACCCCTTGACGCGGCCGTCGGCGTTGGCGATCACGGCGGTGATCCGCTTGAACCTGCCGGGCGAGTCGAGGCTCACCGAGCCCTTGCCACCCCTGCCGAGATACTCGCGCTTGCCGGTCACCCGGCCGCCGGCCCGGTCGCGGCGACGGCCGACGAGGGCGAGCCCGGCTCGGGTGCCGTCCGGCGCTCGCACGGTCAGCTTGATCGGCCTCTTGCCGCGGGCGCGAACGTCGAGCAGACGCATTGCCGTGTGATCGAGCCGGAAACGCTTCGTCCTTGCCTCGCGGAGGGCGCCCTTGCGCTTCATGTCCGGGTACAGGCTCGCGTCCGGGAAGCCGCCGAAGCCGGTCCGCCATTCGGCCGTGGCGGCGGCGAAGTCGACGAACTCGCGGCCGAAGCCCTTGCCACCCCGGTTCCGGATCGCCCGTTCATAGGCGGAGATCGCGAAGTCGGGCGGTTCGACCGTCGGCGAGACCTCCCAGGCCCGGCGCACCGCCTCGACCCCGTAGCCGCCACCCGAGCCGCTGAGCCAGTGGTTCCAGACGTTGGCCCCGTAGATCTTCAGGCCGCCGGCGGCCTCGCGGTCGGTGATCGGGGCCCCGGGGCTCGACGCGAATGCCCGGATGTAGCGGACGTAGTCGTTGATCGCCGGGTAGACGAACTCCTCCGACCAGGTCGCGGTCGCCTCGAACATCCACAGGTCCTGGTAGCTGTCGTAGTTCTGCTGCAGCAGGTGGTTGAACTCATGGGCGAACGTGACCCTCGCCGGCTCCAGCGGGTCCGGGTAGCCATATTCGGAGCGGGCGTAGTCGTTGTCGATCACCATGTAGCCGTACTTCCTGCGCTCCAGGCCCTGCCCCGGATCCACCGACTCGTAGCCGAACAGCCCCAGATCGCCGAGCTGCTTCAGATAGATATCCGCGCGCGCCGAGGGATCCGCGCCGCAGCCCTTCGTGTCGGGCTTCGGCGCCCGCCAGCCGAGCGCGCCCGGCGCGACCTCGACCGAGTAGCTGAACTCGGCGATCTCGAGGATCGCGTCGGCGTAGTCCGGGACACCATCCGCGTCGGCGTCAGCGAGGTTGGGGGCATCCTTGTTCTGAGGCTCGTCGACCCAAAAGACGCAGAAATGCGGGCTCTCCGCGTAGGCGACGGGGGCGCCCGATGGATACCCGTGGCCGAACGGATCCGCGGCGCCGTCGGTCGGCCGGGCGAGCAGGCTGCGGGCGCGCTTTCGCTCGCCGGCCTCGAGCCCGGGCATCGCGGCGGCGAGCGCGTTCATCGCCAGCGTTGCGTCGGGCACCTGCACCGGCCCTCCCTGCGGCGTGAGCGTTGCCGCTGCGGTTGCCAGCGCCTCGCTCGCCGCCTCGCCGCCGGGGGGGCCCGGCGGCTGCTGCGCGAACGCTGGTGCGGCGATGAGCAGACTCGCGACCACCGCGGCGGCCGCCGACGTCAGCCCCTGCCCGATCGGACTCGGCGACAAGGTTGGGATCCCTTCGTGAGCATACTTGCAGCCATGAATGAACCCCCCCAGGGGCTGCGCGTTGCGCTCGCGCAGATCAACCCGACCGTCGGCGACCTCGAGGGCAACGCGGAGTTGATCGCCCAGTTCACCGACCGCGCCCGCGACGCGGGTGCCGACCTCGTCGTCTTCGGTGAGCTCTGCCTGCCCGGGTATCCGGCCGAGGATCTCTACTTGAAGCCTCACTTCGCCCGCGCCAACGTGATCGCGCTCGCCGCGCTTGCCAGGCGGACGTCGGGGATCGCGGCCCTGGTCGGTTTCGCCGAGCCCGCGGCAGCTCCGGCGGAGCGCCGCCGAGACGGGCCCGCTCCACGACCGGTGCACAACTCCGTCGCGCTGCTCGCCGATGGCGAGGTCGCGTCCGTGTATCGGAAGAACCGGCTGCCCAACTACGGCGTCTTCGACGAGGTCCGCTACTTCGAGCCCGGCGGTGAGCCGCTCGTGCGGGAGATCGCCGGCGTTACGGTCGGTTTGACGATCTGCGAGGACCTCTGGGAGGAGGGGCCGCCGGCGGCGCTGGAGGCCGGGGCCGGCGCGCGGCTGATCGTCAACTCCTCCGGCTCGCCGTATCTGCGCGGCAAGGGGACCGACCGCGAGCAGATGTTCGCCGAGCGCGCCCGCGCCTACGGGGTCCCGATCGCGTTCTGCAACCTGGTCGGCGGCCAGGACGAGCTCGTGTTCGACGGTCACAGCTTTGTCGTCGACGCCGCGGGCGAGGTGGTCGCGCGGACGCGGCAGTTCGAGCAGGACTTGCTGGTGTGGGAGCTGGGCGACCGCCGGGCCCGCGTCGAGGAGCCGCTCGCCGACCGCGACGAGGTCTACGCCGCGCTGACCCTCGGGGTCCGCGACTACACCCGCAAGAACGGCTTCGAGCGGGTGCTGGTCGGGCTCTCGGGCGGGATCGACTCGGCGCTGGTGGCGATGATCGCCGCCGACGCGGTCGGCGCCGATCGGCTCACCTGCGTCGTCATGCCCTCCCCCCACTCCAGCGAGGCGACCCAGAGCGACGCGCGCGCGATCGCCGAGAACCTCGGTGCGGAGTTGATCGAACTGCCGATCGGGCCGGCGATGGACGCATACGGCGAGACGCTGGGGAACCAGTGGACCGGCAAGGGGCTGGCGCTCGAGAACGTGCAGGCACGGATCCGGGGCAACTTGCTGATGGCGCTCTCCAACGACCGCGGTGGGCTGGTGCTGACGACCGGCAACAAGAGCGAGATGTCGGTCGGCTACGCGACCCTCTACGGCGACATGGCCGGTGGCCTCGCGGTGCTCAAGGACGTCCCCAAGCAGCTTGTTTACGAGCTCGTCGGCCACAAGAACGCCCGCGCCGGGCGGGAGCTGGTCCCGGGCTCGGTGATCGAGCGGCCGCCCTCGGCCGAGCTGCGCGCCGACCAGCTCGACGAGGACTCGCTGCCGGCCTACGAAGTCCTCGACCGGGTGCTCGAGGGATATGTCGAGCGCGATCTCTCCCGCGAGCAGCTGGTCGACGAGGGCTTGCCGGGCGAGGTCGTCGACTACGTGATCGCGCTCGTCGACCGAGCCGAGTACAAGCGCCGCCAGGCGCCGCCCGGGATCCGGATCACCTCGAAGGCATTCGGCCGCGACCGCCGGCTCCCGATCACTAACCGCTTCCAGGGTTAGATCGGACGGCGATCGTCATCCGGACGAGGGCGCAGAGGCGGTCCTGGTCGTCGCTGAGCTCGCAGTCCCAGATCCAGGTCGTGCGGCCCCGGTGGCGGGCGGTGGCTTTGGCGTTGACGTGCCCGTCCGCGATCGGGCGGATGAAGGTCGCCTGATTCGCCTGTCCCAGGGCCACCATGCCGTCGTCGCGGACCGCCTCCCAGGTGGCTCGTGAGCAGAGCGACTCGGCGAGCGTCGCGAAGACGCCGCCGTGCACGACCCCCTGCGGCTGGCGCAGATCGTCGGTTACCTCGACTCGGCCCCGGGCGGTCTCGGTCCCGAGTTCGAGGTATTCGACGCCGATCAGCCCGCTGAGGCCGTCTCCACGGCTGCCTCGATCACTCATCCGCAGAGCCTATCCACCCGAATTGACGACGCCCCTTGGGCCAACGGCAACCTGCTTGTTCGTTTAGAAGCACCGCGTAGGCTTGCGCGTTCAGATGGCGATCACTCCCGACCAGCAGGCCACCCTTCAGCTCCTACTCGTGCGTGGCCAGAGCTACGCGGACCTGGCGAAGCTGCTCGCCGTCGACGAGTCCGCGATCCGCGCCCGGGCCCGGGCCGCGCTGACCGAGCTCGGCGGCATCGACCCCGACCGCCACGTCGGCCTCACCGACTACCTGCTCGGCCAGGCCGATCCGATCGGCCGCGCCGACGCCTCGCGGCATCTGCGCGAGCACGCCGCAGACCACGCGCTTGCGACGACCCTCGGCGAGCGCCTGCGGGAGCTGTTCCCGGGCGCCGAGCTTCCCCGGCTCCCGGGCGAGCCGCGCCGGGGGCGCCGCCTGCGGCGCGCGCCTGCGGCGCGCGATGTCGCACCGGGGCCGGCGGCGCCAAGCCGGGGGGGCCGCGGGTCCGGCCTCTCGTCCTCACAGACGCGGCTGCTCGTCGTCCTCGGCAGCGCTGCCCTGCTGCTGATCGCGGTGGTGCTGGCGCTCACAGGCGCCTTCAACGGTGGCGGCGACGACGACTCCTCGGCCGCCAGCGGCGAGCCGACTACCACCGCCTCGGCGGACGATGAAGAGATCGAGCGGGTGGCGCTGCGCCCGACCGAGGGCGGTGACGCCCGCGGTGAGGCGCTCTTCGGCCTAGCCTCGGGCGACCAGCCGTTCGTCGAGCTCTCGATCGACGGCCTCGACCCGGCGCCGGGGGGCCAGCAGTACGTCGTCTGGCTGATGCTGACGCAGCGGCAGGGCTATCCCCTGTCGCCGATTGCGGCCAGCCAACAAGGCTCATTCTCGAACCGCTTCCCGATCCCCTCTGCGGTGCTTCCGGTAGTCGCCCGGGTGCGCTTCGTCGAGGTGGCGATTGCGCCGGCGAAGGAGATCCGCCGAGTCGTCGAGCGGGCGCTCGAGGAGACCAGCCTCGTGGTCGACCGGCCGGGCCGCTCAGTCCTTCGAGGCGAGATCCCGCCCGCCGGCGGACCATAGCGGCGAGGTTTACTTGGGCGGATCTCGTCGGAGTTGTTCATTCCGGCAGCAGCTTGCCCGGGTTCATGATCCCGGCCGGGTCGAGGCGCCGCTTGATCGCCCGCAGGGCCTCGAGCCCCGTCTCCCCCACCTCAGCGGGCATGTAGGGGGCGTGGTCGCGGCCGATCGCGTGGTGGTGGGTGATCGTGCCGCGGGCGGCGACGATCGCCTCGCAGGCCGCGGCCTTCACCGCCCGCCACTGCGCGAGCTCCTCGCCACGACGGCTGCGGGCGATCAAGGTGAAGTACAACGAGGCGCCGTCGCGGTAGGCGTGCGAGAGGTGGCAGATCACGATCCCGGGCGTACCCTGGGCTCGCAGCGCCGATTCGAGCGCCTCGCCGACCGCCCGGTACAGACGCTCGAGCCGCGACCAGGTGTGCGCGGTCTCGAGCGTCTCGACCAAGTAGCCGAGGTCCATCAGCTCGTCGCGCAGATACGGCCCCTCGAACCGGCTCCGCTCCCACGCGCGGCCGGGCGCCTCGCCGAGCGCTGCGCCGCCTCCTCGTCGCAGGAGCCGCGCAGAGAGCGCTCGCCGGCGATCCACCGACTCGCGCTCGCCCTCCCAGCCGCAGATCACCAGGCAGCCTCCGCGCCGGCGGCGCAGGCCGAGATAAGCGCCGAGCAGGGCGCGCTTGAACCCGCTCGTGCCCGCGAGGCCGAGCGAGACCCTGGTCTCGGCCTCGTCGGATAGCCGGGTCACGTCGGGTAGGGCGTCGGCTTGGGCGAGCGAGCGGATCAGCTCACGTCCAGAGGCGAAGTCGGGCGCCATCCAGGCCTCGTAGCGCCGCGCCTCCGGCGCCGGGCGGACGCGGACGGTGACCTCGGTGATCGCGCCCAGCACACCCTCGGAGCCCAGCGCCAGCTCGCGCAGGGACGGACCTGCCGCGGTGTGTGGCGTCGCCCGGGTGCGCAGCTCGCCGGCCGGGGTGACCATCGCCAGCGAGGTGACGATCTCATCGAAGCGCCCGTACCCGCTCGAAGCCTGGCCGGCCGACCGGGTCGCGGCGAAGCCGCCGATCGTCGCGTACTCGAACGACTGCGGGTAGTGGCCGATCGTCAGCCCCTGCGCGCGCACCGCCCCCTCGGCCTCGGGGCCGCGCAGGCCGGGTCCGAGCGTCGCCGTGAGCGAGATCCGGTCGATCTCGACCGTGCGCATCCGGCGCAGGTCGAGCGCGATCACCCGCTCGTGCGGGCCGGCGACCGGGTCCACTCCGCCGACCACGCTGGTGCCGCCGCCGAACGGCACCACCGCGATTTTCTCCCGTGAGCAGATCTCGAGCAGGGCCGAGACCTGCTCCGGGGTGCCCGGCATGACGACGGCGTCGGGCACGCCGCCGACGCGTCCACTGCGCAGGCGGATCAGATCGGGATAGCTGCGGCCTGCCGCTCGCCGCACCCGTTGCTCGGGCGCGACGAGCACGCTCGCCGCGTTGACCGCCTCGACGATCGCGTCGGGCAGCGGCCGCGGAGCGGGTATCGCCACCTGGTCGAGCTCGACCCGGCGCACGGGCTCGGCCTCGCCGAGCTCGGAACGCAGCATCGCCAGCCCCCCTGCCGACAGCCGGGTGCGCTTATCGTCGTCCCCCCAACCCCACCACTTCGGCGCTCGGGTCGCCGGGTGTCGAGACTCAGCCATCCGGCTCACCGACCAAGGCGCGCTCGATTCCCTCCAGCGCCTCGTCCAGGCGTCTCCGGCTGGCGCCCCTCATCATCGCGGAGCCCAGGCGGGCGAGGCCCCGCAGGGTCTCGTCGCTGGTCAACGTCACCCGGGTCTCATCGCCGTCGCGATCGAGGCCGATCTCGAGCTTCGATGCCTTGAGGATGCGCTCGAACGGCGTTCCCTCGATCTCCTGCTCCCAGGCGTAGCGGTGCCCGTGGGTCGAGCCGATGCAGCGGAAGTCGGCCCGCACGCCCGTCCCGCGCTCGGTCCCGAGCACGGTGGTCCAATGGGCTCGCCGGCCGCCCGGATCGCGTATGTCCTCGACCCGCTGGGTTCGTGGCCACCACCGGGGCAGGCTGTGCGGATCGGACACCAAATCCCATACCCGGCCGGACTCGGCGGCGATCGTCCGGCTTCGCGAGACACGCGGCATCCCCGAGGCTAGCGACGAAGTCGCGACCTACCCGCCCACGAGCTGCCCTCTCTGAACGGGGCGCGACCCGCCGAGAGCGCACGCTGAGCGGAGCATCTCGGCGGTCGTGTGCTCACTCGGCGGTGGACTTGAGGCGGCGCAGATCCCTGACCAGCAGCAGGTGCTTGAGGTGCCCGCAGACCGCGGCGAGGCTCTCGAGATTCTCGACCGCCTCCTTGCGGCGGGCCTGGCTGCGGGAGCGAAGCTGGGCGCTCAGCAGCTGCTCGAGCAGCGCCGCCTCGCGGTCCGCCGAGGTGCGGAAGACGCGCAGGTTGCGACCGGCGACACCGAACTTCGACAGCTCGGCGGCCGCGCGGACGATCTCGAGGTCGGTCTCGTCGTACGCGGGGCGCCCATCGTGGCGAGCGGGCGTGACGATGCCGAACTCCTGCAGCTCGCGCAGAAACGATTCGCGAACCCCGGCCTGCTCCAGCAACTCCGCCTGGGTGAACGTGGTCACCGGCTCGCCGACCGAGGCGGCGCGCCGCTTCTGGCTCTCGCCGCTCGGGCGGCGGCCGGTGAAGTCACCCGTTGCCAGCTCCTGGCGGATCACGCGCAGGGGCAGGAACTCGTCGCGCTGCATGCGCAGGATCGCGCGCAGGCGCTCGACGTCGGCCTGGCTGTAGAGGCGGTAGCCGCCGGCGGTGCGGCGTGGCGCCAGCAGCTTCTGGTCCTCGAGGTAGCGGATCTTGGAGATCGAGATGTCGTCGAACTCCTGCGAGAGCGCCTTGCAGACGGCGCCGATCGTCAGCGACTTGCCGCTGCCCTGGGGCGCGGCGGGCTCCGTCGGCGGATCGGGCGTGGGCGGCGGAACGGCGCCGTCGAGCTGCTCTGGGTCGTGCTCGGCCACGGCTCCGCTCACCGCGCCAGGTACGTCAGCTTGTACTTGCCGATCTGCAGCTCGTCGCCGTCCTCGAGCCGGTGCGAATCGACCCGGCGGCGGTTCACGTACGTGCCGTTGAGCGATCCGGAGTCGTCGAGGAACCAGGCGCCGGACCGCCGCACCAGGACGGCGTGGTCGCGCGAGACGGTCACGTCGTCGAGGAACACCTCGGCCTCCGGCGAGCGGCCGATCACCATCCGCTCCCCCTGCAGCGGGAACGACTGGCCGGTCCGGTTGCCGCCGGAGCGGATGACCAGCGCGCCCGCGATGGCGGCGACGTCGCCGACGTCGACGGGCCGGAGCTCGCCGGTCGTCTCGTCGATGACGTAGGTCGCCGTCGTGGCGTCATCGGTCCGCTCCTCGGCGGCGCCCTGATAGGCGCCGCACTTGGGGCAGTAGTTCGCGCCCTCGCCGACGACGAACCCGCATTCGGGGCAGTGGCGCGCCACGGCGCCCGCTACGACTCGTCGCCGCCCGACGCCCGGCCGGCGAGGATGTCGGTGAGGCGCTGGACGTCGGCGCCCGAGATCACGTCCTCGCCGCCCTCGTGCTTCTTGCGCAGGCGGTTGACCAGCTCGGCGCGGAGGATGTCGATCTTGCCGTGGAGGATCCGGCGCCGATAGGACACCTCCTGCTCTTCGTCCGTGAGCTGCTGGATCAGGTCCTTGAGCTCCTGATCGGACAGCGAGCCGAGATCGGGGAAGGTGTCCATCATGAAGTGGCGGTCCTCTCCTGGGGTTGGTGCGTCGCAAGCATAGCGATCCTCAAGTAGACGTCGAGGCTTGTCGGACCTGGCGGATCCCATCCCGAACATACTGCGCCGCGCTGGCCAGCACGAGGGCGAGCCCGAGGTACAAGCAGGCGTGGGCGAGCCACTCGACGCCGCACATCGCGAAGAACAGCGCGCTCATGATCGGCCAGACGCCGGCGCGGCCGAGCCAGTTGACCTTCAGGTCGATC
>JAJNAZ010000013.1 GCA_021155855.1 Solirubrobacterales bacterium
GAGGATCTCGCGGCCGCGATCGCGTTCTTCGTCGAACTGGGCCTGGAGCTGGAGGGCGAGGCAACGGTCGAGGGTGAATGGGTGGACCAGCTGATCGGACTGGAGGGCGTCCGAGCGGACATCGCCTTCCTGCGGACCCCGGAGGGCAACGGCCGGGTCGAGCTGTCGACGTTCCACACGCCGGCGGCCACCAGCGCTGCACCGCGGGCGCCCGTGAACACCCCGGGCATCCCTCGCCTCACGTTCGTCGTCGACGCCGTCGACGACGTCCTCGACCGCCTTCGCCCCCACGGCGCCGAATTCGTGGGCGAGGTGGCGCAGTACGAGGACATCTACCGGTACTGCTACGTCCGCGGCCCCGACGGCATCATCATCGGGCTGGTCGAGGAGCTCCGCTGAGCGACACTCCGAGTGGGCCCGCGCAGGTCTAGCAACACATGGAAGGGAGGGTGCCGATGCCCGAACGAGACGGACACACGGCGCGGCGATCCGATGAGTCGGCGATGCGCTCCGGGTCTCAACTCTCGAAAGCAGCCACCAAGAATGAATCTCGATGAGCAAGCTGATCTTCGAACTGAGCGTCTCGCTCGATGGCTACATATCGGGGGCCGACTCCTCGCCCGAGCGGCTCCACGGGTGGGCGTTCCGCGGCGACGACACCGACCGAGCCATGCTCGACAAGGCGTGGCCGGACGGCGGCGCGATGATCTGCGGCCGCAACACCTATGACCTGTCGGTCCCGCAATGGGGCGCAGAGGGCCCCTCGGCGAACAAGCGAATCCCGCTGGTCGTGATCACGCACTCCGAGCCCGCCGAGGTCCCGGCGAACGCTGTGTACTCGTTCGCGACCGGCGGGATCGAGGCCGCACTCAAGGAGGCGAGGGACCGCGCCGAAGGCGGCAATCTCGTGATCATGGGAGGGCCTGGGGTCGGCCGGCAATACTTGCGCGCCGGCCTCCTCGACGAGGTCGTCCTCCACGTCGTCCCGGTCTTCCTCGGCGCGGGCACGCGCCTCTTCGACGACCCCGGCGGCGCGATCGGCATGGAGACGATCGAGGTGATCCGCACCGACGCGGCGACCCACCTCCGGCTGCGGGTGGCCGGCGGTTAGGCCGGGGCCTCTGGTCGGCACCTGGAGCAGGAACACCAATCTGGTCGGCTCCGGTGAGGAGAAACGCCTACGCGCGCAATCCAGCGTCGCGGCTGGAAGGCAGCCGTTAGTACTGCGAGCGATCACGTTCGGCGTGGGCTCCCCGCCGCGCTTCCCCCTCCGCGTGAAAGCGGACGTCTTGTCACGCCGGCAGGCGACGCCGCTCGACGATCCGTGCGTCGTAGCGAGAAACGAATCGGGCCACCTATCGGATCTCGCTACGACGCACGTTCGAGCTCTCCCGAACACCGCGCCCGGAACGACCAAGTCCCGTGCGCTCAGGCGCCTCCCGGCGACCGGCGAGGCGTCACCAGGTCGTGGGCTTGGTCGGAGTGCGCACCCACACGTCGAAGAACGCGGTCAGGTCCTGGCCGGAGACCTCCTCGAAGAGCGCTTCGAAGTCGTCGGTGGTGGCGGTCGAGTCGTCGTAGCGCGTGAGCCACTCCCGGCTGGCCTCGAAGAACGCCTCGTCGCCGACCTCGACCCGGAGGGCGTGCAGCGTCGCCGCGCCCCGGTCGTAGACCGCGCCGTGGAAGAGGCCCAACGGGCCCGGGTCCGCGATGGCCAGGTCCCAGAAGGGGTCGTCAGCGGGGATCGCCATGACGGCGTCGAAGCTCGCCTGGGCGGAGTCGCCGCCGCTGTCCTCGCTCCACAACCACTCGACGTAGGTGGCCCAGCCCTCGTTGAGCCAGATGTCCGCCCAGCGCTCCGGGCTCACGGCGTTGCCGAACCACTGGTGCGCGAGCTCGTGGGCGACGGTGCCCTCCCGTGCCCTCCGCGAGTACACGGGCCGGGTCTGCGTCTCGAGCGCGTAGCCGACGCTGTCGTCATCGACGATCGCGCCGGCAGAATTGAACGGGTACGACACGAAAGTCTCCTCGAGGAAGGCGATCATCTCCGCCTGCAGGTCGAGGCTCGCCTCGGTGATGTCCGCGTCGGCGGGCGTGAGGTTGTCGTCGACCGCGTCGATGATCGGCAGCCCGCCGGCCGTCTCGGAGAAGCTCAGCTCGTAGTCACCGACCGAGGCGGTGGTGAGATAGCTGGCCTGCGGGTCGGGGGCGTCCCAGAACCAGGTCGTCCGCCCGCCCTCGGTGACGGGGTCGCGTGCCTGCAGCCCGTTGGCGACCGCGACCTTGCCCTCGGGCACGGTGATCTCGAAGCCGTAGGTCGCCTTGTCGGTCTGGTGGTCGCTGACCGGGTACCAGGTCATCGAGCCCTCGGGCTCGTTCACCACCATGGCGCCGTCCCGCATGGTCACCCAGCCGTAGAGGGCGCCCTCGATGTCCTCCGGCCGAGTGGTCGCACCGCCGTAGGTGACGACGACGCGCGCCGTTTCCCCCTGCTTGATCTTGGGGCGGGGCTGAATCGTGAGCTCCCAGATGCGGGCCGCGTCGTCCTGCACCTGCCAGTAGGCCGAGCCCTCGACCTCGGCCCCGCCAGCGGGCGGCGCCACCTCGCTGGCCGGCTTCCCGTTGACGGTGATCGCCTGCACGTCCAGGTCGCGCAGATCGAGGTTGAATCGGTCCAGGTCCTGCGTGGCCACCAGGTCGATCGTCGCCACACCGCTCAGCTGGCCGACGAGCGGCGCCGGGGAGGGCGCCGGCGGCGTGTAGGTGAGGTCGAGGTCGTAGTGCTTGACGTCGTATCCACCGTTGCCGGCGAACGGGAAGTAGGGGTCGCCCGCACCAGGGGCACCGGCCGTGTACGTCGGTCCCGCGGGACCGCTCTGGGCGGCCGTCGGACCGGCCGACAGCGCGAGCGCCCCCGTTGCCACCAGGACTGCCGCCAACGCTCCGGACACCTGCCTGCGAACACCCACAATGATCTCCTCTGCACTCGGGTCGCGCGCATTGTAGACGGCCAACGTGGCACCGCACCGAAGCCCTTGAGGCCGCTGGGCCTCCGGAGTAGCCCGGAATCGCACCTTGGACGACTGCGGGGCGTCCAGACGGCGCTGCCCCGCTCCCGCTTAGGACGACAAAGCCGTAGCCGAGATCAGGCCGGTAGGCGTGCTCGCTCGACGATCCGTGCGTCGTAGCGAGAAACGAATCGGGCCCCGCTATGTCTGTCACTACCACGCTGAAGCCCTTTGCCTGGAGGGCTTTCGCGTTATCGAACGTCCGGGATCCGGGCGAGCTGTTCGGCTAGCTCCTCGTCCTCGGCCTCCTGGCGCTCGGCGCCGATGCCGTCCGGGCGGTCGCGCGGTCGGCTCGCGGGGCTACCAAGGGTGACCGGCCAGAACTCCACCGTCCACCGTCCAGACCGCGCCGGTGACGTATGACGCCTCCTCGGAGGCGAGGAAGGCGACGACGGCCGCCACCTCCTCGGGTCTGCCGGCCCGGCGCAGCGGAACGCGTCCGTAACGCGGATCGACGCCGGGCTCCCCCAGGCGCTCCTCGCCCGTCACGTCTATCGCCCCCGGGGCTACCGCGTTTACCCGGATGGCGCGGTCGCCGAGTTCCTCCGCCGCCTGGCGTGTCAGGGCGACGAGCGCCCCCTTGCTCGTGGCGTAAGCCGCCGCTCCCCGGAGCGCGAGCAGCGCGTGAATGCTCGCGATGTTGATGATTGCGGCGCCGGAAGCCATGGCTCGAGCGGCGGCCCTGATGAGAAGCAGCGGCCCGGTGACGTTTACGGCGAGGGTGTTATCCCAGGCAACGCGCTCGGCGTCGAGCAGCGGCTGGTAGGTCTGATCCGCGGCGTTGTTGACGAGAACGTCTAGCCGACCGGTGGTCGCCAAGATCCGTGCCACCTGTCGGGAGTCGCTGACATCGCCCTCCACCACGGCGCCGTCAAGCTCGGCGGCCAGCCTCTCCGCCCGGTCGAGTTCCTCGACGGCATTAACCCACACCCGTGCTCCCTCCTCTCCCAGCCGCCGCGCGATCGCGGCACCGATGCCGCGCTGGGCGCCGGTGACCAGAGCGTTCTTGCCACGAAGACCCCTCACGCGGCGATTCTCCAACATCACGGGCACCGGAAGGCCGGGTTCTCCTGAGCGAGAATGACGACACGGCCAAAGGTGCGCCTTGATAACTCTGGAACGGATGCCAGGGGATTCGTGAGCATGGTCGATCAGGGAGTCGATGACGCGATCCATGCGAGCCTCACCCGGAGGTCACCAAGCCCGGCCTGAATGAGCCAGAGCCGAGGGGGCGGCAGTGCACAACTGTCGACCGGCTGAGTACTGATCGAGCGTGCGCGGCGAGGCGCTTTCACCGGCGGCGCGCGACGAGATCCCTAGACATCCAGAACCCCGTCGACGGTGAGAATGACCCCGCAGGCGACGAGCCCGGTCGCCAGCAGCCGGCCGGCCCACCGAAGGACCCGGCCCCATGGGCCCTCGGTGGGCCCCGTGGCCGTCAGCGCCGTCAAGGTCACGACCCCGACGGCGATTGCGCCGGCGCTCACGAGAAGATCGCTGTCGGCGCCTGCACCGAGCGCGAGCACGACCAGGGCGGGCCGGGCCACGACTGGGATCGCCACCGGGACCAGCACGGCGCGCCAGCCGGCGAGGGACGGCTCGGCTGGGGGCGGTCGCCGGAACAGATCGGCGACGCCGGCGATCGCGGCGATGATCCCAGCGGCGGCCCGGAACGAGGGCTCGCTGACATCTAGGGCTTCCAAGAGCGGATCGGCGAGCGCCGCGACGACGCAAACGGCGAGCCCGCCAATCGCGCCCCCGACCGCGGCCAGGCCGATCGCGGTCTGCGACGACCGTCCGGCGCGCGGGATTGCGAACGCCGCCCGGGCCGGGTTGAGCGCCAGCACCAGGGCGACGGCCCAGAGCCAGCCCGATGGCGGGTCATCACCCGGGTCTGACGACTCGCTCGAGCCCGACGTTTCCTGCGCCTCGACGATCGGGATCGTCCTCAACAGCCCCGCCAACGCGTGCTGCTGATCGTCCATGCGAGTCTCGCCGTCGACGAACCACGCACCCTCCAACCGTTCGGGGCTGGCGGCGTCCGCGGCGTCCCTGGCATCCGATTGCTCGCTCACAGCGAGCCCGGCGATGCAGGTTGCGCGCTCGGCGAGCGGGCCCTCGAGGTCCGTCAGTCTGGGCTCTTGCTGGGCGACCAGCCACCAGCCGGTGAGTGCCTCGCTGATCACTCCGTACCCGCCACCGCGAGGCGTGTCGCTGCCCCGCACCAACTCGCCCCATGGCCCGAACTGTTGGCTGACCCAGCGGGTTGCGCTGCCGAACAGCTCCGCTTGCCGGCGCGCGTACTCAACCTCTCGCTCGGTGAGCGGCCCGCCGCCACGCTCCGGGAACTCGACGGTCTCGGCCTGCCCGTAGGCGGCCCAGTGATCGGGGATCGGCGGCCAGTAGTCCTCGACCTCGTCCCGCGACGTCGCCAGGTAGGCGCCGATGCGGTCGGCGGCGTCGCCCCACCCCTGGCCGGGGAAGGCTCGGTGAAGCAGCGCCAGGGCCCAATAGGCCTCCCCGGTGTAGTACTTCGAATACTCGCCGGCCACCGGTGCCCGGACGCCCTCATCGTAATACGCCAGCACGGCGCCGGTGGGCTCGGTCTGGGCAAGCAGAAAGCGCCCGAGTCGGCGCAGGACGCGGTCGTAGCGGGTCTCGCCGGTGGCCTCCCTCCGATACACCAGCCCCGCGACCAGGAGCGCGCTCGCCCCCGTTGACACCTCGCCCTGATAGGTGACTGCGGCCCAGCCATCGCGCTCGAAAAGCGTGTCAAGTGCCCACTCGAGACCGCGGTCGGCGGATTGCAGCGCGCCGGGCAATTGCGCGGCGGCGGCCTGGTAGAGGCCCATTGTCACCCCCGCATGACGAACGGCGTTGTAGTCGGGCGGGATCGAGTCGTCGTCGGCGTCGTAGATGTAAACCCAGGTGCCGTCCGCTTCCTGATTGCGGATGAACCAGTCGACGCTCGCCTGCGCCGACTGCCGAAGCTCTGCCGCGGTAACCGAGGGGCAATGTTCCGGCGGCGCCACCACCGCGAAGGCGACGGCGATGGCGAGCGCGAGGGTGAGGCCGGCCCTCCAGACGCGCGTCGTGGCGGTCATCGCGAAGCCACGGACGCGGTGATCCCCTCGTCACCCGCGCGCCGGGCGCGGCGGACCGCGGGCAAGAGCAGCGCCGGGAGCGCGAACCAGGCCGTTAGCGGTAGGCGGCTCAACGTCAACGCGACGGCCGGCGCCCCGCGGAGCGTGGTGCCGTCCCGGTCGGTGACCGCGAGCGCGGAACCCGGCGGTGCGGGCTCGACGCGGAAGCGCGCCAGCCAGTCGAGCCCACCGACGAGTCTGCCCAATCGCGCCTGGCGAGCAGATGTCGAGTCGATCCGCAGCACCCGATCCCGAGTCGAGGGCACCGCCCAGATCACCAACACCGCGATGCCGAGCAACGAGAACACCTGGACCGACGCGGACGTCTCGATCGTGACGTGGAAGACGACTGCGACCCAGACGGCCGCATAGCGAGTGCGAGGCCACCACAGTCCGAGCGCGATGAACAGCTCGGTGAGGACGATCAGCTTCGCTGCCCCCGTGTGGAAGCCGCGGTCGGTCAGGGCCGAGAGCGCCCAGTCCGGCAGCGGCCACGCCTCGAGGTCGTCCCGGGCGCGGACCACGCGCTGCCAGGTGACGGTGCCCCCGAACCAGTCGGGGTCGACGAGCTTGCTGAGGCCGGACGCCCCGTAGATCGCCGCACACTCAAACCGCAGCAGCCATAGCGGCCAGGCCGGCGCCAAGGGGTCTCGCGCCGGCTGCCCCCGGCGGTGGCGGATCCACGCGTCCAAGGACAGCTCGCGTCCGCATGGGGCGACCGCCAACAGTCCGAGGACGACGACCAGATAGGCCCGGTTGTTGTGGAAGTGCGTGGTCGAGAGGAAGAGGTTGTAGGTGACGACCGCGAACGTCGTCGCCGTCGCGACGCGGGTCAGAAAGCCCAGCGACATCGCGACGGCGGCTGCCGCCGCCAGCCACAGGAGCCCGACGTAGATCGCCTCGGGCAACTCCGGATACCAGGCGGCGTAGGGCTCGTAGAAGGCGTCCCGATACGTTTCCCCGCGCCACGCGTCGGAGAGAAACGGCTGCAGATGGAGGAGCACCACGGGTCCGGCCAGCGCCCGGAGCAGGGCGAGGGCCCGCATGCTGACCGTGCGGCCGAGCAGGTCGTCGAACCTCGCGAGCGCGTTCACCCAGCGCCCTCGCGTTCACGACTTCGCAGGACCTCGACCTCGGGCGGGTCGGCGTTGTGCCAGGACGTGACCCTCGCTTCGAGATATCTGGTGTCGCCGTCGCGCGGGGTGTTGTCCGCGACCCAGTCGAGGGCGGCGTCGAGAAAGGCGAGCTGGTTGTCGAGCCCCGCGTCGGCGTGGTGGCGGACCGACGGGTAGCTGAGACCGCGATCTGCGACCAGATCGTCCCAGCGGTACCCCGACCATGGGCGCTCGATCGGGATCCGCCGGCCGTCGGCGGTGACCCGGACCACGTCCGCCCGCCAGGTGCTCGACTCGGGAAACATCTGGAACGCGAACTCCTTGTGGTCGGACGAGTAGCCCCGCACCACCAGTCCGAGCTGCAAAGCCACGACGGCGGCGAAGACGACGCGGCGCCCGACGACCCTGACCCTCGGCGACACGGGCTTACGATGACACCGCCCGTCGTTCGTCGCTTGCGACGCTGTGCGGCGTGTATTTCGAGCTCGACACCGCGATGCTCGACGCTGCGCAGGCGGTCTGCGTCGCGCTCCCCGCGGCGGGACTGCCCGCGCTGCTGCGGCGATTCGGCGGCCGTGGCTGGTCGCTGGTAGCACCGCTGTCGGTGGTCGCGACGGTGATCGCGATCACCGTGGCAGCCGAAAGCGCCGAAGTCCTGACCTGGATCGCGCTGCTGCTCGTGCCGCCCGGCTGCGCACTCGCGCTCGGTTGGGCTGCGCACGGCGCCCGGCCGTGGATGGCCGGCCTCGTCGTCCCGATGCTCGCCGCGGCGATGGTCGCCCCCGACGATCCGCTTGGCCGTCTCTTGAGGCTCGGCTTGATCGTCGGTTCGTGCGTGACCGTCGGGCGCCTGCTCGCCGGCGCCGCGCCGCTCGCGCTGCTCAAGGGCGGCGTCCTCGCGATGGCCACGATCGACGCCGTCTTCATCTTCGGCGACTTCTTCGCCGAGCAGAACGCACAGTTCAACGCCGCCGCTCCCGCGGGCCTACCCCGGCTTCAAGTCGCCGACATCGGTGACGTATCGACTGACTACGGCGACTTCTTCGTCGCTGCGCTCGTCGGCGGAATCCTGGCCGCCGAACGGCGTCCCCAAGTGGTCGCTGCGCTGGCGACGTTCGCGGTTGCCCAGGCGTTCAACCAGCTCTTCCTAGTGACCGATTCGCTGCCAGGCACCGTGCCACCGGCGCTTGTCCTGCTCGCCTTCGAGATCCGGCAAGCGCTTCGACCGAAATCGTCGACGACGCTCCTCGACGCCGAGCTGGCGGGACGGCCGCGCTTATAACCCGGAGGTCGTGGGTTCAAAGAGAAAGGGGGAGCGGATCGCTTGGAACGAGAAGCGGGAGCTAGCCGTTACGTGACGGGCAAGCGATGCCCGCTCGACGATCCGTGTGTGCGCGGTCGGGATGCCCGCATCCGGTCGGAGCGCGGGAGCTGTGTCCGGTCCGTGGATGCTTCAGACGGGACGGGTCAACGCGGGAACGGCAGCCGCGGTAAGGATCGGCGGATACGCTGCGGCCGAGGAAGGAGAAAGCACATGAACGTCGCATTGTGGATCGCTGCCGGCGCGCTGGCCACCGTCCTGCTGATCAGCACCTCCAAGGCGTTCGTGCCCCGGGAGAAGATCGCCGCCGTGGGCGGCCCCGCCGCGCAATGGGTCGAAGACTTCAGCCCCAGTGCGCTCAGGGCCATCGCGACCCTCGAACTCCTTGCTGCGGCAGGCCTGATCCTGCCCGCCGCGCTCGACATCGCGCCGGTACTGGTGCCGCTGGCCGCTACCGGTACCGCGTTGCTGTTTATCGGCGCGGTCACCATGCGCCTCCGCCGCGGCGAGAGGGGAACGATCGTGCCCGACCTGGTCTATCTCGCCCTGGCCATATTCGTGGCGTGGGGCCGCTTCGGCCCCGAGTCCTTTACCAACTGAGACCGATCGACGCGCCTGGACCAAGCGATGGATGTTGTCCGCGCCGGTCTCGCCGGCCTGCTGGCGACGCCCGATAACGAAGACCCCTGGGGCTCAAGGCGGCCCAATAGGGGCCCCGTTGCTCGGGATGTTGATGTGTTTATTCCTCGACGGCAGGACTGGTCGTCAACTCCCCGCTTTCGCGCGAACCAGCACCGATGCCACCGGTGAGCTCACCCATTGGGCAGCGTGACCACATCGAGATCGGTGAGCCCGCGATCGCGAAACCTGCCGTGAGCGGAGCGATCGATCGGTACCGGAGGCACCGGGGGCGGGGCAGCATCGGCGTCGATGAGCACCTGGAGCGAGGGGACGCGACCGTGAAGCGTGAATCGGTCGAGGACGAACGGAAGACCATCGGCGTCGAGCAGCGAGGGGTGGTTCATTGACTGAAAGTGAAGGTGCGGCCCGCTCGAGTTCCCCGAGTTCCCGAGCTTGCCGAGGACCTGCCCCTCCCGCACCCGTTCGCCGCGATGGACGCGGACGCTGCCGGGAATGAGGTGCGCGTAGCCGGCGAACACCCCCTTGCCGAGCTTGAGGATGACGTGGTTGCCGTCCGCGGCCCCGAGCGACACCGGGTCCGGATGGTTCGGGACTTGGTCGGGGAAGCGATCGACGGCTTCGACCACCTTGCCGGCGCCGACCGCCAGCACCGGCTGGCCATAGTTGAAGTAGCTCTCGTTCTGGTTGGGATCGCCGACGTGGGTCCGCCCGGCGTCGTCGAGCAGCGCCGACCAATCGATCGCGAAGCGCTGGCCGTCGCGGAGGGCGCCGTTGACGGGTTGCAGCGCGCGCCGGTGGGCGCCGACGACCGCGACCCACCGCCCGCCGCGAAGCGGGGGCCCGATCTCCCGCGCCGGCTTCGAGGCGACCGCCGCCTCCCCGCCGGTGTCGGTGATGATCGGCCCGACCGGGAAGCCGGGGCCAACGTCGACGGCGAGCCGATGCTCGATCCCCCTCGGGACCTGGCGCCGATGGGCGAAGCTCAGGTCGACCCAGACGATCCCGACGGTCGCGGGCGGGAGCTCGGTGGTGGGCTGGTCGGGGGCCCCAAGCAGGCTCATCGCCGCCTCGAGCCCTCCCCCCGACAGGGTCGTGATCCGCTGGCCGCCGGAGCGGAGCACCTTAAGCGAGGTGACGCTCACGGGCACCGTAACCGCGTTTGTGAGCTTGAGCTCGTACTCGAGGTGGAACCGGCCGTCGTCGCCGTGATACCAGCGCGGCGGTGAGAGCACCCGCTGGGTGACCGGCGTCAGGGTGTCGTGCTTGGCTCCAGTCTGTGGTGAGGGCTCGGGGGCCCGCGACCACGCGACCGTCGGGAGGCCGATCGCGGCCGCCAGCAGCACGGCGAGCGCGACCAATCGACGGCGGGCTCCGGGGGGAGAGACTAATGCCGGACGGTTCATGCCTCGTACGGCTTTATCGCAGAAGCGCGCCTATTCCGCTTTGCGTGAAAGCAGGAGCGGCGTCGAAAGAGCAGCTCGTGGGTAGCGAGAGCCACCGGCTTGCTTTGCTGTCTTCGCAGTCGGTTGTCCGGCACGCCGGGTCTCGCCCCCACTCCGCGAGATACTGCGCGGGCGATGTCGCAGGAGAACGTCGAGCTGGCCGTCCGCTTCTACGAGCCGGCGACGAGCAAGGCCGAGCTACTGGCCGCGATGCCAAGGGCGATGGCCCTCTGCCATCCGAACGTGGAGTGGACGAGCCGCGAGGACGGGTCGACCTACCGGGGCCGCGAGGGAGCGACGGAGGCGATGGAACGCTACCTCGAGAGCTTCGATGACTATCGGTTCGAGGTGCAGCGGATAATCGACTGCGGAGGCGACGATGTACTGGTCATCGGACTCGAGGTGGCGACGGGCGCAAGGAGCTGCGCCGAGGTTCGCTCGCGCAACTACGAGCTGCTGACCATTCGGGACGGAATGATCGTCCGCTTCCGCGACTTTCGGCACGAGCCAGAAGCCCTCAAAGCCGCCGGGCTGCGGTAGTCGCGCGCCGACTTCCGCTGTGCGCGAGAGGCAGCAGTCTTCTGCTTTCGCATGGGGAGCGGGCGCGAGGGACGGCCCCCGTTAAGACGACTCGTCTCGCGCGACGCGAGTCAGCGCATTGGCCGAGCTCGAGCGGCCGGCGGGGTAGCCGGGTCCGCCGCCCGTCAGCCGTAGCTCAGCTTCTCGTCCCAGTCCGGGCGTCCCTCTCTCGTCAGGTCGAGCATGTTCCACAGCGGCTCGAGCGTGCCGACGCTACGGTGGTCCTGTCCGGGGTCCATCGGCGCGAAGGTCAGCTCCGCGCCCCAGAAGTGGCGGATCGTCTCGCCGTCGCGGTGGAAGACATTGAGCATTGGTACCTGTGATCCGTCCGCGGTTTCCCCGTGATAGTCACGGTTATAGGCATTGCCGGCCGAGGACAGAAGCCGCAGGTGGCGCCAGCCGCGCTCATCGCCCCAGGTCAGCAGTCGCTGCAATGACGTCTTCGCCACGACCGCGAAGTTGAGGTGCTGAGCCGCGTGCAGGGCGGCGCCGTCGAGCTGATCGAGCAGCGCCACGCACGACGGGCAGGGGCCCTCCTCGAGCGGCAGCTGCGCCGTCTTCCCACTCACGGGCCCCGGTCGATCGCCGCCATAGGTTCGCGGGAACATGAAGTTGTAGATCACGAGCGAGTCCTTGCCCGGCGCGAAACAGTCCGACATCCGCGCCTCGGACGGGGCGCCACCCGCGCCGGCCGCCTCGAAGACGTAGTCCTCGCGAACGGCTCCACCGGGCGGCAGATCACGCCTCGCGGCGGCCACCGCCTCCATCTGGCGACGCAGCTTGACCTCCCGCTCGAGCAGTCGGTTCCGCGCCGCTCGGTACTCCGCCGACTCGCCTGGAAACGCGATCGGGCTCATTTCTCCTCCTTGGACCGGTCGTTGTTGCTCAGCTCCCTCGCTCCACCTCGAGCGCCGGTACCGCGCCTGCGGAGGTTTGGGCAATCACGGCCGGTCAACCTCCTAACGGGCGCTCGCTCCACATGGAAGCAACTCTTCCTGCGAGATACTGAGCGGGCGATGTCGCAGGAGAACGTGGAGATCGTGCGGGAGGCCATGGACGCCTACCACCTCGGCGACAAGGACGCGTGGGCGCAGTTCATGGACCCCGAACTCGAAACATTCCCTGTCGCCGAGTTCCCCGAACCCGGTCCCCTGATCGGCCCGGACGCGGCTTGGGATTTCTACCAGCGGTTCGGGGAAACGATGGCGGGGAGCGGGCTGTACGAGACCGCTGGGTTCGAGACCGCCGAGTTGATCGACGCTGGCGAACGGGTCTTCGCCTGTCAACGGACTCCGCTACATGGCCGAGGGAGCGTGGAAGAGGTCGAGTTCAGGCTGTGGGGGGTGCACACGTTCGATCAGCGGCGATGGGTCCGGACCCAGTGGTTCTTCGATCGGAGTGAGGCGCTCGCAGCAGCAGGGCTGTCGGAGTAGCGCTTGGACGAACACCGGGAGCGCGCTCCCGCGTGTCGCGCGAGGCGGGAGCGGGTGCCGCGGACGACAACGGGAGCCGGGCATATGCCCGAAGTCCAGGCCGCTCGTCTTGCCGCGCCTGCGGTCTAGCCTGGGCGATGATCGGTTTGCGGACCTGAGCAGTTTGCGGACCTGAGCAGGTCTCTAGTAGAGGGCCCCTAGCGACAAGGAGGCAAGCGTGACGACGGAGCACAAGGTAGGAACGCGCGAGGAGTGGCTGGCCGCCCGCGAGGAGCTGCTCGCGCAGGAGAAGGAGCTGACCCGCCGCAATGATGAGCTGTCGCGCCAGCGGCGGGAGCTGCCGTGGGTGCAGGTCGAGAAGGAGTACAGCTTCGAGACCGACGACGGAACGAAGACGCTGGCGGAGCTCTTCGACGGGCGCTCGCAGCTGCTCGTCTACAACTTCATGTTCGGCCCGGCGTACACGGCGGGTTGTCCGGTCTGCTCGTCCGGGGCCGACACTTACGACGGCGCGGTGCCGCATCTGAACGCGCGCGACGTGACGTTCCTCTGCGTCTCGCGCGCGCCGCTCGAGAGGCTGCAGGCGTACAAGCAGCGCATGGGCTGGAGGCTTCCGTGGGTCTCGTCGGCGGGAACCGACTTCAACTTCGACTTCGGAGCGTCACACACCGAGGAGGAGCTGAAGCCGTTTCTGGAAGGCGGCGACCTCGGTCCCGTTCCCGAGCTGGCGGTCGCGTGCGGGACCGATCCCGCCGGATATCTGGCCGAGGCGCCAGTGCTGAGCTCCTTCGTGCTCTCCGACGGCGTCGTCTACCGCGCGTACTCGACCGCCGAACGCGGCCTCGAATTCATGATGGGCTTCTACGGGCTGCTGGACCGGGCGCCGAAGGGACGCGACGAGGGCGACCCGCCGGACTTCTGGATCCGCCGCCACGACGAGTACGAGGACGTCGGCGCCGGACGGACCGGGTAACGCCCGACCACCCGCCCACCAGCCCGCTTCTGCTTCCGCGGGAACTCAGAACCGGGCGGCTCGCAGTGACAGGTCCTTCGCTCCCGCTATGGACGACGAGCGATAGCAAGCATCACGCAATGGGCAGGCGATGTCGCTCGACGATCCGTGCGTCGTAGCGAGTAACGAATCGGGCCCCGGCTACTGTCAACTTCGGGACCGGAATGCAAAAACGCCGGTCACTGCCGCCGGGAATCACCGCCCGGTCCGCCCAGCGAGATACTGCGTGGGCGATGAAGCTCTACGTTTGCTGGGGAACCTTCCGTACCAACAAGGGTCACCCTTGCGGCGAGGCCCACGAAGCCTTGGTCGCTGCGGGCTACGAGCCCCAGGTAGTCAAGACCGGCGGCTGCTACAGAACCGACCCGCTCTTTGCAGGGCGGCGTGAGGTCAAGCGGCTGACAGGCACCTACAAGGTGCCCACGCTCGTGCTCGACACCGGCACGACCATCGACGGCTCGGAGAACATCATCGAGTGGGCACGGGCCAGTGAAGCCGCCGGGCTGCCGGAGTAGGCGATGTCGCGGGAGAACGGCGAGATGTGCGCGAGGCAATCGAAGCGTGGAACCGGCGAGACGTGCCGATCACGCGGGCCTTGTGGCACCCCGAAGCGGAGGTTGACTGGTCCCGTTCTCGAGGACCGCTCAAGGGTGTCTATCGCGGTCGTGAGGAGGTCGAGGCGTTCCAGGACGAGTTCTGGTCGATGTTCGACAAGGTCGACCTTGAAGCCCACGGCTTCATGCAGGCGGGCTCCGACGTCGTCGTCCCGAACACCGCCCACCTGCGGGGACGAGATGGGATGGAAGTGCTCGCGAGGAGTGCCTTCGTGTACACGGTCGAGAGAGGGCAGATCACACGCCCTTCGGATGTTCCAGGACCGAGCCGAGGCCCTCGAAGCCGTCGGGCTGTCGGAGTAGGCGATGTCGCGGGAGAACGTGAAGCTCGCTCGCAGGGGCTTTGATGCGTTCAACCGGGCGTTCTCGGAAGGGGCGGCATCCGACTTTTACGAGACGCTCGACCCGAACGTCGAGTGGGTCCCCATGTCGGCGCTCCTGGAAGGAACGCGTTACAAGGGCCACGACGAGGTGCGGGAGTGGCTCGAGGAAATGAGGCGGGATTGGACCAGCTTTGAGGTGAGGCCGAAGCACTACCGGGACCTGGGCGACGACCGGGTACGGGTCTTGGGCTCGTGGCGTGCACGGGGGCGGGGGGAGAAGTGCTGCTCGACTTCCCGCAAGCGGCCTGGCTGGTGCAGTACCGAAAGGGAAAGCTGATCCGGCTGCAGACTTTCACCGAGCGAACGAAGGCCCTCGAGGCCGCCGGGCTGTCGGAGTAAGCGCTTCACGACTTCACGCCCCTTTTTTGGCCGATTGGCGCGCGCCCCCGCCACCTCGGCGGTCCTATATGGGGATGAGAGGGTCGTAGGCCACCCCGCCAGCCTGGTTGGCGAGATACTGAGGGGCCGATGTCGCAGGAGAACGTAGAGATCGTTCGGCGCGTGGCGGACGCCTACAACCGCCGCGACGTGGAAGCGATGCTCGACGAACTCCAGCCCGAGATCGAGTGGCACCCCTGGTTGCAGGTTCAGCTCGGCGGGGGAGCCACCGTGTATCGGGGGTACCAGGGCGTCCGCGCGGGAATCCGGGACGGGGAAGACGCTTTCTCTGAAGTCCAGGCAGAGCTGTCAGAGATCCGGGACCTTGGCCAGCGAGTCGTCGCCATCGGTCAGCTCCGGGGACGCGGCAGGGAGAGCGGCGCGATGACCGAATCGGCACTTGCTTGGATCGTGGAGTTCAAGAGTGGCAAGGTGATTCGGGTCCGCGAATATCTCGACCCTCAGGAAGCCCTCAAAGCCGCCGGGCTGTCGGAGTAGGCCGGCGCGACTTTTCGAGGGCCCGATCCCGGCTCACCATCGTACTGCGCTGATAACAAGTGCCCGTAATTCGGGGACGTCTTCGCTGAGCGCCGGGCGCCTACCGCATCGACGTCAACCAGGAAGCGATCGCACAGGGATGGCAGTGAAGCGGCCCGGGGTGATCCCCGGGCCGCTCGGTCTCGCGCGCGAATGGGCAGCCGCGCTTGAGTTTGCCGTTTGGCGCTACAGCTCGAAGGCCGCAGGACACCGTCGATGACGTGGATGATCCCGTTCGAGACCTTGGCGGCGTTCGGCGCGGCGATCGTGATCGTCCGACCGGTCGCGTCGGTCAGCTCGGCCGACCCTCGGGCCTTGGTGAGGAACGAGTTCTGCAGCAGCGTCGGGATCCGCTTAGTGTTCACGACCTGCTTCGCGGCTCGGCGGCCGGGAGCGACGTGGTACTTGAGCACCTGCTTCACCGCCGGCAGGCCGAGGGCCGCCGTTGCGTTGAAGGCGTCCGCTTCGGTGGCCGCCCCGGTCAGATCCAGAAACGCCTGATCGGTGGGCGCGAAGACGGTGAGCTGGCGGCGGCCGTCGAGCTTGTCGTCGAGCCCGGTCGCGATGACCGCCTCGCGGAGGATGTCGAAATCGGCCGGGTTGGTGTCGAACCCGCTCGGGCCGGAGATCCTTACGACCTTCTCGACGATCGTCTTGCCCTTCTTGCCGGCGCTCTTGCCCTCCTTGTCGGCGAGAGCCGGTGCCGCGGTGAGCGCGAGGGCGGTGCCGATGCTTGCCACTGAGACGAAGAACCTACGCATGAGTCAACTCCTTTTGGGTCGGATGATGTCCAAGGTCTGTTCAGACCGACATGAGCGAAAGTATCAGTTATGACCGCGACATGTCCAGGGTTCGCCCTAAGTTCTTGTTAACCTGCCGGGGCACGTCGCACAGGAGAGCGGGCGAAGGGTCCCGGCTTCCTGTCAAGGTCCTGCCCAATGTCTGCCCGGCCACAGCAAGAGCAAGAACGCGTCCGGATCGGCGAGCTCAGCCGGCGCACCGGGGTGCACGCCGACACGATCCGTGTGTGGGAGCGTCGCTACGACCTGGTCGAACCGCAGCGCACCCCGAAGGGCTATCGGCTCTACTCGAGCGCAGACGAGGACGTCATCCGGGCGATGCGCGAGCTCACCGCGAAGGGCGTAGCCGCGGCCGAAGCGGCGGCGCTCGCTCGCCGCGGGGCCGAGGCGCCGGCCCCACCCTCGTCCGGCGTGCTCGACCCGACGGTGCAGGCCCGCCGCCTGCGCCGCGCCCTCGAGGCGTTCAACGAGGAGGAGGCAAACGCGATACTCGACGAGTGCCTGGCGGGCCTCTCGCTCGCTAGGGTCGTCGAGGACGTGATCCCAGCGGCGATGGCCGAGATCGGGAGCCGCTGGCAGGACGGTCAGGCAACGGTCGCTCAGGAGCACTTCGCGTCGAACGTCGTTCGCGGCCGCCTGCTGGGCCTCGCGCGTGGCTGGGGCGCCGGCGCCGGCCCGCTCGCGCTGCTGGCCTGCCTGCCCGGCGAGCTCCACGACCTCGGCTTGATCGCGTTCGGGCTTTCGTTGCGCCAGCGTGGCTGGCGGATCGCCTATCTCGGCGCCGACACCCCGCTCGACACGCTCGACGATGCGGTGAATCGGCTGCGACCGCGGGTGGTCGTCCTCACCGCCTCGGAACCAAGCCGGCTCGCCGCCGTCGCCACGGAGCTGCGCGCGCTGGCCGTGCGCGTCCCGGTCTCGGTCGGGGGGCGTGCCGCCTCAGCCTCGCCGATCGCAGGCGTGACGATGCTCGAGGGCATCGCCTCGAGTGAGGCCTTCGATCGCTTCCGCTCGCTTTGAGCTTTGTCCTGCGCGCGGGCTCGCGCCATAGAAGCTCGCTGAAGTCCTGCTGACGCATCAGATCGGCGACCCCAGCCGGGGCACCGTAGGATTGCGACCGTGCCGTTCACGCTCCGGAACCTCAAGGAGGACCTAGAGGACGTCGGGTCCAGGTTCGACGGCGCGCCGGACCTGGAGTTCCGCTTGGCGACCGAGGCTCTCGAGCTCGAGCAATCCGGCCTGGGCTACCAGCGCGTCCCGCCCGGCCATCGCTTTCCGTACGGCCATACGCACAAGGAGCAGGAGGAGGTGTACGTGGTCGTGCGCGGGAGCGGGCGGATGAAGCTCGACGACGAGATCGTCGAGCTCGAGGAGTGGGACGCGGTGCGCGTCCCGCCCGGTACGTGGCGGGGCTACGAGGCCGGGCCCGAGGGTCTCGAGATCCTCGTCATCGGCGCGCCCAATCTCGGCGAGGATCCGCGCGAAGACGTCGAGGGCCAGCGCGACTGGTGGGCTGACTAGCGCCACGTAGGTGAACATGAAGCGGGGAGAGGTAACTCACTCAGCCGAGGGCAGTGCACGCTCCCCTTCTAGCTGGTAGACCAGCCAGAAGGCGGATGACGGCGGCCTCGCGCCGATGCGGTGAGCTTCACCGGTGGGCGTTGACGATCAGTCAAACACCGGCCACGCGGGCTCAGGGGCTCCCGGCGGCCGGCCGGCCGGGTGGCCGATGCTCGGCGGTTTGCGCGGCGGCATATGGACCGAGCTGTAGACGCGCTCGCACGTGGAGCCCTTCGGCGTGTGAGCGCGGGTAAACGCACCGACCGCGATCCTCGGCCGCTGAGCCGCGTCCGCGGACGCCCCTTCGGTGCCCACGATCCGGTCGCCGGGATCGGCGATCACCATGTCGGTGCCCGGGCCACAGTCGACCACGTCGTCGCCGGTGCGGTCGCGCACGACGATGCGGTCGTCGCCGCGGCCGGCCACCATGCGATTTCTTCCCTGGGCGTCGAAGAGCGAGTCGCTGCCGCGGTTGCCGATCGACACGTCGGGCCCGGGACCGCCCTGCAGCAGGTCGTGGCCCGAGTTGCCTTTGAGCCGGTCTCCTCCGGCCAAGGACATCAGGTCGTCGTGGCCGCCGCCGCCGCGCAGGCGGTTGGCGCCCCGACCGGCGAGCACCTGGTCGTGGCCGGCGCCGGCGAGGATCTTGACGTCGCCCTTTTCGGCCCTGAACTCGTCGTTTCCGCTCGTCCCCAGTATTGGGCTCTTGGCCGACGAACCCGGGTGGATCGCTTGCCCGGCCGTGCCGCGGGCCGCCCCGGAGACCACGGCGCGCGGCCTCGCCGAGCGGCGGGCCGCGCCAAAGCAGCTGGGTACGGGTGCGCAGCTGTCCTGGCCGGCCAGAGACTCGGCCGTGGCGGTGATGCCGGGGCCCTGCTTCAGGGTCACGCGGGTCGCTCCGAGGTACACACGGGCGTACGGGGCGGGTGGCCTGTTCTGGTAGTAGGAATCGCTGGGGTTGTAGGAATACCAGTTGATCAGAGCCGGGTTGACCGATGACGGCGTGATCGCGGGATCGCCCGAAGGGTTGATTCCGAGAGCCCCACCCGTGCCCGGCCAGGTGAACCACGAGTACCAGTCACCAGTCCCCGTCTTCGAGGGCACCGTCCAGTCCCAGTCCGCGCCCTGCAGCGCCTCCTCTTCCTGGATCAAGTCCGAGATCACCGCCTTGAGCACGCTGACAAGCGCATCTGCGATGGCCTCTCCGGCCGCCGCGGCCTCGCTTTCCGGCGGGAACAGGTTGCCCGCGACCGCATCCTCGGAGAGCGAGCCGGCCAAACTTTCAAGGAATGTCTTGAGGAGCCCATCCGCCGTGATCGCCGTGTAGCTGACCTCCGATCCGTCGGGTCCGATCATGTACGGGAACCCGGTGTTGAAGGCCGGGTCGACCTCGCCGGCGTCCGGCGCCTTGACCGGCACGTCCTCGGGAGCGAGCAACGGGAAATTGGTCTCCTTGGAGCCGCACTGAAGGGCCGCAGGACCGGATCCAACCTGGAAGCCGAGCTCCGGGTTCACCGGCGTGGTCGACTCGTTCGCGGTGCCACACGGGTCGATGTCGGTGCTGGCGCGGGCGCTTCCCACCAGGCCGAGCTCGGACCCGACCGGGGTGAGCAGGAGCGTCCCGATCGTGATCAGGCCGGCCGTCGCCAGGGTCAGCCGGCGCCGAGCGAGCGCCCGCAGGTGCGGCCGATCCAACACCGCGACCTCCACGTGAATTCCCTCCTCGCCGCCCCGCAGATTCGCGGTCCGGCATCGTCCGAGTGGCGGGCTCAGCCTAACCGAGATCCAAGGCCGGTCAAGTGGGCCGCTCGCCCGCCATTGGTCGAAGGCTCCGCTCATGCGGGCCTCGCCTGATCCGCGACCTCGGCGCGCTCAGCGAACGAGAAAGTCCGGAGCGAAGGGCTGCTGATTGGACTGGCAGACTGCCAAGAATCCCTTCCATCTTGACGGCGTTGGGGTAGCCCGAGTTGGGGTCATAGGTCTGGTTGACCAGCAGGATCGGGTTCGGGGTCGAGGCGTTCCACGGGCCGCGGTACGCGTCCTCGCCCTCCACCCGCCAATTGGCGCAGGGCGCCCACTCCCACGGTGAACCTGTTCGCCCCGGCTCCGCGTGTCAACCGCGCCGGCGGTGGCCCGAACCAGGTGGCGAGCGCGTCCGTGAGCCCCCTCGCCGGCTATTCATACAGACGAGAAGAGCCCCCTCATCGAGGGGGCGCGACGCCCGCTGAGTATCTCGATCCGATTGCTTGATCTCCTTTTAGTCGCCTTCGACTGCCACCCACCTTGGATGCTCGAAGAAGGCCACCCACTCGGTGTCGTCCTCGAACCGGACCTCCCACTCGCGCATGATGCCCGCGTCCTCCTCGCGTTGGAAGCGGAACTCCCACGCGGGCGAGTGCGGGTCGGCGCCCATCGGAGGGACTCGGCCGACGTGGAAGCCGTCCTCCCACTCGATGACGATGTCCTCGCGGGTCAGCTCGGTCGTCGTGTTGCTCGTCTCGGGCATCTCGCCTCCTTTCGCCCCCGCTATTGCGCGGGCTCGCTCTCTGCGTTCGCTGTTGTGACGGCGGGTCCGGGAGCACGACGCCCGAACCCTTACCGACGGATGGCCGGTACGAGCGTTCTTCAGCGCTCGCGTTCGAGCTCCTCCTCGAGGGGCATCGCCGTGGTCTGGGCACGAACCTCGCGCCAGGCGAGCGCCTGGTTACGCCAAGAAGATGGTCGCCAGTGAAACCGCGACCAGGAGCGCCCCCACCGTCACCACGATTCCCAGGAGATAGCGCAGGAACCGCTCAGAATCGAGGGGCGACGGCGGTAGCTTCGTGCGGGGAGGTTGCGGGGGAGGTGGGAGCGTTGGATGCGGCTCGCGGGACACTTTCACGGCTTCGCTCGTTAGGGGGGATTTCCTTTCTTTCGAGCGGCGTGCAACGTTCCCGTCGCCGAGGCGCGCCCTGGGCATCAAGCCACGCCGGCGGACGGTGGGCCGAAGGCGCAGGGAGGTTCGGCTCCACCGCGCGTAGCTACTACGGGGGCAGGTATTTCTTCACCGAGAACTTCTAGGGGATTTTCGGCCCTCGAAGGGACGGAGCTCATGCCGTCACGGTGCCTGTCGACTCTGGCTCGCCTGGTAGGGGGTCTCGTAAGGGGCAGGGGTGGCTGCAGGCCGCGGCAAACGTGAAAACGTTGTGCTCGTACGGGGCGAGGATTACAAGAGCGCAACCTCAAACGAAGCACAACGGTTGCGCAACATGGCCAAAAGGCTTGGCCTTTAGGTGCGCGTAAGGCAGCTCCGATCCGTCGAGGACTTGAATGAGCGGCTGCGGGTGCCGTCCGTTGACGCGGCCCGCGCGCCGGGGTCGGTCGTCACCATCGGTCCCGAGAGCGCCGCGCCCCGCGTATGTAGTTCAAGAGCGGGGAATCGCGGTCTTTAATCGCGGCCATCCGCTCCTTGCGTCCGGCTCTCCGCTTCTTGCGTGCGCCTTCCGCCTTGCCCTGTTCTGGGCCTTGATCTGCGCAAAACGCATCACGGGTGGCGGGCGCCGCTGGGGCAGCCGGGTATCCGCCCGTCGAGCACCTTCTGCAGCGCAAGCCGACCACGGTCGCCGACTACCCGGCACTCAATCCCTCGGCCAGGTCGCGCACCAGCCGCTCCACGCTGCCCGAGCCAGCCTCGACGTGGTCCGGGTTCAACTCGGTGACCGTCACCCCGGCGAGTCTCGGCGAGGCCAACAGGGTGTGCAGCGCGCTCGCGGCCGCCTCATAAGGGATCCCCTCGTTGCGCCCCCAGTTCTCCGACAGGGGCGTGTCGGTGAAGTCGACGACGTCGACGTCGAAGTGCACCAGCAGACTTTGACTGTGCCTATCGAGGAGCGCGAGCGCGCCGGCGGCCGCGGCGGCCGGGTCGGCTGCAATCTCGCCGGCCGGGATCACCTTCATCCTCAGCCGCTCGATCGCTGCCCGTTCGTGCGCTTCTGATTGCACCTCGTCCCAGCCGAGCAGCACCGCTTGGTCGGGCTTGAGCAGCGGCACCCGTGGCCCCGCCCGCACGAGCTCGGCGCAGGCGCCTTGCTCGCCGAGCATGTGCGCCATCCCCATCCAATCGAGTGTGCCGGGGCGGACGCTCGCCGGCACGTTGAGGTCGGCGTGCGCGTCGAAGTAGATGACGCCAGGGCGATGGCCATCCACGCTGTGTCCCGCGACCGTCCCCACCCCCACGGTGCAGTCGCCGCCGAGCACCAGCGTCAGCTCACCAGAGCCGGCCGCCTCCGCTACGCGGCGCGCAGTGTCGCTCACGATCTCCACCACTTGGTCGAGGTTTTGCGCCCGCCGGTTCTCGCGATCCGGCCGCCAGCGCCAGCCCTCGCGATCGCCGTGGTCCCGCGTTTCCAGCCCGCGCTCGCGCAGCCGCGCGACCAGCCCCGCATCTCGCAGCGCCTGCGGTGCGCGCTCCTGACCCGCCGCGAACGCTCCGGCGCTGGTGGGAACACCGATGACGCCGATCCGGCGGCTCACCCGCCTGATGGTAAGGCGACTTCACTTCTGACTGCGACCCCGCTACGCGATCAGCGAATCGTTCGGCGATTCGTGCAGGGCTCCGGAGCACGGCGGCCGCGAGCTGGAACCTGTTGGGTGATGCAGTGGATGTTGCCGCCGCCGAGCAGGATCTCGCGCGCGGGAACGCCGACCATCTCGCGGTCGGGAAAGCAGGAGCCGAGGATCTCGGCAACCTCATCGTCGAAGCGCCGATCGAGGAGGGGGAAGATCACCGCCCCGTTGGCGAGGTAGGAGTTGACGTACGACGCCGCGAGGCGGTCGCCGAGCCGCCGCGGCCTCGTTCCCGTCACCGCGTCGACCCCGGCGGCCTCGGTCTTGGTCATCGTCAGCGGGCCCGGAGAGGGCAGCCTGATGACCTCGAACGAGCGCCCGCGCGCATCGGTGGCCCGCTCGAGCCGCTCGTGCGCGTCGCGCGAGATCTCGTGCTGAGGGTCCGACCTCTCGTCGCTCCAGCTGAGCAGAACGACGCCGGGCCGGACGAAGCAGGCCAGATTGTCCACGTGGCCGTCGGTCTCGTCGTTGTAGACGCCACGCCCGAGCCAGATGACCGTTTCGGCCCCGAGGTACCGGCGGAGGATCTCTTCGATTCGCTTTCTCGAGAGGCCGGGGTTCCGGTTTCGGTGCAGGAGACACTCCTCGGTCGCCAGGACCGTGCCGCCGCCGTCGGTGTGGATCGCCCCACCCTCGAGCACGATCGGAGCTCGGTAGCGATCCGCCGCCTCGACCTCGAGCATCCACGCGGCAACTCGCTCGTCGCGATCCCAGGGGTGGTAGAGGCCGCCGTCGTGCCCGCCCCAGGCGTTGAAATGCCAGTCGACGCCGCGCAGGCCGCCCGCCCGGTCGATGACGAAGGTCGGGCCGGTGTCTCGCAGCCAGGCGTCATCGGTCTCCATCTCCACGACCCGGATCGACGCCGAGAGAAGCGAGCGACAGCGCGCGAGCTCGGCCCTCGAGGCCGCCATCGTCACGGGCTCGAAGCGGTTCACCGCCTCGGCGACCTGAGCGAACGCGTCCTGCGCCGGCCTCGCGGCGTCGCGCCAGTTGTCGGGGCGCTCGGGCCAGGCGATCCAGCAGCCGGAGTGCGGCTCGAACTCGGCGGGCATTCGGTAGCCGTCCTCGGCCGGGGTCGAGTCGAGGGTCACGCTCATCGCCCCACTCTATGAGTGCGGCTCCCCGATGAAGCGCCGCTACAGTCACCGGCGTGGAGCGAATACGGTTGATCGTCGCGCCCGAGGTGCCCGACTCGCCCGCGCGCACGCAGGCCCCGCGTCGCGAGCCGTTTCGAATCGCCGCGGTCCAGCATCGCTGGCATCCCGATCCATCGGTCCACCAGGCCCAGCTCGCCGAGGGGGTGCGGATGGCGGCCGGCCGAGGGGCGCGCTTGGTGTGCCTGCAGGAGCTGACGCTGAGTCGCTACTTCGCGGTCGACCCGGCCGGCCCGGCCGCGATCGGGGTCGAGCCCGAGGAGCTACCCGGCGGGCCGACCCACGCGTTCGCCGCCCGCTTGGCCTCCGAGACCGGCGCGCATATCCACTCCTCCCTCTATGAGTGCGCGGACGAAGGGGGCGGGCTCGGCTTCAACACGGCGATCATCGTGGCCCCCGACGGCGGCCTGGTCGGTCGGACTCGAAAGCTGCACATCCCGGTGACCGCCGGCTATCACGAGGACCGTTACTTCCGCCCCGGCCTGGATGACCCCGATCCGTTCCCGGTCATCGACATCGGCCAGGCACACCTCGGCCTCCCGACCTGCTGGGATCAGTGGTTCCCGGAGGTGGCCCGCGCCTACAGCCTGGAGGGCGCCGACGTGATCGTCTATCCGACGGCGATCGGCTCCGAGCCCGACCATCCCGACTTCGATACCGAGCCGCTCTGGGAGCGGGTCATCATCGGCAACGGGATCGCCAACGGCGTCTTCATGGTCGCGATCAACCGCACGGGCGAGGAGGGGAGCCTGACCTTCTACGGGTCCTCGTTCATCTCCGACCCCTACGGCCGCAAGCTGGTCCAAGCGCCGCGCGGCGAGCCGGCGGTGCTGGTCGCCGACCTCGACCTCGACCAACGCGAGGACTGGCTCGAGCTCTTCCCGCTCCTCGCCACCCGGCGCCCCGAGACCTATGGCCGGCTCGCAGCGAAGCAGGTCATCCCTTGAGTCTCTAGCGCCTCCCGGGCAGGAGCTTCTTCGCTCGATGACGAAGGATGCGCGGCAGGAGCCGGGGGCCGGGGATGACGGCCAGGCCCAGCTGCTCGAGCAGTTTGCCCTGGTCGAACTCGAACCAATGCTCCGCCACATTGCCGTCCACCATGCGATTGAGCTCTACCGATGTAAAAACCACCTCCCTGTTCGTCGGCGGGAGGCCCTGGAACTCACCGCGGTGGGTGCCTCGGAAGGCCATCCGGGCCGCGACCGTGTTGTCACTGCACCCGATCTCCTCGATCGTGAGCCGAAGGTCGGGAAACGCCCCGACAAAGACATCGAAGATGAACTCCACCCAGGCATCTGCGTCCAGGGGGTCGGGCACACCCGGGGCATGGGCCACATAGCCCGGAGCGCGCGCGTCGGCCCTTCCTGCTCGTCGCGGTCGTTGTAGGCGTCGATCCACCGTCGAAAGACCGCCTCGTTCTCCTCAGCTGACACCGCCGTGCTCCCTTCCTCAGCTACCTCTCAGGCTTCGACCCTGCCCCAACTCTGGATCAGGGTGAAGGTGGTGCCCCAGCGGCCCGGCGCGGCCAACTCGGCCTCGGCCTCGCGGCGGAGCGAGGCGAGCTCGTCGTCGCTCAGCTTCTCAAGCAGGCGGGACTCGAGCGCGACGCTGAACTGAAGCGGCAGACGCAGATAGGGGTGGCCGGGTTCGAGCGCGATCACGTGTGCGTCTATCGCTGGCTCCTCGATACCGATTTCGCGGAGCAGCTCCGGAAGTCCGCGGCCCGCCTCTCCCCCCAGGGCGGCAAAGATCTCGCGAAGTAATCCGATCAGTCGCTCGGCCGCGGGGGCCGGGGGATTGAAATGCCACGAGCCCAGGTCCCACTCCTCCAGTACCAGTGAGCCACCGCGTCTGACCAACCGCCGGTACGTGGCCACCTGCTCATGTCCGCGTCCGAGCGGAGCGATCACGTAGCGGGCATGGACGAGATCGAAAGATTGGGGCTCGAGCTTGGTCTCGAACAAATCATCGACGACGAGCTCAACGTTGGAGATCCCTTCTGCCCTTAGAAATGAACGAGCGGCATCGAGCAGGCCCTCGTCTATGTCGGTGCCGACGATCTGGCCGGAGGGGCCGACCCACTCGCTGAGGATCCGAAGCCAGCCCAACGCTCCGCAGCCGAGGTCAAGGGCGCGCCCGCCGGATCCGCCGTCGACCTTGGAGAGGAGCTGCCGCCCGGCGGGCTCCCACACGCGCGATTGCACCTGCAGGCGCTCCAACTCCGAGGGTTGGTTGGCCAGCAGGTAGTCCTCCTGGGACATCGGACTAGGGGCGTCCGGCGCTACGACGCCGGGAACGGCTCATGGACGCAGAGGATGTTGCCCGCCGGGTCAGTGAACCAGGCGCCGGTCGGGGCGTCGGACATCCGTGCGATCCCCTTTTCGTCCTGGTCGAAGCCCTCGTAGCGCTCCATCTCGATCCCGTGCGAGTTGAGCTGGTCGACCGCCGCCTCGGCGTCTGGAACCTCGAAGTTGAGGATCGTGTACGTCGCCGGGGTGAAGTCGGGCTTGTGGTAGATGAGCGTGTCGCGTCCGCCCGGAAGGTTGAGATTCAGCCCGCCGGGGAAAGGCTCGGAGACCTCGAGGCCGAGCTTCCCGCCGTAAAACCCGCGCGCCTCGTCGATGTCGTCGGTGGCGAACCCGCTGTACGCCTTCGTGCCTTGGAACATGCCCAACTCCTTCGTTCGGGAAACTCGATCCTCCCCTTCTATCCGATTCCGCGGGACCGGGTGTGAAGGCTCTACGCCCACCGCTTCCGCATGAAAAGCGACACTTCCATGCGGAGTGGGCGTTTTCGCAGCGAGGCTCGCTCTCGCTTCGCGCGAGAACCAGCAGCGCGGCGCCGACGGGGTTACCCGCGAAAGAGCAGCGCGCATTCAGCCCACGCCTTCCGAGATCACGGTGATTGGCGCGTTAGTCGCGTATTCGGCGAGTACGTCGCCATCCGGCCGCGATATCGCTTCTGGTCTCTATGAAGAAGCGCCGGGTGTCAAGTAGCGGTCGGTAGTCGGCTCAACCGGGTGCGGAGGTCGGCGACATCAAGATTCCCGCCGCATTCCGGGGCCTCGGCTCGGTGTGGGCGCCGGAGAGGCTCGCGTTCACGAGTCGATCCATTCGTTCGGTACAGCGACGCGCGAACTGCACCTGCTCGCGTCGCCCCACGAGCCGAAAACCGAGGCTCAAGATCGGGTTGCGGATCTCCGCCATTTGGGAAACGGCGTGGATGCGGTACTCCACCTCGCCCGTGTCCAGCCACTTCCAGATCTGGTAATCCATCTGCCCCCGTTCCAGGTGTCCCTCGAGGGTTCGGTAGGCCCAGCCCCAGACGCGCGCGCTCCTTCCGGCGATCTCGCGAACCTCGTCGAACACCGCACCGATGCGCACGCCGACCCGGACCCGCAGGATGAGATAGCGGATCTCGAGCAGCATGTCGCGGCCCTCGAGTGGCGCATCAGCCCGGTAGTAGGCGCGGATGCGCCCGGGATCGGCGAACTCGTAGTCGCAAAGCAGGAGCTTTGCGATCTCGAACGATCCGTGCCGGACCGGGTCGCCCGGCGGCTCGGGCGGCAGCGAGCGGCGATGGTCGTCGACGTGCCAGGCGTGTTGTGCCACCGCGGGGAGGTCGGCGGGAGCGAAGTTGAGTTTCAGGTCGTGGAGCCGCTGAAGCTGAGCTTGCACTTGGCCACGCCGGGCGAGCCACGGTGGGCCGGCTGCGAGGCGGCGCTCACTCGTCAAGCGCGCTTGCCTCGATCCTGCGGGTATGGATCTCGATTCCGCCGCTCATGCGCCCGCCGGCAAGTTTGACGATCCGCTCGAGCGTCGAGATCCACATGTGAAGCTGCACCTCCTTGCTCATCCGCAGCCGGTCGTAGAGCAGGTCCGTGAGCCGGTCCTTGCTGCGCGCCCAGCTCTCGATCTCAAAGACAACGAGCCCGTTCTCCTCGTAGGCTCGGAATTCGATCTGCCCGGACTCGAGGTGCCCCTCGAGCGTCACGAGCCTGAACATTGACAGGTCGCGCTTGGCGACCCGAACCGGACCGTCCCAGGGGCTCGCCATCCGGACGACGTACTCGTCGTTGACGCGCATCGTCCCTGCGGGGCCGCTGAGCTTGTTGAACGTCGCGAACTCGGACGGCGCGACCGAATCCGGTTCAGCGGCAACTCGCTGCACGAGCTCGTCCGCTGAGAGGTCGCTGTCGCGGATCCGGACCCTGTAGCGCCGATGGAACAGCGGTCCGGTGCCGCGCTCGGGCAGTTGGAGCTCGGAGCGCTGTAGCTCGCCGGGGAGCGAGGGCGGCGAGTCTCGTTCGAGGCTGCCCTCGGCCTCGTCGCGGTGAAGGGGGGTAGTCCGCCAGAGGTAGCGCCACGAGGTGATGGCGACGCCCAGCGGCCAGCGGCCGGTGGTTGCCAAGCGTCGGGCGAGGCTCTGTTCGCGGGGCACTTCAGGCCCTTACCCGCTCAGGATCGTGGATCACGCGGTGGCCACGTCGCGTAGATCCGCCGGTTAGGAGGGCGCCCGAACGGGCAATAGGCGGTCGTGCTCGTCGACCTCCTCCATCGCATCGGCCTGCGAGGCTGGCATCTGCATCTGGGTGCGACGGGGTCCGTTTCTCTGTGCATCGGCCTGTGGATCAGGGCCAAGACCCACGATCAGAGCGAACGCGGTAACGCCGAACGGCGGGCGCTGTTCGTGGGCCTTTGGCCGCCGTTGCTGTGGCTGATCGGCGACTCGCTCGAGCGTCGAGAGCGTCCGCCGCGCGGCAGCGCCCGCCTGCGACGGGCCGTCGGTAAGTAGCGGACCGACGCGAAGCAGGCAGTGAGCCGGGTCCACGTCCTCGCGCGCGAGCAAATGGTCCCCCGGGCCCCCGAGGACGCGTTCGAATTCTTCGCCGACGCCTTCGCGCTGGCCCGGATTACTCCGCCGTGGCTCGACTTTCAGGTCATCACCCCGGCGCCGCTCGAGATGGCCGAGGGCACGCTGATCGAATACGCGCTACGGCTGCGTCGCGTGCCGATCAAATGGCTGACCCGGATCGAGGTCTGGGAGCCGCCCCGCCGGTTCGTCGATGTGCAGCTCAGGGGGCCCTACCGGCTCTGGGAGCACACGCACTCGTTCGTGCCTCGAGGCGCGGGAACCGCGATTGTCGACCGGGTCCGCTACGGGCTACCGCTCGGGCCGCTCGGCGAGCTCGCCCGGATCGCGATCGTGCATCGCGATCTGGAGCGGATCTTCGACTACCGTCGCGAGGCGATCTCGGAGCTGCTCGGGGATCCCACGAGCGCCCGGTCCCAGGCGGCTCGAGGTTCGCGCCCGGCTCGCGAAGCTGCACACACCCGGGCCCATCGCCGGGATCGGTGAACGGACACCCTGCTGATTTCCGGTCGGCAGAAACTCAGTATTTCGCGACGAGGAGCGGCCGGAGAAGGGCCGCTCGCAGAGCGACCCTCCTCCGTGGACCATCCGCTTTAGCCGCCGAATGGCGGACAGTTCGGGTTAGAGCTCGAGTTCTTAGAGAACGCGAAAGCGCCGGCGATCGTCACTGCGGCGAGCTTTCGCCGTACCGTCGTTTTGCGCATTGTGCGCACCTCCTACAAACCCCGGCGCTGCCCCACCCACGTGGCCCAGCCGGGGTCTCCCGTTTCCTTACCTGCGGGAGCCGCCCCATCGCCGGCGGAGGGCCTGTTGGTGCTTCGCGGGCGTGGCCGCTCTGAGCGGTCCAGAAGATGTCATGGCCTACTTGGGCGGGGGATTGGCCTGCAGGCGCCGCTGGGGCGACCGCTCGCGCCCGAGTTTTCGTCCGCGACCTAGGTGATGAGAAGTGGACGCATCATCTCGTTCTCCTCGTGCTCGAGGATGTGGCAGTGGAACACGTAGTGGGCCGGTGTCGCGGTCCCCGGCCCCGTCGTCGGGAGATCGAACTTGAGGCGGATCCGCGTGATCTCACCCGGGTTGGCAATCACCGTGTCCTTCGGGCCCTTCTCCTCCGGCGGCACCCCGTCATTGGGCTGCTTCAGCGTGGGCTCGTAAGCCTGGGAGAACGGATCCGGATAGGTCGCCGGGTCCCACAGCTCCGGGTGGGTGGGCTCTGGCGGACGCGGGGCCACGCCGTCTGCGCGGTTCCCGCCTCCGCGATGCGTCTCCAGGTCCACGAGGTAGGTCTCGGCATCGAATGTCCAACGCTCCATCACCTCGAAGTGCGCGAGGTGGGTGTGGAACGGATGCGAGTCCGCGGTCAGGTTGAGGTAGAGCCAGTCGACCGTGGAGCCGTTCGGCACCTGCTCGGTGCTGTACGGAGCGGTGGCGTCGTTCGTCATCTCGCCGTTTGCGTCGCGCTCCATGAACGGGGTGCCGTTGACGACTGCCATCACCGGCTCGTCGGCGGCGTCGACCACCTCCTCGAGCGTGACCTTCGAGGTCGTGCTGGGGTTGTTCCCGGGCCGCGGGGTGGGGCTGTCGGTGTCCCAGCCGGGGAGTACCGGACGACCAGCGAACGGGTCGGGCCCGTCAAGCGCCGGGCCGACCACTCGGAACTCCATGCAGTTGCCGAGTGGCTTCGTCGGACTCACGACTCCCTTCGGGAGGCGCCTGTCGGCGAGCCTGAGCCTTGCGCCGATCGGCATCTTGGAGAAGTCGACGATCACGTCCGCACGCTCCGCGGGCGCGATCAGGATGTTCGAGACCGACACCGGTGAGTCGATCGGCCCCAGCTCGACGCCGATCTGGGTGATCGACACGCGGCCGGTGAATTTCAAATTGTAGAACCGGCTTTGGGACCCGTTCAGGAAGGTGAACCGGTACCTGCGGGGCTGCACCCTGAGATACGGGAATGCCCTGCCGTTGACGAGGCAGGTGTCACCGAAGAACTCCGGCACCCAGGGAAAGGGGTAGACGAGCTGCCCGTCGGTGTCGAGGGTCTTGTCCTGGATCACGAGCGGGATATGGAGAGGGATCTTGGCGTCCTCGTCCTCGGCGTAGGGGTCCGGGACGTCGCTCGCATCAAACGCCGTGGGCACGTTGTCCACGGCGTGCGGCGATCCGGGAGGCTCGGTCAGCAGGTAACCGCCGGCCAGGCCGGCGTAGACGTTCGTGCGCGTGATCCCAAGCGCGTGGTCGTGGTACCAAAGCAGCGTCCCACCCTGCTCGTTGGCGTACGTCATCGTCTGCGAGCCGCCCGGTGGTACCTCCTGTTGGCCGCTCGCGTCGCCGTAGGCATCGAACGGATTGCCGTCCTCCGTGTCGCCGATGCGCCCGCCGTGCAGGTGGGTGTTGATGCGGGAGTCGTCCGCCCCGGGCGGCACCAACTCCGGGTCGGCCGGGAACAGCGGCGTCGTCGGGAGCTGGTTGTTGTGGGTGACGTCTACCGGCGTGCCGCGCTCGGCGATGAGCGTCGGCCCCAGGTACGTCGAGCGATTGGCCGCCGGGCCGTCGCTCGGCTCATAGCCCCAGACGTTGGTGGTCGGGCCGAAGCGCGGGTGCACCTCGACCTGGAACGGCTTGAGGTTCAGCGTCGTGGCGGGCGTCGTCCTCAGGTCGATCACGGGCCACGATTCCCCTGGCGTGGGGCAAGCGGTGCGGAACTTCTTCAGCGGGCTGCGACCCTGCGCGAGCGTCCGACTGGTCAACAGTCCGCTCGGCATCATGAGCACGGCCCCGCCGACGGCGCCTCGCTTCAGGACTTGACGTCTGGTGAGCATGCGGGGTCCTCCGTTTGGGTCTGGAGCCCCCTCCTCTTCCGGGGCGGCCTCCGAAGTTCGAACCCTCGCATACTGGGGCCACCGATCATCCGGGTTCACCACGGGTATCGCCATGCGCGTTTTCTACGGAACCGGCGAGGTACGACGACGGATACTGCCAACCAGCGTGGCTAAGTAGGCTGCGCTCGTGGTCAGCGCCTCGTCGAACAGGATGCCCCGGCGATCCCTCGCCGCGGCGACGAAGACTCGGGTGCGCGCGGGCGCGTTGGGCCTCGTTGCGTTCGTGGTGTTGGCGGCCACGGTGCCGTCGGCCGAGGGCGCCTGCACACCGTGGCGCGCGAGCAGCGTGCTCTCCGGGCAGGGGGCGCTCGAGAACCTCGCCTTCGATGGCCGCGGCGCGATGTTCCTCTCGGCGATCCGCGACGACGCGATCCTGCGGGTCGGCCGCGAGCGGAACCTGAGGACGTTGATCGCCGACGTCCACGCCCCGGGAGGCCTGCGCTATCGCCGCGGCATGCTCTATTTCAACACCGGCGACGACATCATCTCCGGGCTTCAGGGGTTGACCGACGGGACGCTCGAGCGCTACAGGCTCAAGAGCGGCCGCCGCAGCATCTGGGCGCGGGGCCTGACGATGCCAAACGGGCTGGTCTTCTTGCGCAATGGCGATGCGGTCGTCAGCCGCGACATCGGCCAGGGGACCGGGATGACCCGGATTCCGGCCAACGACCCCGCGAACCCGGAGTTCAACTGGGCGCCGCTCGACGACACCAACGGGATGGCAACGGACGCCAACGGGCGGTGGCTGTACACGGTCGAGACGTTCAACCCGGAGTCCCGGGTGCTCCGGGTCCGAATCGGCAATCCCGCTCGGATCGAGGTGGTCGCCTCGCTGGGAGACGGAACGAGGTCGAAGGGGCTCGACGACATGACCATCGACGACCGGGGCCGCCTCTACATCACCGCCAACTTCGCAGGCGAGGTGATCCGGTTGAACCCGAGCACCGGGGCCACCTGCGTGATCGCCTCGGGTCTTCAAGGCCCTTCCTCGGTGAAGTTCGGACGCGGCCGCGGCTGGTCGAAGCGAAGCCTCTATGTAACCGCCTTCGACGGCACCGTGACCCGACTGTCGCCGCCGGATTGACCCGGAAGTCATGCTCGGACCGCACCCCCAGGGAATGCGCTGTGACTCCGAGCAGGAATCGCATCGACGAGAAGAGGTAGGCGCGCGGCGATGACCATCCTCATCGGCCACGGTGGTGCGAGCGCGATCGCTCCGGCGAACACGATCGCATCGTTCGATGCGGCCTTGCGGGCCGGAGTCGACATGATCGAATTCGACGTTCGGCCGCGGGGCTCACGGCTGCTGGTGGCCCACCTCGCTCCGCAGGCTCGCCGCCGCGGCTGCCTGACTTTCGACCACGCCTTGGACCACCTGGCGCACCCGCGTTTCTCGCAGATCGCGCTCAACGTGGACGTGAAGGGCCGGGGCTGCGAGTCGGCGCTCGTGGCGATGCTGCGCGCGCACGGCATGTTGGAGCGCTCCCTGATCTCATCTCAGTCGGCGGCCGTCGTCGAGACGGTGCGGGCGATCGCCGGTGAGGCGCGAACCGCGATCTCAATCGGTGGACACCTGTCTCGCCGCGCCAACCGCTGGCACCCACGCGACTGGCGCGGGCGGCTGCTTAAGGAGCTCGCCGCCGGCCGATTCGGCGACGTGATGCTGCACCACAAGCTCGTCGACGCCGAGATGGCGGAGGCGATCAGGCGGCTCGGTCGCCGGCTGTTCGCCTGGACCGTGGACGAGCCGGCGCTGTTCGCGAGGATCGCCGATCTCGGCGTGGCCGGTGTGGCGACGAACGACCCGGCGCGCCTCCGGCGCCGGTCGGACGTTGACCACGCGAATAGATCCGATGGTGTGGACCTAAGATCCACCCGTGCCGGAAAGGTCGAACGAGTTGAGCCTCGAGATAAAGCGCGTGCTTCCCGCCGCGCCTTCGGTCGTCTTTACGGCGTTCAGCGATCCGAACGAACTGGCGAAATGGTGGGGACCGCAGGGCTTCACCATCCCGAGGCTGGAATTCGACCCGCGTGTCGGGGGGACCTATCGGATCGAGATGCAGCCACCCGAGGGTGACGCCTTCCATCTGATCGGGGAGTTTCGCGATGTCGATCCACCCAGGCGTCTCGTCTACACGTTCATTTGGGAAGACCCGGATCCCGACGACATCGAGAACCGGGTCCGCCTGTCGTTCCATGATCTCGGCGGATCGACGGAGGTCACTCTCGTGCAGGCCCCGTTCAACACCGAGGCGCGCCGTGACCTGCATCGGGACGGTTGGACGGACAGCTTCGACAAGCTCGAGCAGCTCATGTCCGCGAGCCGCTGAGGCTGGAGGCATCAGCCGTGGTACCCGACTGTCCGTTCGCGCAACAACCGATCTAGCAGGGTCGGCGAGCGCATAGATGAGCACGGAAGGTCTCAGGCGCGGTAGCCGGTGGCCGGAAGGGGCCCAACCGCGGGTAGAGATGAACGAGCAAGGAGCCGGGCCTCGCTTCGGCGACGAACGCCGCGTAGCCGGAGCTCGCCGATTGACCGACCACGGCAACCGGACCGGACACGCCCTCGAGGGCCGCTAGGGCTGGGCGGACCCGCGGCTCGAATCCCGCGTCGGGATCGTCGTATGGCAGATCCGGTGCCACCGCCTCGTGACCCCGTGCGCGCAGGGGCCCAATCAGGGGATCCCAACATGACCCGTCGTGCCAGTCTCCGTGGAGCAAACACAAGGTGGCCACGGATGGCAGCTATCAGCCGTTTCGCTGCGATCAGGGCGAAACGGAATCGCCCCGCGCCGAACCGCCGAGACTCATACCGGCGAAGGGGTCAGTACCAGCGGCCGCGAGCGAAGCCTCCGAATGCGATCAGTCCGATGAGCGCGACGATCAGGCCGCCCCAGAAGCTCCAAACGAACATGAGGACGATCCCGACGATGACCAGGATGCCGCCGAGGGTTATTCCCCCGGTTCCTCCGCGGTGCTCCGATGTAGCCATGCGGTTCCTTTCTTGAGTAGTGGGGCGAAGCAGCCTAGCGCCGCGAACGATCCCCGGGGAACGGGTCGCGAGACCGTGCCATAGATGCTGCAGACCGCCGGGGGCGATCCGGCTCAGGCCCGAGTGGCCGTCAGCGCCCGACGCAGGGTCCCGATGACGTAGTAGAGCGCGAGGGCGAAAAAGAGCGCACCCACCAGCGCGCGCACCTGCTCGTCCGCCAGCCCAGTCCGCTCGGACACCGGTCTCGCGACGCCGGCGGCAGCCTTCTCGCGCCAACCCACGAGCGCCGTCTGACCAAGCTCGGTCGCCTTCATCCTCCTCCGATCTCGCTCCTGTTTCGCCTTGCTACTCGCTCTCTCTGAGCGCCCTACCCGATCAGGGGCTGAAGAAGCGCTGCCACCGGGCGGCTCCCGGCAGGCGACCGTCTCGCGGCGGCGCTCAACGAAGGTCGCGAGCGCGTAGCGGCCGGCGGGGTGCTCACGTGCGCGCGCGACGAGCGCGGCTGTGTGGGCGGGCAGGACGGCGGGCTGGGGGAGCGCGACGCCGTACCCGGGGGGTACCACGACGGAGGCCGAAAGCGCCGCAAAGGTGAGGTCCGCGGCACCGAATCGCTCACCGCAAAGGTGCTTGCGGCCGTCAGCGAGCAACTCGGCAACGAAGTCGAACTCGCGCCAGACCGCGGCTTCGTCCTCGGCCTCGATCCCTGGGCGGATCGCGAGTTCGCGCCGCGCCCAGCGCACGGCGAGCGGCCATCCCACCCGGAGCGCCAGACCCTCCCAAGGCGGGACGCCCTGATTGTTGAAGCGCAGCATGAGTTTCGGCTGGGCGAGCATGTGGATGTACATCAGCCGTCGGCCCGTTCGGCCGAGTCCTGTGTCGAAACGCCGGCATAATCGCTCGACCTCGGCACGCTCGGATGGTGCAGCGGGGAAGAGCCGGGATTCCTGGGGCGTGCGCTGATCGGCCCAGACGATGATCTCCTCCGACTCGCTGAGCGCACCGTCCGGCGTCACCAGAACCGGGACCGTCGCTCCGCCGCCCGCGCGCCGGGCCGCGATGCGGTGGATGGCCTGGACGTGTCGCTCCTCGCGGTAGGGGATTCGGGCCCGCTCGAGGGCCCACCGCGCCTTCTCGCAGTAGTGGCTGATCGGGATCGTGACGAGCCGCACCACCCCGGAGAGGATAGGCAGCGCACCCCCTGCCAGAGAGAACCTCTCGCGGCGTAGGTCGGCCTCAACAGCCGTTCCCGCTAACTAGTCGCGTAGCGAGCGTGGCAGTCCGAACTGCGGGAATACGCTGCTGTCCGCGAACCAGGTGATCGCGGATATCCGCTCGCCCGCGAGCGTCAGCACCATGAGCCCGTATGGGCGCGCGATCGCCGCCTGCGGCGAGGGCAGATAGCAGCCGAAGGCGGGCTGGCCGTTGGCCCGCGTGGGTACCAGCCGCAGCGGCCGGCCGCGGAGGTCGGCGCGGTCGCGCAAGAAGCGCGCGATCGCCGCGTGTCCCTGGTACTCGAACGGCTGCGGCGGCATCGTCAGCCAGGCGTCGTCGGTCAAGAGCGAAACCACGGTCTCGACGTCGCCGCGCTCGACCGCGTCGGCGAAGCTCCCGGCCAGCTCACGTTCGCCCGCGGAGTGCGGCGCCGGCGCCGACTCGCGGTCGCCGGGTCCAAGGCGCGCGTCCAGCGCCGCCCGGGCACGCTGCAAGGCGCCCTTGACCGCGGCCTCGCTGGTCCCGAGCATGTCCGCCACCTCCGCCGCGCGGAAGCCGAGCGCGTCGCGCAGGACGAGCACCGCCCGCTGGCGCGGCGGAAGCCGCTGGAGCGCGGCGACGAACGCAAGCGCGACCGCCTCCTTGGTCTCATAGCGCGCCTCCGGGCTCGCGGAGGTGTCGGCGAGGCCCTCGAGCAGCACGTCCGGGTACGGCTGGAGCCAGATCGGGTCGGCGCTGCGGGTGGGCTCGGGCGGCTCGACCATCGGCGGCAGCTGACGCGGGCGCCGGCTTCTATCCCGCACTGCATTCAGGCAGCGGTTGGTAGCGATGCGGTAGAGCCAGTTGCGCACCGACGCCCGCCCCTCGAAGCGGTCAAGCCCGCGCCAGGCCGCCAACAGCGTCTCCTGGACCAGGTCCTCCGCGTCCTCCACCGAGCCCACGATCCGGTAGCAGTGCAGCTGAAGCTCGCGCCGGTAGGGATCGGTGAGCTCCCGAAACGCCTCCTCGTCCCCCGCCCGAGACCGGGCGAGCGTGTCCTCGGTCACCGGGGCATCCTCGCATCGCCACCTCCCTGCGCCTTCACCGAACCTAATGACCCCATCAGCGCTCGAAAGGAATCGGCGCCGTTCCGTTTCCGCGCCCGGCGGTGTCTCCATCAGAGAAGACAGTGAAGGTCTGAAACCATCGGAGGACCAAGTGCTACTCGAGAACAAGAACGCGGATCTGAAGGAGCAAGAGCCGGAGATGAACATGCCGCCGATCGTGTCAGCGCAGGAGTGGGAGTCCGCGCGCGAGGAACTGCTGGTCAAGGAGAAGGAGCTGACCCACGCCCGCGATGCGCTCGCCGCCGAGCGCCGCCGGATGCCGAGGATGGCCGTCGAGAAGGACTACGCGTTCGAGGGGCCGAACGGGCCGGCGAGCCTGCTCGACCTGTTCGAGGGCCGTCGCCAGCTGATCGTCTACCGCTTCTTCTTCGAGCCCGGCGTCGCCGGCTGGCCCGAGGGTGGCTGCCCCGGCTGCTCCTGGATCGCCGATCAGGTCGCCCACCCGGCCCATCTGAATGCGCGCGACACGACGCTCGCGTTCGTCTCGCGCGCCCCGCGGGCCGACATCGAGCGCTTGAAGGCGCGGATGGGCTGGGAGCTAATCCCGTGGTACACGATCATCGGCGACTTCGACGCCGACTTCGGCGTCGACGAATGGCACGGGACCAACGCCTTATTCCGTGACGACGACCGGATCTTCCGCACCTACTTCGTCGACGGTCGCGGCGACGAGGCCCTGGGCGGTATCTGGAGCTACCTCGACATCACCGCGCTCGGACGCCAGGAGGAGTGGGAGGACTCGCCGGAGGGCTACCCGCAGACCCCGGCCAACCACTGGATCAGGCGCCACGATGAATACGACGCGCCGGCCGAAGAGGAGGCCGCCATCGCGAGTGACGCACGGATCGCTGCCGGTGGTAGCGTTGCCGCGGATCGTTCAACCCAACCCGAAAAGGGGTCGTGATGGCGGAAACGCTCAAGGGAACCTGTTTGTGTGGCAGCGTGGAGTACGAGGTGCAAGATCCCGAGGCACTGGGTTACTGTCACTGCACTCGCTGCCAGCACTGGACGGGCTCGAGCCTCGCAGGGGTGGTCGTGGCCAAGGAGAACTTCAGGTTCACCGAGGGCGAGGACCTGGTCACGCGGTACGAGAGCGAGCTCGCGCCCCGCAACTTCTGCAGCCGCTGCGGATCCAGCCTCTATGACGATCTCGGTGAGAAGTACTTCGTCGCCGCCGGGCTGATAAGTGAGCTCGACCTCGAACCGAGCTTCCACCAGCAGGTCGCATACAAGGCGAGCTGGCATCAGATCGGCGACGACGCGCCGCAGTTCGCCGAGATGCCGTCGGCCTGACGCGAGGGCGCGAGCCCGAGTCAGACCAGCGTGAGGAAGCTCATGTGCTCGTACCAGTCCGGGGCCAAGCGGCGTAAGGCGCGAAGCAAAGCGTCGGAGTCGAGGTTTCCTGCGCCGAGGTCGTAGGCACGCCGGCTCTCGCTGCCTACGGACCGGAGCACCCCCGTGTCTCGCTCGAGGCTGTCGAGGATCTGGCGGCCTCGTTCGCTGCGCGTGGTGAACTCGACTTGCTTGCCCATAGTGTCTTGCTGCCCGTTTGGGCAGTCAGGAAACCCTCTGACCAGCGCGAGGTCGCGGCGCGATTTCGGGTAGGAGGACACCACTTCGACAGGCGCTCGATCGGCAAGAGGCGGTTCGAGGCGCCGCAACCAAGACCAGGGCGCAGCGGATCGCGGCCCCGGAGAGGAGGATGAGATGCCGGCTTGGGTCCTGCAAGCGTTGTCAGCGGCAAGAAAGGTCCCCTGGGGCCGAGTGATCGCGGCGATCGTCTGGTTGAGCACGCGCGGCCGGGAGTATTGGGACCGTCTCACCCCCGATGAGCGGCGAGAGGTCCGTGACCTGGCGGTCAAATCGAGGGGCAGGAGAGCGAACCTGACAGGGACCGACGAGGACCGCTTGGTAGCCCTGTTCCTGAAAATTCGCCGCGGGCCGGATGGCACTGGCGGAGCGGCGGGAGCGTCGGGCTGATCAACCCCGACGCTCAGCTCTCCTCCAATAGAGGGCGCGGGACTTCTCGCGGTCGCCGCAGACCTTCATCGAGCACCAGCGCGAGCTTCCGTTGCGCGAGTGGTCAAAGAAGACCCAGCCGCAGTTGCGCCCGGGGCAAGCCTTGAGCCGCTGCCACGTCCCCTCGACCTTGGCCCGGGCCGCGACTGCGATCAACAGGCCGAGGGCCGGTTCGACGCCATAGGCGTCGCCGGCCAAGAACTCGGGACCGTCGGACTCAAGACGCACCTCGACCTGGAGGCCACTCGATGCTCTACGCATCTGAGTGACCGTCTGCGCGGCGAGGGGGCGACCGTTGTTGGCGAAGGCGAGCGCACGCAGTCCTTCGCGGATGGCGATCGCCCGAACCAGATCCGCTTCCGTCAGGTCTGGGCGTTCATCAACGAGCCCGCGCGACGCCAGCCAAACGACCAGCGCCTCCGGGTCGGTGAAGGTCTCACCATGATCGTCCGCCATCAGGTTGAAGCGGGTATTGAGAAACGCCTGAACCAGCGCCAACTGACCGGGAGCCGGCTGCCGGCTGCCGGGCTGGGGTTCGACGGGGTTACTTGGTGGCTCACCACTCATAGCGTTTAGCCGGTAAGGTAGCGCCTTCGAGGGGGCGCTTCAGCCGACGCTCGCGCACTAGGCGTGGCGAACCAAGAGCGGAGCTTCGCATGAACACCCCCGCTGACAAGACAAGACCGCTGAACGGCAAGGTCGCGCTGGTCGCCGGCGCTACACGCGGCGCCGGGCGCGGTATCGCGACCGCGCTCGGCGAGGCGGGCGCGATTGTGTATTGCACCGGCCGCACCACCGGCGACCATCGCTCGGAATACGATCGCCCGGAGACGATCGAGGAGACCGCCGAGCTCGTCGGCGCCGCCGGTGGCATCGGGGTCGCCGTCGCCGTCGATCACCTCGAGCCCGACCAGGTCGAAACGCTCACCCGCCGGATCGACGACGAGCACGGCCGGCTGGACGTGCTCGTCAACGACATCTGGGGCGGCGAGGGGATGTACGCGTGGGACACCCCGCTTTGGGAGCACGATCTCGCCAAGGGCTTGCGGATGCTCCGCTTGGCGCTCGACACCCACCTGATCACCAGCCACTTCGCGCTCCCGCTGCTGATCCGCCGGCCCGGTGGTCTCGTCGTCGAGATGACCGACGGCACCCGCGAGTACAACGACGTCAACTACCGCAACCCGGTCTTCTATGACTTGGCCAAGCACGCCGTCCTGCGGCTCGCCTTCTCTCAGGGCACCGAGCTCGCACCGCATGGCTGCACCGCGGTGGCCTTGACCCCCGGCTGGCTGCGTTCGGAGATGATGCTCGAGGCGATGGGCGTCAGCGAGGAGAACTGGCGGGATGGGGCGAATCCGCACTTCGCCGCGATCTCCGAGAGCCCCCGCTTCGTCGGCCGCGCGGTCGCCGCGTTGGTGGCCGACCCCGAGGTCGGCCGCCGCAACGGCGGATCCTTCTCATCCGGCGGCCTCGCCCAGGAATACGGGTTCACAGACGTTGACGGATCCCGGCCCGACTGCTGGCGCTACCTGGTGGAGGTTCAGGACGCCGGCCTCGCGCCCGACGCCACCGGGTACCGCTGACCGAAGGGTCGAGAACCCGGCGCTCAGTCCTCCTTCACGGCAGCGAGATCGAGCGCGAGCTTCACCTTGTCGGCGACTACGGCGTCGCCGCTGCCGAGCGCGGCGTTGAAGCGCATGCCGTACTCACGCCGCGAGAGCTGGCCGCTGACCTCGAGGCCTAGCCGCTCTTCGTCGCGTGCCCCGAGGCCGGTGCCGAGCACCTCGGCCTCGAGCTCGAGCTCGTGTGTGACCCCGTTCAGCGTCAGCTCGCCGACGATCCGCAGGGTCTCCTCGTCGATCGCCTCGATGCGCGTCGACTCGAAGCGAAGCTCCGGGTGGGTGCCCGCGTCGAAGAAGTCGGCCGAGCGCAGATGCTCGTCGCGCTGCTCCTGGCCGGTGTAGACCGATGCTGACTTCACGGTCCCATAGACCCGCGAGGAGTCGAGGTCCTCACCGAACTCGACCGTCCCCTCGAACTCGCGGAACTCGCCGCGGACGGTGGCGACACCCATGTGCTTGACGGCGAAGCCGACCTTCGAGTGGACCGGGTCGATCGTCCAGGTGCCGGTCGGGATTGCGGTGCGGGTGAGTGTTGCGGTTGTCATTTCGTTCTCCTCCGGGAGTCGAGTTAAATGCTTGCGCAAACAACTATATCATATGCTTGCGCAAGCAAGCAATAACGGGTACGCTTGGGCCGATGAAGGCCGCGGAGACGACACCCGCCTCCGCGCCCCTGAGCGCGGCCGGCTTGCGCACCTGGAAAGCCTTCCTTCGCGCCCACTCGCGCCTCGCGCCCGAGCTTGACCAAGAGCTGCGCGAGCGACACGGCTTCGCCCTCGGCGACCTCGACGTGCTCGCCCAGCTCGCCGAGGCCCCCGGCGGCCGGTTGCGGATGTGCGACCTCGCGCAGGCGGTCGTCTTGAGCCCGAGCGGGCTCTCGCGTCGCGTCGATCGCCTCGAGCGTGCGGAGCTGGTCACCAGGGAGCGCGCCGGCCATGATGCGAGGAACATCGAGGCCCGGCTCACGCCCGCCGGTAACGGGCTCCTCGTTCGCCTGCGCGCGAGCCATCGGGCCGCGGTCAAGGCTCGCTTCGCCGATCGCTTCAGCACCGAGGAGCTCGAGACCCTGGCCGAGCTCCTGGGGCGGCTGACGGACGAGAGCTGAGCGACGGTTAGACGGCAAACAGCGAGACGAGGTCAGCGGTGGGCCCAACGACCCCGCCGCGATCCGCAGCCTCAGATATCTCCCTAGGGTGACGGCGGCATCGGCTAACGAGAAGGGAGTACCGATGATGGAGCGAGACGGATACCCGCCCGGCGTCCCGTGCTGGATCGACACCACGCAGCCCGACCCGGAGTCGGCCGTCGACTTCTACAAGGGGCTGTTCGGATGGGAGTTCGAGGACGTGCTGCCGCCGGGATCGCCCGGCAAGTACTTCGTCGCGCGGCTTCACGGCGGCGACGTCGGGGCCGTCGGATCACAGCCGGAGGGCGCGCCGCCGATGGCGGTCTGGAACACCTACGTCTGGGTCGAGAGCGCCGACGAAACCGCGTCCAAGGTCATCGATGCCGGGAGCACCGTGCTGATGGATCCGTTCGACATCATGAACTCGGGCCGGATAGCAGCGTTCGCGGATCCGTCGGGTGCCGCGTTCTGCGTCTGGCAGGCCAAGGAGCACCGGGGGGCGAAGATCGTCAACGAGCCCGGCAGCCTGAACTTCAACGACCTCAACACCCGCGACCCGGAGGGCGCCAAGTCCTTCTACGGCTCGGTGTTCGGCTGGGAGACGCCCGGTCTCAACGGCGGCTTTGAGATGTGGACCCTGCCCGGCTACGGCGACCACCTCGAGCAAGCCGACCCGGGGCTCCGTGAGCGCATGGCCGACACCGGCGCGCCGGCGGGGTTCGAGGACGTGGTCGCAAGCCTCAACCCGATCGTCGACGACGGGCCGGAGACGCCGCCCCACTGGGGCGTGACCTTCGCGGTCGACGACGCGGACGCGATCGCCGACAGAGCGCGAGAGCTCGGCGGGCAAGTGGTCGCCGCGCCGTTCGACGCGCCTGGGTCAGGATGACCGTGATCACCGACCCCCAGGGAGCGACGTTCACGGCGAGCAAGTTCGTGCCCGAGAACAAGGATCTGCCGACGGGAGTCGACGCCGCGAGGAGCGCTTGACAGGGGCCGCCGATCGGGTCCCAGAGGCTTACGACGGGAGGTCGACGGCGCGCGGTTTCGGCTGCCAGAGGGCGACCTCGGCACCGTCGGGCACGCCGACCACGCTGCGCCAGCCCTGAGGGCCCTCCCGGGCGTCGAGCAAGACCCTCGCTCCGGCCCTGCGCGCGGCGTCGGTGGCGGCGTCGATCCGCCCGACCTCGACGTAGGGCAGCCAGAGCGAGCGCCGCGTTCCGCACTCGACCACGCCGCCCTCGAGCCCGCCGCCCCAGTCGAAGCCGTGGTACGAGCGAGCTTCGGCCTTTAGGCGCTCGACCCCCCAGCCGAAAAGGTGCGAGTAGAACCCGCAGGCACGGGCCAGGTTGCAGGTGTGAAGCTCGAGGTGGACGATCGCGCTCGGTCCTCGATGTGGCGGTGGCATTCGCTCGTATAGATCCCCCTGCGCACCGAATCCATCGCACCGGCGATGGATTTTCGGGGTCGGCCGGGTCAAAAGGGGTGAGCGAATGGGTTCCCCGATCGCGACAACGCCCGATTCCGGTGAGCCGGCAGCGCCCCGCGGTGGCGACCATGCCGCGTTCGAGCGACTGATCGAACCCCACCGCGCCCGCCTCCACGCGCACTGCTACCGGATGCTGGGCACTTCCCACGACGCCGACGATGCCCTGCAGGAGACGCTGCTGCGGGCTTGGCGCGGCCTGCCCGGTTTCGAGGGCAGAAGCTCGCTTCGTTCCTGGCTCTATCGGATCGCCACCAACGTCTGCCTGCGTGCGATCGAGCGGCGGCCGAAGCGGATCATGCCGGTCGACTACGGTCCGCCCGGCGATCCGCACGACGAGCCCGATGCGCCGCTGGTCGAGTCGGTCTGGGTCGAACCCTATGAGGACGGGGCGATCGCCGACGGCCTCGCCTCGCCCGAGGCGCGCTACGAGGAGCGCGAGAGCGTCGAGCTCGCCTTCATCGCCGCGTTGCAGCATCTGCCCGAGCGCCAGCGGGCGGTGCTGCTGCTCCGCGACGTGCTCGGGTTTGCGCCGAGCGAGATCGCGTCGGCGCTCGACGCAACTCCGCCGGCGATCTACAGCGCCCTGCAGCGCGCACACGAAGCCGTCGACCGGCGGCTTCCAGCGCGCAGCCAGCAGGCCACGCTTCGCGCGATCCCGGACTCGCATCTGCGCGACACGGTGGCGCGCTTCGTCGAGGCGTGGGAGGCGAGCGATGTCGCCGCGATCGCCGCGATGCTCACCGACGATGCCGTGACGGCGATGCCGCCGCGCCCGAGCTGGTACCGCGGGCGCGACGCCGTCGCCGCCTTCCTCACCAATTGGCCGCTTGCCGACGGCGAGCGCTGGCGCCTCGCACCCGCGAGCGCCAACGGCCAGATCGCCTTCGGGGTCTACGGGCCCGAGAGCGGCGGCGACCGCTTCGTCCCGCATGCGATCTTCCTGCTCACCCTCGAGCCTGACGCCCGCATCGCCGAGCTGATCGCGTTCCTGGAGCCCGGCGCCATCGTTCGGTTTGGGCTCCCGCGGGCGCTTCGCGGCTAGCGGGCACCGACCCGATTGATTCCGCCCCGGCGGCGGATCTCTACCTCCAAACGCCGGCGGGGATGCCGCCGCTACCGAGAGGAGAGCCATGCCCACGAAAGCGTTCGCGACCCGGTCTCAAACCTGGGTGCTCGTCCTTGCCTCGGCGGCCTCGTTCATGGCGGCGCTCGACACGCTCGTCGTCACCACGGCCCTGACCACGATCCGCGTCGACCTCGATGCTTCGCTCGAGCAGCTCGAGTGGACCGTCAACGCCTACAACCTGAGCTTCGCCGTGCTGCTGATGTCGGCGGCGGTACTCGGCGACCGGTTCGGGCGCCAGCGGATGTTCGCCGGCGGCGTGGCGCTGTTCGCGCTCGCGTCGGCCGCGTGCGCCGTGGCGCCGTCGGTCGGGTGGCTGATCGCTGCGCGCGCGGCCCAGGGCGTCGGCGCCGCGCTGATCACCACGCTGGCGCTCGCGCTCGTCGGCACGGCGTTTGCGCCGCAGCGGCGCGGCTCGGCGCTCGGCATCTTCTTCGCCCTCACCGGTCTCGCCGTCGCCAGCGGGCCGCTGATCGGCGGCGCGATCACCGAGGGGATCGCCTGGGAGTGGATCTTCTGGCTCAACGTTCCGATCGGGCTGGCGCTGGCGCCGCTCGCGCTCGCGCGGATCCCCGAGAGCTTCGGTCCCGACAAGGGCCTCGACCTGCCGGGCCTCGCCTTGGTCACCGCCGGAGCCCTCGGCCTCGTCTGGGGTCTGGTGCGCGGGAACATCGCCGGATGGGGGAGCGTCGAGGTCGTCGCGACGCTCGCCGGTGGCGCGGTCATGGTCGCCGCCTTCGTCGCCTGGCAGCTGCGCGCGCCGGAGCCGATGCTGCCGATGCGCTTCTTCCGCTCGCGCACGTTCTCGGCCGGCAACGCGGCGATCTTCTTCGCCGTCGCCGCGCTTTTCTGCGGCGTCTTCTTCATCGCCCAGTTCATGCAGAGCGGGCTCGGCTACGGCCCGCTCGACGCCGGCCTCCGCCTCCTGCCGTGGACGGCGACGCTGTTCTTCGTCGCGCCGATCGCCGGCGCCCTGGTCGACCGGTTCGGCGAGCGTCCGTTCATGATCGCCGGTCCGTTGCTGCAGGCGGCCGGCATGGGTTGGATCGCGCTCGTCGCCGACGCGGGGATCGCCTACGGCGCCCTGATCCCGCCCCTGATCGTCGCCGGCGTCGGAGTATCGATGTCGTTCCCGGCCGCTCAGAACTCCGTCGTCGGCGCGGTGCCCGAGGCGGCGATCGGCAAGGCGGCGGGCACCAACATGACGATGCGCGAGCTCGGCGGCGTCTTCGGCATCGCGATCAGCGTCGCGGTGTTCGCGGGCGCCGGAAGCTATGCCTCCGCGCAGGCGTTCAGCGACGGCTTCGTCGCGGCGATGGGCACCTCGGCGGCGCTGTCGGTGCTCGGCGCCCTGTGCGGCGCCGCGCTTCCGCGCCGGTCGAAGCGGGCCGCTGCGGTGCCCGCGACGGCGATCCCGGCGATCGAGGCGGAGGGCCGTTGAGCGCCAACAACCTCCATGTGCTAGTCACCGCTCACGACGACCGCGCGCAAGCTGATCTACTCGATGGGAGTCTCGCTCGACGGCTTCATCGCCGGGCCCGAGGGCGAGATCGGCTGGGCGGCACCCGACGAGGAGCTGCACCGGTTCCACAACGAGCAGACGCGGGCGATGGGCGGGCACCTCTGCGGGCGGCGGCTCTACGAGGAGATGGTCTTCTGGGAGACCGCGGACGAGAACCCGTCGGCGGCCGAGCACGTGCTCGAGTTTGCCCGGATCTGGAAGCAGAGCCCAAAGATCGTGTTCTCGACCACGCTCGAGAGGGTCGAGGGCAACGCGAGGCTGGTCCGGGACCACGTCGGTGAAGAGGTCGCGAAGCTGAAGGCACAAGCCGGCAAGGACCTGTCCGTCGGCGGGGCCAACCTCGCCGCGAGCCTGATCGAGCTCGGCCTCGTCGACGAGTACCGGCTCTTCGTCAGCCCGGTTGTCCTCGGCGCAGGCACGGCGTACTTTCCCGCCCTCGACGAGGGGATCGACCTCGCGCTGGTCGAGACACGGGTTTTCGGTTCCCGCGTCGTCTACCTTCGCTATCTGAGCGTCTGACGGCCCCCGTGGTCGAGCGGCGATAGCAATTACCCTGCTCGCGATGATGTCCGAGGCCCGGTTGCAGCGCACTGACGCCGGGCTCGTACCCGCCGAGGACGGCTGGTTCGTCGTCAACGCCCGCGAGGCACGCTGGCGGTACGGTGAGGGGCGGGGTGCCCGGCTGACGTTCGAGGGCGAGCCGGAGTTCCCGCAGGTCGGAATCAGCCTCTTCGTGCTCGCGCCGGGCCACCCGATCGGGATGTATCACTGGGAGGCGGATCAGGAGGACTTTCTGGTCCTGTGCGGCGAGGCGCTGCTGATCATCGAGGGCGAGGAGCGGCCGCTGCGGCAGTGGGACTTCGTCCACTGCCCGGCCGAGACCAAGCACATCGTCGTCGGCGCCGGCGAAGCGCCCTGCGCCGTGATCGGGGTTGGCGCACGCGAGCACCAGGCGGGCGCCGACTGGGGCGGCTACAGCGTCGACGAGGCTGCCCTCCGCCACGGCGCCGGCGTCGAGCGGGAGACGAACGACGCGGGCGAGGCTTACGCGCGGCTCCCGAGGCGCGAGCCGATCGGATACCGCCACGGCTGGCTCTTCGAGTCCCGTGTGGTGCCTTCCGGGGCCGGCTACTTCCTGGTCGAGCGCGCGAAGGTCCCGCGTGGGACCACTCGCGCGGGCGGCGCGAGCAGGCCGGATGGGACGAGCACACCGCGTTCATGGACGGACTCGCCGAGGAGGCATTCGTCGTCCTCGGCGGCCCGGTCGGCGAGGGCGATGGCGACGACGCGCTGCTGGTCGTCGACGCCGACAACGAGGCGACGGTCCGTGCCCGCCTGGCCGAGGACCCATGGCCCGACGATCTGCTGACGGTAAGGAGCATCCGGCCCTGGGCCGTTTGGGTGCGCGCGGCGCCGCCTTAGCGCGCGACGTGGCCGGCTACGGCCGCGCTTCCGCGCCGACCGCGCCCCGCTCGACGTCGAGTCGCGGCAGGATTCGCTCGAGCCAATTCGGGATCCACCAGTTGCGGCTGCCGAGCAGCTGCATCACGGCCGGAACGAGCACCATCCGGACGACGGTAGCGTCGAGGAAGATCGCCGCGGCCAGGCCGATCCCGAACAGCTTCAGGAACACGTCGGGTGCCGCCAGGAAGGCGAGGAAGACGACGACCATGATCGCGGCCGCCGCGGTGATCACCCGCGCGGTCTTCGCCAGCCCGTCGGCGACCGCCCGGCGGGTGTCGCCGTGCTTGAGGTACTCCTCGCGGATGCGCGAGATCAAGAAGACCTCGTAGTCCATCGAGAGGCCGAAGAGGATCGCGAACATCATCACCGGCAGGAACGGGGCCACCGGCACCTCGTGATCGATCCCGATCAGCTCGCCGACCGCGCCGCCCTTCGCCACCAGCGTCATCACGCCATAGGCGGCGCTGACCGAGAGCAGGTTCATGATCGCGGCCTTGAGCGAGATCAGCGGTGAGTGGAAGGCGACCAGCAGAAGCAGGAAGGAGAGGCCGATGATGCCGGCGATGAACACGGGCATCCGGTCGACGATGTATTCGCTCTGGTCCTCGAGCGCGGCCGTCACGCCTCCGACCTGCGCCGTGACCCCGGTCTTTGACAGCGCCTCCGGGACGACGTCCTCGCGCAGCCGTTGGACGAGGTCCTCGGTCTCCGCGTCCTGAGGGGAGGTCGTCGGGATCACGGTGACGATCGCCGCGCTGCCATCTTCGTTGATGATCGGGTCGGGGACGAAGGCGACGCCGTCCTCGCCGCGGAGCCGCTGTGCCAGGGCGTCGATCTCGCCCTCCGCACTCGCATCGGGCAGCTCGGCGGCGATCACGAGCGGACCGTTCGTGCCGGGTCCGAACCCCTCCGTGTTCAGGTCGTAGGCCTGGCGGGTCATGGTGTCGGGCGGATCGTTGCCGGCGTCGGGAAAGCCCAGCCGCATGCCCAGCGCCGGGGCCGCCAGCGCGAGCAACAGCACCGTGGCGGCGATCGCGAACGGCCACGGCCGGCGCTGGACGATGTGACTCCAGCGCGCCGCCGGTGATTCGCCGTTCTCTTCCGCCCTCAGCGTCCGGCCGAGGAACGGGATCTTCAGCCGGTCCACCCGCGGCCCCAGGTAAGAGAGGAGTGCCGGCAGCAGCGTGACCGCCGCGAGCATCACCACGAGGACCGCGATCGAGGCCGAGATCGCGACGCCGTACATGTAGGGCAGGCCGGTGAGCAGAAGGCCGAGAACGGCGATCACGACGGTCGCGCCGGCGATGATCACGCTGCGCCCGGCGGTGGTGACGGCCTCGACCACCGCGTCGTGGCGGTCCTTGCCGTCGTTCATCGCAGACCGGAACCGGGTCAGGACCAAGAGCGCGTAGTCGATTCCGACTCCGATGCCGATCAGTCCCGACACCGCCGTCGTCCAGTCGGGGACGTCGACGACGTTGGCAAGCAGGGCGATCAAGCCCGCGGAGGAGATCCCGAGGCCGGTGAGCGCGATCGCGAGCGGCAGGCCTGCGGCGACGACGGAGCCGAAGGCGATCAGCAGCACGATCGCAGCGCCGAGGAACCCGATCCCCTCCGGCGTCGGCGCCTCCTGCGCGCGGTAGATCGGATCACCGCCGAGCTTGATCTCGAGCCCGTCGCCGCTGTTGGCCTCGGCGGCGGCGATCAGCTGCTCGCCCTCCTCCTTCTCGACCTCCCATCCGGGGATCGTCAGCGGGAGCGTGGTCGTGCCAATCGTGCCGTCCTCGGAAATCCGGATCGGAGTCTCCTCGGCGATGTGATCGACCTGCTTCGCCTCGGCGAGGAAGGCGTCGACGCGCTCCTTCGCCGCGGGGCTGTCGGCTCCGGCCTCGTCCTTCCAGACGACGTAGACCTCCTGGCCGGAGTAGCCGTCGAACTGCCGCTCGGTGAGGTCGCTGGCCGCCTTCGACTCCGATCCCGGGGTGTCGTAGTCGGCGTTGTATTCGCCCGCCAGCGACGAGCCCAGCCCGATGATCACGACCGCGGCCACGACCCAAGCCACGACCATGCGGCCGCGGCGGCGGTAGGCGATGTCGGCGAGTCTGGCCAGACGACGCGTCATTCGGGGTCCTCTCGGTGGGCTGGCTCGGACGAGGTCAAGGTTTCACCTCGCCGGGTCTTTAGAAAGGTGGCTAGCCCGCGTTCCGGGGTGCGGATAACCGCCGGTGGTGCCCGCGGCGAAGAACTCCGTCAGCACCGGCGCCAGGACCGGCATCTTGATGTTGTGGCTGACGCCCTCGAGCTCGCGCAGCTCGGCGTTCGGCAGCACCTCGGCCAGCGCCCGCGAGCCCTGCTCGAGCACGTCCATCGTCTTCGACCCGTAGACGACCTGCGCCGGCATCGTCACCGTGGCCCATTCCGCGGGATCGAGCGGCGCGCCGTACATCGTGTGCTCGCCGAGCGCCGCCCAGTCGTAGGGCAGGGTGGGGGCCGTGGCCTTCACTCCCTTCCACATCGGCATCAGCGGCATCACCGCGACGAACGGCGCCGGGATGCCGATTGCGTTGCGCATGAAGTGCTTGACCGCGCCGCTGCGGTCGTCGGCGGCGACCAGCTCGTCGAGTCGCTCGGCGTAGTCGCGCGTCGGGCGCTTTGCCCCGGGCGTGACCATGAACGGCACCTCGTAGACGGAGACCTTCTCGACGCCGATGCCCGCGCCGGCCGCGCGCAGCGCCAGCGCGCCGCCCGACGACCAGCCCCAAAGCGACGCGGAGCCGCCCTCGGCGTCGACCAGCGCCGCGATGTCCTCGATCTCGCGCTCGAGCGCGAACGGCTTCACCTCGGTCGAGTCGCCGCGTCCGCGCCGGTCGTAGTTGATCACCGTGCAGCGCCCGGACAGCAACCGGGCGAGCTCTTCCATCTTGTTGAACTTGCGGTAGCCGAGCGCGCCGGCGACGAGGATCACGGTCGGACCCTCGCCAGAGCGGTCGTAGGCAATGCGGCTGCCGTCGTTTGAGGTAACTGTTTCCACGGAGGATCCCTTCATTCGGCCCGCGGTCGGTTGTCAGATAAGACCGTCCGAGATCGTCGAACTAATCGCGGCCCAGCGGAAGAAACGGGCGTGAGCCGGTTCTCGGAATCAACTCCACTCGCCGGCTTGGCTGGAGTCCGGGACCTCGATCGGGCCCTCCTTGGGCTGCCCGATTCGAAGCGCGTTGCCGAACGGGTCGCGCAGGCCGCAGTCGGTGCCGTAGAAGCGCTCGGTGGGCTCCTCCGTGAACTCGACGCCCTTCGCGACCAGCTCCTCGTAGGTCTTATGGATGTCGTCGACGGTGAAGATGCCGGCCATGCCCATCGCGCCCTTGGTCACCAGCTCGCGAACCTGCTCGGCGGTCGCGTCGTCGTGGGCCGGCGGGCCGGGCTTCTCGAGCAGCAGCTGGTGCTCGGGGTGTCCCGGGACGTTGACCGTCAACCAGCGCATGAAGCCGAGGTCGGCGTCCGTGTTGACCTCGAGGCCGAGCTTGCCGACGTAGAAGTCGAGCGCCTCGTCCTGATCGAGGACGTAAACCTGTGAATGGGTGATGTTCGTGAGCATGCGGCGAGGCTAATCCACGGACAACCCCCGCGCTTCTCCAAAACTGCTCGGTCTCGTCCACGCCTTGGCGAAGCAGGCCGGGACCGCGCGCAGGTCGGCGGCTCGCCAGCGGTAGGTCGTCGGCGGCTCGCCGACGACCTCGGTGAACGTGCGGCTGAAGGTCCCGAGGCTGGTGAAGCCGACGTCGAGGCAGATCTCGCTGACGCTGCGATCGGTCTCCCGCAGCAGGAACATCGCTCGCTCGACGCGCCGCCGTTGCAGGTAGCGGTGCGGCGTTTCCCCGAAGGTGGCGCGAAAGGTGCGGATGAAGTGCGCCTCCGAGACATAGCCGATCCTCGCCAGGGTCGGGATGTCGAGCGGTTTTGCGTAGTCGCGGTCCATCGCATCCCGGACTCGCAGCATGTGGCGGTTGCGATCCTCGACGGCTCGGCTCATCACGACGCTCAAGGAGTGATTCCCGGACCCGTGATTCGCCGGATCCCCGACGGCGTGTGCACGAACACCTGCCAGCTGTGGAAGGCGAAGTACGCGCGGCGGTCGTGGCGCATCCGGCTCGCGTAGCGCAGCACCGCGTCGACGTAGGACCGCGATGGGTTGTAGGCATACAGTGCCCGGCGGTAGCTCTCGGGCGCGCCGGAGGCCCGCAGGTAGTTGGCCGCTCCCATGATCGCGTCGCGCGGATCGTCCACGTCGCCGCCCATGCCGTAGGCCTCCCAGGTCGAGGGGATGAACTGCATCGGCCCGCGGGCGCCGGCGGTGCTCTTGTTGCGCACCCTGCCGAATGCCGATTCGACGAGGTTGACGGCGGCGAGCACCTTCCAGGAGACTCCGAACCGCCGCTCGGCCTTGCGGTAGTAACGCTGGAGCACCGCCGCCGGAAGCGCCGGCCCGGTGCGGAAGCGCCGCCGCGGGACCGGGGAGGCCAGGGAGCTGAGCCGGCGCCGGGCGGCGAGGGTGTCGCGGGCTTCGGCGGCGTCCGCGCCCCGCAGTCGGGCGCGCACCGCGCGTGCGAGCTTCTCTCTGGACGTCAGCAGGACGTAGATGCGCTGCTGGTGCAGGGCATACAGCGTGACCTCCCGCGGTGCTCGCTCGCGCCGTTCGGTGCCGGCGCGCCAGCGGTCGATCGCCCGGTGAAGCGAGTCGCGGGTACTTCGCAGCCGCTCGGCGAGGCGGTCCGGCCCCAGCGGGATCCCCTCATCGGGGCGCGGCGGAGTCGGCTCGACGCCGGCCGTCTCGCGTCCGGCGGTCGGCGCCTCGGCGCCCCCGCCCTCCGAGGCGCAGCCATGCAGTGACACGAATACCGCCAGGGTGAGCAGGGCGGACAAAATCGAGATCACGTCGCGCGACCGTAGCGCGGGCGCGGATCCACCGCTCATACGCGCCCTCGACTAACTGAGGCCGAGTGGCCTAGACCGGGCCGCTGGCCGGCTCGAGGTTCGTCCGCGGCCTGCGCCCGGCTCGCTCGACGCGGACGTCGGGAAGCCAGCGAAGCCACGAGGGCAGATACCAGTTGCGCTCGCCGAGCAGCTTCATCGCGGCGGGGACGAGAACGAGGCGGACCACGGTCGCGTCGAGCAGCAGGGCCACCGCCACGCCGAATCCCATCTGCTGGAACATCACCAGGTCGCCGCGAGCAAAGCCGCTGAAGACGGCGATGATGATCAGGGCCGCACCGGTGATGATGCGCCCCGTCGAGCCGACCCCGTGGACGATCGCATCACCGTTGTCAGCGGTCTGGCGAAAGCGCTCGCGGATCCGACTGAGCAGGAAGACGTGGTAGTCCATCGACAGCCCGAAGAGGACCGCGAACAGAAACAGCGGCACCCACGACTCGATGGTGTCGACCTGCGGGAAGCCCAAGAGCTCGTTCCCGATCCCTTCCTGGAAGACCAGCACCAACAGCCCGTAGGCCGCGCCGACCGAGAGCAGGTTCACCGCGATCGCCTTGAGGGCGACGACGAGTGAGCGGAAGGCGACCGTCAAAAGGATGAAGCTGAGCCCGAGCACGAACGCGAACGCGATCGGAAGCCAGCGGTCCATCGTGTCCGATTCGTCCACCGATTCCGCGGTGTCGCCGGTCACGAGCACCTCGACCGCGGGATCCGGGAAGGCGGCGGGAACGTGCTCTGTGCGCAGCTCGCGGACCGCCTCGACCGCGTCCTCGCCGAGCGGATCGCCCTCGATCGGGACGATGAGGACGGTGAGGTCACCCGCTTGGTTCGTCTCCAGTTCGGCACGGCCCAGTAGAGGCTCGCTCGCCAGCCGCTCGCGCAGGCGCGCGATCCCTGCCCCGACCGCCGGCGAGCCGGCGTCGCCGTCGATTACGATCTCGACCGGCTCGGTGGTCTCGCCCGGAAACTCGGCGTTGAGGGCGAGATATCCCTGCTTGGCGGGGAGCCGGTCGGGAAGCGTGCCCACGCCCGCTTCGCCCGAGCGCAAGGCGAGCACGGGCACCGCCATCGCGAGCAGGGTTGCGGTCGCGAGCACCGCGCTGATCAGCGGGCGCCTGACGACCCCCCGCACCGTCCGCGACCAGAACGGACTCCGGACGCGGCTCGCGGTGCGCCCGAAATACGGGATCCGCAGGGCGTTGACGCGATCCCCCAGCAGGCTCAGGAGCGCCGGCAGAAGAGTCAGCGCGGCGGCGACCGAGACCATTGCGACGACGATCGCCCCGGCGGCCAGGCTTCGCATGATCGTGCTCGGCACGAGCAGCAGCCCGAGCATTGCGAGCGTGAAGGCGATCCCGCTGAACAGCACCGCGCGGCTGGCCGTGGCGCCGACCTCGGCGATCGCGTCGAGCTTCTCGCGCCCGTGGAGGCGCTCCTCGCGGTAGCGGGAGAGGACGAACAGCGAGTAGTCGATCCCGAGCGCGAGCCCCATCGCGGTGAGCATGTTGGTGGCGAAGACCGAGAGCGGGAAGGCCTGTCCGACGAGCGCGATGAGCGCGAGTGCGACGACGATCGAGACGATCGCAAGCAGCAACGGGATCAGGCCGGCGACCACTGAGCCGAAGACGATCAAGAGGACGATCAGCGCGGCCGGCAATCCGAACCCGAGCTCGCCGCTGAGCAGGTCCTCCTCCGCCAGGGTGGAGAAGTCGGCATCGAGCGTGAACTCGCCGGTGATCGTGGCGTCGAGCACGTGGCTACCGTCGGCGCGCCGCACGACGTCGACGACCGCCTCGACGTCGTCCTCGGCATCGCGGCCGAGGGCCACGAGCATTGCGGTGGCATCACGATCCCCGGAGACCAGCCACCGCTCGCCGGTGTCGTAGAAGGTGGTGACGCGCGTCGCGCCCGAGCGTCGCAGCTCCCCCGCGGTCATCCGGACCCGCCGCTCGAAGCGCGGCTCATCGACGGACGCGCCCGAGGAGCGAAGGACCACCACCTCGGTGGCGTCCGGCCCGCCCCCGCCTCGGCCCTCGGCAAGCCGCTCCGACCGCAGCTCGTCGGCGCGCCTCGACTCGGTGTCGCCCGTGACCTCCTCATCGCCCGACAGCGCGTCGCCCAAAAACGCGGCGCTGATCGCGATCGAAGCCACGAGCGCGAACGCCCAGCCGGCCAGCGCGTGCCAGGGCCGGCGACTGCTCCAGAGTGTGAGTCGTTCGGTCATCACCCCGACCCGGGGCCGGGGTAGAGCCAGGCGCGCAGTAGCAGCGTTACCCGGGGCATCACCACCCAGGTCATCAGCGGTACCGCCAACGCGGTCGTGATTCCCAGGCTCGGGACGAGCGGCAGATCCTCGAGCAGCGGTTCCAGCGCCACGACGAGGCCGGTGATCACAGGGAAGATCGTGATCCAGGTGAGCAGTGCCATCTTGTACGGAGGCGGCGGGGTGGTCCCCGGCCTGCCCGGCAGCGTGAACCAGCTCTCGAGACCGGTGACGAACTCGGTGCGCCTGGGTCCGATCACATGCGGCTCGGCTCGCTCGACCCACGCGTCATGCTCCTCGGACTCGAGCCACCAGCGCAGGTGCTCGGAGGTGTCGAACCGGTAGACGACCCGGTAGTCGCCTGCGATTGCGCTCTCCGGCCGAAACACTTCGACCCCGAGATGGCCCGGAAACTCGCTCGCGGCTGCGATGATCCCGTTCAGGAACTGCTCGTAGAACGGCTCGTGACCCGGCTTCACGCGGCGCGTTAGGACCGTGGTCGCTGGGCCGCTCGGGGAGGTCGTCGCGCTCAGCCGACTTCCTCCTCGCACATATCGTCGACCACGACGGAGAGGATCGTCTCGATGTCTCCCCGGTCGAACGCGTTGGCAAGGCGTTCGCCCGTGTCGAGCACGCGGGCGTCCCCGACCGAGTGCGGCCCCGCCTCCCGGCCCTGCGCGAGCCGGCGCGCGTCGACGGTCCGACGCGCTCGCTGAAGTGCACTGTTGACCGATGCGACGGTCGTGCCGAGCATCACCGCCACCTCCTTGGCGGAGTAACCGAGCACATCGCGGAGGATCAGTACCGATCGTTGCCGCGTCGGCAAGACGTGCTGCGCGATCGCGAACGCAAGCTTCACCGCCTCCGTCCGCTCGTAATGGGCCTCGGGCGCCGGGGCACCGTGTCCGACTCTCAGCGCCCGGTCTGGCTGGGACTCGCTCCAGGAGCGTTCCCCCGGCCATTTTCGCCCGGGCGGGGCCGCTTCGAGGGGGTCGATCGGTGGCGGGCGCTTGCGTCGCCGATGGATCGCGTCGATGCAGACATTCGTCGCGATCCGGTGAAGCCAGCTGCGTAGCGAGCTCCGTCCCCGAACGCCGGAAAGCCCTCGCCAAGCCCTCAGCATCGTGTCTTGAACGGCATCATCGGCGTCGTGGAGTGACCCCAAGATTTGGTAGCAGTGCGAGTGGAGCGCCGCTCGCTGGCCCTCGACCAGGCGCCGGAAGTCATCGTCGTCGCCGTGCCAGGCGGCCTCCAACGGAAGCCGGGGGCGCGCGTGGTGATCGCGCCGGCGGTCCAGCGAAGTCTCCGTCTCACTGGAATTTTCTCGTGTCTCGATCATTGAGTCGATCCGGTGCCAACGTAGATCGCCGAGCGGGATCGCACATCGGCCCACGGGTCAAAGTCGCCCTCCGACCGTGGTCTGAGATGCGTGGGACGCGACTACGTACTCAGGCAGTGACGCGGTGCTCCCACGGGGCATCGCGGCGATGTGCAACGTGACGACACCAGCGAGGAGGCGGGCGGGGCCTATCCGGTGCGGGGCGGTGGGGTGGCGCCCGGGCTGACGACCCCGTGGTCATAGGCGAACACGATTGCCGCCGCCCTGTCGCGTACCTGCAGCTTCCCGAAGATGCTGCCGACGTGGGTCTTCACGGTCGCCTCGGCGACGGTCAGTCGGGCGGCGATCTCGGCATTGGTCGCGCCCCGGGCCATCAGCCGCAACACCGCGTGCTCGCGGTCGGTGAGCAGATCGAGGCGGCCCGCGTCGCGATTCGCCGGCGCGACCAGCTGCCGGTAGCGGTCGAGGACCCGCGGCGCGACGGCGGGGTCGAACCAGGCGCCGCCGCCGGCGACCGCCCGGACCGCCGCGATCAGATCCTCCGCCGAGCTGTCCTTGAGCACGAACCCCTCCGCGCCGGCCTCGATCGCCCCCCACAGCACCTCGTCCTCGCCGAAGGTCGTGAGCACCAGGATCGGGATCGGGTCCGGCCTCGCCCGCAGCTGCTCCGTCGCGGCAATGCCGTCGAGCCTCGGCATGCGGATGTCCATCAGGACGATGTCGGGGCCGATGGCGGGAAGTTCCTCCACGGCCTGTTCTCCGTCGCCACACTCGGCGACCACCTCGAACCCGTCGCTAGGCGAGAGGATCCGCGCCAACCCGGCCCGGACGATCGCCTGATCGTCGACGAGCGCCACCCGGATCATGCGGTCCCCAGCTCCCCGGTTGGGGTTCGGTCCTCGGCGTCGAGCGGAAGCCGGCAGCTCACCCTCCAGCCCTCGGGCGTCGGCCCGGCGGCGAACTCGCCCCCGAGCGCCGTCGCCCGCTCTCGCATCCCGATCAGGCCGTAGCTGGGCCCCTCAGGCTCCCCGGCCGCGCCGGCGACCGTCGGCCCGGTGGTCTCGGCGATGAGGGATGCCCGCCGATCTGCAACCTCGAGCCCGAGCACGGTCCGAGCGCGGGGCGCGTGCCGTGCCGCATTCGCGAGCGCCTCCTGGGCGATCCGGTAGATCGCGACCCCAACCCCCGGTGCGATCCGGGAAAGATCGCCTTTGGTGCGCAGCTCGACGGCGAGGCCCGCGGCCTGCGCGTCGTCGATCAGCGTCCGGATGTCCCGTGCCGACGGAAGCGGCGGCGCCACCCCCGGTTCGTCCTCGCGGCGAAGCAGCGCCACCGTGCGGCGCAGTTCCTGCATATTGCGCCGACCCACCATCTCTGCCGACCGCAGCGCCTCCTCGGCGGCCGCGGGGTCGCGGCGGAGCACGTGGCGCGCGCTCGTGATCTGAAGCATCACTGCCGCCAGCCCGTGGCCGACGAAGTCGTGGACGTCGCGGGCGATCCGGCGCCGCTCCGCGAGCAGCGCCTGTTGGGCGAGCTCGCGGCGGGTGGCGTCGAGCTGGGCTGCCAACTGCCTCTGGCGAGCGGCGGCAATGCCCAGCGCCCACGGGAAGGCGATGCCCATGATCCAGATCGCCACGGCGATCTCGGAGGGGTCCTGAAGCTGGCTCGCAGCGACCGGCGACAGCGCGGCGAGCAGGCCGAGCGCCAAGGCGACGGCGAGCGAGGGGGCCGAGCGCCCGATGAGGAAGCCGAGCAGCGATACCTCGAACATGAGCGGCTCGAGCTGCCCGGAGCGCTGTGCGATTACGACCGGGACGACCACGGCCACCGAGACCGCCCACAGCGGCACGTTGGGCACGTAGGCCCAGAACGCGAAGGCCCCGACCGCGAGGGCGGCAAGGAGGAGGTCCGCCGCAGACGACGGGTCGGTGACGCCGGCGACGATGGCGACGACGAGCGCGAAGACCGCAACCACCGCGCGCACCTGATCGGATGGGGCCGAGGGCAGACGCGACCTGAACACACCTCGACGGTACTCCGCCGCGCCGCCCTGGACACTTGCTCTGTTGCGCGTCTCAACTCTCATAGCGCTCGCGTAGCCGCGGGCTGGCGATGAGGAGGCGAACGCTCGCGCCGGCGGTCGCGGTCGCCATCGAACAGCCCTGCAGGGACCGCCCTCAAACGACACAGAGAAAGGAGGATCGGATGCTGAAGGACGGAAGGGTCGCAACCCGGCTTCCCGCACGGGACCTCGAGCGGGCGCGGGCGTTCTACGCCGAAAAGCTCGGCCTCGAGCCGGCCGAGGAGAGGGAGGGCGGCCTGCGCTACATCGGTGGTGCCGGGGGCGAGTTCGCCTTGTTCGAGTCGGCCGGCTCGGCGTCCGGCGATCACACGCAGATGGGCTGGGAGGTCGATGACATCGAGGCGACGGTCCGCGACCTGCGCGCCCGCGGCGTGGTCTTCGAGGAGTTCGACCTGCCCGGCCTGAGGACCGTCGACGGGATCGCGGACATCGAGGGCAACTACCCGAGCAAGGGCGACGGCGAGCGCGGCGCCTGGTTTCGCGACAGCGAAGGCAACATGCTCGCGATCGGCCAGCCGCTTCGCGCCGCGCCGTAGCCCAAGGGCAGGGTTCGGTGCCCTGGAGACTCGGGAGGAACGCCTCCGTCGCCTCGTCGGCCGGCAGGAACGCCTCCAGTCGCAACTCGGCGACGGTGACATCGACGGCGGTCCCGAAGTGCGTAGGGTCGTGATCAACTCGAGCTCGGAATCGCGCATCCGAAGGCGCAGCGGCACGGCGAACCCGATGTAGTCCGGTGTCGCTGCCCGCGGGGGATCGGGTGCAAGAGCCTCGCGCTCGCCGACCAGCGTCTCGAGCCGCTCGTCGGTCGCCGCGAGCGGTCTTGTGGGAGATTTGGAACTCGTTGGTTATCGTCCACTTCTGGATGGTCGAATCGGACGGCGGAGCGGAGCACCCCGTGCGCTTCGAGATCACCGAGTTCTCCGAGCCCGAGTTGCTCGCGGCGCTGCTCGGCTTTGGCTAGTGGACCTCTCGCTCGAGCGGATAGAGGCGGCGGCGGAGAAGATCGACCCGGTCTTTCTCGACTCGCCCCAGTTCATCGACGAGCGGCTCTCGGCCGAGTTCGGACGCGAGGTCCTGGTCAAGGTCGAGACCCTGAACCCGATCGGCAGCTTCAAGGGGCGTGGGACCTGGCTGCTCGCTCAGGAACTCGACCCTAAAAGAACCTGGGTGTGTGCGACAGCGGGCAACTTCGGGCAGGGGCTCGCCTACGCGGCGCGGGCGCGCGGTGCGCGCGTGCAGGTGTTCGCCTCCGCCGACGCCCCACCGGCGAAGCTCGAGCGGATGCGCGCGCTCGGCGCCCGGGTCGAGGTCCGCGAGCGGCCCGGGTCGGCGGCCCGCGAGCACGCCTCGGAGAGCGACGAGCGCGTGCTCGTGGTTGACGGTAAGGATCCGTCGATTGCGGAGGGGGCAGCGACGATCGGAGTCGAGCTCGGCTCGGCCGGCCCGATCGATACGGCGGTGGTGCAGATTGGCGACGGCGCCTTGATCTCGGGGGTGGCACGTTGGCTCAAGTCCAGGGATCCGCGGACCCGGATCGTCGGGGTTTGCGCGAGCGGCGCCCCGGCGATGGCCCGCAGCTTCGCCGCCGGTCGCGCGATCTCGGTCGAGGGCGCCGGAACGATCGCCGCCGCGCTCGCGATCAACGATCCCGTGCCCGAATCGCTCGCGCGGGTGACAGAGCTGGTCGACGTAATCGTCCTCGTCGACGACGACGAGTTGCGGTCGTCGATCGAGCTCGTTGCGGAGAGCCTCGGGCTACTCGTCGAGCCTGCCGGGGCGGCAGGGATCGCGGCGCTTGCTCGCCACGGGGCAAGCCTGCAGGGCCGGCGGGTTGCGGTCGTGCTCACGGGCGCCGGGACGCCGAGCTGAGCCGGTCCCTCCGCGAGCGAGCGGTCGGTCGGGACGCCCGTCCCGTAGGGTCCGGCCATGGAGGGCGTGAGGATCGAGCGCCACGGCGGCACGCTCGAGCTGACCATCGATCGGCCGAAGGCGAACGCGATCAACTCGGCGACCAGCACGGCGATGGGCGAGGCCTTCATCGCCTTCCGGGATGACCCGGAGCTACGGGTTGCGATCGTCACCGGTGCCGGCGACCGCTTCTTCTCCGCCGGCTGGGACCTGAAGGCCTACGCGGCCGGCGACCCCGGCGACGCGGAGGCCTTCGGCCCGGGAGGGCTCGCGGGGCTGACCGAGCTCTTCGACCTCGACAAGCCGGTGATCGCGGCGGTGAACGGCTACGCGGCAGGGGGAGGGTTCGAGCTCGCGCTCGCTTGTGACCTGATCGTCGCCGTGCCCGATGCCCGCTTCTCGCTGCCCGAGGTGAAGCTGGGCCTGGTCGCCGACTCGGGCGGGATCTTCCGGCTCTCACGCCGCATGCCCGATGCCTTGGCGAGGGAGCTGCTGCTGACGGGCAAGCCGATCGACGCCGCCGAGGCCGCGCGGTGGGGCATCGTCAACCACGTGGTCGAGCGCGAGCGTCTGCTCGGCGGGGCACGTGCTCTGGCGGCGGAGATCGAGGCGGCGGCCCCGCTGGCGACGCGGGCGGTGAAGGCGGTCCTGGCCGCGACCGAGCGGATGACCGTCGAGGGCGCATTCACCGCGCTGCGCGACGGGAGCATCCCAGCGTATGACCGCGCGATGGGGTCGGCCGACGCCGAGGAGGGGCCGCGGGCGTTCGCCGAGGGTCGCGAGCCGGTCTGGCGCGGCGAATGAGCGCCGCCCTGGCTTCGGACGCGAACCGGGACAAGGTCGCGCTGATCACCGGCGGCGGCACCGGGATCGGCCGCGCGACGGCGCTCGCCTTCGCCGGTTCCGGGGCCAGGGTGGCGATCTGCGGGCGCCGCCGAGAGCCGCTCGAAAAGGTGCGCGCGGAGCTCGAGCGGAGCGGTGCCGAGTCGCTGGCGGTCCCGTGCGACGTGCGCGAGCCCGAGCAGGTGCGGGCGCTCGTCGACATGGCGCTCGAGCGATTCGGAGCCGTCGACGTGCTGGTCAACAACGCGGGGGGTCAGTTCGCCGCCGCGGCCGAGGAGATCACGGCCAAGGGGATGCGCGCCGTACACCGGCTGACGTTCGACGCCGCCTGGGAGCTGAGCCGCGAGGTCGCCAGACGTTCGATGATCCCCGGACGCGGCGGGCTGATCGTGTTCGGAAGTTTCTCGCCCCGCCGCGGCATCCCCGGGTTCGCCCACGCCGCGGCGGCCCGCGCGGCGCTCGAGAACCTTGCCCAGGGGCTTGCCCTGGAGTGGAGCCGACACTCGGTGCGCACGGTCTGTGTGGTGCTCGGCAACATCGATACCGAGGGCTTGGCGGCCTACGGACCGGAGGCGCTCGAGCGCGCCCGCCGGCAGGTTCCGCTGGGTCGGCTCGGCCGGCCACAGGAGGTGGGGGAGACGATCGCCTTCCTCGCCACCGCGCCCGCCGCCTACATCACCGGATCCAGCGTCGTCGTCGACGGCGGGCTCGACGCCTGGGGGCAAGGCGAGTCGCCGCCGCAGGGCTGACTCGGGCCGCGGCGTGGCCTTCGGATCGCTCGTGTCGATCATCCGCGACGGTCGCGCGCTCCCCCTCCGAAACCGCGCCGAGCGACGCGGTCGTGATCGTCACTACATCGGAGTTCGGGTGGGCGCGCGGGCAAGGAGGACGCCGAGGCGGCGCGCGTGGTGGCGGCGACGAAGGTCGAACGCCTTGCGGCGCACGTCGACGCCGCGGCGGCGGAGCAGGTGCTCGACGCCGTCGACCACGCGGCCCAGGAGGGCACCCTCATGCCCCGTCGTAGCTAGCCGGGCCCGAATCGGCGTTACCTTGAGGGGCTGTGCAAGACGCCATCGTGCGCCCGGGCGGCGCTGAGACGATTACCGCGAAGGCGAACCGCGAGGTCGTCCTGCTCGCCGACCGGGGGAAGATCTCGATCACGCACTCGCGCTACGGGCCCGGCGAGCGCGGGCCGGATCCGCACGTCCACCGCGAGCACACGGACGCGTTCTACGTGCTCGCCGGGGAACTGACGTTCAAGCTCGGCCCCACAGGCGAGCCGACCCGGGTGACGGCGGGAGCCTTCGTCGCCGTGCCGCCGAAGGTTGTCCACTCGTTCGCCAACGAATCGAGCGCCGAGGCCAAGTTCCTCAACTTCCACTGCCCGGACGGCGGCTTCGCCGCTTACATGCGCGACCTTCGCGACGGGGGCGACGCGAGCTTCGACAGCTTCGACCCGCCAGCCGACGGCGGGGGGCCCGCCGCCGACGCGATCGTCAGCGGTCCCGGCGAGGGCGAGCGCCTGGCGTCCCGAAACCGGGTCGCCCTGCTGAAGGCCGCCGAGCCGGACCTCTGCTTCGGCGAATGGGAGCTCGACGGCCCGTTCGACGGCCCCGACCTTCACCACCACGATGCCGAGGTCGACTCGTTCTACGTCCTCGAGGGGGAGCTTGCGATCACGGTCGATGGCTCCGTGCGCGAGGCGAGCCTGGACACGCTCGCCTCGATCCCGCCCGGCGTCCAGCACAGCTTCGCTCACACCGGGCCCGGCCGGGCTCGTTTTCTCAACCTCCACACACCCGACGGGGGCTTCGCCGACTACCTGCGCCGGGTCTCGGACTGACGCCGCCTCCTCCGCGACGCTGTCACGTTCCTTCGGCGCAATGCGTCATAGAGGTGACGACGCAAATGCGCAAAGGAGGCTCCCAATGCAGGCGACGGATACCTCGAAGGCGGAGATCATCACCGGGATCGCGGGCACCCTGGTCGGTCTCGGGGCGGTGACGATGGCGCTCTTCCCGCTCGCGCTTCCGATCCT
>JAJNAZ010000058.1 GCA_021155855.1 Solirubrobacterales bacterium
GCGAGCACATCCGGTATTAGCCCGAGTTTCCTCGGGTTGTCCCGGTTATCGGGGCAGGTTACCCACGTGTTACTCACCCGTTCGCTGCTTTGCCCCAGGCCGAAGCCTGGTTCGTCGCTCAACTTGCATGTGTTAGGCACGCCGCCAGCGTTCGTCCTGAGCCAGGATCAAACTCTCCGTGAAAAGTGACTCGAGGGTTTCAATCCGGCACCGGGGTCAACCGGCGCCGGTCCTCTGTCAAACACAAAGAGTCGTCATGCCTGATGCCCGCCGGGTACACAAGCGTGGCGGGCGACATGACGGGGTTTGGCTGTCATCGCCGACAAAGTCGGCGATGATCGGACCTGTCACGACCGGGGCCGAGCCCCGGATCGCGCGCTGCTCAGTTTTCAAAGACCGCGTCCCGATCCGCAAGGTGCCTCCTCGCGTGATCGGTGCCGTTTCAGGCGCGACCAGCAAGTATATCCGTGCCGAGGCCCCTGCCGCAAGCCGCTCGGCTCGTGCGGACGCCGCAGGGTAGCAGCCACGCATGTGTCGTCAAGCGCCATTTGGCCCCGACTCATGGTTCGAGCCGGCGAAAACGGCGCTTGCCGACCTGGAGCACCGTCCCGGCGAGGGTCGCGGCGGAGACGTCGAACGTCGCCGGATCGACAGCCTCGCCGTTGACGCGAGTGCCGCCCTGCGCGATCAGCCGACGCGCCTCGCTCGACGAAAGGTCGAACTCCCTCGCCAACAGCGCCGGCAGGTGGACCACGCCGTCGGTGACGTAGCCGTCGCCGGCAAGCCGCACCGTTGGGATGTCGTCGGGAAGCTCGCGCCTGACGTGCACGCGATCGAAGCGGGCCTCCGCCCGGGGGCCGGCACCCTCGCCGTGGAAGCGATCGACGAGACGCCGGGCGAGCTCGCGTTTCGCCTCGCCCGGATGGCGGTCGGGATCGAGCTCCTCGCCGAGCACCAGCAGGTAGTACTGGCCCATGACCGCGTCCGGGATGCTCATCAGCTTGCCGAACATCTCCTCGGGCGGATCGGTGACCCCGATGTAATTGTCATAGGTCTTGCTCATCTTGCGAACGCCGTCGGTGCCGGCGAGGATCGGCATCGTCAGGATCGACTGCGCGTCCTGGCCGTAGGCATGCTGCACGTCGCGCCCGAACAGCAGGTTGAACGTCTGGTCCGAGCCGCCGAGCTCCACGTCGGCCTCGACCACGACCGAGTCGTACCCCTGGAGCACCGGGTAGAGCAGCTCGAGCGCCGAGATCGGCTGCGCGTCGGCCATCCGCCGGGCGAAGTCCTCGCGCTCGAGCAGCCGGGCAACCGTGAACCGGCGCACGAGCCCGAACAGCTGCTCGCTCTCCATTCGCAGCCATTCGCTGTTGCGGCGCAGCTCGGTCCGCTCACGATCGAGCACCCTGAAGGCCTGCTCCTGATAGGTCCTCGCGTTGGCCTCGATCTCGTCCTGAGTCAACACCGGCCGGGTCATGTCGCGACCGCTCGGATCGCCCACCCGGGCGGTGTAGTCGCCGATGATCAAGACGACGGTGTGGCCCGCTTCCTGGAAGGCGCGCAACTTGGTCAAGATGACGCAATGACCCAGGTGGATGTCGGGGCTGGTCGGGTCGACGCCGAACTTGACCCGCAGGGGCCGCCCCAGCTCGAGCTGCTCGGCGAGCCGGCCCTCCGGCAGCAGGTCGACCGCGGCGGCGCCGAGTCGGGCGGCCGCTTCCGCCGCCTCGGCGTCGCCTTGAGCCTGCGGGGGCATCACCGGGCCAATGCTAGACTCACCGGCCGGCTGCAAGGGGGATTCGCGTTCGTCGTCGTCGGCGAACCGGAGCCTCCGCTGACGGGTGCCGGCGGCGCTCTTTCCGCCCCGCGCAGCGCACGGCCGCAGCAGGCTGGGCGCAACCGCGGCGCCCGCGGCCGGCCAGGTCATCGCAGATGTATTCCGGATCCGAACACGAACCCATGAGCGAGAACGGCGGCCCGAGGCCGCGATCGAGCCGCCGGTTGGGCCGGCTGCCGAAGCCGCCGCCCCCGCCCGATCCACCGGGGCAGCGCCACAAGCCGCGGCTGCGCAAGCTGCGCCTCGCAGTGGTCGTCCTCGGCCTCTCCGGGCTCGCCTTCGTCTCCTGGATCTTCGGGATCATGATGGCGGTCGCCCAGGAGTTGCCCGCGCTCGAGAGCCGCGAGCAGTACAAGCGCGCCGAGAACTCGATCGTCTACGACGTCAACGGCGAGCGTCTCGCCACCCTGACCAACAACCAGGGCCGCATCCTGCTCACCTCAGAGCAGATCTCACCCGCGATCAAGGAGGCGGTGGTCGCGATCGAGGACCAGCGCTTCTACGATCACCGCGGCGTCGATTTCCAGGGCATCGGCCGCGCGCTCTATCAGGACATCCTCTCGGGCTCGACCGAGCAGGGCGCCTCGACGATCACCCAGCAGTTCGTCAAGAACGCGCTCGCGGCCCAGGAGAGCCGCACGATCCTGCAGAAGTTCCGCGAGGCGGCGATCGCCTATCACCTCGAGCGCGAGTGGTCGAAGGACAAGATCCTCACCGAGTACCTGAACGAGATCTACTTCGGCGAGGGGGCGACCGGGGTCGAGGCGGCGGCGCGCACCTACTTCGGCTCCGAGCATCCCGGGTGCGGCCAGGGCGACGACGCCGAGCCGTGCGCGTCGCAGCTCCTGCCCTGGGAGGCGGCATTGCTCGCCGGGATGATCTCCTCCCCGAGCGCGTACTCGCCGCGCGCCAATCCCGAGGCGGCGCTGGAGCGGCGAAACCTGGTGCTCCAGAGGATGACCGAGGAGGGTTATCTGACCGATGAGGAGTACGCGAAGTACTCGGCGCTCGAGCTCCCTTCGGAGGGCGACATCGCGCCTCCGCAGGAGAACTCCGCCGCCCCCTACTTCAGCTCGTGGCTGCGCCAGCAGCTCGTCGACCGCTACGGCGCCGGCGAGGCATTCGGCGGCGGGCTCGAGATCACGTCGACGCTCGACCTCGAGCTCCAGCGTGCTGTCGAATCGATCGTGCAGGGCCGCCTCGCCGGGATCGAGCCGACCGCCTCGGTGGTCGTGCTCGACAACGACACGGCCGCGGTGCGGGCGATGGTCGGGGGTCCCAGCTTCCAGGCGGCGCCGTTCAACCTGGCCACCAACGGCCAACGCCAGCCCGGCTCGGCGTTCAAGCCGTTCACGCTGATCACCGCTCTCGAGCAGGGCCACTCGACCGCCGAGGTGTACGCCTCGGCGCCGCAGGAGATCCCGTTCCGGGCCCGGCTCGAGAACAAGAACGGCGAGCGAAAGACGGTCAACGAGCTGTTCGAGGTCAACAACTACGAGGACTCCTACCTCGGCTCCGCCTCACTGGCGACGGCGACGACCTACTCCGACAACTCGGTCTACGCGCAGCTCGGCACCCAGGTCGGGCCCGACAACGTCGCCGAGACCGCCCAGCGAATGGGGATCGAGAGCGACCTCTCAACCGAGATTGAATACTCGATCGCAGACCGCGAGTTCGAGCCCTACAACCCGGCGCTGATCCTCGGCGGGCTCGAGGTCGGCGTTACCCCGCTGGAGATGGCGCACGCCTATAACACCCTGGCGGCGGGCGGCAAGCGGCTCTCGGGCACGATGGCCTCGAGCGCCGGCGGACCGGTCGGGATCGTCAAGGTCGAGTCCTGCGAGGACGATGAGTTCACCGGGCCGATCACGGAGTGCAGCGACCGGGAGCTGGTCGAGGACGAGACCGGCGCCGGCGGCGAGAACGAGGTCGTCGCCAAGCAGGTGATCGACCCGACGGTAGCCGAGACGACCACGGACATCCTCTCCACCGTGGTCAGCTCGGGCACCGGCGAGAACGCCGCCACCGGCGAGCCGACCTGGGGCAAGACGGGGACGACCGATGACAACGGCGACGCCTGGTTCTGCGGCGCTACCGAGGAGATCACCGCCTGTGTCTGGGTCGGCCACGCCGATTCGGTGACGCCGATGGAGACCGAGTTCGCCGGCGCTCCCGTCGACGGCGGCACCTACCCGGCGCTGATCTTCGCCGACATCGTCAACGCCTACGAGGAGATCGCGAACTCCCGCGGGGACGACGAGGTCGAGACGAGCGAGAGCGAGACGACCGCTGACGAGACGAGCGCTGACGACACGAGCGAGGGCGAGACCGAGGTCGCCCCGGCGCCGGCCGAGCCCGCGGATGCGGCGCCGGCCGAGCCCGCGGATGCGGCGCCG
>JAJNAZ010000042.1 GCA_021155855.1 Solirubrobacterales bacterium
CGGCCCGATCGGAGTGGTCTCGAAGTCGGGCACGCTCACCTACCAGATCGGCAACGAGCTCAAGCAGGCCGGGATCGGAAACTCGACGATCGTCGGCATTGGCGGCGACCCGATCGTCGGCTCGGATTTCATCGACGTGCTCACCCTGTTCGAGGCAGATCCTGAAACCGAGGGGATCGTCATGGTCGGCGAGATCGGCGGCGACGCCGAGGAGCGGGCTGCGGACTTCATCGCCGAGTCGGTCTCCAAGCCCGTGGTCGCCTACATCGCCGGCTTCACGGCACCGCCCGGCAAGCAGATGGGCCACGCCGGGGCGATCATCTCCGGCTCCTCGGGCACCGCGGAGGCGAAGAAGCAGGCGCTCGAGGCGAAGGGTGTCGCGGTCGGCAAGAGCCCGACCGAGACCGCCCAGCTCGCGGTCGAGGCGATGCGGTCGCACCGCTGAGCGCGCGCCGGCAGGACCACGAGCGCGCGGCCCAGGCCCGGCTGCGGATCCGCTCAGAGGCTGAGGTATCCGCCGCTCATGCGTGGGTGGCGGCGCCTGCCTCGACAAGCAGCGCCCGCAGGGGCTCGAACAGGGCCGGCGGCGCGGCGATCGCCGATCCGGGGACCGCCGGTCCGCCGCCGATCGCGCCGACACTGGCTCCGGCCTCGGCGGCGATCAGCAGGCCGGCGCTCAGATCCCAGGCCTCGAGCCCGCGCTCGAAGTAGGCGTCGACCCTGCCGCAGGCGACCGAGCAGAGGTCGACCGCCGCCGCGCCCATGCGGCGGATGTCGCGGATTCGCGGCAGCACCCGCTCGAGCACGGCCGCCTGCGCCCGGCGGCGGGCCGGGTCGTAGGCGAAGCCGGTGGCGACGAGCGCAGTGCCCAGGTCCACCGCTTGCGACGGCCGGATCGGGACGCCGTTGCGCCGCGCCCCGCCCTCGCTGACGGCGGTGAAGAGCTCGCTGTGGACGGGGTCGTTGACGACCGCGACGATCGAGCGGCCGTCGCGCTCGACGGCGATCGAGACGGCAAAGCCTGGGTGCCCGTAAAGGTAGTTGGTGGTCCCGTCGAGAGGGTCCACGACCCAGCGCAGTCCGGACGAGCCCTCGAGCTCGCCGCTCTCCTCGGCGAGGATGCCATCGCGCGGGCGGGCGGCGCGGATGCCGTCGACGATCAGCCGCTCGGAGAGGCGATCGATCTCGGTGACCATGTCGGTGGCCGAGGACTTGGTGCTCACCTCGGTGCGCGGGTCGGCGAGTCGCTTCAGCAGCAGCGCGCCGGCGCGCCGGGCCAGCTCCTCGGCGAGGTCGAGGAGGTCGTCGAGAGGCTCGCTCACGACGGGCACGCTATTCGCCGCGCCGTTGCTAGGCTCGCCGCGATGGCCTCCGACACGATCTCCTTCGCCCGCGGGGCGCCCAGCTCCGACATCCTGCCGGCGGAAGCCGTGCGCGAGGCGGCGGCTCGGGCGCTCGCCGACGACTGGGAGCGCGCGCTCTCCTACGGCACCGGGATCGGCCATCCGGGTCTGTGCGAGTGGATTGCGACCGAGCTGCACGGGATCGACCCCGGACAGGTGATGGTCACCAACGGCTCGATGGAGGCGGCGGCTTTGCTGTTCCGCTACATGGTCGAACCCGGCGACCGGGTGATCGTCGAGCAGCCCTCCTACGACCGCACCTTGCTGCTGCTCGGCCGCACCGGCGCGGAGCTGGTCGGCGTGCCGCTGGAGTCCGACGGGATCGACGTCGGCGCGGCCCGGGCGGCGCTCGCCGAGGGCCCGGTGAAGCTCGCCCACATCATCCCCCACTTCCACAACCCCGCCGGCTGCACGCTCTCGGTCGAGAAGCGTCGCGAGCTGGTCGAGCTCGCGGCCGAGCACGATTTTCAGATCTTCGAGGACGATCCCTACCGGCTGGTCAGCTTCAGCGGCTTCACCGCCCCGACGATGCTCTCGATGGACGATGCCGACCGGGTCATCCACGCCTCCTCGTTCTCGAAGACGGTCAGCCCCGGGGTGAGGGTCGGCTATCTAGCCGGGCCGGCGGAGCCAATCGCGACCCTCGCCAAGCGCGGCTCCGAGCACTACATCTCGCCGAACATGCTCGCCGAGGCGGTGGTGCTCGAGCTCTGCCGCTCCGGGGCACTTAAGCGGAACATCGAGTTCGTCAACGACGCGCTGCGCCGGCGCCGCGACGCCCTCGTCGCCGCGCTCGGCACCCACATCCCGGAGGCCCGCTTCGTCGTTCCCGACGGCGGCTACTTCCTCTGGCTCGAGCTCGCCGGCGACGTCGACACCCCGACCCTGCGCGCCGCCGCCGCGGAGCAGGGCGTCGCCTTCGTCGCCGGTCCCGATTTCATGCTCGCCGGCGGCGAGTCGAGCCTGCGACTCTCGTTCGCCGGCGTGCCCGCCGAGCGCGTCGACGAGGGCGTCGCGCGACTCGCCCGGGCGCTCGCGTCGGTGCGGGCCGCCAGGGCCGCCTGAGCATTCTCGACTAGATCGCTCAACAAAGTGCTAAGGTGATCTTCACACGAGATCACCACGCTTCGGCGGCGACACGATCAAACCTGAGGGTGATTCGCCAGAGACGAGGAGGTGCGAGGAATGACCCCGGTCCGGATTATCGAAGGAAGCAGAAAGCTCGATCCGGTCAGCGAGCGGAACCTGGCCGTGCGGCGTTTCTCGGCGCTCGCCGCGGCGGTGCGCGAGCACGAGGCGAAGGTGCGCCGGCGCGAGTACCAGATGCGCCCGCAGGACCAGGCGCTGTATCGCCGCCTGCGTCAGATCTGCGGCGACGTCTGAGCGCTGCGGCTCAGCGACCGTAACGGTCGCTGGAGAGGACGAGCGCCTCCGGGAGCGGTGCTCGCGGCGGCGGCGCGGGGTCGGCGCGCACCGAGACGGTCTCGGCGACGCTGCGCGAGACCACGTGGCGGCCGTCCTCTGAGGCGACGACGATCTCCTCCGCGCCGGCGCGCTCGAGCATGCCGTCGAGCCCCGGCTGCAGCCCGGACTGCTTCAGGTAGTGCAGCAACTCCTCGGCCTCGTTCTCGAATCGCAGCACGTGGACGTTGGCGCCCTCCTCGACGTCGGCGAGCAGCGCGCCGTGCTCCCGCGCTCCCTCGACGATCGGATGGCCGTGCGGGCACGTCGTGGCGTCGCCGATCGCGGCCAGCATCCGCTCCTCGAGCACCGGCGACATCGCGTGCTCGAGCCGCTCGGCTTCCTCGTGGACCTCGTCCCAGGGGATGCCGAGCACGTCGGTGAGGAAGCGCTCGATCAGTCGGTGGCGGCGGACGATCGCCTGCGCGTGGTCGCGGCCCTCGTCGGTGAAACCCAGCGACTTGTCCTCGTCGCGGCTGACGTAGCCATCGCGCTCGAGCCGCCCGATCATCTCGTGCACGGTTGGCGGTGAGAGCTGCATCGCGCGGGCGATGTTGGCGCCGGTGATCGGCAACCCGGCCTCCTCGAGCCAGAACATCGTCTGCAGGTACTCCTCCTCGGCGATCGTCGCGTGCTCCTGGGACACGCCGCCGAGTCTAGTGGGCGGACTAGCGCCGCTCGGCGAGGGTCGAGACCACCGCCTCGTAGAAGCCGTCGCCCATCGCGCCCTCGGTGACGGTGGCGTTCGCGAAGCGTCCCAGCGCCTTGCGCAGGGCCTCGTCTCGCTCGGGGCCGTTGGCGACGACGAAGAACCGACCGACGGAGGCCGCCGCCTCGAGGTCCTCGATCGAGTCACCGACCCCGATGCACGACCCGGGGTCGTAGCCGCGGGCGCGGAGGTGAAAGGCGACGCCGTTCGCCTTGCTCGCCCCGCCCGGCACGAGGTGGTAGGCGTGGGTGTGGCCCTCGATCCCCTCCATCCGGCGGCCGATCGCACCGTTGTCGAGAAAGCGCAGGTCGTCGTGGCCATGCTCTCGCAGGACCTCGTTGACCTCGGCGACGTCGACCTTGCCCCGCATCAGCAGCGACAGCTCGCGGCCGGTGTGCCACGGGGAGTGCCACTCCAGGCGGCCCGAGAAGCGCTTGAACAACAGCGCCGGGATCCCGGCATCGTTCATCCGCTCGGCCGGGGTGGCGTCGTCCTCGTCGACGCTCCAGCCGCCGGTCAGCAGGGTCCGCTCGCCGTCGATCACCACCCCACAGCCGGCCTCGTATATGTAGGAGGTCTGGCCGAGCATGCGTGCGTCGGCGAGCACCTGCGCCTCCCGGCGCCCGGACATGATCACGACCTCGACCCCGGCCCGGTGACAGGCCTCGAGCGCCCGCGCCTGGCGCAGGGTGAAGTTCTCTCCCGGATCGCGAAACAGCGAGCCGCGCGGGCCGAGCAGGGTCCCGTCGAGATCGGTGTAGACGCAGCGCAGGGCCATCGGCGCTCTAACTTAGACGGCGATGTCCGATTGGCGTCTGGCCGATACGACGCTCGAGTTCCCGCCCCCGCGCGCGGCGGGGATCGTCAACGTCACCGACGACTCGTTCTTCTCCGGCGCCCGCAGCGGGACCCCTGAGCATGCGGTGGCCGACGGCTTGCGGCTGGCCGAAGCGGGCTTCGATCTCCTGGACGTCGGGGCGGTCGCCGCCCGCAGCGGCCCCCCGGTGAGCGCCGAGGACGAGTCGCGGCGGCTGGTGCCCGCGATCGAGCGCCTGGCGGCGGAGGCGGGGGTGCCGGTGCTCGCGGACACGTTCTCGGTCGAGGTCGCGCGCCGGGTGCTCGATGTAGGCGCCGCGGCGATCAACGACATCGGCGGCGGCGGCGTGGAGATGCTGGAGCTGGTCGCCGAGCGAGGCTGCGGCTACGTGCTCATGCACATCGAGGGCCCGCCGCGGGCCGACCGGCCGGCGCCCGACTACGACGACCCGGTGACTCACCTGGCGAGCTGGTTCGGGGCGCGGATCGAGCGCGCCGTCGGGCTCGGCGTCGCACCCGAGCAGATCGCGATCGATCCCGGCCTCGACTTCGACCTGACCACCGACGATGGCCTCGAGCTGCTGCGGCGGCTCGACGAGCTGAGGGCGCTCGGCCGGCCGCTGTTCCTGGCGCTCTCGCGCAAGGATCTGCTCGGCGCGGTGCTCGCCGGCTCATGGGAGGAGCGGGTGGCGCCCGAGGGGCGCGAGCCGGCGACCCTGGCCGCGACCGCGCTCGCGGTCGCGGCCGGCGCCGAGGTGCTGCGGCTGCACGACGTCACCGGGCTCGATGCTCTGCGAACGGCGGCCGCGATCGCGACGCCGCGCCCGTGACCGCGCTCGGCGATGCCCCGCCGCTGGCCTGGGAGCGGCTCGTGGAGGCGGGCGAGATCGACGATCGCCTGGTCACCACCAGCCGCGAGGAGGCGCGGGAGGCGAATACGGTGGCGACGCCGCGCGACCTCGCGCCGGAGTTGCGCGCGGCGATCGCCTTGGCGGGGATCGAGCGTCCCTATTCGCATCAGGTCGAGGCGCTCGCCGCCGCGCGCGCCGGCGACGTGATCGTCACCAGCGGCACCGCATCGGGCAAATCGCTGTCGTTCAACCTCCCGGTGCTCGACGCGATCGCCCGCGACCCCAAGACCAGGGCGCTGTACGTCTATCCGACCAAGGCGCTCGCCCAGGACCAGGCGCGCAAGCTGTCCGAGCTCGGCCTACAGGGGCTTCGGCATGCGATCTACGACGGTGACACCCCGCGCGACGACCGCCCCGCGATCCGGCGGCGCTCGAACCTGGTGTTGACCAACCCCGACATGCTCAACGTCGGCCTGCTCTCCCATCACAAGGGCTGGGGCGACTTCTACGCCAACCTCGGCTGGGTCGTCGTCGACGAGGCGCACACCTATCGCGGCGTCTTCGGCTCGCACGTCGCGAACGTGCTTCGGCGCCTGCGCCGGGTCGCCAGGGTCTACGGCTCCGAGCCCCGCTTCGTGCTCGCCTCGGCGACGATTGCCAATCCCGTCGAGCTTGCCGAGGAGCTGACCGGGACCGAGTTCGCGCTCGTCGACAGCGACGGCGCGCCGCGGGCCCGGCGGCGGATCGCGATCTGGAACCCGCCGGTCACCGATCCGAAGACGATGACCCGCCGCTCGGTGCTCTCGGAGGCGGCGGAGCTGCTCGGCGACATGGTGATCAACGGCTCGCGGACGATCTGCTTTCTGCGCAGCCGGCGCGGCATCGAGCTGATCCAGCGCTTCACCCGGATGCGGCTCGAGGAGCTCGGGGAGGGCCGGCTTGCGGCCCGGATCGCCCCCTACCGGGCCGGCTACACGCCGCAGCAGCGACGCGAGATCGAGGCCAGGCTCGCCGCCGGGGAACTGCTCGCCGTGGTCGCCACCGACGCGCTGGAGCTCGGGATCGACATCGGCGAGCTCGACGCGGCGATCTGCGTCACCTTTCCCGGCACCGTCGCCAGCCTGCGACAGATGTGGGGGCGGGCGGGGCGCCGCACGGACGGGATCGCGCTCTACGTCGCCGGCGAGGACGCACTCGACCAGTTCTTCTGCCGCCACCCCGAGGAGTTCCTCGCGCGGCCGGTGGAGGCGGCGATCCTCGACCACACCAACGAGCGGATCCAGACCGCGCACCTGCTCGCCGCCGCTTACGAGGCGCCGCTCGGCGGCCGCGGCGAGCAGCCCGGCGCCGACGACGACGCGATCCTCGGTCCCCGTTGGCGCGAGCGTGCCGAGACGCTCGCCGGGGAGGGGCGGTTGCGGCGCGGACGCGATGGCCGCTACCTGCCTCGCGGCCCCGGCTTTCCGGCCGGGGAGATCTCGCTGCGCTCGGCATCGCTCGACTCGGTCGCCGTGGTCGAGCGCTCGTCGGGGGAGGTGCTGGGCCAGGTCGAGGCCGAGCGCGCGTTCTCGACCGTGCACCCGGGAGCGGTCTACCTCCACCTCGGCCGCTCCTACGAGGTCGCCGAGCTCGACGTCGACGCCCGGCGCGCGATCGTCGACGCCTTCGACGGCGATTGGTACACGCAGCCGAAGAAGGAGACCGCCGTATATGTCGAGGCGATCGGCGAGCAGCGCTGGATCGGACCGCGGGCCGACGGCGGTGTGGAGCTCGACTTCGGGGAGGTCTCGGTCACCGAGCAGGTGATCGCCTACCAGCGCAAGAGCCTCGCCGACCACTCGGTCCTCGACCTCGTCGCTCTCGACCTGCCGGAGCAGAACTTCCCCACCCAGGCGCTCTGGTACGTGCTGCCGGACGAGCGCGCCGGAGCCGGGCTGGCTCCCGACGTGCTGCTCGGTGCCCTGCATGCCGCCGAGCACAGCCAGATCGCGGTCTTGCCACTGCTGGCAATGTGCGATCGCTGGGACATCGGAGGCCTCTCGACCAACGTTCACTTCCAGACCGGGTTGCCCACGATCTTCATCTACGACGGGCATCCCGGCGGGGTCGGGATCGCCCGGCGCGGCTACGACGAGTTCGAGCGCCTGGTCGCCGACGCGGCCCGCCTCGTCGGCGAGTGCCCGTGCGCGGACGGTTGTCCCTCCTGCATCCAGAGCCCCAAGTGCGGCAACCTCAACGAGCCGCTGCACAAAATGGGCTCGCTGGAGCTGATGGACTCGATCATCAACCTGGTCGGCGCCGAGCGGCGGCCAGGGAGGGCGGCGTGAACCGGCCGACCCAAATCGCGGTGATCGGCAAGGGCACGCCCGATGACGAGCTCGGACTCGTTGCGGAGGAAGTCGGCCGCCGGCTCGCCGAGGCCGGCGCCGTGGTCATCTGTGGTGGCCTCGGCGGGGTGATGGAGGGGGTGGCAAGGGGCGCCTCAGCCGCGGGCGGAACGGTGATCGGGATCGTCCCGAGCGAGGATCCGGTGACCGCAAATCTCTGGTGCACGCACGTGATCGCGGCTGGGACCGGCTCGGCGCGGAACCTGGCCGTCGTCTCGTCGGGCGAGGCGGTGATCGCGATCGGCGGCGAGTGGGGGACGCTGTCGGAGATCGCCTACGCCCGCCAGGCCGGACGGCCCGTCGTCGCGCTCGCCAGCTGGCGGGTCACCCCCGCGACCGCGATCACCAACGGCGAGGGGATCGAGCCCGCCGACGATCCGGCGAGCGCGGTTGAGCTGGCGATAGCCTTAGCCGCCGCGGCGAGGTAGCTCAGTTGGTAGAGCACACGACTGAAAATCGTGGTGTCGGCGGTTCGATTCCGCCCCTCGCCATCGCATAGCAAGCGGTTTGCGGGCCCGCGCGGGGAGCCGCTTCGCTTAGGTGGGCAACGGATTGGGCAACGCCATGCACCCTACGCGGGTCGGCGCCTTCAACCTCGCCCGCGACCGGGAGGCGCCAGCCATCCCCAAGAGACATGAGCGTTGCTCCACCCAGACCGCGAGAGGAGGATGACCACGAACTACCAACCGCTACTTGACACGCGGCCCTTCCTCATAGAGACGAGGAGCGATAGTCCCCGCGATCAAGCCGCCAGGCGAGCTCGCTCGACGATCCGTGGGTGGTAGCGAGAGACGAATCGGGCCGCCTATCGGATTTACCTACGACGCACGGATCGCCGTGCGCAGCAAGAAGCGCTGAAGAGGGCATGGCCGCGGCGGCTCGTCCTCCCCGGCTCGCGCAAAGCAGCGACGCGGAAGTATCGCTTCAAAGAGAAAGCGGTCACGCCGCCGCTGGCTCCTCCTCTTCGTCCAAGGAGCAGCGAGAGCAAGGTGCGCCGCTATCACTCGGCGCCGGAAGGAGACGCGGCCGGGTGAGTTCCCTTGCCGAGCACCGCTTGGGGGCGCGTGGCTGTGCCGTGTGCCGATGGCGCGCGCGCATCGGCTAGGGAACACCGACGCCGGATCCGCCCCTGCGGCCCCTTGGGCTTCGATCGTCAATGCTGCTGGGGCGAGCGGCCGCCAGCGCCCCGCTCAGAGCCCTGTCCTCAACGACCCTCTCGGCGCGCGTCACTCGCGGCGATCGGACGGTGCTCCTGAGCCGACCGCTCGCCGCTCGGCGGGACCCCCCCCGCGCCAGACGTCGAGTGGCCCCGGCCTAGCCGCCAACGGCCCGGAAATTGAGCAACAGATCGGAGCCGCGCAGGATCGACTGCGCGGCGTTGAGTCTGAACACGTACTCTGACCCCCCGGCGCGCAGACGGTTGGCGAACATCCCGTAGGCGCCGCGCAGCGAGCTGCGGTTGGGGCGCACGGAGGAGAGGCGGAGGTCGGTGTCCGGCAGGCCGACCACCACCTCCTTGTTGCTCGCGCCTCCGGCCAGGCTCACCCTCGCCCGACATAGGCTGGGGCCGCCCCGGCAGCGCACCGCCACCGCTCGCACCATCCTGAGCTCCCGCCGGACCGCGTCGATCAGTAGCTTCGGTTGTGTGTTTTGGATGTAGTGCGAGCTCCTTCGGGCGATCACGTGGCGGGCGTAGGGCAGGATCGCGCCGAGCCAGTCCTGCGCCGTCTGCCACGCCCGCTCGACCGTGGCTTGATCCGGGAACCCCGCCGGCAGAACCAGGTCCGGCGGCAGCACCTCCGGGAGGCCGCGGCTGAGGACGACCAGCGGCATGGTCGGGCGCAGCGGCCGGGCCGCCTTGGCGCGCAGCATCTGGTCGTAGCTGCGGTTTAGGTCGAACAACTCCAAGGGAGGATCGAGGCCGGGGGCCGGCTCGAGGGCGGCGCGCGCGAGGGCGGCAAACTGCTCGGGCGTGAACAGTTCGCGGAACAGCTCGTTCGCGGCATCGACCAGCACCAGCCCCGCCACCTGGCGGGGATGGGTGCTGGCGTAGAGGCGCGCGATCAGGCCGCCGTAGGAGTGGCCGACGAGCACGTAGGGACCGGGGATGTCGCCGGCGCGCAGCAGCGCGTGCAGGTCGGCGACCGCCCTCCCCGCGCCCTGGGGCTGGCGCACCGGGTTGCTGCGGCCCGGTTGGTCGGTCTGCAGATACGTGTTCGGGCGGTCGTAGGCGCAGACGCGGGTAAGCCGGGCGACCCCGGGGAAGACCGCGGGCCCTCTCACACCGGGGTCGACGTGCCTCCAGACATCGCCGGCGTTACCGAGGCCGGAGACGAGGATCACCGTCGGGCCGCCCCTGCTGCGGCACTCGAGGTGGAGCTTGCGGCCACCCGGAATCTGGACGAGGCGGGCGAGGTCTCCGGGAGCCGCCGCGGCATCGGCGCCGGCGGCCTTGCCGCTCGCCTGCGGGGCCGAGGCCGGCGCCTGCGCTTGCGCCGAGGCAGCCATAAACAGCGAGGCGCCGGCGAGCGCCGCTGTAACGCGAAGCCACCATCCCCCGCTTACCGGCGGCTTGCTCACGGCGCAACCATAACCGGCGCCGGCCGGGGATCAAGATCGCCGCCCAGCGCGGATCCACTCCTCGCGAACGTCAGGAAGACGTTGGGGATCAGCGCCCTCGCAGGCCGCGGTCACCGTGACGCCGAGTCGAGCGCCCGGTGGCTCCCGCTCAGGACGAGACTCGGGAGCGGGCCCGCCCCGGGGCTTTGCTCGTCGCGCTAAGCGTGTCCCAGGCGCTTCTTTCGCTGAGCGCCTGGGACCTCAGCCTTGAGCTTCGACCTCGCGCCAGAAGGCGTCGACGCGGGTGTTCCACTCGTCCGGGATCTCCTGGAAGGGCTGGTGGGACTCCTCCTCCATGACCTCGAACCGGGCGCCGGTTATGCGCTCGGCGACCGCCCGACAGAGCTCCGGACGAGCAGTCATGTCGCGGCCGCCGGCGAGCACGAGCGTCGGGGCGACGATGTTCGGGAGGCGGTCAGTCGTGTCGTGATTCAGGAACGCGTCGAGGAAGCGCTGCAAATCCTCGGTCGCCTGCTTGTGCGGGAACGCGAGCAGCTCCTCGATGATCTGGTCCACGGTCCCGTCGTTGTGCGCCCGTGGCGTGTAGATCGAGAGGAAAAACCACTCGAGAAACGCCCGCTCGCTCGGCGCGACCTCGGCCAGCCCGCGTACGAAGCGGCCCCACGACCGAAGATAGGGGTCCGGCACCGCCCAGGTGCTCTGCAGGACGAGGCTGCGCACGAGCTCGGGGTGCCGTAGGGCGAGCTCCTGCGAGATGATGCTGCCCCCCGAGAAGCCCGCGACGTGGGCGGAGGGGATCTCGAGTGCCGTCAGGACCCCGGCCGCGTCGTGGGCCATCGCCTCGACGGAGGCCGGGCCCTCGGGCATCGCGGTTCGGCCCGCGCCCCGGTTGTCAAAGGCGATCAGCCGGTAGCGGTCGGCGAGCCCGTCGAGCTGAAACTGCCACGATTCCACCGTGTCGCCGAGGCCGCCGATTAGCAGGACGTCCGACCCCTCGCCGACCTGCTCGGTCCAGATGTCGAGCTCGCCTGCGCGCACATGATCGCCCATGTCTAGCTTCCTCCCGCCGGTGACAACAAGCTGCACATCTATCGCGTCTGGCGCTCGACGGTAACACCGAGATTCGTCCGGCCGCGGTCTCTCCGGACGAGCGCGAGATCCTCGGTCGCGACGCCGCCACTGAAACGGTCCAGGAACGCCACGGCGGGGGGTACTTCGCGTGAGTCCGGGCGCCCCGCGGACCCCTGAATCAGCGACTCGCTCTCGCAGGTCGCGGCGCCATACTCCCGTCATCTGTCGCGGGTGGGCGTATCGCTTTCGCGCCGGCACTCAACTGTCATCGGCGGCCGGTTTGGCTCCTGCCGCTTTATCGGGAAGGCGGGGTCGGCGGCGTCGAGGGCCCGAAGCATCAGCACTCAAGCCAAGTCGGGTGGACGGGGGATCCACAGTTCTGTCCAGGCCACCCGAGGGTTGAAGACTTAGCGGTCGGGATCTCTCGCGGTCGATGTTGAAGCCGCCGAGCATGGTCGGCGGCTCTTGACTGGCGCCGGTCGTCTCAGAGCTCCCCGTCAAGAGCCGTGGCCCGAACAAGGGAAGGTCCGATCGGGCCGTTACCGCTGACGACCAACGCGAATGGTGTAGCCGATAGCGACCAGGCCCACGACCAACGCAGCCACGGCAAGAATGAGTCCCAAGACCACCGGCAGGTCGAGGACGGGTACGGCCAGCAGGTAGATGACCAATGCGATGAGCAGTACGAGCGCCAGTTTCATTTCGGATCCTTTCTGTTTAGGTGACGGCGCTTACAGCGCCTCACGCCATCTCGATCACGTCTCCCCCTCTAGCGAACGCGCGCCCTTCTCGGCGGACCGCCCGGCGACCGTGCTGCGGGGGCAGGCGGTGCGAAGCGGGCCTGAAGCTCGGCGAGGTCGACCTCGCCCTCCAGGAAGGCCACCGCGTAGTAGGAGACGGCCGCGCCCAGCGCGCAGAGGATCGCGCCCCCGAAGCCGAATCCGATCCAGGCCGCAACGAACGCGAATCCCAGCAGGGCGGCGTAGTGCTTTCTGGTGATCATCTGAGCTCCCTCCGTGTCGTTGGCTGAAAGCGGGCCAAGGTGACGTTGACCGTGGAGACGGGAAGGCCGTGACGCTCGAGCCCCGCTCTCGCCCGCTCCTGCGCGCGGCGCAGGGCATCCGGGATGGCCCGCGCCCGTCCCATCGATCGGGCTCGGCCTGGACCGGCTGGCGGAGCGGGCCCAGGTTCACGACGTGCGGGCACGGGCCGGGCTCGAGCCCTCGCTGAGCCGCCTGATCGCCTTCGCCGTTCGCCTGGCACTCGTGGTGGCGGTGATCCTCGCCGCGGTCGCGGTGCTCGACCTGGACGCCCTCGACCGGGCGATCGAAGAGGGGATCCTGTTCCTTCCCAGGCTCCTGGCGGCGCTCGCCCTCGCCCTGCTCGGCCTGGTGCTTGGCAGCCTCGCGCGCGATCGCGTGGAGCGGATCGCCTACCAGCTGGACCTCCGTGGCCCGATCGCCTCCGCCGCCCAGTGGGCGGTGGTGGTGGTCTTCCTCATCGTCGCCTTGGGCCAGATGGGCGTTCCCACCGCGATCCTCACCGCCTTGGCCGCGATCGTTGCGGCCTCGGCGGCGCTCACCATCTCGCTGGCGTTCGGCCTCGGCGGCCGCGAGCTCGCGCCCGAGGTGAGCGCCGGCCGGTACGTGCGTGCCGCGGTCGAGCAGGGGCAGGAGGTCACCATTGACGGGACGCGCGGTCAGGTGGTGGCGATCGAGAGCGCGTTCACGGTGCTGGAGACCAAGAACGGGGAGTCGATCCGGATCCCCAACCACCTGTTCCTCGAGTCATCGGTGACGGTGCACGGTGCCCCGCAACCGCCCGGTGCGTAGCATGCGGCGCGCTCACTTCCGCGCCCACCGTCGCGTGCCCGACGAGTACGTTGGGCCTCCACAGCGCCCCCCTTCACTACCACTATCCGGGGCACGAAGAGGGGCGTCGCCACGAAGTTCGCTCAGCTGCCCTCCCCCTCCGCCGTCGAGCGTGACGGGCCGTGGCCGATGCGCTCGCCGCAGCTACGGCAGTAACGATCGCCAGCGGGTAGGCGCTCCCCGCAGACGGGGCACGACACGCTGGGTGCGTCCTGCAAAAGCCCCGCCTGTCCCCCCGCGGTCGCCACGGGCCAGGGCTCCAGTCGCAGGTGCTCGCGCAGATACACCACCGTCTCCCGCAGCATCGCCGCGACCGGCAAGGCGACCAGCGCTCCGATCACCCCGTACAGATGTCCGCCGAAGAGCAGGGCGAAGATCACCAGCAGCGGGTTGATCCGAATCGCACGGCCGAACACCAGCGGCGCCACCACGTGGCCCTCGAGCTGCTGCAGGGCGACGAAGAGCAGGACCAGCCAGACCGCCGTCAAGGGATCCTGAAAGAGCGCGATCAGCACGGGCGGCGTCGCGCCGAGCACAGGCCCAACGTAGGGGATCAGCTCCATCAAGCCGTAGAAGACGCCGAAGAAGACGGCGAAGGTGCGTCCCTCCTCGAAGATCCCAACCGTGCCGAAGATCCACAGGGCGATTCCAGCGCTCGCCCCCATGATCGCCGAGAAGAGGAGCTGGCCCTTGACGTAGCCGAACACCCCCCGCTGGATCCGGGTCGGAAAGTCGTCTTCCTGCGCGCCGCTCGAGGGCATCACCCTGCGCGCGAGGTCGCCGATCGTGCGACCGTAGAGGAGCATGTAGACCGAGATGACGATGATCAGGACCAGCGCGAAGATCGCGGTTACCACGAGCTCGACCAGATCGCGCGTGAAGCCGACCACGTCCTCCGATCGCGCGAGCACGTCCCGCTCGAGCTCGGCGAGCGCATCCTCCCCCGCGGAGCTGACCTGCAGGTCGACGCCGCGGTCGTCGAGCCAGCCCTGTAGGTCCTCCAGGCCCCCGTTGGCGCTCTCGATGTAGGAGGGGACGTTCGCCCGGAAGTCCTCGATCTGGTCCCCGATCGGGTTAACGAGGAGCACCGCGCCCGTGACGACCGCTCCCCAGAAGCCGACGTAGACGAGCGCCACCGCGAGCCCCCGCGGGACCCTGGCGCGCTGGATCAAGCGGACCACGGGGTTGAGGATGAGCGCGAGGACCCCGGAAACGACGAAGATCAGCAGGACCGGCCCCGCCGCGACCGCGACCGCCCACACTCCCAGGAGCAAGAGCGGCAGGGCGACGAGCTGAATCCAGCGCGGCACCATCACCCTCGTGTCAGCGGGCGATGCCGCGGCGCCGGGCTCGCGGGCTTCCGTCAACGGAGTGCCCTCCCCTCCGTTCTCGGGCGCCGCGTCTGGTTCTCGCGACGCGGGGCCGCCGCCCGACGCCGAGCCCTCTTCCAGGTCACCGGGTCTGGGGGTTGCGCTCCGTCCGGAATCGCCTTTAGCCATGTGCCTTGCCCCGGACGAAAGTTACCCGCGTTTCTCGGCACGGATCTCCAGGTCCCTCCTTTGGAGTGGATGCAGGTCTCTTCGCGCCCGCCGACGAGAGCCCCGCTGAGGACGAGACCCAGGAGCGAAGTCTTGCCTCGCCTCGCTCCTCCAATGCGCGACGAGCGATAGCGTCAGGGCCCACTCCCGGTGCTCGTCCGATGCGCGAACGGGCACGGATCCATCTCCAGCGGCCTCCGCGCTCGGATCCACGCCGGAAGGAGGAGCGCCGGTTAGGCGGAGCCGTTGTCCCTGTGCGTGGGAAGCGGTATCGGTGTCTCCCTTAGCTGAGCTGGGAGAGCACGCGCTCGCCGAAGAGCCTGATCTGCTCGCGGAGACTCGGTAGGCCCTCGACCTGGATGCCGGCCCAAGCGCGCAGCGTGAAGGGGTCGGTGAACGAGACCAGGGCGTGGTCGAGGCCGGACGCGAAGTACGTCTCGGTCAGCCAGTGCAGCCAGTCGTCGGACGTGCCGGCGACAACCAGGCGGTCGGCGATCGCGTCCGCGGTGGCCGCAAGAGCCCGTCTCACGTCACCGGCGACAAAGGCCTCGTTGACCGGAGCGACTTCCTCGGGGGCGATTCCGTGGCGCTCGAGCAGTGCTGGCGGCATCGAGGGGATGTAGAAGGCGGCGAGGATCCTGCCGGCCCGTCTCGCGCGTCGCCGTCGCGATCGCGCTGAGCAGCGAATCGCCCAGGTCGAGCCCCTCCCGGCTCCTGCCCGTTCGCTCGACGCCCGCCTCGAAGCACCCGACCGCGTAGGCAAGCGCCTCCGGGGAGTATGCGGCTGCCGTATGGAGCCCGTCAGCGATCTCGCCGGCGCAATCGCTCTCACGTGAGGGAAGCGCGCCGGGGAGCTGCAGTGATGCGACACCGCCGCCGCGTCGCGCTCAGTTGCGCTGCGTGTACTTCTCCGAGCGCCATTGCCTCGACCGGGCGCCATTGCCTCGACCGGCGCGCCCGACGGCGCCGTCGTCCCGATTCGACCCGCCGGGCGCTCACCGCCGCGCGGCCTCCATGCGCTGGGAGACCCGGCCGGTGACGAAGAGCAAAAGCCAGGACCAGATGGCCAGCGTGGGGCTGAGCAGGGCGATGGGAATCGAGAGCAGAAAGACGCCGGGCACGTTTGCGTACTCAAAGAAGCGGCGCTGCCGCGGGGCGGCGAGGCCGCGCCGCTCGGCATAGAGCTCCATCGTCGCGCCGAGGCTGGTGACGGCGGCGAGTGTGATCGCGTAGACGATGACCGCGGGGGCCTCGTCGCCGCGGTCCGCCAGCAGGCCGGTGGGAAACGGGATCAGGGCGATGAAGCCCAGGTAGAGCAGGTTGAGGCTCGTCAGGCGGGCATCGATCCTCGCCAGCTCGCGGAAGAAGATGTGGTGATATCGCCACATCCCGCCTATGACCACGAAGCTGAGCGCGTAGGCGCCGAGGTCGGGTAGCAGGTCGGCGAGCTCCGACCACAGGTCGCCGTCGGCGCCAGGCTGCGGGATGTTGAGGACGAGCAGCGTGAGTGCGATCGCGAAGACCCCGTCGCTGAGCGCGACCGTACGGTCATAGTCGAAGACGGTGCCGCGCCTCGGCGGGCGCGCCTGCGCGCCGGCCCCTTCGGGCGCGCTCTCGCCATCGACCATGCGCGGCGAAGTATGCGCGCTACAGCGGGCGGAACTGAGACTCGAGGGTCTCGCGGGCCTTGCGGCAGGGCGCCGATGCGAACGCATGTCGTCGGCTACATCACGCTGGTCCCGGCGCTGAGCGTACTGTTGACGTCGTCTGCGCTCGCTGAGAGCCGCGGGACTCGCTGCCGCAAGGCGCGACGAGGAGGAGCCAGCGGCCGCGTGACCGCTTTCTCCTTGAAGCGGGAGCCGGCTCGCCACCTCGGCGCCAGTCCTGCTCGCGCAGAAGCAGCGCCAGATCGGCCAACCCGTCTGAGCTCGGGCTCAGCGGCTGGTGGTCCCGACGATCAGGGTCGGCAGCGCCGGCCCTGAGGGAAACGTGACCAACTCCTGGGACCTACTCCTCAGGAGGGAGTGCCAGCGATTACGATGTCCGACGACGGGCGACGACGCAGGACGCGTTTCCCCACTCCCCATGGGGATTGCCGGCGACCGGACCGCATGGGCGCGGAGCCGATCATCCCTGGCCATCGACGTAGTGGCGATATAGTGGCGACGCCCGAACCGCCTACGCCCCGGGCGTTGGTCGCTAGCCGCGCCGTCCCTCTCGGCGCTTGCCGCCGCGCTCGCGTTCAAGCTCCTTCGCCCGGCGCTCGTGTTCCTCGGCCTTGCGCTCCTCCTCCGCCTGAGCCGCCTGCGCCTTGGATCGATGCGCATCGGCCTCATGGCGTTCGCGCCTTGCGGCGTGACCGAGTTCCTCCCGCCGATGACGTTTCTGTTCGCGCTTCCCTGCGCTGCCGCGCATGGCGAAGTAGATCAGCGCGAGCACGATGATCACGCCGACGAGGATGGCGATGATTCCGATTGTGGACATGCACTGTGTCCTTGCCCGCTGCCCGGAATCGCTAAACGAGCGAGGCGAGCGCCCGCGACCTCCTCGCCATCTAGATTGCGACTGTGGCGTCGGTTGTCGTCGGCCATGTCGGATCCTCGCGGCGTCAGGAGTGCGAACGGCGCTTCTGGCCTACCGCTCGAATCAGCTGTGCCTTTCCCATCTTGGAACGACCTTCGATCCCGAGCCGGGCCGCCTCACGTCGCAGTTCGGTCACGGTCATCGCCCCGGCACCGCTGCCGGCCCCCTTCGACGCACCGCGCTTGCGCGCCGCCGCCTTGGCCCCCTCGCGACCGAGCGCGCTGGGAGTCCGGCTCGAGAGCTTCGTGATCGTCTTCTTCTTGCGCGCGCCCGCCTGGGCTTTCTTGACGTTCCTGCGCGCGGCCTGGCGCTGCTTCTGCGTTGCCATCGGATCGTCTCCTTCGCTGCCTGGAAACTCGAACAGGCGCTCGGTGCGGGCGCGCTCGATTTCGGCATCGGCCTCGATCAGCTCCTCGGGGGTAAGGCCCTTGCCCGAGTAGATGCTGCGAAGCAGGCCATCGGGATGCAGGTCGACCCTCGGATAGACCCATTGCATCGGCTTGTAGCGCGGGCGCGGGCTGTGGGTTCGGTCGAGGAGCGCTGTAAGCGCAGCACGCAGGGGCTCGCCGTCGAGGGCGCTGAGCTCCTGGTAGTAGCGCTCACGCGCGCTTTGATCGGCAGCGTCGTCGTAGTACGGCTCTCCTCGCGCGGCCTCAAGCGTGACTAGCGCCGCCTCAACCTCGGCCCGTACGACTTCTTCGACCCGGGCCCCTTGTATGCCCGCTTCCATGAGCCGACTCTAGCTCCGACCGAACGGGGGCCGCAGCACCCGACTTGCCTGAACGGGCGCCATGACCGTCGACGCTCTAGGTGCGTGGGCCAGCATGAGCGGGCGTTTCTCCGGTGCACGCGCTTCCGCTCTCGTCGGCGCGTCGCAGCACGTGGTGATTCGCCAGCCCATTGACGACGCGTCGTCGCTGAGGTAGCTTCGAGGCGGCGTAGCGAACTGACGTCTGGGAGAAACGAAGGAGGGGGCGCATGGCTCAGCTACCACCGACCGTCAAAAGCGGGTCGAAGGGAGAGGCGGTCAAGGGGCTACAGAATGCTCTCAACACGCGGTCCTCTTCCGTGATCACCGTCGACGGCGTTTTTGGCCCCGCGACCGAGAGCGCGGTCAAGGCGTTCCAGAGCGATGCCGGCCTCGCAGAGGACGGAATCGTCGGCCCTGAAACCTGGGGGGCGCTCTACGTCTACCTAGTGCAGCAAGGCGACACGCTGTCTGAGATCGCCGAGCAACAGCTCGGGAACGCGAGCCGCTGGCACGACCTCCACAACCTCAACAAGGTCCTGGTCAGCGATCCGGACAAGATCCATCCCGGCCAAGTGTTGGTCTTGCCGATCTACGCACACTAGGTGCGGTTGGCACCCGAGGGATCGCCTGACGCGAGAACTCGATGCCGTAGTCGTTTCCGGGAGCGGCCCGTTTGCGCGCTGCTGGGTGCCCTTCTCCGTCCGGCGTAGGATGGAGTGACTCACCCCGCCCTCGGATTGGAGCTCCATTGCCCGAAGCACTCGACAGAACAAGACGCCTGATCGAAGATGAACTTCACGAGCTCGAAGCCCAAGCGAAGAAGCTTCGCGATGCGCTAACCCATCTCGGCCATGAGGATGGCCGCAAGCCCGCGAGAAAGTCAGGGCGACGGACTGGCAAGCGAGCGCCACGAGGCCAACGCCAACGCCAGCTTCTCGCCAGCGTCGAAAAGCACCCTGACTACAAGCCCAGCGAGCACGCCAAGGCGATGAAGGTCAGCGCGAATCAGATCTACGCTCTTGCGAGCAAGCTGCAAGACGAGGGCAGGATCACCAAGACGGCGAAGGGCACCTACAAGGTCAAGCAACCCAAGGCGAAAGCCAAGTCCTCGTAGGCGATATGGCTTAAGGCGGGCCTCGTCGGGAGCAGGAGGGCGTCGACTCGCTCTCGACCGTCGCCCGCACTCGCTCGCAGACGAGAGCCGGCTAGCTCTGGGACCCAACCACGTTCTTCCGACCGGCCCTCCTTGGAGGCTGGGGGATGAGACCCCACCCAGCCATCCAAAGGAGGAACCGGATGACATTGCATC
>JAJNAZ010000043.1 GCA_021155855.1 Solirubrobacterales bacterium
GGTGGCCGACGTCGGTGTGGACCGCGTAGGCAAAGTCGAGCGGGGTCGAGCCCTCGGAGAGGTTCTTCACCTCGCCCTTCGGGGTGAAGACGAAGACCTCGTCCTCGAAAAGGTCGACCTTTAGCGCCTCGACGAACTCGGTCGCGTCGCCCTCGCCCTCGGCCTCGAGCAGCTGTCGCAGCCAGGTCATCTTCTGGCGCTGCGGATCGCCCTTGCCCGGAGCCCCCTCCTTGTAGATCACGTGCGCCGCAATCCCGTACTCGGCCGTCTCGTGCATGTCCGGGGTCCGGATCTGAATCTCCAGCGGCCGTCCCTCGGGCCCGATCACGGTCGTGTGCAGCGCCTGGTAGAGATTCAGCTTCGGCGTCGCGATCAGGTCCTTGAACCGTCCAGGGAGCGGCTTCCAGATCGAGTGGATGATCCCGACCGCGCCGTAGCAATCCTTGACCGAGGCGACGATCACCCGCATCGCGGTGAGGTCGTAGATCTCGTTGAACTCCCGGCCCTTCTTGGTCATTTTCGCGTAGATCGAGTAGAAGTGCTTGGCGCGGCCCGAGATCTGCGCCTCGATCCCGACCTTGGCCAACTCCCCGCACAGGAACTCGCCGGCGCTCTCGACGTAGGTCTCACGCTCGTTGCGCTGCTGTGAGACGAGCCTCTTGATCTCGTCGTACTTGCGCGGGTGCAGCCGCTGGAACGCGAGGTCCTCGAGCTCCCACTTGATCGCGTGGATCCCGAGCCGGTGGGCAAGCGGGGCGTAGATCTCGAGCGTCTCGCGCGCCTTGTCGATCTGCTTCTGCTTCGCCAGCGCCTCGAGCGTGCGCATGTTGTGCAGTCGGTCGGCGAGCTTGATCAGGATGACCCGGACGTCCGTGGCCATCGCGACCATCATCTTGCGGTAGTTCTCGGCCTGGTGCTCGTCGCGGCTCTGGAAGGTGATCCCGGTGAGCTTGGTGACCCCGTCGACGAGCCCGGCGACCGTGTCGCCGAACAACTCCCGGACCTCCTCGAGGCTGGCCGAGGTGTCCTCGACCGTGTCGTGCAGCAGCGCGGCGCAGAGCGTTTGGGTGTCGAGCCGCAGCCCGGCGCAGATCTTCGCCACCTCGACCGGGTGGGTGATGAAGTCCTCACCCGACTTGCGCCGCTGGTCGGAGTGGCGCTCGCAGGCGAAGGCGAAGGCGTGCTCGATCGCGCTGCGGTCGATGCCGCCGTCCTCGCCGTCGGCGCTGTGCTCGCCGACGACCGCGAACAGGTCGCCGAGCAGGGCGCGATCCTCCGCGGTCAGGTTCCTCGTGACCTCGTTGATCGGCGCCGCCGGGCCATGACCCGCGCCGCCGACCCGCGTGTGGCCGCGCCGGTCGGCCGGCCCCGAGGCGCCTTCGCGCGGTTCGAGTTGCTCTAGCCCGGTGTCTGTCTTCGCTTGCTCAGGTATCGCCAACCCTCCTCGTGCCGGTCGCGATAGGCGACGAAGGCCACGGACCGCTCCAGCTCCGTCCCCTCCGAGGATACGACCCCGAGCGCACGAGCATCGCCGAATCGCTCCCAGCGCACGAGCCCAAGCTCAGCCAAAACTCGCGCCGAGCGCGCCGCCGCCTCCGGCGATAGCGGGTGGCTGCGATCCTCGCAGCAGAGCAGGGCCCGCGCGCTCTCCGCCCCGACGTTGCCCTCGACGCCCGCGCGCCCACGCAGCATTCGGTACAGCGTCGCGAGCGAGGCCCGCGATGGCCAATCCTCGGCGTGGACGCGCAGGGAGAACTCCGCCTCGCGCGGGCCATCGACCCGGTGCAGGTAACCGCTCCCGGCGGCGCAGAGTTCGTCGAGATGGGCGAACGGCGGCGGATCGACGACGACCAGGTGCTCGAACCCGAGCACGAGCGAGGGCTCGCGACTCAACGCCGCCCAGTCGCTGAGTACGACGCCGGCGCCCGCCTCGCGGACGCGGGCCGCAGCGACGGCGGTCAGCGCCTCGGGCAGCCGCGCCGAGACCAGCGCCACCTCGCCGCCGCCGAGGCGCGCCGGGCGGACGGCCCGCTCGACCAGCTGCCGGCGGCGGATCGCATCGGCACAGACGGCGAGCACCGCCTCGCCGCTGGAGACGAGCGCGGCGATCGCGGCCACGCCCGAGGCGCCGCGCCGGTCGATCCGCTCGCGCCGCCCGACCGCCGCCGGGACGGGTGGCGGCCAGGCGAGCCCGCTCTGGAGCTCGGCGTCGAGGCGGCGCCAGAACTCCTCCGCACCGATCCCTGCCGCCTGCTCAGCGGCAGCCGAGGCGGAGCGGTCATCCGGGCTCCCTCCGGGGGCGGCGGGCTGTGCGGTGGGAGGGGGATACAGGTGTTCGAGCACCACTCGCGGCTCGACGGCGCCGTTCCACTCGTTGAGCTCGAGCTTCACCGAGACGTCGAGCGGGCCCGCTCGCGCCGCCGAGTCGAGCTCCCCGTTGGTGCCGAAGGCGACCCCGCGCGCCCGACGATTACCGCTGCGGAGGCTGAAGCGCGCGTGGCGGCCGCGATCTCCCATCGGCCGCACGTCGCCGACGCTCGCCCCCGGCACCAGCAACCTGACAGCGGGGTTGCCGAGGCCGAACGGCGCCAGCCTCGCGAGCTGCGAGGCGACCTCGTGGCCGAGGCTCTCGCCGCCGACGACCGCGTCGACGACCTCGGTGCGGATCCGCGCCGACTCCGGCAGCGTCTCGCCGACCCGCTCGGCAAAGGCGGCGCGGAAGGCCTCGATCCGCTCGCCCTCGATCTCGAGCCCGGCGGCGGCGCGGTGCCCGCCGTGGCGAACGAGGTGCTCGGCGCAGTCGTCGAGCGCCGCGAGCAGGTCGAAGCCGGGGACGCTGCGCGCCGAGCCGCGACCGCGCCCGTCGCCGTCGAGCCCGATCAGGACCGTGGGCCGGAAGTGGCGCTCGACCAGCCGCGAGGCGACGATCCCGACCACCCCCGGGTGCCAGCCCTCGCCGGCGAGCACCAGCCCCGGCGCCTCGGCGAGCCCGTCTGAGAGTGCCGCGCGGGCGCGCTCGGCGCTCGCCAGCACCTCGAACTCGACCTCGCGCCGCTCGCGGTTCGCCCGCTCGAGCTCGGCGGCGATCTCGAACGCCCGCGCCTGATCGCCGGTCAGCATCAGCTCGACCCCGGCATCGGCGCGGTAGAGGCGGCCGGCGGCGTTGATCCGCGGCCCGAGACGAAAGGCGAAATCGCCCTCGTCGAGCCGCTCCGCGACCACCCCGGCGGATGCCATCAGCGCCCGTAGGCCGGGGCGGCGCACCCGCCGGGCCTCGGCGAGCCCGCGCCGCACCAGCGCCCGGTTCTCGCCCCGCAGCGGGACGAGGTCGGCGACCGTCGCCAGCGCGACCAGGTCGAGCTCGGTCTCGACCGCCTCGGCGCCTCGCAGGGCAGCGGCGAGCTTGTAGGCGACCCCGGTCGCGCAGAGGTCGGCGAACGGATACCCGGAGACCTGCGGGTGCAGGATCGGACACCGCGGTAGCCGCCCGCCGGGCTGGTGATGATCGGTGACGATCACCTCGAGCCCGGCGGCAAGGGCGACCTCGACCTCTGCCGCCGAGCCGATTCCGCAATCTGTGGTGATCAGCAGCGATGTGCCGCGGGCGGCCAGCCTGGCGACTGTCGCCGCGGTGAGGCCGTAACCGTCCTCAAGCCGGCCCGGGATCAGCCAGTCGCACTCGCCGCCCAACTCCCTCAGCGTGCGGACCAGGATCGCGGTCGAGCAGACCCCGTCGACGTCGTAATCGCCGTGAACCGTGATTCGCCGCCCGGCCCCGACCGCGGCGCGAATCCGCTCTGCCACCTCCGCCATCGCCTCGAACAGGAACGGGTCGTGGTCATCGGCGGCCTCGAGAAACGCCCGCGCCTGCTCGGCGGTTCGGTAGCCGCGGCGGACGAGCGTGACGGCGACCGGCTCGGCGAGTCCGAGCGCCGCCATCAGCGCCCGCGCCTCGGAGTAGTCATAGGGCTCGAGCGTGAACGCTTGCCGGGCAGCTTGGGGCACGCAGCCAAGCTAGGGCCGGGTAAGGACGGAATCACTGGCCGCTCGGCGGCGCTACGGCATACCCGGTTTTGTTCAGCGGAGAACGGCGATCAGGCTTCGGCCAAGGCGTCCTGCTCCTGGCGGGCGCCGATCGCGTAGACGATCGCGAGGCCGAGCAGCGTGCCGGGAACGGCGAACAGCACGGTCTCGATCCCGGTCTCGCCGATCCCCGCGCCAGTCGCGATCTGTCCCAGCGCGCCGCTGAGCATCGCCCCGGTCGCGGCGCCGAGGAGGGCACCGACGATCCCGGCCCAGAAGCGGTCCGGGATGAAGACCGTGAAGTGCCAGATCGCGACGCCGGTCGTGAACCAGACCAGGGCTGCCATCGCTAGCGCCGCCTCCCGTGCTTGCGCCGCCGCCGCGATTGCTTCTTACGTCCCGCCGACCGCTGGCTGCGCTCGCCCGCCGGCTGCTGTGTGGGCTCCGCGGCCGGCTGCTGCGTGCGCTCGGCGCCCGTCTCGGGGCGTGCGGCAACGCCGGCGTCCGCCTCCTCGGGGGTCGGCTCGGGCTCCGCCCGGCGCTCCACCGGCGGATCCGCGACCGCAATCGGAGCCTCGCTTGGCTCGGCCGGCGTCCGCGGGCGGCCGGGCTCGGGCACACCGTCGCCTACGGCGGGGCTGGGGACGTGGCGCTCGGCCTCGTCGATGCGGGCGACCACGTTGTCCTCGGGGAAGGTCGGCACGTAGCCCATCGCCTCGGTGATACGGGCGCGGCGCGAGCGGTACGCGGGCTCGCGCTCCTTCCACGCGGTGAGCACCGGCGAGGCGATGAAGATCGATGAATAGGTTCCGGAGAAGATCCCGATCATCATCGCGAGCGCGAAGTCGCGCAGGGTCTCGCCGCCGAAGACCAGCAGCATGCCGACCAGGAACACGGTCGACAGCCCGGTGATCAGCGAGCGGGTGAGGATCTCACTCATCGAGCGGTTGACGATCTGCGAGAAGGCCGCGCGTGGCATCCGGGGCACGTTCTCGCGGATCCGGTCGAAGACGATGATGCAGTCGTACATCGAGTAACCGAGGATGGTCAGGAACGCCGCGACCGTGGCGCTCGAGACCTCGGCGCCCAAGAGCGCATAGACGCCGCCGGTTATCAGGATGTCGTGCACGAGGGCGATCAGCACCGGCACCGCGTACTTGGCCTCGAACCGGATCGCCACGTAGGCCGAGATCACCAGCAGGCTGAAGACGATCGCGATCACCGCCGAGCGGGCGATCTGCTCGCCGAAGGTGGGCCCGATCGAGGTCGAGTCGACGCTGTCGTCGCCCTGCTCGAGCCCGAACGCGTCCTCGAGCAGCGGGCCGACCTCCGCGGTCTGCTCCGGCGGGATATTGGCCTGGATCTGGACCACGTTCTCGCCGAAGTCGGGATTCTCGGTCTCCTGGATCTTGGCCGAGTCGGCCCCATCGATGCCGCCATCGGCGAGCGCCCCGCGGATCTCCTCGACCGATGCCGGCTCGGCGAGCGCCGCCTGGATCCGGGTGCCCGACTCGAAGTCGATGCCGAGGTTGAGCCCCTTGGTGGCGAAGGCGATTGCGCCGATAGCGAGAATCAGGCCGGAGACGGAGAAGAACCACTTCGACGCGCCGGTGAAGTCGAAGTTCCACTTGCGTCCTTCGCCACTGGCTCCGAGGAAGCTCGGTGAGCGCAGAATCCGCGAGCGGCCGAGGACGCCGAGCACCGCCTGGGTGAAGAGGACGGCGGTGAACAGGGAGACGATCGTGCCGATTCCGAGCGTGAACGCGAACCCCTTCACCCCGGCGCTCGCCAAGACGAACAGGATGAAGGCCGTGATCAGAGTGATCACGTTCGCGTCGATGATCGTCGCGATGCCCTTCTTGTAGCCCTCGGAGATCGCCGAGAGCATCGAGCGGCCCGCCCTGACCTCCTCCTTTATTCGCTCGAAGATGACGATGTTTGAGTCGGCGGCGACCCCGATCGTCAGGATCAGGCCCGCGATTCCGGGCAGCGTCAGGGTGATCGGGATCAGCTTGATCAGGGCGAGGAAGAAGACCGCGTAGACGAGCAGCCCGAGCCCGGCGATGACGCCCAGGAAGCGGTAGTACGCGACCAGGAACAGCAGCACCACCGCGAGCCCGGCGAGCCCCGCCTTCAGCCCCTCGTCGAGCGCCTGCTCGCCGAGCGTCGCCGAGACCTGGCTCTGGCTGATCAGGGCGAGGTCGATCGGCAGCGCGCCGATCCGCAGCACCTCGGCAAGGTCCTGGGCCTCCTGGAGGCTGTCGAGCCCTGAGATCTGCGCCCCGGTGCGGCCGTCGATCCCGTCCGGGTTCTCCTTGAAGTTGATGATCGGCCGCGAGACCAGCTCGTCGTCGAGCACGATCGCGAAGCTGTCGGAGAACTCGGCCGCGGTCGCCTCGTCGGCGGTCGAGGCGGGCTGGCCGGTAGCCGCGAAGTAGGCGTCCTGGCCGCGCAGGGAGATCGCCCGCGTCACCTCCTGGAACGCGTCCTGGCCATCGCCGGTGAAGTCGAAGGTCACGTTGGGCTGGTTGGTGACCGGGTCGCTGCTCTGCTCGGGGTTGTCGATCTCGTCGCCCGAGAGCGCCGGGCGGTCCTTGATCACGAAGAACTGCGAGTCGTTGACCTCCGACTCGTCGCCCTCGGTGGCGGGGTCGTCGAGCGGCGGCTCCTCGAGCACCCGGACGCCCTGGGGCACCTCGATCACGCGCGAGTTCTCGGGCTGTCGGTCGCCGAACGGCGCGAACAGGTCCTCGCGCACCTCCGAGGGCTCGCCGAGCGGCTCCAGCGTGTCGGCGTCGAAGAGGTAGTAGGTCGGGCCGTTGGCGGTGCAGCCCTGCTGCCTACATTGCGCGTCCGAGAGCGGCTTCTGCTTCGACGCCGCCTCGACCGCGTCGATCAGCCGGTTGTAGGGACGCTCCTCAGGGTTCTGCACTTCCGGGTTCGGCGGGATGACGTTGGGCTCGAAGTCATAGAAGAAGAGCTGCGCGGTGGTCCCTACGCGCTCGATCGCGCGGTCGGCGTCATCGACGTCCGGGAGCCCGACCTCGATCTGCTCCGTGCCGATCCTCGAGATCTCGGGCTCGGCGACCCCGAGGGTGTCGATCCGTTCGCGGATGATCTCGATCGCCCGGTCGATGTCCTCGGGCTGGACCTCCGGAACCTGGGCGCTCGGGCGTCCCTCGTAGACGAGCTCGACCCCACCCCGCAGGTCGAGGCCGAGCACCGTGCGCTTGTCGCTGATCACCCAGCTCGAGCCCGCCAGCAGGGCGAGGACGAGGACAAGGATGATCAGGTTGCGGCGGCGATTTGCCATCGAGGAGGGGACGCTACTGCGGCGTCAGCACCAGGAGCAGTCCCCCGTCATCGTCGTAGGCGGGGAAGAGGTCCGCGACCGCCTCCGCCGGCAGATCGCCCTCGGCCTTGACGGCGACCCGCTTGCCGAGCGAGCGCACCCCCCACTCGAGCGTGGTCTCGATCGGGTCGGTGACGCCGTCGTCGTTGGTGTCGGCGGTCTCGCCGCCTTCGCCGGGATCGATCCACCGGAGGCCGAGCACCTCGCGCACCGGCCGGCCGATCACCTGCTCGTCGCGCAGGCCCGTGAGCTCGAAGCCGTTGCGGCCGATGTCGAGCAGCCTCCCCTCCTGGTCGCAGACAAAGAACGCCGCATCGGGTGCCGGGTAGTAATCGTCGAGTAGCTCGAACAGGAACGGCGCGCCGCAATTCGTGCACGCCTTCGGCCGGGCGATCAGCCCACCGCGCTCTCCCGACAGCTCCCGGTTGCCACAGTTCGGACAGATGAAGAAGGGCACTCGCAGAAGCCTAGCGAGGGCTAGGTAACGGCTCGCTAAGAAAGCGGGGGCTCAGCTCGGCCATGATGCGCCGGGCGTCGCGCCGGTCTCGCGGCCCGATCAGAACAGCGACGCGGCACGCTCCGGCACCGGCAGGCCGAGGTGCTCGAACGCTCGCTCCGTTGCCACCCGTCCCCGTGGGGTGCGCTTCAACAGGCCCTGCTGGAGCAGGTAGGGCTCGTATACGTCCTCGATCGTCTCCTGCTCCTCGTCCACCGCCGCGGCGAGGGTCGAGAGGCCGACCGGGCCGCCGGCGAACTTGACCGCGATCGTCTCCAGGATCGTGCGGTCGTGGCGGTCGAGGCCCGCCCCGTCGACCTCGAGCAGGCCGAGCGCCTCGGCAGCGATCCCCTCCGTGACCACCCCGGCGCCGCGAACCTCGGCGAAGTCGCGAACCCGCTTCAGCAGCCTGTTGGCCACCCGCGGGGTGCCGCGGGAGCGCTGCGCGATCACGTGCTCGCCGGCGGGCTCGATCTCGACCTCGAGAATCCCGGCCGAGCGGCGCACGATCTGCGCCAGGTGGTCGGGCTCGTAGTGCTCGAGCCGCTGGCTGACGCCGAACCGATCGCGCAGCGGGGTCGTCAGCAGGCCGGCGCGGGTGGTGGCACCGACGAGCGTGAAGGGCGGCAGGTCGAGGGTCACGGTGCGGGCTCCGGCGCCCTGGCCGAGCACGATCGGCAGCTGGCGGTCCTCCATCGCCGGGTACAGCGTCTCCTCGATCGCCCGGTTGAGGCGGTGAATCTCGTCGATGAAGAACACCGAGCCCGGCTCGAGCGCGGTCAGAAACGAGGCGATGTCGGCCTTGCGCTCGAGCGCCGGCCCGGCCGTCTGCACGATCGGCGCCTCGAGCTCGGCGGCGATGATGTGGGCGAGTGAGGTCTTGCCGAGTCCGGGCGGGCCCGCAAGCAGGACGTGATCGAGCGACTCCTCCCGGCGCCGCGCCGCCTCGATGAAGACTTCGAGCTGGGTGGTCACCTGGCGCTGGTTGACGAAGTCGGCGAGCCGCCGCGGGCGCAGCGAGCGGTCGAGGTCCTCGTCGGCGCCGGCGACGCGGGCCGCGGCCATCGGCGCCTCGAGGCCGCCATCGATGCTCGGGTCTCGCGAGACGCTCACGTCGAGCTCCGCGTCATTATCAGCGGCCTCAACGGCGGCCGGATTCCGCTTCGCTCTGTCGAGCTCCGCGTCATAGCGCCCCCGCCGCCCCCGCGCGGCGCAGGGCCGAGCCGATCAGATCCTCGGGCGTCTCGCCCTCGGCCCCGTCGAGCAGCTTCTCGGCCTCGGTCAGCGTGTAGCCGAGGTGCACGAGGCCGTCGCGGGCCAGCGCCCGCGGATCGTCGCCGTCGCTTTCGGCGAGCGCGGGCACGCCCTCCTCGAGCTCGTCGGCGACCTTCTCGCGCAGCTCGACGATCACCCGTTCCGAGGTGCGCTTGCCGATTCCCGGCACCGCCTGGAAGCGCTTCGCATCGCCGGCGGCGATCGCCCGCAAGAGCTCTCGGGGTGTACCCCCGGAGAGAATCGCGATCGCCACCTTGGGCCCAACGCCGGACACCGAGGTCAGGTGGCAGAACAGATCGCGCTCCTCCTCGCTCGCGAATCCGTACAGCGCCAGCGAGTCATCGCGGGAGACGAGCTGGGCGTGCAGCCCGGTCTCCTTGCCGCGCGCCGGGACGGCCCTCAAAGTCTCCGCCGAGACCGTGAGCCGGTAGCCGACGCCGCCCGATTCGACCACGACGTGGTCGGGCCGGCGCACCAGAACCTCGCCCCTGACCCAGGCGATCATCCGACCCCGATCCCCGGGCGCACCGGCGCCGCGGCCTGCGCCGTCCGCGCGTGCGCTGCATGGCAGATCGCGACCGCGAGCGCGTCGGCGGCGTGGTCGGACTCGGGCGGCTTGGGCAGCCCGAGCAGCGTCCCGACCATCTGCTGCACCTGGACCTTGGCCGCCCGGCCGCTGCCGCAGACCGACATCTTCACCGCCTGCGGCGTGTAATCGAAACAGCGGATCTGTTGCTGGGCCGCGGCGAGCATCGCAACCCCACGAGCCTGTCCGACCGCGGTCGCCGAGCGCACATTGCGGCCGTAATAGAGGTCCTCGAGCGCGACCGCCGCCGGCTCGTGCCAGCCGATCAGCTTCTCGAGCTCGGCGTGGATGCGGGCGAGACGGGCCTCGAGCGGCTGGTCCGAAGGCGCCTCGATCACGCCGCCGTCGACGGCGGTGAGCTGGCCGCCTGCGGCCCGCACGACACCGAATCCCGTGTTCGCCACGCCCGGGTCTATGCCCATGACGAGCATCACGCCTACTCATTCTGCGTCGCCGCCCGGACGCCTCCCCGTTAGCTACGCGACGGCTTGCTCGAGCAGCGACTCGGCAATGTCGAAGTTCGCATGCACGGCCTCGACATCGTCGTGGTCGTCGAGCGCCTCGATCAGCCGGATCAGCGCGCGCGCCTCGGCCTCTCCGTGGATCTCAACGATCGCGCTCGGTTCCATCGCCAGCTCGGCCGACTGCACCTCGACCCCCGCTCGTTCGAGGGCCTCCCGAATCCCGGCGAGGCTCGCCGGCTCGCTGGTGACCTTGAGCAGGTCGCCGTCGGAGGCGACGTCGTCGGCGCCGGCGTCGATCGCCGCGATCAGGTCCTCCTCGCCGTAGCGCTCGGAATCGACGACCACCACGCCCTTCTTCTCGAACTGCCATGCGACCGACCCGGGCTCGCCGAGGCCGCCGCCGTGCTTGTCGAACGCGTGGCGGACCTCCGCCCCGGTGCGGTTGCGGTTGTCGGTCAGCGCCTCGACCATGATCGCCGCACCGCCCGGCCCGTAGCCCTCATAGACGACCCGCTCGATCTGCTCGTCGTCGCCGCCGCCGCCGGCACCGCGGTCGATCGCCCGCTGGATGTTGTCCTTGGGCATCGAATAGCTCTTCGCCTTCTCGATCGCCGCCGCGAGGGTGTAGTTCGCATCCGGGTCCCCCCCGCCCTCACGCGCCGCAACCGCGATCGCCCGGGCGAGCTTGGTGAACAGCTGCCCCCGCTTCGCGTCCGTCGCCGCCTTCTTGTGCTTGATCGAAGCCCACTTCGAATGACCGGACATGGCTTGATCTTAGAAACGAAGGCCGCGACCGGACCTGCGGCCCGGTCGCGGCACTTGCGTCGGCATCCCATCGATGGCGCCGCTTCGATACCCCCTCGCGCCCTGGCACAAGGCTGAGGCGCGACGCGCCCTCCTACAACAGGCGCAGGTGCTCGAAGTTGCGCCGGGGGCCTCAGCCGAGCCGGGCCTTGACGTTGACGACTCCGACCGGGATCCCCTTGCGGAAGGGGAAGTCGAAGACGTCGGAGAGCACCTCGGCGCCCTGCTTTGCCAGGCCCGCATCGGCGCCCTTGATCCTCAGGTTGACCCCCTCACTGCCGCCGATCGTGGCGTCGCCGAGATCGAGGTCGAGGAAGCGCACCTCCGAGCGACCGGACTTTGCGAACAGCTTCACCTTCCGCTTGCCGATCCGGATCGCGAACTTCGAGAACTTGACCCCGGGGCCGCCCTCGGTGAAGAACGCCAGCCCGCCCCTGTGCTCGATCGAGCCCTTCGGGCCGCCCTTCACCTCTCCGCCCTTGATCGGGAACTGGGCGCCTTTGCGCCTAAACGTCGCGGCCCCGGTCGCTTCGACCCCGATGCTCATGTCGGCCAGCCCCTCGAACGTGTCCCGGTCGGGCTTCAGCACCGTTTTGCCGCCGATCACCGGGCCGGCGCTGGTCGCCGACGCGAGGCCCGTCGAGACGAATACCGCGGCGACGGCCACCGACACCGCCTTGACCCGCCGCGCGCGGCTCGTCAACCCTGCTCCGCCCATATTCGCTCCTCCCTGGGGAATCGTTGATTGGCGCTTCGGAGCGTCTCGCCCGCGCTCAGACGGCGAACTTCCCGTCCTCCTGGAGCAGCTCGCCGTCGACCTCCAGCCGACCGCCCCGGCGCAGGTCGCAGACCATATCGGTGTGCACGGCGCTCTCGTTGGCGCCGCCGGACTCCGGATAGCTGGCCCCGAGCGCGAGATGGACGGTGCCGCCGATCTTCTCGTCGAGCAGGACGTCGCGCGTGCCGCGGTCGATCCCATAGTTGGTGCCGATGCCGAGCTCGCCGAGCCGGCGCGCGCCCTCGTCGGTATCGAGCAGCTCGATCAGGAACTCCTCGCCGCGCTCTGCGCCGGCGTCGATCACCTTGCCCGCCTCGAAGCGCAGCCGCACCCCCGCGATCTCCCGCCCGCCGATCACCGCCGGCAGATGAAACGAGACCTCGCCCTCGACCGAGTCCTCGACCGGGCCGGTGAAGAACTCCCCGTCGGGCATGTTGTGCTCGCCATCGCAGGGGATGAACCGGCGGCCGGCGATCCCCAGCCTCAGGTCCGTGCCGGGGGCGGTGATGCGGACCTCCTCGTGACCCTCGATCCATTCGGCGAGCCGGTGGCATTCGTCGGAGGCCCGCTTCCAGGCTCCGAGGGGATCGCCGTCATCGGCGAGGCAGGCGTGGAAGTAGAAGTCCTCGAACTCGCGCAGGCTCATCTCGGCGTCGGATGCATAGGCGTTGGTGGGATAGAGCGTGTAGACCCAACGATGGCTGCCCTCCGCCGCTCGCTCCATCGTCTTCTGCATCAGGTGGCGGGTCGCCGCCTGGCGCTTCGTCTGGCGTTCGGGCGCCACGCCTGAAAGCTGGCGCGTGTTGGTGTCGGCTCCGATCGCGATCCGGCAGTCCGCCTCCGCCGCGGCCCACTCCGAGAGCGGCGACACCCATTCGAGCTGGGCATCGGTCGCCTCGCGGTAATAAGTGACCGACTGGCCCTCGAACGAAAGCGCGACGACCGGGTTCGCCCCCGCCCGCAGCACGTCCTCGTAGACCGCGGCGACCAGGGGCTCGGCCGCGGTCGAGCCCTCGATGATGCAGGTTTCGCCCTCGCCGACCTTGGTCGAGTAGCCCACCAAAATGCGGGCCAGGTTGGCGACCCGCGGATCGATCATCCCTGGCCGCCTCGGTCCTCGCCCGCGGCCGCCTCGGCCCCGGCCCGCTCCTCGCGCGCCGCGGTGGCGATCGCCATCAGCAGGGCATGCACACGCAGGTCGTCGGTGAGCTCGGGGTGGAACGAGCAGGCGAGAACGCGGCCGTCGCGGATCGCAACCGGGTGTCCGTCGACGGTGGCCAGGACCTCGACCTCGCCGCCGTGGGACTCGATCCAGGGCGCGCGGATGAACACGGCGCGCAGGCTATCCGGACCGATGCCGGCGAGCTCGAGGTCGGTTTCGAAGCTGGCGATCTGGCGGCCGAACGCGTTGCGGCGCACGGTCGCATCGATCAGTCCGAGGTGCTCGCGATCGCAGACGATCATCCCCGCGCAGGTGCCGAGGATCGGGCGCCCGCCGGCGACGTGCGCGCGGATCGCGGGGGCGAGCCCGTCGCGCTCGATCGCCTTGCTGATCGTGGTCGACTCCCCGCCGGGGATGACGAGCGCGTCGAGATCGGCGAAGGCCCCGGGGGTGCGCACCTCGAGCGCCTCGGCGCCGAGCTCGCCCAACATCCTCGCATGCGCGGCGAAGCCGCCCTGGCTTGCCAGCACGCCGACCCGCAGGCGGCGGCCCTCCCGCTGCGGGGGCACCGCTGCGTCGTCGGCGCTCACGTCCCGCGCTGCTGCAGGAGCTCCCCTTGTGTGGCCAGCTCCGCGATGTCGTCGCCGCGCATCGCCGCCCCGAGTCCCCGCGACGCCGCCGCGACGCGCTCGGGATCGGCGAAGTGCGTGGTCGCCTCGACGATCGCCCGCGCCATCCGCTGCGGATCGGAGGACTTGAAGATCCCCGAGCCGACGAAGTTGCCCTCGGCGCCGAGCTGCATCGTCAGCGCCGCGTCCGCGGGAGTGGCGATGCCCCCGGCGCAGAACAGCGGCACCGGCAGCCATCCGGTGCGGGCGACCTCCTCGACCACGTCGATCGGCGCCCGCAGCCGCTTCGCCTCCCCGGCGAGCTCCTCTGCTCGCAGGGTGCCGAGCCGCTTGATGCCGCCGACGATCTCACGCAGATGGCGCACCGCTTCGACGATGTTGCCGGTCCCAGCCTCGCCCTTGGAGCGGATCATCGCCGCTCCCTCGCCGATTCGTCGCAGCGCCTCGCCGAGATCGGTCGCGCCGCAGACGAACGGGACCTCGAAGGCCTGCTTGTCGATGTGGTTGGCCTCGTCGGCCGGGGTGAGGACCTCGGACTCGTCGACGTAGTCGATCTCGAGCGCCTGCAGCACCTGGGCCTCGGCGAAATGCCCGATGCGCGCCTTCGCCATCACCGGGATCGAGACGGCCCCCTGGATCTCCGTGATCATCGACGGATCGCTCATCCGCGCGACACCCCCGTCGCGCCGGATGTCAGCCGGGACACGCTCCAGGGCCATCACCGCGACCGCGCCGGCGTCCTCGGCCACACGGGCCTCCTCGGGGGTGACCACGTCCATGATCACCCCGCCCTTGAGCATCTCGGCGAGCCCACGCTTGACGCGGAATGTCCCGGTCTCGGCCATCGACCCCAAGGATAGGGAAGGCATGCGGCGAACCCGCGCGCCGGACCGGAGAAAGATCGCGTCCCGCTGCTGCTATCCGGCGACCATTACGACCAGAACCGATCGCTGTACTCGGGCCGCGCGTCCACCATCCAAAGCTCGGCGATCCGGCCGTCGCGAACGCGGGCGAGAAAGGCGGCGAAGTTGTGCAGCTCCATCCCTTCACGGCGAGCGCGGATCTCGGCCATGATCAGGACCCGCTCGGCATCGACTTCGACCACCTGAGTGAGCTCGAGCGAGCCCGCCGCCGACCGCAGATCGGGAACC
>JAJNAZ010000059.1 GCA_021155855.1 Solirubrobacterales bacterium
TGACATCTTCATCGGGCAAACCGATCCGTTGAAGATCGAGTTCGTGTATTGGTTGACGTGGGGATTGCGGCTGACGAGCCGATAGGCATCCGATCCCCCTGCTCGACCTCGCGGGACGGGGGCGGCCGCACCTCCAGCCAGGATGTCTCGCTGCCCTTGATCAGCTCCCGGCGGGCTTACACCCGCCAGGAGAGATACGGCCCGGGAGAGATACGGCTCAGAGGCCGCCGATGTGGAGGGCCTTGATCTCGAGGTACTCCTCGATCCCGGCGTGGGCGCCCTCGCGGCCGAGGCCGGACTGCTTCACGCCGCCGAAGGGCGCGACTGCAGTCGAGATCGCCCCGACGTTCAGCCCGACCATGCCGAACTCCAGGGCCTCGCCGACCCGCCAAGCCCGGCCGAGGCTCTCGGTGTAGAAGTAGGCCGCGAGCCCGAAGGGGGTGCCATTGGCGAGCGCGATCGCCTCCGCCTCGGTCTCGAAGCGGAAGAGCGGCGCGACCGGGCCGAAGGTCTCCTCGGAAGCCAGCGCCATCTCGGTCGTGGCGCCGGTCAGCACCGTCGGCGCGGCATACTGGCCCGTGGGCACCTCGGCGCGGGCGAGCACCGTCGCCCCCTTGGCCAGCGCGTCGTCGACGTGGCGGGTGATCTTCTCGAGGGCGGCGGCGTTGATCATCGGGCCGATGTCGACGCCCTCCGCGGTGCCCGGCCCGACCTTCAGCGCCCGCACCCGCGCCGCGAGCCGCTCGGCGAAGGCGTCATGCACGCCGGCCTGCACCAGGATCCGATTGGCGCAGACGCAGGTCTGGCCGCCGTTGCGGAACTTCGAGGCGATCGCCCCTTCCACAGCCGCGTCGAGGTCGGCGTCGTCGAAGACGATGAAGGGCGCGTTGCCGCCGAGCTCGAGCGAGAGCCGCTTCACGCCCGGCGCCGACTGCGCCATCAGGAGCGACCCGACCCGCGTCGAGCCGGTGAAGGAGATCTTGCGCACCGCCTCGTTGCCGGTCAGCTCGGCGCCGATCTCGGCGGGCAGCCCGGTGACGATGTTGACGACGCCGGCCGGGATGCCGGCGCGCTCGGCCAGCACGCCGAGCGCCAGCGCCGAGAAGGGCGTGAGCTCCGAGGGCTTGATCACCACGGTGCAGCCGGCGGCGAGCGCCGGCGCGACCTTGCGGGTGATCATGGCGTTGGGGAAGTTCCACGGCGTGATGATGCCGGAGACCCCGACCGGCTGCTTCAGGGTCACGATGCGGCGGTCGGGCGTCGGCGCCGGGATCACCGAACCCTCGATCCGCCGCGCCTCCTCGGCGAACCACTTCACGAAGGAGGCGCCGTAGGCGATCTCGGCCCGGGCCTCGGCGAGCGGCTTGCCCTGCTCGGCGGTGAGGATCCGCGCCAGGTCCTCGGCGTGGGCCAGCATCAGCCCGTGCCACGCCTCGAGCAGCGCGGCGCGCTCGGCGTGGGTCCGCCGCCGCCAGGGCCCGAAGGCCGCCTCCGCCGCCTCGATCGCTGCCCGTGTCTCGACGGCGGAGACGTCGGGCACGTGGCCGAGCGTCGCGCCGGTCGCCGGGTCGGTCACCCCCAGCCGCGTCCCGCTCGCCGCCTCGACCCAGGCGCCGCCGATCAGCGCGCGCTCCCGGAAGAGATCTGCGTCCTGAAGCGGCAGCGCCGCCGTCCTTTCCATGATGGTCATGCCGTTCTCCTCATAGCGCCGTCAGCACGGCCTTGGTGATCGTGTCGGTCCTGTCCTTGCCCGGCGTCACGCCGATGCCGCGCGTCGTGGTCGCCTCGAGCGCCGCCATGATGCGTGCCGCTGCCTCCGCCTCGCCGAGATGCTCGAGCATCATCGCCGCCGACCAGATCGCCGCGATCGGGCTGGCGATGCCGAGATGGGCGATGTCGGGGGCGGAGCCGTGCACCGGCTCGAACATCGACGGGGCGCTGCGCTCGGGATTGATGTTGGCGGAGGCGGCGAAGCCGAGGCCGCCCTGGATCGCCGCGCCGAGGTCGGTGAGGATGTCGCCGAAGAGGTTCGAGGCCACGACCACATCGAGGCTCTCGGGCGCCATCACCATCCGCGCGCACATCGCGTCGATATGGATGCGCGTGACCTCGACGTCGGAATACTCGGCAGCGATCGCTTCGGTCATCTCGTCCCAGAACACCATGGTGTGCTTCTGGGCGTTCGACTTGGTCACCGAGGCGAGCCTGCCCTGCCGCCGCCGCGCCTGCTCGAAGCCGAAGCGCAGGATGCGCTCGACGCCTGCCCTCGTGAAGATCGCGGTCTCGACCGCCACCTCGTCGGGGGTGCCGACATGCACGCGGCCCCCGGCGCCGGAGTATTCGCCCTCGGTGTTCTCGCGCACGCAGAGGATATCGAAGCCGGAGGTGCGCAGCGGGCCCTCGACCCCAGGGAGCAGGCGGTGCGGGCGGACACTGGCGTACTGCGCGAAGGTCTTGCGGATCGGCAGCAGCAGCCCGTGCAGCGAGACGGAGTCGGGCACCCTGGCGGGCCAGCCGACCGCGCCGAGGAAGATCGCGTCGAAGCCGCGCAGGGTCTCGATCCCGTCGGCGGGCATCATCGCGCCGGTGGCGAGATAGGTCTCGCAGGACCAGTCGAAGCGGGTGACCTCGAGCTGGGCCCCGCTCGCCGCGGCGACCGCGAGGGCGGCGTCGGTCACGGGGACGCCGATCCCGTCGCCCGGAATGGCGGCGATGCGGTGGGTCTTCATGCAGCTTCCCTCACAATGTCGATCAGCCCGCTTTTCGGGCGGCGGTTGGCGCGGTAGGCCTCGCGGCCGAGGCCCTTGCCGAGGCCGGAGGTGAGAACGGGATCGGCGGTTGCGCCCGCGAGGGGGGCGTGAGCCATGTAAGGGCGGGCGTCGGGCGCTAGTGAACCCGGGTCGAACGATGGCATGGTGCGGCGGCTCCCGGTTGCGATGGCCGCACTCTGGCGGATTCGGGTCCGCAGATGTCGCCGCTCCTGCCGATGCCCCCGCAGGGAATTGCGCGTTTGCGAGGCGCTTTGGCACGATCTGCGCCTGCATCGGCGGTAGTACAGGTTCGAACAGATCACATGGGGGTCCACATGACGGCCGCAATCGAATCCATCCTCGCCGACCTCGTGGCGTTCCCGTCGCTGCCGGCCACGCCCAACGCGGCGATCGTCGACCGGGTGCGGGCCGAGCTCGCGCGCCACGGTGTCGAGAGCGCGGTGATCGCCGGGCCCGAGGGCGACCGATCCAACCTTTTTGCGACGATCGGCCCGCGCGACCGGCCGGGCTACATCCTCTCCGGCCACATGGACGTGGTCCCCGTGGAGGGGCAGGTCTGGGCGACCGATCCGTTCCGCCTTTCGCCGGACGGCGAGCGGCTGTTTGGGCGGGGCACCACCGACATGAAGGGCTTCCTCGCCTGCGTGCTCGCCATGGTTCCCGAGTTCCTCGCCATGCCGCTGGCCCGCCCGGTCCATCTCGCCTTTTCCTACGACGAGGAGATCGGCTGCCGCGGCGCCCCTCACCTGATCGAGCGCCTCCCGTCGCTCTGCGCCCAGCCGGCGGGCTGCATCGTTGGGGAGCCGACCGAGATGCGGCCGGTCCTGTCGCACAAGGGCAAGCAGGCGGTAGAGCTCGTCATCGAGGGGCGAGCCGGCCACTCGTCGAACCCCGCGCTCGGCGAGAACGCGCTCTATCCGGCGGCGGAGCTCCTGCTCTTCGTCCGCGACCTCGCGGCGCGGTTCGCCGCCGAAGGGCCCTTCGACGAGCGCTTCAGCCCGCCACATACGACGCTCCAGGCCGGGGTCGTCCATGGCGGCAGCGCCGTCAACATCATCC
>JAJNAZ010000014.1 GCA_021155855.1 Solirubrobacterales bacterium
ACCGCCTATCAGGACCTGCACTCGGTCCGCTTCGGCTGCCGCGCCTGGGTCGAGGACCTCGCGGTCGATCCCGAGCACCGCTCTCAAGGCGTCGGCAAGGCGCTGCTCGATGGCGCCAAGGCCTGGGCCCGCGAGCGCGGCGCCACCCACCTCGAGCTCGACTCGGCCGAGGCGCGCGCCGACGCCCACCGCTTCTATGAGCGCGAGGGCGCCGCCTATCGCTCGATCAGCTTCGGTTGGGAGTTGTAACGCGCCGAGCGCGCCCTACCACGACCCGCCGCCGCCACCGCCCGAGGCACCGCCCCCGCCGCCGGAGAAACCGCCCCCGCCGCCCGAGGAGGACGACTCCGGGGCCACGTGGGAGGAGAAGCCGGAGCCGAAGCTCGAGCCGTCGAGCGAGTGGAAGGAGTTTCCGCTGAACGCATAGGCGGTCCAGCCGACCCCGCTCGCCGCCTCGGTGGTGACCGGGGCCGGGATCCGCCCCGACTCGATCATCCGCTCCGCGGTGCCGAAGGCGACGGCATAGACGAGGATTCGCTTCCACAGGGCCAGCGTCGCGGGTGGATCGTCGTCGAGCCTGGGGAAGTCGTCGGTCCAGCGAGCGAACGCCTTCCAGCGGGCGCTGCGCTCGCCGCTCTCCGGGCTAAGCCGCTTGAGCCTCTTCGACGGGTAGGCGAGCAGCACGAGGCAGGTCGGGATCCCGAGCAGGAGCGGCCAGAGCAGGTTGCCGCGCACCTCGACCGAGGCGATCGCGAGCAGCACGAAGGCGGCGCCGACGGGAAGCAGGGCGATCATCTCCCAGCCGGTGTAGCTTCGATCCCATTCGAGCTCGCCCTCCTCGACCTCGTCGAGCGCCTTGGTCATCGTCGCCCAGCGGGCGCGCCACCCGGCATCGTGCTCGGGGACGAGGTCCTTCATCTCGCTCAGGGCGACCGTTTTGTCGTCGATCAGCCGGTCGAAGAACGAGAGCGCGATCCGCTCGTGCTTGGCGAGCCCGGAGTCGGGCGGTCGTCGCTCGCTCTTGGTGATCGCGAGGTCGAGCTTCTCGTCCTCGGTGGTCGCCGACGAGGTCGTGTAGTAGCCGCGATCGACGAGGTCGAGCAATGTTGCCAGCACCGTGTCGGTCGAGTCGTCGCCCTCCTCGGCGAACGCGTAGGCAAGCGCCGGCGAGGTGTTCTCGTCCGGCGGACCCGGCAAATACTTCGGCGCCGGGGTCGGGCGCTCCCGGGCCCGGAGGTAGAGGACGGTCAAAAAGCCAAGTGCCAGGAGGGCGACAGTCAGCGACAGCAGCGGGGCGTTCTCGCCGAGAAATCGCTTCAAGCGTGCCCACGAGTAGCGGTAGTCGTCGTCCTTCGCCCCCTCCTCGGCGAGGATCTTGCCGAGCCCATCGCCGGCCTCGACCCGCGCCGCGCTCACGTTCTGCCCCGAGTCCCGGGGCACCAGTACCCGCATCTCGACGAACTGGCCCTTTGGGATGTCGGTCGCGGTCAGCCGGGCGACGCCCGGATCGCGCTCGGTCTCGCCGCTCTGCACCTCACGCGGGTAGCCCCAGACGCGGTAGCGCTCGTCGGCGGGATCGAGCGCCGGATCGCTGAGGCTCGCGGAAAGCTCGGACAACCGCTGATCCCACTCCGAGCCCCACACCTGCCACTGCACGTCGAGCAGGTCGTCGTAGGCCACGACCGCGTCGACGACGCGGTAGGAGATGTCGAACGTGCGCTGTTCGTCGGAGGCTTTGTGGTGCCAGACGATTCTCACCCCGCCCGGGATCGCCGTCGCCCCGAACCGATTCGGGAACGGATCGAAGCAGCCGAGCTCGGCGCAGCCGCCGGGCCGGTAGCGGGGCCCGCCGGGCTCCGACACGGCGATGTCGCCGATTCGCTCGCCGAAGTTGAGCTCGATCTCGCGATAGGAGGCCTGGAAGTCTCCGTCGTAGTCGAACGTCAGCCGCTCGTTGACGAGCAGGCTGGCGTCGTTGGCGAGCCGCAGCTCTACGTCGGCGGCTGTCACCTTCGCCTCCTTGGCCGCCGTGCCCGCCGGCGAGAGTGCGAGCGCCAGCGCCGCCAGCGCGGTGATCACGATCCCCCGAGGGAGCATCGCTACGGTCCGCCGCCGCCCGCATCGCCCGCCGCCGGGGCGGCCGGGATCGTGACCGCGGGAGCATCGGCCTCGGCCTCGGCGATCTCGAAGAACCCGCGCGGGGTGAAGCCGAACGCCTTCGCCACCAGCACCGCGGGAAAGACCTGGGCCTGGGTGTTGTAGGTCTGCACCGTGTCGTTATAGACGCGCCGGGTGATCGCGATCTGATCCTCGGTGTCGCTGAGCTCGTCGCCCAGCTCGAGGAAGTTGCGGTCCGCCTTCAGGTCGGGGTAGGCCTCGGCCGCGACCAGCATGCGCCCGAGCCGGGCGCCGAGGACTCCCTCGCTGCGCCCCTGGCGGTCCGGCCCGGCGCCGGACTGCCGGTCGGCGACCGCGGTGCCGCGAGCCTCGGTGACTCGCTCGAGTGTCTCGCGCTCGTGGGTCGCGTAGCCGCGCACGGCCTCGACCAGGTTCGGGATCAGGTCGTGGCGGCGCTTCAGCGCGACCTCGATCTGCGCCCAGCTGTTGGCCACGTTCAGGCGCAGGGAGACGAGCCGGTTGTAGATCAGCCAGACGAAGCCGACGACGACGATCACGCCGACCACGATTGCGATCGCGACGATGCTCAAGGCGCGGGCAGTATCTCAGGCCTACCCGGCCCCCGCCGCAGCGCTCGTCGCGGTCGAGGTGGAACTCGACCCGTCGACGACCGCATCGCCGACCTCGACGATCTCCTCGAAGTCGACGCGCACGCCCTCGAACGCCCGCAGGAAGTCCTCCCAGCCGGCGCGCAGGCCCTCGATGCCGATGTGATCCGTGGTCATCGCCCCGCCGGCGAGCCGCGATCGCAGCTCCGGGCCCGCGAGCGGCTCGACCACGTCGATCAACCGCTCGCCACCGCCGCGGCGGGCAGCCCCGCCGAATCCCTCGCGCAGCCGCTCGACCCTCTCGAGCCTCTCGGACTCGGGCGCGAGTATGCCTCACCGGCGGGCGGACGCCGCGGCTATTCTTCGCCACCCTCAAGCGACCGCAAAAGGAGCCATGGCCGTAGCGACCGCGACCTACCAGGAGAAGACCGACGAGCAGAAGGCGATTACGGAGATGGTGCGCCAGTTCGTCGACAACGAGATCATCCCCGTCGCCGAGGAGTTCGACCACGAGGACAAGTTCCCCGAGGCGATCGTCGAGCAGATGAAGGAGCTCGGCCTGTTCGGCGTGACGATCCCCGAGGAGTACGGGGGGATGGGCCTCGACCTGACGACGTACGCGATGATCGTCGAGGAGCTCTCGCGCGGCTGGATCTCGATCTCGGGCGTCGTCAACACCCACTTCATCGGCTCCTATCTGCTGATGAAGTTCGGCACCAACGAGCAGAAGGACCACTTCCTGCCGAAGATGGCGACCGGCGAGATCCGCGCCGCGTTCTCGCTCTCCGAGCCTGAGGTCGGCTCCGACGTGCAGGGGATCAAGTCGACCGCGAAGCAGGGCGACGACGGGGTCTGGGAGCTCAACGGCCAGAAGATGTGGGTCACCAACGGGCTCGGCTCCGGGGTGGTGTTCGTGCTGATGAAGACCGACCCGAAGTCCGATCCGCCGTACAAGGGGATGACCTGCTTCATCACGGAGAAGGAGCCGTGGGCGGAGAAGACCACCGGCGACTTCGAGGGGCTGGAGATCCCGCCGAAGATCAAGAAGATGGGCTACAAGGGCGTCGAGTCGACCGAGCTCGTCTACAGCGGCTACCGGTGCTCGGACGACCGCGTCCTCGGGGGCGCCGAGGGTGTCGGCCAGGGGTTCGTGCAGATGATGGACGCGCTCGAGGTCGGGCGGGTGAACGTCGCCGCTCGCGGCGTCGGGATCGCGCAGCGGGCGCTCGAGTTGGCGCTGCGCTACTCGCAGGAGCGCAAGACCTTCGGCAAGCCGATCGCCCAGCACCAGGCGATCCAGTTCAAGCTCGCCGAGATGGCGACCAAGGTCGAGGCTGCCCGGCTCTTGACGACCAAGGCCGCCCGGCTGAAGGACGCCGGGGAGCGATCCGACCTCGAGGCCGGGATGGCGAAGCTGTTCGCCTCCGAGACCGGCAAGGAGGTGGTCGAGGAGGCGTTCCGCATCCATGGCGGCTACGGCTACTCGAAGGAGTACGAGATCGAGCGGCTGTACCGCGATGCGCCGCTGCTCTTGATCGGCGAGGGCACCTCCGAGATCCAGAAGATGGTGATCGGCAGGAAGGTGCTCGAGAGGAACAAGATCTGAGCGTCGCCCTGGTCACAGGCGCGAATCGTGGCATCGGCCGCGAGATCGCCCGCCAGCTGGTGCGCGACCACGGCTTCACCGTGCTCGCCGGGGCGCGCAACCCGGGCGAGGTGGTCGCCGACGAGCGTCTCGTCCCGCTGCGCCTGGACGTGCGCGACGCCGACAGCGTCGGCGCGGCGCTCGCCGGGATCGAGGCCAACCCCGGATCGCTCGACGTGCTGGTCAACAACGCCGGCATCTACGGCGAGCCAACCGGCGCCGCCGACTACGACCTCGGCGAGGCCAACGAGGTGATCGAGACCAACGTCTTCGGTCCCTGGCGGTTGATCCAGGCCTCGCTGCCGTTGCTGCGTCGCAGCGACTCGCCGCGAATCGTCAATGTCTCCAGCGGCGCCGGGCAGCTCGCCGAGATGGGCGGGGGGCGCGCCGCCTACCGGCTCTCGAAGGCGGCGCTGAACGCGCTCACGCGGACGCTTGCGGCCGACGAGCCTCAGATCAGCGTCAACTCGGTCTGCCCCGGATGGGTGCGCACCGACATGGGCGGCTCGAGCGCGCCGCGATCGGTCGAGGAGGGCGCCGACACGGCCGTCTGGCTCGCGACCATGGCGGACGATGTGCCGAGCGGCGGGTTCTTCCGCAACCGCGAGCCGATTCCCTGGTAGAAACGCGGCGATGGCGACGAGCACGGCCGAGATGATCCGCACCGCTGTCGAGCGCCTGCAGCGGGAGGTGCCGGCCCTGGCGCAGCTGAAGCTCGTCTTCGGGCTCGAGCTGCGCGGCCGCGGGGACGTGCAGCTGTACCGGGTCGAGGTCCCCGGGCCGAAGATCTCGAAGGGGTTCAGTGACGACGAGCGCGTCCGCGTATCGGTTCCCCGCTCGCACTTCAACGAGCTCGTCGCCGACGGTGGGGTCAAGCACTGGCACGAGGCATACGACCACGGCCACGTCAAGGTCGAGGGCGACCCGAACATCCAGAAGCTGGTCGGCCAGGTGATCGCCCGCACGGAGGCCCGCGGGCAGCTGAGGCGGGCCCGCTGAGCTCCGGGCGCGACCGTTGGCCACCACCAGCGATCTGATCATCGTCGCGGTTCAGCGCCTCCAGGGGGAGGTACCGGCGCTGGCGAAGCTGAAGCTCGTCTTCGGCCTCGAGCTCACCGGCGGCGGGCTCACCGGCCCGGCCAAGTCGCAGCGCTTCCGTGTCGAGGTCCCGGGTCCGCAGGTGGGTGAGGGGGCTGCCGATGACGCCCGGCTCGAGCTCTCGATGCCGGCGGCGATGTTCACCCTGCTCGCCGAGGAGGGCGAGCTCGCCGACTGGAAGGACGCCTACTACTACGGCCACCTCGAGGTCGAGGGCGACCCGCGCGTCCGGCGCCTGCTCGGGCGGGTGATCGGCGGCGCGTGAGCGACCTGGCGCGCCCGCGGGGCGCCTCCCAGCTTTTTCACCGCCCCGCCGACGTCCGCCATCCCGCCGATGTCGCCCGGCTGGCGGGTCCGGTGCAGGCCCAGGAGCCGCGAGCGGCGAAGCTTGCCTTCCGGGCCCGTAGCCGTGGTCTCGAGGCGACCGATGTCGACCGCGCGCGTTGCGAGGAACGTTCGCTGCTGCGGGCCTGGATGATGCGCAAGACGGTCCACTTGATCCCGACCGAGGACGCCGGCTGGCTGCTGCCGCTGTTCGCCGACTCGATCGTCCGCTGGTCGCGCAAGCGGCTCCGTGACTTCGGGCTCGATCGCGGCGCCCAGGATCGGGCGCTGGCCGTCCTGCACCGCGCCGTCGAGGCCGACGGGCCGCTGACCCGTCCCGAGCTGGGCGAGCGGCTGACGCGGGCGGGCTTCGAGGCCGCGCAGGAGATCAAGGTCCACCTCTGGCTGCTCGCCACGCTCGACGGCGAGCTCTGTCTCGGCCCCGACCGCGGCGGTCAGACCTGCTTGGTGCCGACGCGGGAGTGGATCGGCGAGCTGGAGCGCCGCCCGCGCGACGAGTCGCTGGCCGAGCTGGCACGGCGCTACGTGCGCGGCTACGGGCCCGCCGGCGAGCGGGATCTCGCCCGTTGGTCGGGACTCGCGCTGCGCGATTGCCGGATCGGGCTCGAGCGGATCGCGAGCGAGCTGCGGGAGGTGCGCGCGGATGGCGAGGTCCTGCTCGTGACCAGGCGGAGGCGCCGTGCCCCGAAGCGGCCGGTGGTGCGGCTGCTCGGCGCCTACGACAACTACAACCTCGGCTATGTGAGCCGCCACTATGCGCTCGCCGCGGAGCACGAGAAGCGGGTCGTCCCCGGGGGCGGGATCGTGCGGCCAACGATCACCGTCGACGGACGCTTCGTCGGCACCTGGTCGTCGAAGCGCAGTGGCAAGCGGCTCGCGGTGACGGTGGAGCCGTTCGTGCCGCTCGGTAGGGCGACCGAGGAGGCGATCTCCGCTGAGATCGCGGACCTGGGACGCTTCGAGGCGCTCACCGCGACGCTCGCCTAGCGCGCGTCGCTACGATCCCGCGCCGACGGGGAGGAGGGGTCAAATCGACCCCCAGAGAGAGGAATCCGCCACGTGACCGATGACGAGCACCAGCTTTCAACCGACCAGGCCGAGCGCGAGGCCTCGGGCGCGCACGCCTACGGGCGCTACCTCGAGGAGTTCGAGGTCGGCGCGGTCTACAAGCACTGGCCGGCGAAGACCGTGACCGAGGCCGACGACCACCTCTTCTGCCTGATCACGATGAACCACCACCCGCTGCACGTCAACGACGTCTACGCGTCCGAGTCGCAGCAGGGGCGCAACGTCGTCGTCGGCCCTTTGGTCTATTCGCTCGCGCTCGGGATGTCGGTCTCCGACGTCTCCGGCAAGGCGATCGCCAACCTGGCCACCGAGGAGCTTTCGCATCCGGCGCCGGTGTTCCACGGCGACACGCTGTTCTGCGAGTCGGAGGTGCTCGACGTGCGCCCCTCGTCGTCGAAGCCCGACCGCGGGATTGTCCGCGTCCATACCCGCGTCTTCAAGCAGGATGGCACCCTGGTTGCCGAGTTCAAGCGCGCCGTGCTGATTCCGAAGCGGCCGAACGGCCAGAGTCCGAGGGCCGAGGCCGACGTCGACTAGCGTCGCACCCGGGATCTTCCTCGCCCGGCCGGAGCATCCGGGAGCGGGTCGTCCCCTCGCGGTCAAGGACCTCTTCGACACCGCCGGCCTGACCACCACCTACGGCTCGGCGGTGTTCCGCGACAACGTGCCCACCCGGACGGCCGCGGCCGTGGCGCGGCTCGAGGCGGCGGGCTGGGCGAACGTCGGCAAGACTAACCTGCACGAGTTCGCCTACGGGATCACCTCGCAGAACCCGCACTACGGCACCGTGCCCAACCCCACCGCGCCGGGGCGGGTCGCGGGCGGCTCGAGCGGGGGCACCGCGGCGGCGCTTGCCGCGGGCCACGCCGACAGCGGGCTCGGGACCGACTCGGGGGGCTCGATCCGGATCCCGGCCGCCTGGTGCGGCGTGGTCGGGTTCAAACCCACGCACGGACTGGTGCCGATCGAGGGCTGCTTCCCGCTCGCGCCGAGCTTCGACACCGCGGCGCCGATGGCGCGTGATGTACGCACCTGCGTCGAGCTGATGGGGGCGCTGGTGCCGGGCTTCGAGCGCACCCGCCTCGACTCGCTCGCCGAGCTGCGGGTCGCGGTTGGGGGCGGGCTCGAGCTCGATCGATTCGAGCGGGTCGAGCTGCCCTCGACCGACGGCGTTTCTTTGGCCTTCATGCGAGAGGTGGCCGAGACGCACGCCCAGATCTTCGCCGAGCACGGCGAGCTCTACGGCGACAACGTCGCGGGCAAGGTCGAGCGCTGCCTGACGGTCTCGGATGCCGACTACCGGCGCGGGTGTCGTCGGCGCGACGAGCTGCGCGAGCGCTTCGAGGAGCTGTTCGAGCACTTCGACCTGCTGCTGACGCCGACGGTGCCGATCGCCCCGCCCGCCGCCGACGTCGACGAGCTCGAGGTGCGCGAGGCGGCGATCAGCCACACGTTCCCGTGCAACGCCGTCGGCGCCCCGGCGCTGGCGCTGCCGGCGGCCGACGCCGGCCCTGGCGGCTCGCTGCAGCTGGTCGCAGCGCCTGGCCGCGACGCGCTCGTGCTCGCCGCCGCCGAGCAGCTCGAGCGTTAGGCTCGCGGCGAGCGACCGAGAGAGAGGTCGAGATGGAGGCGACGGGAGCCCGGATCGGCGAGGGCGCCGAGCCGATCGAGAGCATGGAGTGGCTGCGCGAGTTCGGCGAGCGCTACGTCGCCGCCTGGAATTCACACGACCCCAAGGCGGTCGTGGCCTGCGTCCATCAGGACGTGGTCTGGATCGATCCGGCGCTCGCCGAGCCGGCGATCGGCCGCGATGCGGTCGCGGACTTCGTCCGCTCCTCGTCGGTGGCCTTCCCAGACCTGAGCTTCGGTGATCCCGGCAAGCCGGCGCTCAGCGACGACTCTCGAGCCGCCTACGTGCCCTGGCGGATGACCGCCACCAACACCGGACCGATCGACCCGCCCGGGTTCGCCGCGACCGGGAAGGCCGTCTCCGTCAGCGGCTTCGACGTCTGGCAGTTCCGCGACATGCTGATCTGGCGCTATGAGGCGATCTACGACTTCTCCGCGGTCGCCCGCCAGCTCGGGCTGCTGCCGCCGCGGGGCGGCTTCGCCGAGGCGGCGATGGTGCGCGCCCAAAGGCTGCGCGCGAGGTTGCCGTTCTAGCGGCTCAGATCAGCTCGGCGACGGTCGTTAGCCCGGCGTCGAAATCGGTTCGCGGCAGGCCGCCGACGCAGGGTGAGATGACGCCGGCGTCCTGGTAGCGCCGAACGGCGCCGTGGACCTCGTCCTTGGCCCCGATCCCCGCGAGCTCGCCGAGCATCCGATCGGAGAGCCCCGCCTTCGCCTCCTCCACATCCCCCGCCGCCATCCCGGCATCGAAGGCCGCGATCTCCTCGCCGAAGCCCGAGGACTCGAGCATCGCCCGGTAGAAGGGCAGCGAGGCGTAGGGGATCAGGTCCTGGCGAAAGGTCGCCCGGGCGCTCTCCGGGTCGTCGGTGAGCGCGATCGGAACCGCGGCGACGACGTCGAAGCCGTCGGGCGAGCGCCCGCTGCGCTCGAGCCCCTCGCGCAGTGCCGGGATCACGGTCTCGCGGATGTAGGAGGGACAGCAGAGCCACAGCATCACCCCGTCGGCGACCTCACCCGCGAGGCGGATCATGTTCGGCGACAGCGCCGCGACGTAGATCGGCAGCTCGCCCCGCGCCTCATAGCCCATGAACCCGAACTTGGTCGGAAAGCGCTCCGAGTCGGGCGGCTCGTCGCCGCGCAGGATCGCCCGCACCGCGCCGAGGTACTCGCGCATCTGGGTGACGAGCTTGTCGATCTTCGCGCCGTGCCAGTTCTCGACCGTGACCCGATGCGAGACGCCGAGCCCGAGCACCATCCGCCCGCCGGAGAACTCGTCGATCGTCGCCGCCGTCTGCGCCATCGTCGCCGGGGTGCGGGAGAAGATCGGCACGACGCCGGTCCCGAGCCTGATCCGCTGCGTCGCGCCCGCGTAGGCCATCAGGACGGTGAGCGAGTCGCGCCCGGCGATGTGGGTGGCGTAGGCGGCGTCGAAGCCGAGCCGGTCGGCGAGCGCGACGCGGTCGAGGGCCTTGGCCAGGTCGCGTCCGGGAGAGATGAAGGCGCCGACGCCGGCCACGCCTGGATCGGCCACGCCTGGATTCATATACGAATCGGGACGTGAACTCGGTCGAGCAGTCCTCGGTTGTTCGAGCCGCGGCGGACGACGTCTGGGCGCGGGCGGTCACCCAGACGGGTATCAACGACGAGCTCCGTCCGATCCTGCGGATGACGATGCCGCCCGGTCTGCGCGGCAAGACCGTCGGCACGGTCGAGGTCGGCGTGCCGCTGGGGCGGAGCTGGATCCTGCTCGGCCGGTGATTCCGGTCGATTACGACGACCTCTGCCTGGTCGAGCTCGAGCAGGGCCGGCGCTTCCTCGAGCGCTCGCAAACGCTGATCTTCTCCACCTGGCAGCACGAGCGCGTGATCGATGCCGCGGGCGAGGGCACATGTACGGTCAGCGACCGGCTCGGCTTCGAGCTCAAGCGCCCGCTCGCGGCCCTCCCCGGGGCGGCCCGACTCGCGACCGCGATCGTCCGCCTGCTGTTCCGCCACCGCCACCGACGCCTCGCCAGGCACTGGGACCGGTCCTAGCGATCGGTGCGTCGGCGGCGCCTGGCACGGTATGAGCCGACCCGGTTCCGATCAGAGGAGGTACTCCGATGACAATCGCCTGGTTCGTGATCTGGCTGGTCGCCACCATCATCGGCGGCAGCGAGGCACTCGAGCTGGACCCAGTCAACGGGTGGACCGCGACCCTGATCCTCGCCGCCGCGCTCGACCTCAACCGCCCGCTGGCGATGGGACCCCGAGGCGGGTAGCGCCTAGTGCGCCTCGTCGGCCGCGTGCGCCGGCGGGCGTGACTCCTCGGCGAGCGAGGTGAGCTCGAGCGTCCCCCGTGAGGCTTCCTCGAGGACATCGGTGGCCTCCTCGGCCGAGCGGGCATAGAGCTCGACCAGCAGGTGCACGATGATCCGCTCCTCGTCGTGCTTGTGGAAGCGGACGTGGGTGAAGAACTCGCGGGTGCCCGGGTCGCCGAAGGAGGCGTAGGTGAGGCTGTCGGCGGCCTCCGGGCCGGAGCAGGTCTCGACCTGATCCTGGTCGACGGTCACCGTGCAGGACGCGACCCATGGGGTGCCGGCGACCATCCGCTCCCAGCGATCCTCGATCGGCACCACGTGGCCCTCCTCGATAACGAGATGGGGCTGGTCGTGCATGCAGTCGAGGCATTGCACGACCGCCTCCTGGACCTCCTCCACCCGTTCGGCGGTCTCCCCCGAGTCGGGGTCCACGCGGATGATCGCGTCGTAGTGAACCTGCGCTTCGAGACGGGTCGACCAGCAGCGATAGCAGCGAAGCCAGGCGCTTTGGTCGCCGTTCAGGTCGCTCATCGGCCCTAGCGTAGCGCCGTGTGTCTGGCGTGGCGCCTCAGCGCAGATCCTTGGGCAAGAGCGAATACATGAGCATGTCGCGACGCACGTCGCCGATCGGCATGAACGAGCGCAGCAGCCCCTCGCGGTGAAAGCCGGTGGCCTCCGCCACCCGCAGCGAGGAGCCGTTGGCGGGCTCGATCCAGAGCTCGATCCGCTGCGCGCCCAGCTCATCGAATGCGAAGCGGCACAGCAGGGTGAGCCCGCGCCGTGCGAACCCGCGTCCGCGTTCGGTCGCGGCGACCCAGTATCCGGCCGAGCAGCGGCCGCTGGCCGGGTCGAGATTGTGCACGGCGACGGCCCCGAGCACCCGGCCGTCCTCCGCGTCGACGATTAGCGTCGGGAGGTCCGTTCCGGCCCGCAGGCCGGCGCTGGCCATCCGCTGCCAGTGGCGCGCGTCCCCCTCCCCGTAGGGCTCGGGGACCCGGGTGTAGCGCGGAATCTCGGGGTCTCGGACCGCCTCGACGATCGCCGGGATGTCGGCGTCGCCCATCAGTCGCAGCCGCACGATGCCATCGCTGAGGCCCTCGGCCGGGAACTCGATCGGGACTGGGCTCAAGCCGGCGCGCCGGCCTCGGTGCGCTCGGCGACGACGTCGACGATCTCACCCATGATCCGGTTGACGTCGAAGTCCTTCGGGGTGTAGACGCGGGCGACGCCGGCCGCGCGCAGCTTCTCGGCGTCGGCGAGCGGGATGATGCCGCCGATCACGACCGGTGCATCAACGTCGTGTTCGCGTAGGAGGCGGACGGTCTCGGGGACCAGCTCGAGGTGCGAGCCGGAGAGGATCGAGAGTCCGACGACGTCGACGTCCTCCTCGACCGCCGAGGCGGCGATCTGCTCGGGCGTGAGCCGGATCCCCTGGTAGATGACCTCCATGCCGACGTCGCGGGCGCGGACGGCGATCTGCTCCGCGCCGTTGGAGTGGCCGTCGAGGCCCGGCTTTCCGACCAGGATCCGCGGCCGGCGTCCGATGCGGCGAGCGAGCTCGTCGACCCGCTCGCGCACTGCCGTGAGCTGCTGCTCGTCGCCGGGCGCGGCGGCGCCAGAGACCCCGGTCGGAGCGCGGTAATCGCCGAAGACCTCGCGCAGCGCGCCCGCCCATTCACCGGTGGTCGCTCCGGCCTTCGCCGCCTCGATCGTCGCCGGCATGATGTTCTGCGAGTCATCGCCCGCGGCGTCTGCGAGCCGCTCGAGCGCCGCATCGACGGCGGCCTGGTCGCGCTCGGCCTTCCAGGCCTCCAGCGCCTCCACACACTCACGCTCGACCTCAGGGTCAGGTCTGAGGATGCCACCGTCGGCGCCCGCCGTCAGCGGCGAGTCCTCGGTCTCGGTGAAGCAGTTCTGGCCGACGACCTTGATCTCCTCGCGCTCGATCCGCGCGATCCGCTCCCGGTGCGACTCGACCAGGCGCGCCTTCATGTAGGCGACGGCCTCCACCGCGCCGCCCTGGTCGGCGACGATCCGCATCTCTTCCTCCGCGCCCTCGACCAGCTCGGCGACCAGCCCGCCCATGACCTTCGACCCCTCGAATATGTCGGGATAGTCGAGCAGGTCGGTCTCGTGCGCGAGCACCTGCTGGATTCGCAGGCTCCACTGCTGGTCCCAGGGCCGCGGCAGCCCGAGCGCCTCGTTCCAGGCCGGGAGCTGGATCGCCCGGGCACGCGCGTTGCGCCCGAGGGTGACGGCGAGCGCCTCGAGCACGATCCGCTGCACGTTGTTCTCCGGCTGCGCCTCGGTGAGGCCGAGCGAATTGACCTGGACGCCGTAGCGCAGACGCAGGAACTTCGGCTCGGTCACCCCGTAGCGCTCGCGCCCGAGCCGCTCCCAGATCTCGCCCATCGCCCGCAGCTTCGCGTGCTCCTCGACGAAACGGACCCCGGCGTTGACGAAGAACGAGATCCGGCCGAACACCTTCGGAAAGTCCTCCTCCGCCACCTGCCGGCGTGCCTTGACCTCGTCGAGGACGGCGATCGCGGTCGACAGCGCGTAGGCGATCTCCTGCACCGGGGTGGCGCCTGCCTCCTGGAGGTGGTAGCTGCAGACGTTGGTCGGGTTCCATCTCGGGATCTCGTTGACCGCGAACGCGACGGTGTCCGCGATCAGGCGCATCGACGGCCCGGGCGGAAACGCGTAGGTACCGCGGGAGAGGTACTCCTTGATGATGTCGTTCTGGGTCGTGCCCGTCAGGGCCGCGCGGTCGATGCCGTTCTCGTCGGCGACCGTGATGTAGAGCGCGAGCAGCCAGGCTGCGGTCGCGTTGATCGTCATCGATGTGTTCATCTCGTCGAGCGGGATCCCGTCGAGGAGCGTGTGCATGTCGCCCTTGTGCGCGATCGAGACGCCGACCTTGCCGACCTCGCCGCGGGCGAGCACGTGGTCGGGGTCGTAGCCGGTCTGCGTCGGCAGGTCGAAGGCGACCGAGAGGCCGGTCTGGCCCTTGGCGAGGTTGCGGCGGTAGAGCTCGTTCGAACGCCGCGCGTCCGAATGCCCGGCGTAGGTGCGCATCACCCACGGCTTGTCGGGGCGCTCGAGCCTGTGCTCGCTCATCGGGAGGTAATTCTAGGCCGGTGCCCGAAGGGCGCCGGCAGAGGCGTGTCAGGCGGCGGAGCCGTCGCAGGCGATTATTCCAGGTACGGGTCGCCCCAAATGCTGGGTACCTTGGCGGGGTGACCAGGCTGATCGACGTCATGCACCTCGGCCGCGACCGGGTGATCGGGGCGCATCTGGTTCGCGGGCTGATCGTCGACCCGGGCCCGGCCTCGGCGCTCGACAACTGGGTCGATGGGCTCGACGAGGAGCCACGCGGCCTGCTGCTGACCCACATCCACCTCGACCACGCCGGCGCCGCTGGGACCATGGTGCGGCGCTTTCCCGGCCTCCGCGTCTATGTGAGCGAGGTCGGCGCACCGCACCTGGTCGACCCGTCGCGGCTGCTGCGCAGCGCCGGCCGCCTCTACGGCGAGGCGAACATGCCGCGGCTCTGGGGCGAGGTCGCGCCGGTGCCGCAGCGCAACCTGATCGCGCTCGAGGGCACCGAGGAGATCGAGGGCTTCCGGGTCCTTCACACCCCGGGGCACGCGAGCCATCACCTCACCTACCTGGAGCTCGAGTCCGGCGACGCATACGTCGGCGACATGGCGGGGGTGCGGATCCCCCCGGGCGACCACACCCTGGCGCCGACCCCGCCGCCGGAGATCGACGTCGAGGCCTGGCTCGACTCGGTGAGCCGGATCGAGGCCCTGGAGCCCAGTTGCCTTCGGCTGACTCACTTCGGCGCCGCCGCCCACCCCGGCGCTCAGCTCGACCGCTTGCGAGCGAGCCTGCGCCACAGCGCCGAGCTGGCCCGGCGTGGCCGCGGCACCTTCCTCGACGCCTACGAGGGCGAGATCGACGCCCACGCCGACCCCGAGACCGCGCTCCGGGTGCGCCAGGCGACGCCGCCCGAGCAGCAATGGCTCGGGCTGGAGCGCTACTGGCGGCGGCGAGACGGCGGCGAGCGAGCGTGAAATTCTCGGACCGCACCGATCAGGGCGCACCGGTGTTCAGGTTTGTCCACGGCTACGCTCCCACGGAGCCCGTGACCCGATGAGGAAGCTCAAGCTCACACGCAGCGCGATCGCGGTCGCGTCGGCGGCCCTGCTGACCGCTGGGCTGGGCAGCGCGATCGCCGCGGTGACCGTCTACGACAACGACTTCTCCAGCCGCGCCGAGTTCAAACAGATCATCAAGTCCGGCGGCGGCAAGCGCTGCGATCGCAGCTTCCGCAAGAAGGGCGAGTCGATGCGGGCGGCGGTCAAGCGCAGCCCCACGACCTGCTCGTTCCGCCCCCCGGTGCAGGGCGACAACGAGCTTCCCAACCACGACGTCCGCGTCGACGGCAAGATCCTGAAGCGGACCGAAAAGCGGCTGCGGGGCGGCGCCTTCGTCGAGCTCACGGTCCGCGCCGGCGGCGGCGGCGTCGGCTACGCGCTGCGCGTCTTCCCGCACAAGCAGCGGTTCGAGCTCAGCCGCGGACCGGCGGGCGGCGAGTTTCCGGTGCGCGGCAAGAGCAACGCGATCAAGAGGGTGAACAAGCGCAACCAGCTGCGGCTCGTCGCCTCCGGGTCCACGGTGACGGCATTCGTCAACGGCAAGGAGCTCGCCAAGGCGACCGACGGCAACCCCGGTCAGGTCACCGGTACCAAGCTGCGCTTCGCGCTGGGGAGCCAAGAGCAAAAGCAGGGCAAGGTTGCCGCGACCTTCAAGAAGGTCGTCGTCGCCGTGCCGTAACCCGCCGGCCAGGGAGACCCGATCTCAACCGAGACGCTCGAGCGCCCCAAGGCCCCGGGTCCGGGTGAGGGCTTGGGGGGCAACTGGCAGGTGATCGTCCTCAATGACGACCACAACACCTTCGACCACGTGGCCCGCGCGCTCGCCAACGTGATCCCTGGCGTGACGCTGGATCGCGGGCACCGCTTCGCCGATCAGATCCACCAGACCGGCCAGGCGATCGTCTGGACCGGGCCCAGGGAGCCCGCCGAGCTCTACTGGCAGCAGCTCAAGGACGCCAAGCTGACGATGGCGCCGCTCGAGCAGCACTGAGGCGGCACCGGGACGGCGGGGGTTGAACCGTCCCGGTGCTCTTTATCAGCCCCAGCGGGGGAGCGAGAGGATCGATCCGGCGGGCGCTCCGCCGACCGCGGGACGCGAGCGACGCCGCGGCAACCGCGAACCGCCCTTGGGGCTGCGCCGGCGAAGCTGCATGGCGCGGAGCTCGAGCAGCGCCCGCAGCTCGGCGGTGCGGCTGAACGGATCCGCGACCAGCTCGCCCGTGCTCAGCGAGACCGCCGCGAGCAGCGAGCCCTCGACCTCGACGCCGAGCACCGGGCCGTCGAGGCCCTGGTGCGAATCGAGATCAGCGAGCGAGGCGACGGCCTCGCGGTCGCTATCGGTCAGGTCCATCCTGCGGATCGTCATCTCTGCGTTGATCGTCGGGGTGCTCTCGTGCCTCATCGCCTCACCTCGCTTGCGGGGAATCCGTGTGTGGAACGGCTCGGGTGCCGATTGCGTGATGGGGACATCGTCCCTCCGGCGCGCTATTAGCGCAACATCGATTCATGGTCGAACTGATAAGGTTCTCTTATGCTTGATGTGAAGCGGCTGCGGCTCCTGCGCGAGGTGGCGCTGCGCGGATCGTTCTCCGCCGCCGCGGATGAGCTCTATCTCTCGCAGTCCGCGGTCAGCCAGCAGATCGCGACGCTCGAGCGAGAGGTCGGGATGAAGCTGCTCGACCGCACCCGCGAGGGGCCGAAGCTCACCGACGCGGGCCGAGTGCTCGTCTCACACGCCGATGCCGCGATCGCACGGCTCGAGGAGGCCGAGCGCGAGCTGGCGGCGATCGCCGGGCTCGAGGGCGGCGAGCTGCGGCTGGCGAGCTTTCCATCGGCGAGCGCGACGCTGCTCACCGAAGCGGTCTCGATCTTCCACCAGCGGCACCCCAAGGTCCGGCTCAGCATCGCCGACGCCGAGCCGGAGGAGTCGCTGCCGCGGCTGCGCGGCGGTGAGCTCGACCTGGCGCTGAGCTTCGACTATCCCACGGTGCCCGCGACCGAGGACCGCGACCTCGATCGGACCCTGGTGTTGACCGAGTCGATGCACGTCGCGCTGCCCGAGCGCCACGCGCTCGCCAAGCGACCGATCGTGCCGCTTGCGGAGCTCGCCGATCAGCGCTGGCTCTGCGGCTCGCGTCCGAGCAGCTGCGGCGAGGTCGTTCTGCGGGCCTGCCGCGACGCCGGCTTCGAGCCCAAGGTCGGGTTCGAGTCCGACGACTACCACGTGATGCAGGGCTTCATCTCGGCGGGCCTCGGCTTCACCCTGTTGCCCGACCTGGCGCTGCCGACCCTGCGCGACGACCTCGTCGTCCGTCCGACAGACCCGCCGGCGCCCGAGCGCCGCGTCTGGGCCGCGACCCGGGCCGAGGGCGCGCGCTCGCCGGCGACCGAGGAGATGGTCGCGATCCTGGTCGAGGTCGGCGCCGGTTTCGCGGTCCGCAGCCGCGAGCGCCTGCAGCTGGTCGCCTAAATCTACCCGCCGCCTCTAGGCGGCGCCGTTGGAGGCCTGCACGGCGGCGTCGGCGATCTGCGCGTGCCAGTGGGTCTCGATCGGCTTGTGGTAGTAGGCGTGCGCCTCCTCGCGCAGCGCCGAGAGCTCGTCGGAGAACCACCACCGCTCATGGTCGGCGCGGTCCTCCCACATCGTCACCTGGCGAATGTGCAGCGGGTCGTCCTCGTTGCGGCCCAGAAAGGCCGCCTTGGCGCCGAAGGCGAGCGCGCGATCGAGCGCCGGCCGCCAGATCTCGAGGAAGCGGTCGCGCCGGAAGGGGGCGATGTGCCATTCGATGTAGTGGACCTCCATGGCGCGGCAAGCCTATTCGCTAGCGGACTGTGAAAGACGTCGCTAGGCGCCGACCTCGGCCCAGATCGCGCCCTCGCCGTCCTCGTGTTGCCCCTCGTCCTTGTCGGTCGCGCCGACCATGATCGTGATCTTGCCCGCGTGCTTGTTCTCATGCAGGAGCTGGTGCGCCTCGGGGACCCCTTCGAAGCCCATCGCCCTCCACAGCACCGGCCGGATCTTGCCCTCGGCCATGAGCTGGTTCGCGCGCATGCACTCGTACGCGTTCGCGAAGTGCGAGCCGATGATCTCCTTCTGCTTCATCCACAGGTAGCGGACGTCGAAGTCGAGGTTGTAGCCCGAGGTGGCGCCGCAGATGACGACCTTGCCGAACGGTTTCACCGCGAACACCGAGGTCGGGAAGGTGGCCTGGCCGACGTGCTCAAAGACGATGTCGGGAGCGTCGCCGAGGATCTCCTTGACTCGCTTGGCGAACCCGCGCGAGGCCTTGAAGCGCTGCTTGTCGGCGGCCGGGTCGGCGGCCGGATGGTTGGCGTCGGTGCGCATCATCTCGCCAAACTCGGTCCGGTTGATGTAGTCGACCGCGCCGAGCCGCTTGACCAGCCCTCCCTTCTCCTCGGAGGAGACGACGCCGACCGCGTTCGCGCCGGCCGCCCTGCAGAGCTGGGTCGCGAACACGCCGAGGCCGCCCGCGGCCCCCCAGATCAGCACATTGGCTCCTGGCTGCAGGTGGCAGCGGTCAATCAGCATCCGGTAGGCGGTGAAGTAGGTGAGCCCGTAGGCCGAGGACTCGACCCAGGAGAGATTGCGCGGCTTCGGCAGCAGCTGCTGCGCCTGCACCTTGGTGAACTGCGCGAACGATCCCCAGGTGGTCTCGTAGCCCCAGATCATCTGGCTCGGTGCGGCGAGCGGATCGTGTCCATGCACCTCGACGTCCTCGTAGGAGGCCTGATTACAGTGGATCACGACCTCGTCGCCAGGCTTCCACTTGGTGACGCCCTCGCCTACCTTCCAGACGATCCCGGAGGCGTCGGAGCCGCCAATGTGGTGGCCGGCCTCGGGATGGTCGCCGTAATCGAAGACCGAGACGGGCTTGCCGAGCGCCGCCCAGACGTTGTTGAAGTTGACCCCGGCCGCCATCACCCGGACGATCACTTCGAAGGCGCCCGGTTCGGGCACCTCGATCTGCTCGAGCTCGAACGCCTGCGTCGGCGCGCCCTCGCGTTCCTGGCGGATCACCCAAGCGGCCATCGTCTCCGGCAGCGTCCCCGGCTCCACATCGAGCTTCGAAACCTCCGCTACGTCTACGGCCACGGTTCTCCCTCGGTCGGAAAAAGAGCGCGCGCATCGTAGCGGGCGTGCACGCGTGCCGAGGGGTAAGAATCGGTGGCGGTGGAGATCCTCACCCTCACCGACGGCGGCCAGGAGGCGGAGCAGGTCGCTCGCCGGGCGGCGGAGTTCCTGCGCCCGGCGCGCGAGTCGCTCGAGCTGGCGCTCTACGACATCCGGCTGCCGGACCCGGTCGGCTCGATAGTCGCCGACGAGCTTCGCGCCGCCGCCGAGCGCGGGGTCCGGATCAGGCTGCTCTACAACGTCGACACGAAGCGCCCCCCGGCGCTTCACCCACCGCCACGGACGCGGCCCGAGATCCTCGACGAGCTGCCGATCGAGACCCGCGCGGTGCCCGGGATCCCCGACCTCATGCACCACAAGTACGCCGTCCGCGACGGCGAGGCGGTCTGGACCGGTTCGGCTAACTGGACGATCGATTCGTGGACGCGGCAGGAGAACGTGGCCGTGCTGGTCGAGTCCGAGCCCCTGGCCTCCGCCTACCGGACCAACTTCGACGAGCTCTGGGAGCGGCGCGACGTCGAGCACAGCGGCCTCGCCGAGCCCGAGATGGTGAAGCTCGACAACGGGGCCGGCGCCCGCGCCTGGTTCACGCCCGGAAACGGCGAGGAGCTCTCGCAAGCGATCGCGAGCGCGATCGGACGTGCCCGTGAGCGGGTCCGGGTGGCCTCACCGGTGATCACCTCGGCGCCGATCATCGCCACGCTGGCGGAGGCCGGCGACCGTGCCCGGGTAGACATCGCCGGCATCGTCGACGAGCCGCAGACCGACCACGTCTTCCACCAATGGCGCGAGAACGGGCACTCGGCGTGGAAGATCCCGCTGCTCGCCGCGGCGCTCGAGAAGCTGCCCTTCGCCGGCAAACCCTCGACGCCGTGGACCGAGAACAGCGTCCACGACTTCATGCACGCCAAGGTCACGGTCGCCGATGACACCGTGTTCGTGGGCTCGTTCAACCTCTCCCGCTCGGGGGAGATGAATGCGGAGAACGTGCTCGAGGTCCACGACCCTGCGCTCGCCGGGCGGCTGGCCCGGTTCGTCGACGAGATCCGCGCGCGCTACCCCGACACGACCGTGCCCGAGCACGCCGCGGCGACGATCTCCGACGCTTCGTCGGTGCAGGCCGCGAGCTCGAGGTCGCCGGGCGAGATCCGGCCCGGGGCGAGCAGCTCGGAGCGCATCCAGTCGAACAGCCCGGACCAGTAGTCACGGCCGACCAGCGCCACCGGGCGCCCCCGCGCCTCGCCGGTCTGGACCAGGGTGAAAACCTCGAACAGCTCGTCGAGCGTGCCGAAGCCGCCCGGAAAGACGACGAACGCCCAGGAGTAGCGCACGAACATCAGCTTGCGGGCGAAGAAGTAGTCGAAGCTGAGGCCGAGGTCGACGTAGGGATTCAGCGCCTGCTCGTGCGGAAGGATGATGTTGAGCCCCACAGAGCGCGTCCCAGCGTCGCGCGCGCCGCGGTTCGCGGCCTCCATCGTCCCCGGCCCACCGCCGGTGATCACGGCGAAGCCCCGCTCGCCGATCCGCCGCCCGACCTCACGGGCGAGCGCGTACTCGGGGTGCTCGGGGTCGGTGCGCGCGGAGCCGAACACGCAGACGGCCGGCCCGAGCCCGGCGAGCGCCTCGAATCCGCGCATGAACTCGCGCTCGATCCGAGCCAGGCGCTCGGCCTCGGATGCCGTCGCGCGCACGCCCGGCAGCTCGGCGCCGACGATCTCCTCGTTGAGCGTCGCGGGGGTGCGAGGCTCGACCCGCTTCATCGGCGGCGAGCTTAGTCGTGCGACGACCGCAGGACGAGGCGTCGGTCAGGAACTCGTCCGCCCTCCCGACTACCTTCGTGAGTTCTTATGGAGGCATCCGAAAGGCCACAGCTCCCACTCGACGGCGGCGCCGACGGCGACGCCTCGGTGCGCGCGATCGACGACCGGCTCGTGATCGAGCGGCTCGAGGTCGACGATGCGCGGGCGGCGAAGCTGGTCCGCGAGCGGGCCGAGAGCGGCCACGCGCCAGCGCACACGGTTCGCGATGCGGTCGAGATCGGGGCCCGGGTGCTCGAGCGCGAGGGCACCGCGGCCGAGGTCGACTACGTGCGCGCCGAGTTCGAGCGCCACGCCTCCGAGCTTCGGGAGCGCCTCGGCAGGACGCTCGAGTCCGGCGACGAGCTGCTCGCCGAGCGGATCACGCAGGCCTTCGACGGTGCCCGCGACGGCTCGGTGCAGAAGGAGATCGATGCGCTGCTACGGCAGGCGCTCGCCGACCAGCGCGAGGCGCTGCTGAAGCAGTTCTCGGCCCAGGAGGGCTCGAACCCGCTGTTCGACTTCAAGGACTCGATGGTGAAGGTCTACCGCGAGCTCGGCAACCGCCAGCAACGCGAGGGCGAGGAGAACCGCAAGGTGATCGCCGAGCTGCGCAGGGAGCTGGTCGAGCTCAAGGAGCGCACCGACGCGGACACGAGGGTCGCCGAGGAGGCGGAGAGGGGCACCGCGAAGGGACGCAGCTTCGAGGAGCTCGCCCACGCCGCGATCGAGGCGATCGCCGCCGGTCATGGCGACGCGGCCCATCACGTCGGCGACGAGTGCTCGGAGGCGGGCGGCAAGAAGGGCGACACCGTGGTCGAGATCGGCGGCGCCATCGGCCCGCCGGTCGCCAACGTCGTCATCGAGGCGAAGAACAAGAAGCTGACCAAGAACGACGCCTGGACGGAGCTCAACGCCTGCATGGGCGAGCGCGACGCCGCCTATGCGGTGCTGCTCGTCGCCGGCGACGACAAGGTTCCCTCCGGGCTCGAGGAGCTGACCGAGTATCAGGGCAACAAGATCATCGCCGTACTCGATCGCGAGGAGCCCGACCCGCTCGCGCTGCGGCTCGTCTACCGCTACGTTCGCGCCCGCGTGCTGGTGGCGGGGGAGGGCGGACTGGAGGTCGACGCGGCGGGGGTGCGCGATGCGGCCGAGGAGGCCGCGGCGCGGCTAAAGCGCGCAAACCGGGTGCGGAAGTCGCTGACCAGCGTCACCAACAGTGCCGATGCCGCCCGCGCCGAGTTCGACGAGATGGTCGCCGACGTCGAACGTTGCATCGCCCGGATCGAGGCGCTGGTCGCCGCGGCCGCGCTCGCGGATCATCCCGGCGCCGAGTAGCGGTCGCCGCCAGGGCGTACGGGGCGGTCGACCACCCCGCGGGTCGCCGCGGATCAGGGGAGCAGCAGCTCGTTCTGGGAGCTCTCGCGCTCGGGCCCGACCTCGAGCGTGCTCTCGCGCGGGTCGGACTCGTCCCCGGCGGAGACGATGTAGTCGCCCTCCTCGAGCTCGACCTGCATGCTGCCGGTGCCGCCGGCCGGGATCTCGTCACTCGCCTCGTCGGTCGGGCCCTCGAGGACCAGCGCCGTCGGGTCGGCCGATTGGTTCGAGATCGTCAGCGTGGCGAGGCCGGCGCCGACGGCAGAGGCCGTGCTCGGGCTGACCTTGACCTCTCTGTCGTTGATCAGCGCGCTGAGCTCGATCGCCGCGGGTGGGCGCGGATTGTTCTCGAAGTCGTCCTCGCCACAGGCCGAGACCGCGACCGCGACGCCGAGCGCCGCGATGGGCACGATGAGCCTGCAGAGTGTTCCCGGCCGTGAGTGAGCACTTGGAACGCCCATTCCGAAGCACACTAACCGAAGCCACGGCCGCCGACCGCCGGTTCGCGGCCCCGGCGCGGGCGTCAAAACGGCAGCTCGACGACCTCCGCCTCGATCCCGCCGCCGATCAGTACCGATGCCCCCGGCTCACCCTCGCGGCGGACGATCGCGAGTGCGATCGGGCCGAGTGCGGGGGAGAGGACCGCGGTGCCGACGTGTCCCAGCTCGCGCTCGCCGAGCCGGATCGGCTCACCGCCGCTCGCCGCAGCCGCGAGCCGCAGACCGCGCAGCCGGCGGTTGGGCTTGCCCTTGTAGTGGAGCCTCGCGACGGTCTCCTGGCCGATGTAGCAGCCCTTGGTGAAGCTCACCGCGCGGTCGTTGATCCCGGCCTCCGCGGGCATCGTCGCGGTGGTCATCTCGCGGCCGAAGCGGGGCCGCCCGCTCTCCACCCGGACGACCTCCGCGGCGTCCTCGCTCACCGGCTCGGCGCCGGCGGCGACCAGCGTCTCGTGCAGGCGCGGCGCCTCGGCGGTGCCGACGAGCAGGTCGATGCCGGTGTCGGTCGCCACCGCGACGCAGGCGACGCCGCCCACCTCGCTCTCGCGATGAGTGTGCTCCGGGCCGAGCGGGATCCCGAGCGCGATCTCGTTCGCGCCCGGCCCGATCACCGAGACGACCGCGCGCTGCGAGGACCGGTCCTCGATCGAGACGTCGCGGCCGATCTTGTAGGTCTCCAGATGTCGCTGCACGGCGTCGCCGGCGACCGGCTCGATCTCGATCTCATAGCCAGCGGCGGTGCGCAGCAGCCGCATGTCGCCCTGCATGCGGCCCTTGCGGTCGAGCAGGGCCGAATAGCATCCCTCGCCGGCGCCCAGCGCCTCGACGTCGTTGGTGAGCTGACCCTGAAGGTACTCGCCCGCCTCCGTGCCGCCGATCGCGAGCGTGCGCCGCCGCGGCCGTTCGAGCACCCCTGCGGCCTCGCGCATCGCCCGGTACTGGCCGTCGAGCTCGATCCCGGTCGCGCCTTCCATCTCGCTCGAGAATTCTGACAGGCGCTTGCCTCCTTGTTTTTGATTTGCCAAACTCCTTCTTATGGCAGACCGAAAGGACGACCGCGGGATCAGCCGACGCAAGCTGCTCGCCGGCGGCATGGTCGCCGCGCCGACCCTCGCCCTGCTCCACGAGACCGTCCCCCATCAGGGCCTGCACCGTGCGCTCGGCGGCGATCATCCGACGGCGGCGAGCGCCGCGGGCTCGCATGCCGGCTCGCACGCGACCGCAGACGGGGTTCCGCTGCACGCCAACGGCGTCGGCACCGCCGGACCGACCTTCCGCGCCGGCGAGAGCGTCGACCACCGCGCCAACGGGTTCAACCCGACCGAGATCCTGCGCGACTTCGACTACGGTCGCGCCCGCCGGCTTGCGAGCGGACGGGTGCTGCGCGAGTGGGAGATCGTCGGCGCCGACAAGGAGCTCGAGGTCGCGCCAGGGGTCAGCTTCCCCGCCTGGACCTACAACGGGCGTGTCCCGGGCCCCACCCTTCGCTGTCGCGAGGGCGACCTGTTGCGGATCCGATTCACGAACGGCTCGCAGCACCCGCACACGATGCATTTCCACGGCCTTCACCCGGCCGCGATGGACGGGATCCCCGACGTCGGCGCCGGGATCATCGAGCCGGGCAAGTCGACCGTCTATGAGTTCGAGGCGGAGCCCTTCGGCCTCCACCTCTACCACTGCCACGTCGCCCCCCTCGCCGAGCACATCGCCCGCGGGATGTACGGGACCTTCATCGTCGACCCGAAGCGGGGCCGGCCGGAGGCCGACGAGATGGTCATGGTCCAGCACGGCTACAACACCACCTTCGACGCCGAGGGAAATCAGCTCTACGCCGTCAACGGGATCCCGTTCCACTACATGAATGAGCCGGTGCAGGTTCGGCGCGCCGAGCCGGTGCGGATCTACCTCGTCAACGTGCTCGAGTACGACCCGATCAACTCGTTCCACATCCACGGCAACTTCTTCCACTACTACCCGACCGGTACCTCGCTCGAGCCGAGCGACTTCACCGACACCGTGATCCAGGGCCAGGCGCAGCGAGGGATCTGCGAGTTGCGCTTTCCCCATGCCGGACCGTTCATGTTCCACGCCCACAAGACCGAGTTCGCCGAGCTCGGCTGGATGGGCTTCTTCGAGGTGGGCTGAAGCGGGTGGAGGCGAGGAGCGAGACCCGGGACGGCTTCGGCGATTCGCTGCTCGGGCGCCTGCCGGGCTGGGCGCTTGCGGCCGGTGCCCTGGCGCTGATCGCAGCGGCGCTGGTAGCGCTCGCGCTCGCCGGCGGCGACGCCTTGCCCGAGCGCAGCGGCCCGCCGGTGGAGGAGCTCGCCGTCGAGCGCACGGTGCTCGAGCCGAACAGGATCGAGCTCAGCCTTCGCAACACCGGTCCCGACGCGGTCGAGATCGGCCAGGCGTTCGTCAACGATGCCTACGTCGACTTCGAGACGAGCGCGAACCGGATCGGCAGGCTCGGCTCCGAGACGATCGCCCTCGCCTACCCGTGGCAGGAAGGTCAGCCCTATGTGGTCTCGCTGGTGACCTCGACCGGGGTGGTGATCGAGCACGAGATCGCGGCCGCCGTCGAGACCCCCGCCGCGGACGGGGACTTCTTCGGATTGATGGCGCTGCTGGGCACCTACGTCGGCATCATCCCGGTCGTCCTCGGAATGCTGCTGCTGCCGGCGATGCGCCGCTTCAGCCATCGCTGGGTGCGGGTCCTGCTCGCGCTTACGGTCGGCCTGCTCGGCTTTCTCGCCCTCGACGGTGCGCTCGAGGGGCTCGAGCTGGCGAACGGCTCCGGTGGGGCGTTCGGGGGGGCCGAGCTGGTTTTCCTCGGCGCCGGGCTCGCCTTCTTGGCGCTTACCGGCCTCGACCGTTATCTGGAGGCTCGCCGCGGGCGCGCCGCGGCGGCGGGCTCGCGGGGCTTTCAGCTCGCCTTGATGGTCGCGATCGGGATCGGCCTGCACAACCTCGGCGAGGGCCTCGCGATCGGCTCCGCGTATGCGGTTGGCGAGCTCGCGCTCGGCGCCTTCTTGGTGATCGGCTTCGCGATCCACAACACCACCGAGGGGATCGCGATCGTCGCCCCGCTGACCCGCGAGCGCCCGGCGCCGGCGCGCCTCTTGGGCCTCGGGATGATCGCCGGGGCCCCGGCGATCGCCGGCGCCTTGGTCGGGGCCTCGATCGATAACGCCGAGCTCTCCGCGTTCCTGCTCGGGATCGGCGTCGGCGCGATCGTCCAGGTGATCGTCCAGATCGCCCCGGCGCTTCGCGACTCGGCCGGCAGGGTGCTCGACGCCGCGAACGCGGCCGCGATCGCGGCCGGGGCACTCGCCCTCTACCTCACCGGGCTCCTGGTGACGATCTGATGACCGCGCACTCGCACACCCGCGGCGAGCGCGGCGCCGCCAACACCGAGGCGGTCGAGGACTACGCGAAGGCGATCTACGCCCTCGCCCGGCGGGCCTCGGGGCCGGTCGGCACCTCGGCGCTCGCCGAACGTCTCGGCGTCTCGCCGGGCACGGTGACCGCGATGCTCAAGCGGATGGCGGAGATGGGTTTGGTCGAGCACGAGCCCTACCACGGGGTGGCGCTGAGCGCGGCGGGTGAGCGGGTGGCGCTCGAGGTGATCCGCCACCACAGGCTGATCGAGTCGTATCTCGCCGAGGCGCTGGGGATGCCCTGGGACAAGGTCCACGACGAGGCCGAGGTGCTCGAGCACTACATCTCCGAGGACCTCGAGGAGCGGATCGCGTCGGCGCTCGGGGACCCGAGCCGCGACCCCCACGGCGACCCGATCCCCGATCGCGAGCTGGCGCTCACCGACGACGGGGGGAGCGTCACCCTGAGCCAGCTCGAGCCCGGTGAGGACGGCACCTTCACCCGGGTCTCGGACTCCGAGCCCGAGATGCTCCGCTTTCTCGACGAGCGCGGCATCCGCCCCGGCACCGAGGTCTCGGTTCGGGACGCCGACCCGTTCGGCGGCGCGCTGATGATCGTCGTCGACGACACCGCGCACGCGATCGGCATCGAGCTCGCCCGCCGGATGCTGGTCGCTCGGTAGGCTCCGAGCATGGGGCTCGCGGACGATTTCCAGCAGGTGCTCGACTCGCTTCCCGAGGATTGGACCGACATCGTCTGCGACCTGCGGATCAGCGACGAGGACCTCTACGTCGACGCGGCTGTGCTGATGACGCAGATCAACGCGCAGCCCTACTCCGAGGCCGATTGGCATTTCAGGATCAACGTCGCTCACAGCTTCGGCCACGCCGCCGCGGCGGAGACGGTCAAGGGGACCCTGGAGCTGCTCGACGAACAGGGGATCGCCGGTGCGCTGATCGTTCGCGACGTCCACATCGGGCGAACGGAGGTCGTTCCGATGTGGGGCCGGCCGGAGTCGGTCAGGCGCGAGTTTCGCGCCCGCCGCTCGCTCTGACGCCGCGAGCCCGCGCCCCGACCGCGACCGGCTCTGGATCACCCGCCCGCAACGACTCAATCGGCCGGTGCGAAGCGGACTCGACGATCTCTAGTCGCTGCCTAGCTCGAGCGCAAAGGCGCGCTCGATTCGCGGCGGCCTGGCGACGATGTCCCGCTCCACATCCCACGCCGCCCACTGCCGCAGCACGCTTTCGTCGGGCAGCACGCCCGAGCCGATCGCGTCCGCTTCCAGCAGCGCTTCGAGCTGCGCTCGTTGCTCGCCCTCGGTGAGCTCGGGCGCCGCCTCGAGCAGGTCGGCAAGAGCCGCCTCCGGAGCCTTGGTCAGTTGCTCCTGGCCGCTGCCGACAGCGGCGAGCAGCCCCTCGACCAGCTCCGGTCGCCCGGTCACCGTCTCCGCCGTGGTCGCGAGCACGAGCTCGGGGTACGGCGGGGCGCCGAAATCGTCGACCCTGAACTCGCGCGTCGGCACCCCGAGGCGTCGCAACGCCACGCCCTCGGCGTTCCAGAAGGCGGTCGCGGCGTCCACGCGGCCGGCCGAGAGCGCCGCGATCGAGTCGAAGCCGATCGTCACCCGCTCGACCGCGGCCGCATCGGCGCCCCCGGCATCGAGCACCGAGTCGAGCACGGCGTCGTCGGAGGGCAGCCCGGTGACCCCGACCACGCCGCCCTCGAGGTCGCCCGGGGTGCGGACCGAGTCGCGGTCGCCGGCGATCACCGCCGCCAGCGGACGCTGCACGATCGCTCCGACGCCGACCAGGTCGAGTCCGCGCTCACGGGCGATCGCGAGGTCGTGGATGTCGAGCACCGCGAATTCCGCGCGCCCGGCCTCGAGCAGCTGCGGGCCGTCGGTCGACGCCGAGGGTTCGCGGATCTCGAGCTCGATCCCCTCGCGCTCGAACTCCCCGGCCGCCGCCGCCGCGTAGAGGCCGGCGTGGACGGCGTTCGGGGTGAAGTCGAGGATCAGGGTCGCCTCGTCGGAGGCGCCCGGGTCAGCACCGCCGTCGCCGCAGGCCACCGGGGCGAGGGCGGCGACGACGGCCGCCAGCGACGCAGCGGCCCTTGACATCGAGCCGCGCAGGATAGCCTTGCCGGGCGATGGCCGACCATGGGCTGACCGACGAGCTGCTCGCCTTCATCGAGATCCCGAAGGGAAGCCGCAACAAGTACGAGTACGACGAGGGGATCGGCGCCGTGATCCTCGACCGCTTTCTCTCCTCCTCGATGGTGTACCCGACGGACTACGGGTACCTGATCGGGCACCACGGCCGCGACGGCGATCCGCTCGACGCGATGGTCTGCGTCTCGGAGCCGACCTTTCCGGGTTGCGTGATCGCGGTCAAGCCGATCGCCCTGTTCGTGATGCGCGACGAGAAGGGCGAGGACGACAAGGTCGTCTGCGTGCCGACCCACGACCCCGGCTGGAACACGTCCGAGACGCTCGACGACATTCCGGAGGCACTTCAACGCGAGATCACCCACTTCTTCTCGGTCTACAAGCAGCTCGAGGGCAAGGAGGTCGAGGTCGAGGGCTGGCGCTCGCGCGAGCAGGCCCTCGAGGTGATCGCCGACGGCCGCGAGCTCCACCTCGAGCTCAAGGGCGACGGCTGAGCGGCTGCGCCGGCGATGACCGGTGCCCAGCGCATCTATACACTGCCGCGCGCACCCGACCGAGGAGGATTTTCGCAGTGCAGGATCGAGGGCTTGCGGCCTACATCGCCGAGCTGATCGGGACGTTGTTCCTGGTCTTCGCCGTTTGCACGGTGGTCTCTCTTTACGTGTCGACCAGCCCGACCTCGCAGACGGGCTCGGACTTCGCCGTCGTCGGGCTCCTTCACGCGTTCGTCCTCTTCCTGCTGATCATCGCCTTCGGGCAGGTCAGCGGCGGCCATTTCAACCCGGCGATCACGATCGCCGCCGCGGCGATGCGCCGGATCGACCCCGTCGACGCCGTCGTCTACATCCTCGCCCAGCTCTCCGGCGGCGTGCTCGGCGCGCTGCTGGTCAAGGGCATCCTGCTCGACGAGGGCCGCGCCACCGACTACGGCAATCCCGAGGTCTCGCCGCTGCTCGGCTCGAACTTCCTCGGCGGCGTGGTCGAGGCGCTCGGCACCTTCCTGCTCGTGCTCGCGGTCTGCGCGGTGGCGCTCAACCCGCGAGCCCGTCAGGAGTGGGCGCCGCTGGCGATCGGCACGACGCTTGGGTTCGTCGTCTTCATCTTCGGTCCCCTCACCGGCGCCTCGGTCAATCCGGCGCGCTGGTTCGGCCCGGCGCTGATCGGTGACGCCATCGACGCCAGCGACCTGCTCGTCTACGTGCTCGGGCCCCTCGTCGGCGCCCTGGTGGCTGTGCTCATCTACCGCTTCGTGATCGCAGGGCCGCAGTACGCGGAGGGAGCGCAGCCGCCGACCTCGGACGCCCGGGCGGTGGGCCAGGCGATCACGGACGCCGAGGTCCGCGAGCGGAACAGGTAGCGGGCGGAGCCCGCTCGGGCGCGCCCTGGTTCCGCTCGCGGTTGTAGGTTGACGGGCGTGAGGCGCGTCACCTTCTCGCGCAACTACACGCTGTCGCTGTCGCGCACCTGCCGCTGCTACTGCAAGTACTGCGCCTTCGCGACCCATCGCGCCCACCTGTATGCGCCCGACGAGGTCGAGGAGCGCCTCGAGGATGCCGTGCGCCGCAACGCCAAGGAGCTGCTCGTGCTCACCGGCGAGGCGCCCGAGGTCAACCCCGAGGTCGCCGAGCGCCTGCGATCGTATGGGCACCCGGACTTCACCTCATATGTCGCCTGGGCGTGTGAGCGGGCGCTCGAGCGCGGCCTGCTCCCGCACACCAACCTCGGGGTCCTTTCCCGCTCAGACCTCGCCCGCCTGCGCGAGGTGACCGCCTCCCAGGGGCTGATGCTCGAGTCGATCTCCGAGCGGTTGATGGACGCGGTGCATGCGGGCTCGCCGACCAAGCACCCCGCGCGGCGCCTGCAGACGATCGAGGCCGCCGGCGAGCTCCGGATCCCGTTCACGACCGGGATCCTGGTCGGCATCGGGGAGACCGAGGAGGAGCGGATCGCCTCGCTGGAGGCGCTCGCCGGGGTCAACGAGCGCCATGGCCACATCCAGGAGGTGATCCTGCAGAACTACGTCCCGCACCCGAGCTATTACGGGCGCGAGGTGGCGGAGATCGCCGATCACGCGGCCGGCGAGCGCTGGAATGGCGACGCCGCCGACGATCCGACGTCTCGGGCTGGTCGCTACGGGGAGGCTTCCGGGACGTTCGGCGGTGAGGAGCCGCCCGAGTGGGCGAATCCGATCACCCTCGAGGACATGAAGCTGCTGGTGCGCGAAGCCCGCCGGCTGCTGCCGGAGGTCGGGATCCAGGTCCCCCCCAACCTCTCCGACTGGTGGCTCGACCTGGTCGATGAGGGCGCCACCGACCTCGGGGGACTGTCGGCCAACGGCGACCACATCTCGCCGGAGCAGGCGTTTCCGAGCCCGCACGAGGTGCGCAAACGGCTCGAGCGGCGTGGCCACGCGCTCACCGAGCGCCTCTGTGCCTATCCGCAGTACCTCGACCCGGACTGGATCGAGCAGGGGGTGCTCGACGTGGTCAAGCTCAAGTACTGGAGCTTCATCCCTCGCCGCGGCTCCGGCCGCCGCTTCGAGCGCGAGCTCGACCCCGAGCTCGCCCCGCGCGCGATCGAGCGCGGGCGCGCCGGCGAGCGGCTGACCGAGGACGAGCTCACGGCCCTGTTCGCGGAGATCCGTCCGGATGTGATCGAGCAGATGCGGATGGCCGCCGACGAGCTGCGCGCCGAGCTCGCCGGCGACGTCGCCACCTTCGTCGTCAACCGCAACGTCAACTTCACCAACGTGTGCGTCGTCGGCTGCGCCTTCTGCGGCTTCGGCCAGGGCAAGCGCTCGCCCGACGCCTACCACGTCACCGCCGACGACTTCCAGGCGCGGATCGCCGAGGCGGTCGCCTTCGGGGCCACCGAGATCTGCATGCAGGGCGGGATCCACCCCGACTACACGCTTGAGCATTACGGTCGTTGGCTGCGTCTCGCCAAGCAGGCCGCGCCCGAGCTTCACCTGCACGCATACTCGCCGATGGAGGTCCACTTCATGTGCGAGCGCTCCGGGCGCACCCCGGAGCAGGTGTTCGACTACCTGCTCGAGTGCGGGCTCGGCTCGACCCCCGGCACCGCGGCGGAGGTGCTCGATGACGGGGTGCGGACACGGATCTCGCCCAACAAGCTCCCGGTCGCGCGCTGGGTCGAGATCATCGAGGCCTGCCATCGGGTCGGGCTGCGCTCGACCTCGACCGTGATGTTCGGACACATCGAGGAACCCTGGGAGCTGGCGCGCCACATGCGCGTCGTGCGCGAGCTCCAGGAGCGGACCGGCGGGATCACCGAATTCGTGCCGCTGAGCTTCATCCCCTTCCAGACGCTGCTCGGCCGCACGCACGGGATCGAGGAGATCTCGGCGCCCGAGAACCTCAAGCACACGGCCGCGTTCAGGCTCGCGCTCGGGCACACGATCCCCAACCTGCAGGCGAGTTGGGTGAAGATGGGGCTCGAGGCGGCGACCGAGAGCTTGCGCTGGGGCGTCAACGATCTCGGCGGCACCCTGATGGAGGAGAACATCTCGCGCATGGCCGGCTCCCAGCACGGGGTTCGGCTCGAGCCCGAGCAGCTGATCGGTGCCGCCCGCGCGGCCGGCCGCACGCCGGCCCAGCGCACGACCCTGTACGAGATCGTCGAGGCCTACTGAGAAGCCGTGCGCGCGATCGTGCTCGAGGCCGCCGGCTCGCCGCTCCTCGCGATCGACCATCCCGAGCCCGAGGCCGGCCGCGGCCAGGTCGTGGTCCGCGTCCACGCCTGCGGGGTCTGCCGCACAGACCTGCACATCGTCGACGGCGAATTGACCGAGCCGAAGCTACCGCTGGTGCTCGGCCACCAAGTTGTCGGCGAGGTGGTCGAGACGGGGGAGGGGGCGGAGCGGTTCGCGGTCGGCGAGCGGGTCGGCATCCCCTGGCTGGGCTGGACCTGCGGCGAGTGCCGCTACTGCCGCTCCGGCCGCGAGAACCTCTGCACCCGCGCCAGGTTCACCGGGTATGACTTCGACGGCGGCTACGCCGAGCTCGCGGTCGCGGACGAGCGCTACTGCCTGCCGCTGGCCGCCGCCGGGTCCGACACCGAGACGGCGCCGCTCTTGTGCGCGGGCCTGATCGGCTACCGGGCGCTGCGGCTGTGCGGCGATCCCGACCGGCTTGGCCTCTACGGGTTCGGCGCCTCGGCGCACATCGTCTGCCAGGTCGCCGTGCACCAGGGTCGCCAGGTGTTCGCGGTCACCAGGCCGGGCGACGAGGCGACACAGGCGTTCGCACGCGACCTGGGCGCGGTCTGGGCGGGCGGTTCCGAAGAGGTCCCGGAGCCGCTCGACGCGGCAATCATCTTCGCCCCTGCCGGTGAGCTGGTCCCGCAGGCGCTCGCCGCCTTGGCGCCGGGCGGCGTCGTCGTCTGCGCCGGGATCCACATGAGCGATATCCCGGGCTTTCCCTACGCCGACCTCTGGGGCGAGCGCCAGATTCGCTCGGTGGCGAACCTCACCCGCCGAGACGGCGCGGAGTTCCTGACGCTCGCCCCGCGGGTGCCCGTCCGCACAACGGTGAGCGAGTATGCGCTCGAGCGCGCCGGCGAGGCGCTCGCCGACCTCCGCGCCGGCCGGCTCACCGGCTCCGCGGTCCTGAGGGTCCGGGAGTGACGCACGTCACGGTGCGAGCCGGCGGTCCGACGGTGCGCCGGCGGTAGGGTTGGCGCGATGGCCGACGTCACGATCGATTTCACGTTCACCGACGAGGGCGAGGCGGATCCGCTCGATGGCTGATGTCACCGTCAAGCGGATCGAGGACTTCGAGGCGATCTTCCACGGCGGCTTTCGCCGCGTGCGCGCCGGGCTCGGCGTGACCGCATTCGGCCTCGCGGTGCTGGACTTCCCGGCCAACTACCGCGACTACCCCGAGCACGACCAGGTCCACGACAACCAGGAGGAGGTCTACACGGTGCTCGCCGGCCGGGCGACGCTCAGCGTCGGGGGCGAGAACCACGAGCTTGTGCCCGGGGTCTGGGCCCGGGTCGGGCCGGCCGAGAAGCGAAAGATCGTCACCGGCGACGAGACCGCGCGGGTGCTGGCGATCGGCGGCTCACCCGGGCGGGCGTACGTGCCGCCCGAGTTCACCGAGGAGGGCGCTCCGGACCCGGCGGGGAAGAAGCTCTCGGCCTTGGATCACTAGCGGAACAGGTCCTCACGGGAGGCGCGCTGGAGCGCGGCGGCCGCACCTGGGCCGTCGGCGTCGGTGCGCCAGCGCCCGGCGCCGCGGATCAGCGCCGCCGGGACTGCGGAGGCCTTGTCGCGGACGAGGTCGGCCGCCGCGGCGAGCTGGTCCGCGACCGCGACCGCGGTGGCGGCGAGCTTGCGCCCGTGGAGATCGGCGCGACCGCGCCAGTCGTCCAGCGCGGCGAGCCCCGCACAGCCGATCGCCACGTCCACCTGGCCGAGCCGCCAAGGGCGGCCGAAGCTGTCGGCGACGACAACCGCCGGACGCGATCCGGAGGCGGTCGCGAGCTCGGCACGAATCCGGCGGGCGGAGGCGTCGGCGTCCTCGGGCAGCAGGGCGACGATGTCCTCTCCGGACACGTTCGAAGCGTCGATGCCGGCGTTGGCGCAGATCCAGCCGCCACGCGTCTCGACGATCAGCACCCCGGCCGCTGCCCGCACGATCCGCCTCGATTCGGCGAGCACGAGCTCGACCAGGCGCGGGTCCTTGTCGAGCTCGGCGGCCAGCGCGACGGCGCGCTCCCCGGGCTTTACGGCGGCGAGGGCGCGGGTGCGGTCCTCGGCCTTCGAGACGATCTTCTGGGAGACGACCACGACATCGGTGTCGCCCGGCTCAGCGTCCGCTTCACGCGCCGCCGCGGCCAGCAGCTCGCCGAGTCGATCGCCGGGGCCGACCTCCGGCAGTCCGGCCAGTGCCAGGATCTCTAGCTGCGGGCTCACGTTGGCGGGCGCGCGATCGGGCCCAGGCGGTCGATCGCGGCCGCGGTGGCCGGGGCGCGCTCCGGGCGCTCGGTGAGCATCGCGGCCAAGGCCGCGAGGTCGTCGGGCGTATCGAGGTCGAGCGCCAGCGAGGACAGCCTCTCGATTGCGACCGAGTGGCCGGCCCGCGCGGCCCGATCGCGATGGCGGGCCATGCTCCCTTCCCCGAAGGCGGGCCCGATCGCATCGGCGGGCGCGAGCAGCAGCCCGTTGGTGCCGGTTCCATGGCGGTCGGGGACGACCGCGACGCGCCCGGGGCTCATGCGGCCGATCGCTGGGTCGAGTTCCGCTCGCTCGAGCAGCGGGCAGTCCCCCGGAAGCAGCGCGGCGCAGCGGGCGCCGTGGGAGAGCGCGCGGATGATGCCGAGCGTCGCGGCCTCGGAATGACCGCGGTCGTCGGGGTCGCGGAGCACCTCGAGTGGCGTTGCGGTGCGGCGGGCATGGGCGAGCGCGATCCGCTCGGCGCGCCCCTCGCCGGTGACCACGATCAGCCGCTCCACTCCCTCGCTGGCCGAGATCGCGGCGAGCACATCGGCGAGCATCGCCTTTACCAGCCCCGCCCGCTGGGGTCGGTCGAGCACCGCGAGCAATCGCTGCTTGGCCGAGCCAAAGCGCTTCACCGGGATGATCGCCGTCGCTTTCATCCGCCAATCATGTCGCCCGACCTAAAGCTCGCACGCGAACTCGAGCACGGCGCCGGCGACCGTGCGCCGCCCCGCGGCGCCCTCCATCTGCGTCGCTCGGGCGAGCACCGGGATATCGGCCGGACCCGGGTCTCCGGCGTCGACGACGATCGCGTCGATCACCCCCTCGTACAGCGAGGCGATGCCCGCCGCGGTCACCGGCCGGCCGAGCGCGGCGACGAAGGCGTCGGTCGGCCCCTTGACGGCGCGCCCGCCTACCAGCGGGCTGACCGCGACCACCTTCGCCGGCGAGGCGGCGAGCGCCTCGCGCATTCCCGGCACGGCAAGGATCGGACCGATCGAGATCACCGGGTTCGAGGGTCCGACGATGATCGCCTCCGCCGCGGCAAGTGCCTCGAGCACCTCGGGTGTCGGGGTGGCGGCGCCGATTCCCTCCAGCTCGACCCCTTCGATCGGCGCCTCGCCGTGGTCGAGGATCAGGAACTCCTGCAGCCCGCGCCACCCGGCCGCGGTCCGGACCCTGGTGCGCACCGGCTGCTCGCACATCGGCAGAACTCGGGCGCGGACGCCGAGAGCGCGCGCGATCTGGGCCTGAGCGGCGGTCACGGTGCCGCCTTCGGCGATGAAGTGGGTGCGATACAGGCAGGTGGCGAGGTCGCGGTCGGAGAGGCCGAACCAGCCCGGCGCTCCGAGGCGCTGGAGCCGCTCGTGGACGACGAAGGCGTCGTCCCGGATCCCCCAGCCGCGCTGCTCGTCGATCTCGCCCGCGAGCCAGTAAGTGATCAGGTCGGGATCTGGGCAGACCAAAAGGCCGTGGACCTCGGTGTCGTCGCCGGTATTGGCAATCACCGCGAGCTCGGCGCCGACGATGTCCTGAAGTCCGGCGGCCAGCTTGGCGCCTCCAGTGCCGCCAGCGAGGCAGACGACGCTCACCGTCTGCCGCCGCAGTCGCGGCCCCCGCCGCCGGCCCCGGTCACGCCCAGTGATCGCGGTCCGGGAGGCCGCCGATCCGGATTCCCGCGTGCGTCTTGTAGCGGGAGTTGATCGAGATCAGCAACGGGGTGAGCTGCTCGACGATTCGGGCCATCTCAAGCGCACCGGCGTTGACCGCGCGCAGGCCGGGGATCTCCTCGATCAGGGCCGCGACCCGGGCCTTGTCGGCCTTGCGATCGCCGCACAGCAGCACGTCCTCGGCGAGCTCGGCGCCGATGTCGCCCAGGGTCGGCGCGCTCACCGTGTGCAGGCCGGCGACCACCGTGACTCCCTCAGGGACCATCTCCTGCGCCTGCTGCGCCGCCGATCCCTGCCAGACGCCGAGCGACCGCGTCGCCTTCCCGCCGACCGCGGCGGCGAGCGGCACGGTGCAGTCGACCAACAGCTGGCCCGGCTCGAGCACCTCTCGCAGGTTGTTGAGGTTCTCGGACTGGGCGCGGAAGGGGACGGTGAGAAAGACCACCGGACCCTGCTTGGCGGCGAGCTGGTTGGGCAGCCCTTCGATCTCGGCGTCCGGGGCGCGCTGAGTGAGCGTGCGGGCCGCCTCGGCGGCCCGCTCCTCGCTGCGGGAGCCGATCACCACGGCGTGACCGGCGCGCGCCCATCGCAGCGCCAGCCCGTAGCCGAGCGCGCCGGTGCCGCCGATGATCGGGATCGCTTCACCGCTCACGGGGGCGGCAGTCTACGAGAGCACCGGCGGGGCTTCGACCCGGGGGACATATGCTGCGCCCGATGAGGTTCGAGGGCCGCAGGGCGCTGGTTACCGGTGGCGGCAGCGGCATCGGCGCCGCGACCGCCCGCCGGCTGACGGCCGAGGGAGCCGAGGTCGTGATCGGCGACATCAACGAGCAGGGCGCGGCCGAGGTCGCGGCTGAGATCGGCGCCGCGTCAGCGCCGCTCGATGTCACCGATCCCGAGTCCGCGAGCGCCGTCGCCGCGGAGCACGGGCCGTTCGCGATCCTCGTCAACAACGCCGGCACGGATGAGTTCGGGTTCTTCATCGAGACCGATCCCGGCCAGTGGCAGCGGGTGCTCGCCGTCAACCTGGTCGGGGTCCTGGCCTGCACCCACGCCGTGCTGCCGGGAATGCAGGAGGCCGGCTACGGACGGATCGTCAACATCGCCTCCGAGGCCGGCCGCGTGGGCTCCAAGGGCTCCGCCGTCTACTCCGCCGCCAAGGGTGGCGTGATCGCGTTCACGAAGGTGATCGCGCGCGAGGGCGCCCGCTTCGGGATCACGGCGAACTCGATCGCGCCCGGCCCGATCGAAACGCCGCTGCTGATGGCGGCGCTCGAATTGGGCGAGCTCGGTGAGAAGATCGTCGAGACGATGAGGGTCGGTACCCAGCTGCGCCGGCTCGGCCGTCCGGACGAGGTCGCCGCCGCGGTCGCCTTCCTCGCCTCCGACGACTCCTCATACGTCACCGGGGAGACGCTCGGAGTCTCCGGCGGCCTGGGGATGGTGTAGATCGGGATGACGACGCCGCCGGACCGTCCGCCGATGTCGCTCCGAGACGAGCTGCCCGACCTCGAGCGGCCGAGCGAGCCAACGCTGGCGCCGGGGCTCGAACGCAGCGACGAGTTCGAGGTCGCCGACCGCCTACTCACCGACGTCGGCGGCACCATCGGCCTCAAGGTGCTCTCGACCCCGGGGATGATCGCGGTGATGGAGCGCAATTCGGCGGTGCTCTCGCTCCAGCATCTGCCCGAAAGCCAGGCGACGGTCGGCTTCGAGGTCTGCGTCAAGCACGTCGGCCCCGCCGCCGAGGGCGCCCGGTGCACGGTGCGCTCGACCCTGCGCGAGATCGTCGACGGCCGCAAGTTGCGCTTCGAGGTCGAGGTCAGCGAGGGTGATCGCACGGTCGGCGTCGGCACCCACGAGCGCCGGGTGATCGAGGTCGGCCAACTCGGCTAGCGCCCGCGCCGCCTAACCTCTTTCGGATGACCGATTTGCCCGCGAGCGTGCGCATTCGCGAGGTCGGGCCGCGGGACGGGTTCCAGAACGAGCCCGAGGTGATCCCGACCGACGAGAAGCTGCGCCTGATCGGGATGCTGGCCCGGAGCGGGCTGCGGCGGCTCGAGGTGACCTCGTTCGTGCGCGCCGATGTGATCCCGCAGCTGGCCGACGCCGAGGAGGTCCTGTCGCGCGTCGAGCGCGTCGACGGTGTCGCCTACTCGGTGCTGATCCCGAACGAGCGGGGACTCGAGCGGGCGCTCGACCACCGCGAGCGCTTCGATGAGGTCAACCTCTTCCTCTCGGCGTCGGAGACCCACAACCGCCGCAATGTCAACCGCTCGATCGACGAGTCGCTCGCCGGGCTCGAGCGGGTGATCGAGCGCGCCGGCGCGGAGGAGCTGCGCCGCGAGGGCGTGATCTCGACCAGCTTCGGTTGTCCGTATGAGGGCGAGGTGCCGGTCGAGCGGGTTCTCGAGATCGCCGACCGGCTCGCCACCGCCGGTTGCGAGGAGGTCGCCTTCGGCGACACGACCGGGATGGCGAATCCGCGCCAGGTCGGCGAGTTCTTCGACGCCGCGCGCGAGCGCCTCGTGGGGGTCGAGCTCACGGCCCACTTCCACAACACCCGCGGGCAGGGGCTCGCCAACGTGCTCGCCGCCATGGAGGCGGGGGTGGAATCGTTCGAAGCGGCCTTCGGCGAGCTCGGCGGCTGCCCGGTACCGCCCGGCTCCACGGGCAACATCTCAACCGAGGACCTGGTCTCGATGCTCGAGGAGATGGGGGTCGCGACGGGGGTTGAGCTGCCGCGCCTGATCGAGGCCTCGCGCGCCGCGCAGGAGCTGCTCGGCCGCCCGCTCGGGGCGCACGTGCTGCGGGCGGGTCCGGTCGACTGGACGGGCACGGCCTGAGCCGAGCGGCCCCCTCGTCTTGAGCATCAACGCAGCGATCGACGAGCTGCTGGAGCCGAGCGTCGAATCGGCGCCGGCGGTGCCGGAGGCGATCGAGACCGTCTCGAAGGCGCTCGGGGGCGTCGGCGAGATCACCGTCGAGGTGCGACTGCAGGGCTGAGCTCCCCTGCGTAGGCTTTCGGACGATGCGCAGTGACGCCTTCCGCGCGGCCGCCGAGGCCAAGGATTTCTCCCGTCTCGACGAGCTGTTCTCCGAGGACGCGAGCTTTCGCAGCCCGGTCGTGTACGGGCCCTACGAAGGCCGCGAGGCGATCAAGGTGGTCCTCTCTGCCGTGGTCGAGGTGTTCGAGGACTTCCGTTACACCGGGCAGCTCGAGAACGGCGACACCGCCGTGCTCACCTTCGAGGCGCGGGTGGGCGAGCGCGAGCTGCAGGGGGTCGACATCCTCAGGTTCGGCGCCGACGGCCGCGCGGTCGAGTTGACGGTGATGGTGCGCCCGATGAGCGGCGTGCAGGCGCTGGCCGAGCGCATGAAGGAGATGCTCGAGGCGGCCGACGGGCCGCCGCCGGCTTGACCGGCGGGGGCGGCGGGACGACGATTCGCGCCGCCGAGCCGGCCGACGTCGACGCGCTCGCAGACACGGCGATCGCTGCTTGGGAGGAGGGATTTCGCGGCATCGTGCCGGAGCGCGTCGACCCGCGCACCGCCTGGCAGCCGGCGCGGATCGCCGAGCGGCTCGCCGCGCCTGCCGCCGACGGCAGCGCGATCCTCGCCGCCGAGGTCGACGGCGATGTGCGGGGATTGGTCCTCTACGGTCCGAGCCGCGACCGCCGCGCGGCCCCGCACGAGGGCGAGATCGTAGCCCTCTACGTGCATCCGCAGAACTGGCGCTCAGGGGTCGGGCGGGCGCTGGTCGAGGGAGCGCTCGAGGCGCTCACCGCCGCCGGGCACTCGGAGGCGATCGTCTGGACGCTTGCCGAGAGCGCTCGCAATCTGGCCTTCTACGATTCGCTCGGCTTTGCCCGCGACGGCGGCACGCAGCGACGCCCAAGCTTCGGCAGCCCGCTCGAGGTTCGCTTTCGGATCTCGCTCGGCGGTCGCGAAGCGATCGCCGGTCTGTAGGCTCGGCGCCGCTTCAGTGCCACCCAAGCCAACCCCGGAGGGTTCGAGACACAGATGGAGATCGCCAAGGTAGGAGTGCTCGGCTGCGGCCTCATGGGCCACGGAATCACGCAGATCTGCGCCCAGGCAGGCTGGGACGTGGTCGTGCGTGAGGTGGACCAGGAGAAGCTCGACAAGGGCATCGGCAAGATCGAGAAGCAGCTCGCCCGCGCGGTGGAGAAAGGCAAGCTCGATCACAACGATGCCGACGCGATTCGCGGCCGGATCACGCCGACGCTCGACTACGCGGACCTCTCCGACTGCGACCTCGTGATCGAGGCGATCACCGAGGACCTCGACGGCAAGCTCGCGATGTGGCGTGAGGTTGACCCGATCGTCAAGCCGGACGCCTACTTCGCCACCAACACCTCCTCGCTCGCAGTCGCCGATCAGGCGGCGGTGACGGGCAGGCCGGAGCGGTTCCTCGGCCTCCACTTCTTCAACCCCGCCCAGGTGATGCCGCTTCTGGAGGTCGTACGGGCGGACGAAACCGCCGATGAGACGGCCGAGCTCGGCCTCGCCGTTGGAGCGGAGCTCGGTAAGACCACGGTCGCCGCGCGAGACAATCGCGGCTTCATCGTCAACCGGCTGCTGGTCCCGTACATGCTCGACGCGATGCGCGCCTACGAGCAGGGGGTGGGCTCGGTCGAGGACATCGACACGGGGATGATGGCCGGGGCAAGCCACCCGATGGGCCCGCTGACGCTGGCCGACTTCGTCGGTCTGGATACGCTCGCATCGATCGCCGACGTGATGGTCGACGCCTACGGCGAGGAGCGCTTCTCCCAACCCGAGACGCTTCGCAGGCTGGTCGAGGCCGGCGATTACGGTCGCAAGTCCGGGCGCGGGTTCTACGACTACTCGGGTGAAACGCCTGTCGCAGTCGACCCCGCCCGCTAGCGGGCGGGGTGCCCGGCTCGCTACCCTCGGCGCGATCGACCATCCAGTCCACCGCGAGGAGAAAAGCCCTTGGACGCCCACTCGATCGAAAGGATCCGCAACGCGAGCTTCGCGCACGCCGTCCGCGGCTACGACCGCCACGAGGTCGACCGCTTCCTCAGCGAGCTCGCCGACTGGCTCGAGCGTGACGGCGGCGCCGCTCCCGAGCAGGTCCGCGCCGAGCTGGAGCGCGCCGGTGAGCAGGTGGCGGGCATCCTCACCGAGGCCCACGATGCCGCGCAGGAGATTCGCGACGAGGCCGCCGCCGGTGCCCGCAAGAGCCTCGTAGAGGCGAACGCGACCGCCGAGTCGTTGCGGGCGCAGGCAGACGAGTACGCGGATGAGACTCGCGAGGAGGCCGACGCCCACGCGCGCAAGGTCCGGACCGAGGCGGACGCCTACGCCGAGCGGGCTCGGGAGGAGGGCGACGTCTCGGCGACCGAGGCGCGCGAGGCGGCCCGGCGAGACGCCGAGCGGATCGTCGATGAGGCGAACCGGCGCAAGCGTGACATCGAGGCGGTGATCTCCGATCTCGAGCAGCGACGCGACGCTGTCATCGCCGAGCTCGAACGGCTCGCGAGCGGGATCGCCGGGACGGCGACCCAGCATCGCGGCGAGCGCGAGGCCGAGCAGGCCTCCGCCGAGGAGGCCACCGATGAGCAGGCCACCGCCGAGCAGGGCGCCGATCAGGTCCGGGGCGATTCCGAGCCTGCGCAGCGGGCGCCCAGCAATGCCGCTCAGAAGTAGCGCTTTCCGCTCCATAGACTCCCCCGGGTGAGCGAGACAAGCTCGACGACAGGCTTCGAAGCGGCGCTCGCCTCGGCACTCGCCGGCGGCCCCGAGCGCCACCATCAAAAGACGGCCGAGCAGGGAAAGCTTCCCGTGCGCGAGCGGGTCGAGTTGCTGGTCGATCGGGAGTCGTTCGCCGAGGAGGGATTGCTCGCCAACTGGGACGCCGAGGGCCTGGGCGCCGACGGCGTGGTCACCGGGCTGGCTCTGGTCGGCGGCCGCAAGGTCTGCCTGATGGCGAACGACCCGACCGTGAAGGCCGGCTCCTGGGGCCCGAAGACGGTGGAGAAGATCCTCCGGATCCAGGAGCGGGCCCTGCGCCTCGAGGTCCCGATGGTCTACCTGGTCGACTCGGCCGGGGCGCGGATCACCGACCAGGTGCAGATGTTCCCCGGTCGCCGCGGCGCCGGGCGGATCTTCTACAACGAGGTGGTGCTCTCGGGCCGCGTGCCGCAAGTGTGTCTTCTGTTCGGCCCCTCCGCCGCCGGCGGCGCCTACATCCCCGCCTTCTGCGACGTCGTGGTCATGCGCGAGGGCAACGCCTCGATGTACCTCGGCTCGCCGCGCATGGCCGAGATGGTGATCGGCGAGCGGGTGACGCTCGAGGAGATGGGCGGGGCGAGGATGCACACCGGGGTCTCGGGCTGCGGGCACTTTCTGGTCCGCTCGGACGCCGAGGCGATCGAGGTCGCCAAGCGCTATCTGTCCTTCATGCCGACCAGTTGGCGCGAGGCGCCGCCTACGGCGCCGCCCGGCGCGCCGGCGAGCGAGCGTCGCGTCTCGGAGATCGTCCCCACCGACGAGAAGACCGCGTTCGACGTCAACGACCTGCTCGCGGCACTGGTCGACGAGGACTCCTTCTGCGAGGTCCACGCGCGCTGGGCGAAGGAGGTCGTGGTCGGCTACGGGCGGCTCGATGGCCGGGCGGTGGGGGTGGTCGCCAACCAGCCCAGGCACAAAGGCGGCGTGCTGTTCGTCGACTCGGCCGACAAGGCGGCGCGGTTCATCATGACCTGCAACGCATTCAACGTGCCGCTGCTCTTTCTCGCCGACGTCCCCGGGTTCATGATCGGGACCGAGGTCGAGCGCCAGGGAATCATCCGCCACGGGGCGAAGATGATCAGCGCCGTCTCCGAGGCGACCGTGCCGAAGCTTTCGGTGATCGTCCGCAAGGCCTACGGGGCCGGGCTGTACGCGATGGCCGGGCCGGCGTTCGAGCCCGATTGCTGCATCGCGCTGCCGACCGCGTCGATCGCCGTGATGGGACCGGAGGCGGCGATCAACGCCGTCTTCTTCAACCAGATCCAGGCGATCGACGACGAGACCGAGCGGGAGCGCTTCGTGCGCTCGAAGCGCGACGAGTACGCCGCCGACATCGACATCCTGCACCTGGCGTCGGAGATGGTGATCGACGCGGTGATCGAGCCCGACGATCTGCGCGCCGAGCTGATCCGCCGCCTCGCCCTGGCCGAGTCCAAGAACCGGAACTTCTCCGAGCGCCGCAACCCGATCACCCCGGCGTAGTGGGCCGGCTCGCGCTGGTCGCCGGGAGCTCGCTGCGCGACGCGGCACTTCCCGAGGGCGACTGGGAGCGGCTCCAACGCCACGGCGAGACGGCGGCCTACGTGCTGCCGCATCGCATCGACCACGTCGCGAACATGCGCGCGCTCGCTGACGCCGGTTGCGACCGGGTGCTCGCGCTGGGCTCGGTGGGCGGGCTGAGGCCGGAGCTCGGCCCCGGGACCTTCGTCTGTCCGGACGACTTCATCGCCCTCGACGCCGAGCCGCTGACCGGGCGCGAGGGCGTCGCCGCACATCGGGTTCCCGGCTTCGATTCCGGTTGGCGAGCCCGGGTCGTGGCCGCGTTCGCCGAGGTGGGCGCCGGCGCGCCTCGCGACCGCGGGGTCTACTGGCAGTCGCGGGGCCCGCGCCTCGAGACGCCCGCGGAGATCCGTTTCATAGCCCGGCACGCCGACGTGATCGGGATGACGATCGCGTCGGAGTCGGTGATCGCCGGCGACCTGGGTCTCAGCTATGCTGCGGTCTGCGTCGTCGACAACCTCGCCAACGGGGTTGGGGACCGGGAGCTGACGATCGCCGAGCTCGAGCGTGGCCGGGAGCGCAACCGCGCCCTCCTGGTCGAGGCGCTGTCCGGGGTATTGCCGGCCCTGAGTTAGGGACACTGCGGACGCTCGGTTAGATTTCGGTGATGGCGCTTGCGATTACCGGGGCTCGGCTGAACGGTGAGCAGGTGTGCCTGCGGACCGCCGATGGTCTGATCGAGGAGCTCGGCGCCGGGGTCGAGCCACGGGCGGACGACGACCGGATAGACGCCACCGGGCTGGCGCTGATCCCGGGGCTCGTCAACGCCCACACCCACGCGGCAATGACGCTATTTCGCGGCTACGCCGATGACCTGCCGCTGATGGAGTGGCTGGAGCAGCACATCTGGCCGGCCGAGCGGCGGCTCGAGGCCGACGACGTCTATTGGGGAACACGCCTGGCGTGCCTGGAGATGGCGCGCGCGGGCACGATCCGCTTCTGGGACATGTACTGGAAGCAGGCGGCAACCGCTCGGGCGGTTAAGGACGCGGGCATGCGCGCGATCGTCGGCGCGCCGCTGATCGACGGCAAGGACCCCGACCAGGCCCCGAGGTTGTTGGCCAAGGCGAGGCGGACGATCGAGGAGATCGAGGAGGCGGGGCAGGGAGCGGTGCGCCCGGCGCTCGCCCCGCACGCGATCTACACGGTCTCCGAGCCCTCGCTGCGCGGCATCGCCGAGATCTCCGCGGAGCGCGACGTGCCGGTCGAGATCCATCTCTCCGAGACCGAGCAGGAGGTGACCGACTGCATCGCCGAGACCGGGCTGCGACCTGCCCAGTACCTCGACCGGACCGGTCTCTTGGGTCCCCGCACCGTGCTCGCCCACTGCGTGTGGCTCGACCAGGCCGAGATCGAGCTGATCGTCGAGCGGGGCGCGACAATGGTCACCAACCCGGTCGCCAACCTGAAGCTGGCGGTCGGTGGGGTGTTTCCCTATGCGGCGGCCCGCGCCGCCGGTGCCGAGATCGCGCTCGGCACCGACGGTGCCGGCTCGAACAACTCGCTCGACATGCTCGACGACGTGAAGGCGTTCGCCCTGATTCAGAAGCACGTCGCCGCCGACCCCGCTGCGGTCACGGCGGCCGAGGCCTGGGAGATCGCAACCGGGCAGCGCGCCGAGCTGGTCGGCGGCGGGCCGCTCGCCGCCGGGGCGCCCGCCGATTTCGCGCTCGCCCGCCTGGACGCGCCCTCGCTCGCGCTCGGCGAGCTCGACGCCGGCCTCGTCTACGCCGCCGATGCCTCGGCGATCAGGATGACCGTGGTCGCCGGCCGAGTCGTCTATCGCCAGGGCGATCGCGCCGAGCTCGACGAGGTGCTCGCCCACGCCCGAGAGCAGGCCGCTCGGTTGGGGCTCGTTCGCAGCTAGCGGGTGCCCGCGAGCAGCTCGGCGGAGTCCGCCACGCTTGCGCCGGCCGCCCGCATCTCCTCGATCGCCCGATCGCCGTCGCCCTCGCTTACCTCGACGGCGCGAATCGCATCGCTGACGACCGTGACCTCGAAACCCTCCGAGCAGGCGTCGATCGCCGACGCCCGCACGCAGTAGTCGGTTGCCAGCCCGCAGACATAGACCTCACTGACGTCGCGGTCGCGCATGATCCGGGCCAGATCGGAGTTCTCGAACCCCGAGTAGCCCTCGTCGTCGCGCGCACGGCCGACGTCGACGACCGCCTCGAGGGCGATCTCGTCCATCGCCGGGTGAAACTGCGCTCCGGGCGTGTCGCGGACGCAGTGCACGGGCCAGGGCCCGCCCTCGGTCTCGAACGAGGCGTGGTCGGGCGGGTGCCAGTCGCGCGTTGCGACGACGACATCGACCCGGTCCGCGAGCCGCTTGATCGGTTCCGCGATCTGATCGCCGCCGGCGACGGCGAGCGCACCCCCCGGGGTGAAGTCGTTTTGGAAATCGATGATCAGTAGTGCTCTCGCCACGCCGTCCAGCGTACTCGCCCCCGGTTGCCCCTCCGTGCCCGTCCTAGGTCGGCGCGGCGAGCTTGGCTGACAGCTCGACGAACCAGTCGAGCGCCGCGGGGTTCGCGAGCGAGTCGCGGGAGGCCGCCTGCTCGGGCGGGGTGCCCATCAGGATCCGCTTCACCGGCACCTCGAGCACCTTCCCGGAGAGGGTTCGCGGGACCTCGGCGATCGCGAACACCTCGTCCGGCACGTGGCGGGGCGAGCACTGCTCGCGGACCCGGCGCGCGAGCTCCGACCTGAGCTCGTCATCGAGCTCGACGCCCTCGCGCAGGACCACGAATAGCGGCATCCAGCCCTCCGTGCCGGGCCGCGGCAGATCGACGACGAGGGCGTCGGTGACCTCGCCCACCGACGCCACGGCGCGGTAGATCTCGCTCGTGCCCATCCGTACCCCGGAGCGATTGATTGTCGAGTCCGAGCGCCCGTAGATGATCGCGGTGCCGCGTGAGGTGATCTCGATCCAATCGCCGTGGCGCCAGATGCCCGGGTACATCTCGAAGTAGGAGGCCCGGTAGCGCGAACCGTCTTCATCGCCCCAGAGGAAGACCGGCATCGAGGGCAGCGGCTCGGTGAGCACCAGCTCGCCGACCTCGTCGACGACCGAGTTGCCGTCCTCGTCGAAGGCCTCGACTGCGCAGCCGAGCGACCGACCCTGGAGCTCGCCCCGATAGACGGGGAGGATCGGCACCCCACCGACGAACGCGGTGCAGACGTCGGTACCGCCGGAGGTCGAGAACAGCCAGGTGTCGGCGCCGACGTGGTCGTAGATCCACTGAAAGCCCTCGGGTGCGAGCGGCGAACCAGTCGAGCCGACCGCGCGCAGCGCCGAGAGCTCGCGGCCGACTCCGGGCTCGACCTCGGCCTTCATGCAGGCCGCGACGTAGCTGGCACTGGTCCCGAAGCAGGTGATCCCGGCGCGGTCGGCGAGCTCCCAGAGGACGCCCATGTCGGGATGGCCCGGGCTGCCGTCGTAGAGCACGATCGAGGCCTCCGTGAGCAGGACGCCGACGAGGAAGTTCCACATCATCCAGCCGGTGGTCGTGAACCAGAAGACGCGGTCGGACTCCTGCGCGTCGAGGTGGAGGGTGAGCTTCTTCAGCTGCTCGACCAGGATCCCGCCGTGTCCGTGGACGATCGCCTTCGGCAGGCCGGTGGTGCCCGAGGAGTACAGCACCCAGAGCGGGTGGTCGAAGCCCACCTGCTCGAAGGCGATCTCACCCGGCTCGCCTGAGGCCAGCAGCGCATCCCAGGTGGTCGGGTTGCGAAGCACGGTGCGGTCGGGGTCGGGGGCGAGGTACGGCAGCACGACCGTGTGAGAGACGGTCGGCAGCTCGGCGAGCAGGGCGCCGACCACGTCGGTGCGGTCGAAGTCGCGCCCGTTGTAGCGGTAGCCGTCGACGCAGAAGAGCACCTTGGGCTCGATCTGGGCGAAACGGTCGACGACGCTCCCGGCGCCGAAGTCGGGCGAGCAGCTGGACCAGCTCGCGCCGATCGACGCGGTGGCGAGAAAGGCGATCAGGGTCTCTGGGACGTTCGGCATGTAGGCGACGACCCGGTCCCCAGGCTCGACCCCGAGCGCGCGCAGTGCCGAGGCGCAGCGGGCGACGCGCTCGCGCAGCTCGCCCCAGGTGAGCGAGTCGAGCTCGCGCAGCTCGGAGGCGTGCTGAACCGCGAGCCGCTCGGCGGGCTTGTCGGCGAGCAGGTTCTCGGCGTAGTTGAGCCGCGCGCCCGCAAACCATTCGGCGCCGGGCATCTCGCGGCCGGCGAGCACGCGCTCGTACGGCGTCGAAGCCCGGACGCCGAAGAACTCCCAGATCGAGGCCCAGAAGTCCTCGAGCTCGTCGGTCGACCACCGCCACAGCGCGGGGTAGTCGCCGTCAAAGTCGAGCCCCCGCGCCTCTTCGAGCCACCGCATGTAGCGGGTCAGGTTCGACCGCTCGACGGTCTGCGCCGAGGGAGTCCAGAGCAGGTCGCCTCGCTTGGCGGACGCGGTCGGCTGGCTCACGGGCCCGTTTCTATCACCGCTCCGACGCCGCGACCCGGGCTCGCGGCCGCGGGGACGTCTTCCGCTCGCCGCCGGCCCGCCGGCCGACGTCGTCGTCGAGCCGGCGGATCAGCTCGAGCGCGAACCCGTGCGCGCGGTCGAGCGCAGCCGGATCGATCGCCCCGGGGACGTCGCCCGCGGCGTGGTGATTGGCCGGCAGCAGCGCGCCCCGCTCCAGGCAGGTGATCGTCGTAGCCGGGATTCGCGCGAGGCGTGCCTGCAGCGCGTCGGTGGCGAACCCGTGTCGCAGGGGCGAGGCGCCGAACCGGTCCGCGCCCTCGGCGTCGGCCTCGGCGATCGCGGCGCAGAGCTCGGTCAGCCGCGAGTCGAGCGCATATGTGACAGCCGGGCCCTCACCGATCGCAAAGCGGACCTTCCCGGTGCCGACCGAATCGAGGTTGAGGACGTAGGTCGACGACCCGTCGAGCTGCCGCTTGTGGCTGCGTATGAACGAGCGCATGCCCTGCATCAGACACTCCTCGCCACCGGTGAGCACGACCCAGACGTCGAGTTGCGATGGCTGTTCGGCCTCGAGCTCATCGGCGAGAGACAGCGCCACGGCGACCCCCGAGGCGTTGTCGTTGGCCCCGGGCACGACGTCGGAGAGGGCGATGTCGACGAGGGCGAACAGGGCGACGAGGAGGACGAGGGTGGGGGGGAGCTGGAACAGCGAGATCAGGTCTGAATCGACCCCTGCGGCACGGATCGCGAGCACCGGCACCAAGATGGCCAGCGACCAGAAGAGCATCCGGGAAGGGCTGAGCACGAATGGCACCGCGTTCGCCACCCGAGCGAAGAGCCGGGTGGTTACCGGCGAGTAGACGGCGCCGGTTCTCGCGGCGTCGAGATGGGCGGTGATCACCACGCGGGCGGGGGCCTCGGCCCGCTTACCCCTCGAGACGACGTTCTGAGAGGCGCGGCGGAAGAACAGTCGACGGATCAGGTACAGACGCGCGTTGAGGTCGAGGTACATCGACGTGGTTGCGAGCAGCGACAGCGCGAAGCCGAGGACCGGTAGCTCGATCGCGACCAGGCTGCCGGCGAGACCGAGCGCACAATGGGCGGCGGAGATGAGGCCGACCTGGGGGTGGACGTGGATCGGTTCGACCTCCACCCGCCGGCCGCTCTCCCCTAGCCGTTCGGCCATCCGGTCGGCGGCGCGCCGCTCGGCGTCGGTTCCGGTGAGCCGGCGCTCGAACGAGCACAGCTCGCGAATGATCTCCATGCGCCCGTCGGCGTCCACGAGCGGGGGATTATCCCTGCGACCGAAGCTATCGTTCGTTGACAACCAGCCGGAGTGGAGGAATCGGCAGACTCGCGGCGCTCAAAACGCCGTGCCCTTCGGGGCGTGTGGGTTCGAATCCCACCTCCGGCATGAATGTGTGGCCGCTATACGCTCACAAACCCCGACCCCGCGCGGTTGCGGGGGCGCTTCGACATCCTCGAGTCGATCGAGGTCAAGGACGAGCCGCGCTTCAACATCGCGCCGACCGACCCGGTGCTGGCGGTGCGCCGGTTCGGTGACGTCCGCGACCTCGGCCGGCTGCGCTGGGGGCTGGTGCCGGGCGTGTGGGCGGAGAAGAAGGGCCAGCGGCCGTTGATCAATGCCCGGGTCGAGACGTTGGCGACGCAAGCGGCGTTCGCCGACTCGTTTCGCGAGCGTCGCTGCCTGATCCCCGCCGACGGCTTCTACGAGTGGCTCAGCGACGAGCGGGGCAAGCGCCCGCTCTGGTTCAGCCGGCCCGACGGCCACCTGTTCGCATTCGCCGGGATCTGGGCGGAACTGCGGCGCCGAGGAAGCGACGAGGTGCTGCACAGCTGCGCGATCGTCACCTGTCCGCCCAACGGGCTGATGCGACCGATCCATGACCGGATGCCGGTGATCCTCGATCCCGCCGCCGAGAGCGACTGGCTGGACCCCGACCGCGCCCCCGGCGATCTGCTCGAGCTGCTCGTCCCGGCGCCCGACGACGCCCTGGTCACGCGTGATGTCTCCGACTTGGTCAACAATGTGCGCGAGGACGGCCCGGCGCTGATCGAGCCCCGCGAGGAGCAGGGCGCGCTGTTCTAGTGAGCGCCGGCCTCAGGCGGGCGCGGGGGCGGCGCCGCTGCGCTCGCCCTCGCCGTGGAGGGGCTGACCGCCGATCGGGCGCTCCTCCTCGACGTGCCATTCCTGGCTGAAGCCGATCATCGCGACGATCACCAGCAGCAGCTGCACGGGGACGACGATCAGGGTCAAGAGACCGATCAGGTCCTCCGGCAGCGCCGGTGAGTCGAGGCCCTCCTTGTCGCGGGCGAACCACTCGGGCGCCGCGATCGCGGCGAAGATCGCGAGGATGATCGCCAGCGCCGCGGCGACCGGCAGAATGCCACGGTTCCAGCGGGCGACGAGAAAGGCGAAGAGGACGTAGAGCGCGGCCCAGAGGATGGTCATCACCGCCACGCTGGTGCCGAGCAGCCGCTCCCAGCCGCCGATCGTGATCACGAGCAACAGTCCGGCGCTGACCAGCAGGACGAACGCGATGACGACCTTCATCGTCTTGCACTCGGCCTTCTCCCTGTTCGGACGCCAGAGCTCGTAGCCCGGGCGGGCTTCCGCAACCTGCATCGCCGCAAGCATAAGCGCTCCGGCGCCCCCGCGCGACGGTCCAGCGGGCGTTTCTGGTCTCTGGATCGACGCGCCCACGACCGTACAATTCGACCGAGCGGGCGTGCTGGAATTTGGGTAGACAGGCCGGGTTTAGGTCCCGGTGCTCGCAAGAGCGTGGGGGTTCGAGTCCCTCCGCCCGCATCTCGTCGCTTCGGCCCGGCGGACGGCATCGGCCGTTGCGGCGATACGCTCGTGACCGTTCTACTCTGAGCATCCCGGGGGAGTGAGTTAATGGCTAGACGCGCGGTCTCCAAAACCGTGAATCCGGGTTCGAATCCCGGCTCCCCCGCTTCCACCGACACGCCGGCCGGCCCGCAACTCACCGTGCCGACCCGGGTTTGAACGACCGGGCGCGCCGGCAGGGGCGCGCTCTTTCTTGCAGCGATCATGACCAGGATGCAATCGGCTCGACGGCGAAAGCTGGTTGCGGCGGGCGCGCTCGCCGCGATCGGCGTCGCCCTGCTCGCGGCGATCGCGATCGCCGTCCGGCCCGATTCCGGCGCGGCCGCGGCGGGCGGCGGCGTCGCCTGCGCCGGGGCCGGACAGCCGGCCGCCGACACAACCGCAAAGCAACTGCGGAAGTCGGTGCGCTGCCTGATCAACCACGAGCGCGCCGCGCACGGCCTCGGTGATGTGGTGCGAAGCGCGAGCCTGAAGCAGGTCGCCCAGGATCACAGCAAGGTGATGGCGAAGACCGACTGCCTCGCTCACAAGTGCCCCGGCGAAAACAAGCTCGAGACGCGGCTGCGCGACGCGGGCTACTTCGAGGGAGCGGAGATGTGGAGGTTCGCCGAGAACACCGGCTGTGGGGTGAGCGCGAAGGCGATGGTGGCCAACTGGATGGCGACGAAGTTCCATCGCGTGAACATCGTCGAGCCCCAGTTTGACGAGCTTGGCGTCGGCGCCGTCCAGAAGCGGGTCAAGGGTCGTTGCGACGAGCACTACGCGACCTTCGCCGTTGTGCTCGGCTGGCGCGACGCGAGCCCTTCCGGCGACCGGGGCGGCTGACCGAGCGATCCTCGGCTATCCGCTGGCCCCTGGACGTCGCCGGCGCCGCTCGGCGCATCGGTGAACTCCTTGCACGCCTTTATGATCGGACGGCATCGGCGGGCGTGGTGTAACGGTTGCACGTGAGCCTTCCAAGCTCAAAGCGCGGGTTCGATTCCCGTCGCCCGCTTCGCACCAATCCTTCACTTTCCGGCGAGGATGGCGCGCGGATTCTCGTCGACGCACGGATGCGTGCTCAAGAACTCGAGCAGGTACCTGGTCCTCTCCGAGGCGAGCGCCTACTTCTGTCTCTCGGACGGAAGCTGGCGTAGACTCCGGTCCGGCTCGGGGCGTGGCGCAGTCTGGTAGCGCATCCGGCTGGGGGCCGGAAGGTCGCTGGTTCAAATCCAGTCGCCCCGATTACGCGGAAGCCCGCCGAGCGACGAATCGGGCCGCCTATCGGATCTCAGGACGACGCACGGATCGCGAGCGACAAGCGCTGAGGCCCGGGCGCGGCACCGTCCGCCAGCAGCGTCGCTTCGCAGCAGGCACGCGCCAGCGCGCTATCGCTAAAGAGAGAGCGGCACGGAGCCGCTGGCTTCTTCTCGACAAGAGGGAGAAGCCCTGCGCTCGAGCGGCACCGTCCCGCGCGGGCCGACCGCCTGACCACGAACCTGCGTGAACCGGCCAACGGCCAGTTCGTGGGTCCCGAGTTGATGTCGACATGCGGCCCCGGCGCGCCGTGAGCAAGACGCCAACGCGAGCGCCTATCCGCGCGGCTTTCGCGCCCCGATGTCGCCGAAGCGCATCCGACACGCGATGGTTCGTTCCGCCTGGAGCGCCGCGATCACTCCGCCCGCCGGAAGCACGTCGGCGGTCGTGTAGAGAGCCGCCCCACGGCGCCCGCCCTTGGCGGCAAAGGCCCATGTGTGAAAGCCCGGGAACGAGCCCGAGTGGCCCTGCGCGCCGCAGGCGCTCGCCCAGGTGAAGTGGATCAGCCCGAGCCCGTAGGTTCCGACGCCGCCTCCCTCGACTGGGCTCGACGGGGGCGTCCCGTTGAGCGAGCCCGGCGCCGCGATCTTCATCTCGCGCAGGAGGCTCTTGGGGAAGAGGCGACCGGCGAGCAGCGCGCGCATGAACCGCTGCAAATCTGTCGGCACCGACACGATCGCACCTGCGCTCCAGGCGATCGTCGGGCTTGTCGCGGTTACGTCGAACGGCCACTTTCCCTCGGCCAACACGTCATAGCCGTGGGCAAAGGGGCGGGCGATCGTGGAGCGTTTGCTGAGCGACGTCCGCTTGAGCCCCAAGGGGTCGAAGATCATCCGCTTGTAGCTGCTCGTCAGCGAACGGCCGGTGGCCTGTTCGATGATCATCCCGAGCAAGACGTAGTCGGTATTGGAATAGGAGAAGCCCTGACCGGGCGGAAACGTCGGAGCGGCTTGGACCCCGATCTCGACCAGCTGCAGCGGGGTCCATGTGCGCGTCATCTCGGATGGGGGAGGCACGCAGAGAGTGCTGTCCGGCGGCACGGCGCAGTATTCGGCCAATCCGCTCGTGTGGTTGAGGAGCTGACGAACCGTGATCCGTTCACCGTTCGGCACCAACCCCGGCAACCACCGCTCCACGGGCTCATCGAGTGCGATCCGGCCTCGGGCGACCAGCTTGAGGATGGCGGCCGCGGTGAACGTCTTGGTCACGCTGCCGACTCGGGCCCGGTGGTCAGGCGAGAGCGGCACGCGTCGTCGCAGGTCCGCCGCGCCGGCGGCATAGCGCTCGACCCCGCCTGGACCGCGAATCACGGCCGTGGCGCCGGGGACGCCCGCTGCGACCGAGCGCTCGAGTGCGTCTTGGACGTCCTGGCGAGAGGGGGCGCTCGCCGCCAGGGCGGGCGTCGGTGCCAGGAGCCAGAACGCGAGCGTGGTTGCTACGGCGATGCCGGGCAGCGCCGGCATCCGTCGCCGATCACTCACCGAGGGCCGAATCAACATCATCGTGCTCGTGCGATTTCACCTGGGCTGAAAGCCATCTCGGGCGGGGGGATCGATCCCGTTCGGCGGCTGCACATGCCGACCCTACCCCGACCGCCGGAAGCCGGCAAGCTCGGCGGCACGGAAGCGGGTGAGCGGATCCGACGTCGTTGGGTTAGCAGCTGGTTCGCGTGTCGCTTCCGCGTGAACTCCGCAGCGCGCAGCCGCTCGACGATCGTGCGTCGTAGCGAGAGACATATCGGGCCGGGTACTCGTCTCCCGCGACGACCCCTAGCAGACGCATCTTGGCTACTGTCGAGATGGTGGCTGAAAGGCGAGATGAACAGTGCATCGAGCGCCGTGGACCTGCGGGTGGTCCAGGGGAAGTTCTTCTCCATTATCGAAAACGAGCGCGGTATGGCGTTGGGCAACCAGCTGTCGTCTCCGATGGCGCGAATGAGCCGAGGCCTCAATTGGGTTCCGGGAGCCCCCAAGGTTGAGACCTAACCCGGAGTGGCAGGGGGGGGTCGAAGTTGCATCGATTTCGCATCTGCGACCCGAGCTCTACAACGCTCAGATGCGTCGGTTCGTCGGCCTTGACTGAAGGCGAATCGCTGGACTCGGCGCTGGAATGAGTGCGACGCTGTAGCCGGACCCACGGTGGGCTCACGGGGCGGCACGGGATCATTGAAGGGTGCGCACCGTCGTCTTAGGGGCCCTCGGCGATGTCACCGCGCCGCGTTGTTGCAGGCCTCCTCACCGGCACCGTTCATCTTGTCCACTGGCACCGAGAGCTGTGCCGGCCGAGGGCCGCCACGATTGGCCACGACGTAACTCCGCTCTTTGGCCGCCAGACGACCGTCGTGGTAATAGGGTGACTCGAGGCCGATGCACGGGACCGCAGCGATGGTGACCGAGGCCGGACGCGGTGCACTTTGTCCTGGGACGGATCGCGTGTCCCACTGCGCGCTTATTCCGTCACTGGTTTGTACATCGAGGCCGATCTGGTGCCAAGTCGCCGTGCTGGGGACGCCCGCGGCGCGATCTCCACCTTCCCCGATAAGCGTCGGTCGAGCGGAGCAGTGATCTCAGGAATGCCCGGAGGCGGCGGGTTTTCCGGACAGCTGTAGGCCAGGTGGAGTCGCTCGAGGGAGGGAGCGCCTCGGATGTCAGCGGAGGCGATGAAGCCGTCGCGAAAGTCACCCGGCGCTCGAAACCACACCGGATCCGGCACGTTAAAGCGCCAATGGTTCGCAACCTGAGCTCGCATCCGGGCGGATAGCGCAACAGGACGCCGCTGGAGAGACTCGCCTCACTGTGCACGAGTGCATAGCCGAGAGTGGGAGCGACGAATCCGGTGTTACCCCGGGGTTCCGGAGGGCAGTTGACAATCGCTTTTTCCTGCGGCGGACCGTCGTCGAGCAAGGCGTTGAGCTGGACCGTGCCCCCGCCGACGGCAACCACAACTCCGAACGCAGCCACGACGCCGACTAGCGTCTTGGGGCCTCTTACGCCGAAGATCGCAAGCGCCGTCGCGGCGCACAAGACCAAAGCGACCGCGCCGATCGTCGAGCGGGGAAGGTCGTCGCGCCAGAAGAGGACGGAGACCAGATACGCGCCGAACGCGATCGCGAGCCAGATGCAGAGCATCAGCCCGAGAGGCTTCTTATTGCGGCCGAGGGTCTCCCACAGCTCAGCTAGACCCTCGATATTCGACGATCCGCGCTCGTCGCCTTCTGGCTGCCTATCTTCGGCGATCCCTTTTCCCCCTGGTGCTCCGGCGGATGGTCAACCGTCCGCTCTTTGCATGTCCCTTCGACTTTTAGTCGGAGTCTCCTACGGCCTAATGCGGTGCGAGCCGATTGCAAGCGCCGGGAGGTCATCGGCCGACCGCAGATGCCGGAGGCACGCAAAGGCTTCGCTTCACCCGGAAGGGCCCACCCATACGCATTCCGCGTCGATCTCTCGGAGCTCAAATGGGCACGTCTCCGGTCGTATTCAGCCGCGCATCTGACGGCGAGGTGACGGCCCTGCAGCCTCGGTCTCAGTCCGATGTCCGTCAGATGCGACCGAACGTTCGGAACCCGAGGCCGTGCGTAACCAGGGCGCTACTCGCCCACTCACCAAGCTCGGGGATTACGGTCGCCGCGCTCGGCAACACCTCGGCCGAAGGGAACCCGCTCAAGCACAGTACGTACGACCGTTACGCCCTCGGCGGATTGGCCTTCGAGCTTCTCAAGCCGCTCAGCGGGGACTAGCGCGGACCCGACGTCTAATCGACCGGCGATCCGCTCCCGCATCGGACGACGAGCGGTAGCCACCATTCACGCAACCGGCAGACGACGTCGCTCGACGATCCCTGCGTCACATGTCTGGCCAGGTCTTCGTCCGCCGCTGCGACGCACGCCTCAGGTGTGTCTGAGATGGGGAGACACCTGCGGTGTTTCCCTCTGCCCAATCGCGAGGAGGAGCGATGACGCCGGAGGAGCGAGAGGCCGGCGACCTGGCGCGCCGACCGTCTTACACTCCCTGGCATGACGATCCACCGGATGGATCACGCCGGCGTTGTGGTCGAGGATCTCGCGGCTGCGATCGGGTTCTTCGTCGAACTGGGCCTGGAACTGGAGGGCGAGGCAGCAGTCGAGGGTGAATGGGTGGACCAGCTCGTCGGGCTGGACGGCGTCCGAGCGGACATCGCCGTCGTGCGGACCCCGGACGGCCACGGCCGGGTCGAGCTGTCGACGTTTCACACGCCGGTGGCCACCAGCGTTGCGCCGAGGGCGCCGATGAACACCCCGGGCATCCCTCGCCTCACGTTCGTCGTCGACGCCGTCGACGACGTCCTCGACCGCCTGCGCGCCCACGGCGCCATCTACCGGTACTGCTACGTCAAGGGCCCCGACGGCATCATCATCGGGCTGGTCGAGGAGCTCCGCTGAACGACACTCCGGCCTGCCGCCAGCTGGGCTGCACGTGCGAGGTCGAGATCACGATCGAGGTCGTCGATGGGTTGGACGCTCCGCCCTTGAACCGCCTGGCCGCGGATTTCGTCAAGGCGAATCTCGCCGAGCTGTTGCCGAACCCACCGGCGATCACGGCGGGCCAGGTGACGGCTCAGAGCTAGCTGACCACCCCGGCCAGTCCACTACTAGCCGGGGCAGTTCCGCGCAACGGGCCTCTCGCAGCGATCAGCGGTGCATCTCCGGCGATCGGTGGCAATCAATGCACATCGGGACCGTGTTTGCGGATTCGGTTGTCGGTCGGGTCGCCGCTGATGTGGTGGACCTCTAGAGGCACGGTCGAGCGCCCGCACTCGGCGCAGCGGGGCCCGTAGGCGGCGAACACGCGTGCCCGGAGCTGGCGGTTGACCCGTCCACGTGGTCGCCAGGGCTGGTGCTCGCGGCACTAGCTGCCCTCGGTGAGCTTCCCGCAACCGAGCAAGGGCGAAGCACCAGTCACAGCTCCCAAGGCGAACCCGCCACCGGCGATAGAGTCGCGAGATTCCGACCGGGAGGTTCACGATGGGCATCGTTGTCCGTTATCCAGCGCCTGTCTGGGGTCGGAGACCGGAAGCGGCGCAGGAGAGCTCGCCTCCGGTCCAGGGATCGCGCCACACCGTTACGAGCCCTCATCTTGGAGGCCGGCGCCCCCGTCCCGCTCCGAAAGACGAGCGGAAGCAAGCATTCACGCAACCGGCAGGCGACGTCGCGCGACGATCAGTGGGTGGGAGGTCAGAGACGAATTCGGGGCCCCGCAACGAGCGCGGCCCGTAGGGTTTGCCCTCTCGTGGGTTCTTCTGAGAATGCCCGAACGCCCGACGAGTCGGCGGCTGTCGCCGTGGTCACCGACAGCACGACCTACCTGCCTCGTCCGCTGGTCAGGCGCTGGGCGATCCACGAGGTCAGCTTGTACGTGGGCTGGGATGGCGAGTTGCGTCCCGAGCATCAGTACGACGACCTCGATGCCTTCTACGTGCGACTGCGCGAGTCCACCGTGTTGCCCACGACCTCGCAGCCCTCGGTGGGAGACTTTCTCGCCTGCTTCGAGCCGCTCGTCAGCTCGGGGCGCGACGTGGTCTCGGTGCACTTGGCCAGCGGCCTGTCGGGGACTTGCGAAAGTGCGGCCGAGGCAGCAAGCATCTTGGCCGACGCGCGGCATCGCGGGCGCGTCGAGGTCGTCGACGGCCAGACCGGCGCCGGCGGCCTTGGCTGCGTCGTCATCGCCGCGGCCCGTGCGGCCGAGCGAGGTGCAGAGCTGAAGGCCGTGGTCGAAGCTGCGCGCCACGCTCGCGAGCGGCTCCAGATGTGGTTTTGCCTGGACACCCTGGAATACCTGCGCCGCGGCGGGCGGATCGGGGCGGCACGGGCGATGCTGGGGACGGCGCTGAAGATGAAGCCGATTCTCACCTTCGGGAACGAGATCACCCCGGTCGGCCGCGTCAGAACGCGGCGCCGAGCGTTGGAGCGGATGGACGCCTACCTGGATGAGCTTCACGACCGCGGCGCGACTGACTGGATCGTCCAGCATGCCCAGTCCGTCGAGGACGCCGACCATCTGGTCGCCCGGGGCACCGCGATCTTTGGCGCCGGGCCGCTCTTCTGCACCCAGGTGGGACCGGTGCTCGGTGCCCACCTCGGCTCCGGACTACTCGTCGGCGGCATCGTGCGCGCTTGAGGTCGCCGTGCCGGCCGGCCGGCAGAGTGAAGTCGTGTCATGAGCTCGCTTCCGCGCTGGGCGCCCGCTACGCGGAGCGCCTCGAAGCTGTCCAATCTCAACGTCCTCGGCGGCTGCGACACCGATCACCGCTACGTGCGCGAGGCGTGCGAGGCTTGGCCGACCCGATCGAGCGATTGCGCAGGAGAGGAGAGCGACATGGGGGAGCATGTACACGCCGATGACCTGAACATCTGGACCGAGCAAGTCGGCGAGGGACCGGACGTCCTGCTGATCGGCGGCGCAGGCGACACCGTCGAGTCCTGGCAGTTCCAGCTCGATGGGCTCGCCGACCGCTACCGGCTCACCGCCTTCGACAACCGCGGGGCGGGTCGCACGGCGATGCCCGACGAGCCGGTTTCAGTAGAGGTCATGGCGGACGACGCGGCCCATGTCCTCCGCGCGCTCGATGTCCGCTCGGCCCACGTCGCCGGCTTCTCCGGCGGCAGCATCGTCACCCAGGAGTTGGCGCTCCGCCACCCAGAGCTCGTGCTCAGCCTCGTGCTGCAGAGCACCTGGTCGGCGATGGACCCCTACTATCGCGCGTGGGTTCGCTTCGTCCAATGGCTGGTCGAGTACGCACCCAGCGAGCGCGCGTTCCTCGAGGGGTTCTTCCTCGACATCTACACCGCACGGGCGCACAACGACGGCACCGTCGACCAGTTCATCGACGAGGTCCTCGCCTTCCCCCACAAGCAGTCGACCGAGGACCTGCAGCGCTATCTAGCCCCCCTCGTCGACCACGACACGACCGACCGCCTGCCCGAGATCACGGTCCCGACGCTCGTGCTCGCCGGCGGCCGCGACCCGGGCGCGCGCCCCGAGCTCGGCCGCCGCGTAGCCGAGCTGATTCCCGGCGCGCAGTTCGATGTGTTGGAGGACGAGGCTCACCAGCCCTTCCAGGAGGTCCCGGACGAGTGGAATGCCCGCGTCGACGCGTTCTGGCGCGAGGTCGAGGCTCAAGGGGGCCGGCTCCGGTAGGACCGCGTCGCTCCTCATGGCGACCTCTGATACGCGGCGATACTCCCGATAGCCGTATCTGCCCCGCCTCCGGCGGGGATTCGCCCGGAACAGCGTTCTGAGCCCCTCAGAGAATCGGCTCGGCTCGGCGCGATATTCGGAGGCATCGAGGAATCCACGGAAAGCGCTCCCCTGGACTCGGAGACATATGTGGTTGGCCGTGGCGGGTGTACCTGGGTCGCTGCCGACGCCCGGCGCGGTCTCGGGCACGCCGCGTCACGGCCATCTCGCCGGTGGCCCGGGCGACCGATTAGCCTGCGTCGATGTCGCTCGATGCGCTGCCTACGCCCTCCGGGGCGACGATTAGCCTGTTCCTGGCCGATGGGCGACCCGCCGGGGATCGTCGAAAGGACAAATGGAACGGTATGGGGATCGATTGCTCGCACGACCTTGTCCTCGCGAGCGAAGATCTCGTCGATGCCGAGCCGAAGATCCGGGAACGCGGCTCGGAACATCGAGACTGACTCTCTTGTGCCCTCGCGCCCTTGAAGTAGATTCGCTGGCCTCGCCGGGTCGTGATCGATCGCGTCGGGCGCAACGAGTTCCTCGACCGCTCCGAGGTTGCCCGGGTTCCAGGCCTCCTCGATCGGCCTGCGGATGGCCGTCTCATTATCGGTCGCTTTGGCGTCCTTAGTCGGCATCCGTTTCTCCCTGTAGTCGACTCGGTTTTGGTCAGGTCAGAAAGAAGGCCGCGAACGCGATCACGACCAAGAGCGCCGCGACCGCCACGACGATCGCCAAGAGGTAGCGCAGGAAGCGCTCGGAGTCGAGGTGCGTCTCCGTTAGCTTCGTCCAGGGAGGTTGGGGGGGAGGAGTCGGAAAGGGCTCGCGAGACAACTTTGTTATTCCTCGAAGTGCAAGAGCTCGTCGATCCCGGTGAGCGCCAAGAGGCGCGTCACCTGGTCGCAGCCTGGGCGAATCCGAAGTCGATCGGGGTCAGGATCGGACCTTCGTCTTGCATTTACCAGGAGTTGCAGACCGCTCGAATCGATGAACTTGACCCCGCTGAGATCGAGCACGATTCGACCGGCGCTCGACTCCTCCGCACGTTGTAGCTCAGCGTCCAGAGCCGCAGTATTCGACATGTCGAGCTCACCTACGACTGAGATCAGATACAGGTCGCCCTCGGTGTGGACCTGGATCGTTATCCGCCCTCTGTGCACGAGCCTCGCTGGTCCGGTGTCCACGTTCACCGTCTGCACGTCCGCATCTCCCTGACCTCCCTGGGCCCTTGAACGACCCCGATGGTTGTTTTTGACCACGCGTACCGATGCACCCTCGACCGCTTACACGCCCCGGACTGCGGCGTCGCCTGTCCGGACAGCGGCGACTATATCAAAGACGACGCTGTCTTATTTAGGGATTCGGATAAGGTACTCGGGAGACTTAATGGCAACGAATCCCGTCCGGCAAGCTATGCAGCAGCGAGTCGCCACCGCGGTGCTGGAGGGCGCGGCGCGAACTCTGGCCGTCCAGGGGTCGGCCGCGAGTATGAGCGAGGTGGCGGCCGCAGCCGGAGTGGCGCGTGCAACGGTATACCGCTACTTCCCGAATCGCCAGGCCCTGCTGGACGAACTGGCTCTTATGGCCCTGCAAGAGGCCGATGACCGGATTAGCTCGGCCAGGATTGACGAGGTCCCGACGGCAGAAGCGATCTCGCGGGTGGTGCGCGCGCTGGTCGAAATCGGCGATGCGTTCATCGTCGTTGCACGGGAGCGAGCTCGCCCGGCTGACTTCGACCAGACGCTGGTCGACCCGTTGACGCGGTTTTTCGGGCGCAGCCAGGCAGACGGTGATATCCGCGATGACCTTCCTGCAGCATGGCTCACCGAAGCGCTCCTCGCCCTCACTCTGAGCGTGGCGACCTCACTGCCGTCACGGGGAGGAGAGGACACGGTTGCCGCGATCACGAGCCTATTTCTCGACGGGGCCCGGCGGCGTGGCCCTCGCCTTCCATGAGCGGCGGGCGCTGATGTCGCGCAGCTCTCAGCTCCTGCAACCGCCCGCGCGCTCTGGCGCGGGCTGCTGTCCGAAGGAGAATCGATGAATCAGAATCAGCCTGTCCCGTCGCTCCAGCAATCTGCGGCCGAGGCGTCGTTGCTCCACGAACTCGTCGAATACCTTCGGGAAAACCGCGGCGATCTGCGCGAACAGTGGGCGCGCCGTATCACCGACGCCGAGCTGCTCAGCGTGATGACTGCCGACGAGATCTTCTCGGAGGTCACCGCCGTCTATGACAACTACGTCGACGCACTGGAGACAGGGAGCGTCGAAACGCTGCAGGCGTACGCACGCGAGTTGTCCGAGCGGATCATCCGACGGGGCGTCGAGACGCACGAAGTGCTCGGGATCGTGCTGCTGCTGCGCGACGTGCTCGGCCGCTCGTTACTCGACAACTACGAGGAGGACCGCGACCTCCTTCGCCGGATTCTCGACGCTTACGAGCCGGCCGCCAACCGGATTGCCGCAACGGTCGGCGTGAGCTTCGTCGAGGAGCGCGAGCGCGTGATCCGCGAGCAACAGGAGGCCATCCGAGAGCTCTCGACGCCAGTCTTGCAGGTGCGCGACCGGCTGCTGATCTCGCCGATCATTGGTGCGGTCGACTCAGATCGCGCCCGGCAGCTCACCGAACAGCTGCTGGGGGCGATCCAGGCCAATCGGGCGCGGGTGGTGGTGCTCGACATCACCGGCGTGGCATCAGTCGACGAGGCAGTGGCGAACCACCTCGTGCAGACGGTGGAGGCCGCGCGGCTGATGGGCGCCAGGGCCGTGATCACGGGGCTGTCATCGAAGATCGCTCAGACGATCGTCGACCTTGGAGTTGACTTGGGGATGCTGAATACGGTCGGAGATCTGCAGGGTGGCTTGGAGGAGGCGGAGCGCATGCTCGGCCATCGAGACGCTGACGTGGAGCCCACAGAAAGCAGCATCGAGAGTTAGCGGGAACCCGGGGATGTCGGTCGCGATCCTACGGAAGGGCGAGTATTTCATCGCGTCGATCCAGTCGGACCTGAGCGACACGGAGGTACTCGCCCTACGGGACGACTTGATCGAGCGCGTCGGTCGCTTTCGCGCCCTCGGGATCGTCGTCGACGTCTCCGCCTTGGACGTCATCGACTCCTTTGCGGCCCGTGCACTGCGCTCGATCGCCCTAGCGGCGAAGCTGCGCGGCGCGCGCACGGTGATCGTCGGCATCCAGCCCGACGTCGCGGTGGCGATCGTTCAGTTCCGCCTCAACCTGGACCCGTTGCGCACTGCGCTCGACCTCGACGAGGCGCTTGCGCTGCTTGAGCTCCGGCCGGAGCGGAAGCCCGCGGATGGAAGGTGAGATCCGCGTGGGCATAGGGACGGATGCCGACCTCGTGATCGCGCGAGCGGAGGGACGCGCCATGGCGCAGCGCCTGGGGTTCCGCCGTCCCGATCCGACCTTGATCGCGACGGCGATCTCGGAGCTCGCGCGCAACCTGGTCATGCACGTCGGGCACGGTGAAATCATCATGCGCCCGATCGTCGAGGATCGCCGGTCCGGCGTGCTCGTCATCGTCCGCGACGAGGGCCCTGGCATAGCCGACGTGGGCGCCGCTCTGCGCCTGGGTCACGCCTCCCGGGGCGGACTCGGACTCGGGCTGCCGGGGGCAAGACGCCTGATGGACGAATTCGAGATCGACTCGCAGCCCGGCAAGGGCACCACGGTGACCATGCGCAAATGGCGTCTGCGCGACGATCTCGAGCGCCTACGAGAGAAGCGTCAACAGCGTGGCTGACCTCGCATGAACGGCTTCGCCGCCACGTATCTGGATTCACTTCGCGCCTACATCCGCGAACCGTGCGAACTGACGCTGCAAACCGCCTACGAGCTCGGGCGCGACGCGGTGCAGCGGGAGCTGAGCATGCTCGAGCTTGCGATCGCCCACCACGATGCGCTGGCCTGGATGTTTGCCCGGGGACTCCAAGGAGCCGATAACGAGCAGCTTGTGCGTGCTGCCGGCCACTTCTTCCTCGAGAGCATCTCGGCTTTCGAGATGGTCCAACGAGGACTGCGGGAAGCTCACGACGCGGCCCAGCTTGAACAACGACATGCGGAGATGCTTCGACAGCTCTCGCACTTCCTCGCCGACGCTTCACTCACGCTCGATACATCGGACTCGCTTGACGAGATGCTGCGCCTCGTCGCTGAGCAGGCGCGCGAGCTCGTCCCAGCCGACTGCTGCCTGGTCGCGACCGAAACCCAGGACAAGCCGCGAGTGCGCGCGTCCTCCTACCCCGAGAACGACCTGCGCTGGGTCACGTTCGTCAGGTGGGTGGACCTCTCTGAGGTCGACGCAGTCATCGGGTTGACAGGTCGATCGATGCGGATCCGTGCTGGCGATATCGCCACATACGTTCGAGTCCCCGGTCGCGCGTCGGCCGGCGATCTCGTGCTGCGCGACTGGCTAGGTACCCAGCTGACCGCCCTCGACGGGCGGGTTATGGGCTCGCTACATCTGGTCAACGAGAGGGAAGGCGAATTCACCGGTCTCCACGAGGCCGTCGTCGTGCACGTGGCCCAGATGTCGGCCGCCGCAATGGAGCGGGCATTGCTGTATAGCAGCGGGGGCAGTAGTCCGGACTAGCACCGCGTGGCAGCCTCGGAAGGGATCACGGCGTGCCGGCCAGGCGTCCGCCGACCCGCGGTTCAGGGGCTGAGAGCGGCTCGCCGAAGTGGGGATCGAAGGGCTTGCGGTCGGAAGGGCAGATCGTTCCGGCCGCTGGAGTGAGCAGCCGGGTCAGGTAGGCCGTTGTCGCGCTCTTGACACAGGCGCTGGGGTCGTTGCGGCTGGTGTGGCCGTAGCCGTCGTGGGTGAGCAGGACGGCGTTTCCGAGCCGCCGCGCAGTGCGGCGGGCGTCAGCGAACGGCGTGTTCGGATCGAAGCGGCTCCCGATGACCAGGATCGGGTTCTTCGTCGTCGCGTCCCACGGGCCGGTATAGCGTTCGGCGCTTCGAGCCGGCCAGGATGCACATGGCGCCCAGCGCCACCAGGTGAGCACCGCTCCGTAGCTGAAACTGACCCGGCTCAGTCGGTCCACCACGGATCGCCAGTCGTGGGGGCTCTGGTGCGCGGGACTGTCGGCGCAGGTGAGCCCGATCGCCGGCAGGCCGGGTGCCGTCATTGTCGACGAGAACGCTCCCGTCAGCGCCCGGCTTGCGGTCGCAAGCTGCGATCCGTCGCCCTCCGCGGCGCTCTCGAGGGCGGCGGCGAGATCCGGCCAGCTGCCCGGAGAGCCGCTCATGCTGACGACGATCGCCGAAAGAGCGTCACCGTAGGTGAGCTTGCCTGTCGGCGACGCGGAAGGCGCCGGGATCGGCGCCTCGCGTAGCCCGGCCAGTAGCGCATCGACCCGCGGGGCCACGGGCCCGTGGCCGGCGAGCGCGCAGCGCGCGGGACCGGCGCTTTCACAGAGAGACAGAAAGCCGGCGAAGGCCCGGTCGGTGTACCGGAGCTCGTGCACGTAATTGGCCCGCGTGCCCTGCGTGTAGTGGACCGGGTCGAGGACCCCGTCGAGGACCATCGCGCGGACCCGGCGCGGGAACATGTTCGCGTAGGTCTGGCCAATGAAGGTGCCTCCGGAGATGCCGAGGTAGGTGAGCCGCCGATCACCGACCAGCCGCCGCAGGTAATCGAGGTCGTGCGCCGTGTCGGCCGTCGACATGTGCTTGAGGAGCCTGCCGCTCAACCGCCCGCACCGGCGCGCGAGCCGGGCGGTCTTGCGCACGTATCTGCGCGAGGCCCGGAGGGTGGTAGGGATCGACCAGTGGCCGAAGAATCTCGATCGCCTCCGCTCGTCGCGAAAGCAGCGCAAGTGCGTGCTGGCGCCCGCCCCGCGGATGTCCCAGCCGACGACGTCGAAGCGACCGCCGCCCAGGCCGTCGAGGCTCTCGCCATCGGCCCTCACCTCGTCGACCGATCCGCCTGGACCTCCGGGGTTGATGAACAGCGAGCCGATTCGCTTCTCAGGCCGGCTGGCCGGGGGACGGATCACCGCGAGCGTGATCTGGCGCCCGCCCGGGCGATCCCAGTCGAGGGGGACTCGGACGCTCGCACACTGGAGATCCGCGCAGTCACGCCAGTCGATACCCCGGAGCTTCGAAGGCGGATTCGGCGTGGCCGCGGCAGTTGCCTCGGCGCCCAGCAGCGCGCAGACGATCGCAGCCACGAAGATTCCGTAGCCCGCCCGCATCCAAACCTTTCGCTAGTTCGACTCGAAGGCTGAGACCACCGTTGCTGGTGGTCGATCCCGGCCGCCCTTCGATCCCGGCTTCGGCGAGAACGATACCCCGAAACGGATTTCGGGCCAACCGGCTTCGTCATCGGACCGAACGGAGTCCAGCAGCCACTCGCGACCCCTCGCGCACACCGTCCGGTGCGCACGGCTTTCGAATCCCCGGCCGTTGAGCGAGCGGGAGGTCCGTCGCTGCTACCGCTCCGACGCCCGCCTTTGGACGACGCTGCTTCGGATCCGCCAGCTCGATCGCGCCTGGCACCGACGGCTCGGGCGGCCCATACCCCTTCCTGCTGCCGCGCCGCATCGAGCGCTGACGAATCCCCGCCCGGCTCAGCCGAAGTGGCCCGCCGCGGTCGGATCGACGACGCTCGTGCCGCCGTCGACCGGCAGGGCGACGCCGTTCACGTAGGCGGCGTCGGGCCCGGCGAGGAACGAGACGACCGATGCGACCTCCTCGGGCTGCGCCGGGCGGCGCAGCGGGTTCTCGGCATGGGTCAGCGCGTAGGCGCTCTCGCGGTCGATCCCGCGTCGGCGCGCGACCTCCTCCATATCGGCGTCTCCCATCGGGGTCCGAACCCAGCCCGGACAGACGCAGTTCGCCCGCACGCCGCGCGGCCCGTAGTCATGGGCGAGCGACCGGGTGAGCATGAGCAGACCGGCCTTCGAGGTGCAGTAGGCCGCCCAGCCCGGCCCGGCGAGCAGCCCGTTCACCGAGGAGACGTTGACGACGCACCCGCCGCGCTCGATCAGCGCCGGCAGCGCTGCCCGCGCCATCAAGAAGGCGCCGGTGAGATTCGTGCGCATCACCCGCTCCCACCCCTCGGGGGTCTCCTCGAGGACCGGCGCCGAGTCGCCGATCCCGGCGTTGTTTACGAGTACGTCGACAGCGCCGAAGCGCTCGCGCGTCGCCGCGACGACGCGCTCCGCGTCGTCCGGTTCGCCGACGTCGGCGGCGACTGCCTCGGCGGAATGACCGCCCGCTTCGAGCTCGGCCGCCGCCGCCTCGCAAACCGCCGCCCGCCGCCCGGTGACCACCACGCCGAGTCCATCGGCCGCGAGCCGACGCGCCACGGCGAGGCCGATGCCGCTCCCGCCCCCGGTCACAATCGCGCATCGCGACGGGATCCCGCTCACCGGCACAGTATCCCGACATCCTCGGGACGGTCGCGGATCGCCGGGCCCCCGCCGGCAAGCGCATCGGCGCCCGAGATGGCCTCGGAAGCGCGCATCGCCTCGGCGTGCGATTCTCGAGCCGGCGCAAGTCGATCGCCAGGCGCGCAACGAAGTGCCTTGGCCGGACCCCGAGGCCCTCTAGAGAGGACAATCCATCCCGTGCCAACCAACCGGCAATCCATGGTCCCGCTGCCTTTGAGCGCCCCGATCTGGGATGCGTTCTTCACCGTGGCGCCGCTGGTGCTGGTGGGCACGCGCGAAGAGGACGGCAGCCACGACCTCGCGCCGAAGCACATGGCGATGCCGCTGGGATGGCAGAACCACTTCGGGTTCGTCTGTCACCCCAGCCACGCCACCCAGCGCAATGCCGAGCGCACCGGTGCGTTCACGGTCAGCTTTCCGCGGCCCGCCTCGGTGGTGCAAATAGCCCTTGCCGCGGAGGGCAGGCAAGGCGGTGAAAAGCCCAGCCTGGACGCAATCCCGGTCTCCCCGGCGAACGTGGTCGACGGCGTCTTGGTCGACGACGCCCACCTCTGGCTTGAATGCGAGCTCGACCGGGTGATCGACGGATTCGGGGGGAGCACGCTGATTGCGGGCCGAGTGGTCGCGGCCGCCGTAGCCGAGGGCGCCCACCGTGCCTCGGACGCCGATGACGCCGAGCTGATCGCGGCTGCGCCCCTCCTCACCTACTTGGCGCCGGGACGCTTCGCGGCAGTCGGGGAATCGCGCTCGTTCCCGTTCCCTGTCGACTTCCGCCGATAGATGGACGGTCAAGGCTCCGCGATCCTCGCGTGGTTGCGGGAGCGCACGGCGGAGATCACCGCTCTGCTGGAGCGGCTGGTGGCCGCGGAGTCGCCGTCGCTCGAGCCGGAAGCGCAACGGGGCGCGCTCGGGATTCTCGCCGGCGAGCTCGATGCACTCGGGTTCGAGGTCGAGCGCGTGCCGGGAATCGACGTGGGCGATCACCTGCTCGCGCGGCCGCTCCCGCGACAGTGGCAGACGGCACGGGCCGACGGCCCGACCCAGCTCCTGCTCGGGCACGTGGACACCGTCTGGCCGCTGGGCACGATCGAGCGCATGCCGCTGCGAACCGAGGAGGGGCGGCTTCACGGTCCGGGAGCCTTCGATATGAAGGGCGGCCTGGCACAGATGCTTTTCGCGCTGCACGCGCTCCGCGAACACGATCTCGCTCCTGCGGTCGCCCCAACCGTGTTCATCAATAGCGACGAGGAGATCGGCAGCGTCGAGTCGCGTCCCCACATCGAGCGGCTCGCCGAAAAGGCCGTTCGCGCCTTCGTGATGGAGCCTTCGTTCGGGCCCTCGGGGAGCCTGAAGACGGCCCGCAAGGGGACCGGCGAGTTCACGGTCAGCGTGAAGGGGGTCGCTAGCCACGCCGGGCTCGACCCAGGAGGAGGGGCGAGCGCGATCCTCGAGCTCTCCCACCAGGTCCAGCGACTCTTCAAGCTCAACGACCTCGAACGCGGGACGACGGTGAACGTCGGGCGCATCGAGGGCGGACTGCGCCCCAATGTAGTCGCTCCCGCGGCGAAGGCAGTGGCGGACGTGAGGGTGGCATCGCCCGACGAGGCGGACCGGATCGAGGTGGCGATCCGGGCGCTGGAGCCGGTTAGCGAGGCTGCCTCGCTCGAGATCGAAGGGGGATTCAATCGGCCTCCGCTCGCGCCGACGCCGCGAAACCGGGCGCTGTGGGCGCGTGCGCAGACCGTTGCCCACTTGCTCGGGATCCCGCTTCAGGAAGCGGCCGTGGGGGGCGCCTCCGACGGCAATTTCACCAGCATGCACACGGCCACCCTCGATGGCCTAGGCGCCGTCGGTGACGGCGCGCACGCCCACCGCGAACACGTCCTGGTCGACCGGCTCCCGGAGCGGGCGGCGCTTCTCGCGATGCTCTTGCGGGAACCACACATGGCGTCCTCGTGATGGGGCAGCCCGAGCACATCGCGGGCCGCCAGGAGCGCTCGGCAGAGCGTCGTGCCCGCCGCCGCATCGTGGCCGGCTCGGTCGCAAGGATCACGGACTTCGACGCCAACCCGCCAAGCTTCGAGTCGCTCCCTCGCGAGAATTGGGCGAGGGGCGATTACGTGGTGGGGGAGGTGCTGGACACGGGCGAGCTTCCCTGCCGGGTGGAGACCAAGACAGGCCGGATTGCCAGGATCGCCCCGGGCGACCTGGCGCTTGGCGCATTGGGAAACCGCGCCGCCACGCTTGAAGCGGTGGGCGATTGGCAGGGAATCGGAGAGGACGGCGTAATGCAGCAGCTGAGCGCTGCGTGCGTGTTCGGGCACTGCACGTCGCTCTCTCAGTGGACCCACCCGCTCGCCGACTTGCGCTACCGGGGCCACACGATGCGCGACGGGCGCAAGCTGACGATGCGCGGATTCGTGAGGGTGGCGGAACGGGACCTTGCGGCGCCGGTCGTGCTGATCGTCGGCACCTCGATGGACGCTGGCAAGACGGTTGCCGGCAAGGAGATAATCCGGGCGCTGAAGCGCCGCGGGCTGCGGGTGGCGGGAGCGAAGCTGACGGGGGTCGGCCGGCTCCAGGACATCCTCGCCTTCGACGACGCGGGCGCCGACTACGTGACCGACTTCATGGAGGTCGGGCTGCCCGGGACGGTCGTGCCGGCGGCGGACTACGAGCAGGCTCTGCGCGAGCTGCTCGCCACGATCGCGACGAGGGAACCGGACGTGCTCGTCGCCGAAGCCGGGGCCTCGCCGCTCGAGCCCTACAACGGCGAAACCGCCCTTCGCGTGCTGGCCCCGCGCCTCAGGATGCTGGTGGTCTGCGCCTCCGATCCGTACGCCGTCGTGGGCGTCGTCGATGCCTTCGATCGCCGACCCGACCTCGTCTCGGGCCGTGCGGCCAGCACTGACGCGGGGATCGCCCTGGTCGAAAAGCTCACCGGGCTCGACGCGCTCAACGTCCTGGATGCCGCCTCGCGGGAACCCCTCGACCGGATGCTCGCGGCGCGCCTGGGGCTCGAGCCCTGATCCGCACGCCGGGGTTACCGCTCGGGCTTCACCTCATTGCCGAACGCCCGCGGAGCTGCCGTCGGGCTACCGCTTGACGAGCTGGATCCTCTTGCTCTTGGTGTCGGAGGCGCCGCAGTCGGGATCGAACGTGACCTTGGCCTCCACGTTCGCCTTGTTCTTCTTGTTCAGCCTCTTCTTTGCCTTACCCCTCGGCGTCACCGACAGCTTCAGCTTGCCCGACTGCTTGGCCCGCTCGTGATCGCCCTTCACGCTCCCCGTCTTTGCGAGCTTGACCTTGCCCGGACCCGCCACCTTGACCGTCAGCTTCGCCGACCCTCGCTTCTTGTTGAGCTTCACCTTGCCAAGGCGGATCTTGTTCGAGGGGGGCGGCTCGGCGTTTGAAGGGGCCGGCCCGAGGGCGTCGACCGCCACGCCCCCGCGGGTGTCGGTGCCGGTGATGAAGCACTGGCTGACCGCGGAGCCGTCGAGGTTGGAGCGCCCGATCGACCGGCCGCCGGTCCAATAAACATGGGTGTCGTTGACCGCGATCGCGCGGGCAAAGACTCCGCCGGGCTCGACGACGAGCTCGGCGCCCGTGCCCTCGAGGTTGGCGCGCCCGATCCCGTCCACGAGGGTCGAAGCTGCCGTCGGAGTGGGCCCCGTGCCCCTGGGAGCCGAGTAAGCCCACCAGACGTGCGCCTCGTCGACCGCCACTCCGTAGTCCGTCGGGGAGGTGGCAATGAAGTTCTCCTGGACGCCCGTTCCGTTCAGGTTCGCACGCCCGATCGTGCCGGGAATCGGTCCGTGAGAGAGGACGAGGAAAGATTGGGCGTAGCTGGTCCGGTAGAGGTGGGAGCCGTCGAGCGCCAAGCCGCCAGCGGGAAGGCTGATCCCGCTGATGAAGTTCGGGTCGGCGCCCGCGCCGTCGAGGTTGGCGCGCCCGATCGCGCCGGTGCCGGGAGACGCGAGGTCGGGGGACCTGGCGCGGTATCGCTGTACTTGCTCACCCAGTAGACGTGGGCGCCGTCGACCGCGACCTGGCTGCCCCGTGAGGTCGGCGCCGCGATGAAACTCGGGTCGACGCCCGTGCCGTCGAGGTTCGCGCGCCCGATCGTGTCAGTGTCCCATACGTCCAGTAGGCGTGGGCGTCGTCGACCCCAACCCCGAGGGGAAAGGTGCCGAGGCCGGTGATGAAGCTCTGGTCGACGCCCGTGCCGTCGAGGTTCGCGCGCCCGATCGTGCCCGGGTCGTAGTTCGTCCAGTAGACGTAGGCGTCGGCGCGCGCGGCGAGCGCGAGTGTCGCGACGGCCAGGGCCGCGAGGACCAGCGCGGCGCAGCGCGCGAGGGTCGAACGTTGGCGATCAGCGACTCGTGCCCTCTCCACGAGACGAGGCGATCCCGCGCCGGCGTGCCTTGCGTCCATGAGAAGGGGTCCGGCCTAAGCGGCTTGGCGGCGGCGGAACGCCCGGATCGTTGGCGTAGATGGCAGGAGGCCGACCCTACCGGGTTGTTAGCGCTGCGCCCGCGTTCACCGTCGCACTGCGTGTGCCAAAACGCCAGAGCGAGATACTGAGCGGGCGATGTCGCAGGAGAACGTCGAGGCCGTGCGCAGGCTGTTCGCCGCCTTCCAGAGCGTCGACGTCGGCAACTTCGAGCGCCACCTCGACGAGGTGCGAGAGATCTTCGATCCCGAGGTCGACTGGGTCGCGGCCCCGCACTCGCTCCTGGCGAGCGAGGAGTATCGCGGGTACGACGGCGTCCGCCGCTTCTGGACTCAGTTCCTGTCGGCCTGGGACGAGTACGGCGTCCATGTCGAGGAGCTGATCGACGCGGGTGATCAGGTCGTCGCGGTGATGCGGCTTAGCGGACGCACCAACGAGCTCGAGATCGACGAGGTGCGGTCGTCGCTGCTCACGTTACGCGACGGGAGGATCGTGCGGATCGAGCCCTTTGCGAGCAAGGACGACGCTCTCGAAGCCGCCGGGCTGCGGGAGTAGACGTGTCGAAAGACAACGCAGAGAAACTGCGTCAGGGCTTGGTGCTCGAAGCGGGCTTCGACGCGGCCGACGCGGTCGACCGCTTCACGGAGGTCAGCGGGCTGCACGAGGAGGCGATGCGCTCGCGGCGTCGGGCGGCTCGGCGAACGCGATCTTGTTCCCATCGGGATCGGGGACGTTCACGTGGCGGACGCCGTTCGAGTACGTCTCGATCGGTTCGTGCTCGATCCGCTCGCGAGTGATGCGCTCGAGGAGCGCGTCAAGCCCGGCGACGGAGAGGGTGATCCGCCCCGCGCCCGCCTGCGCCGGGTTCGGCTCGATGAAGAGCCAGGCGTGCTCGTCGATCTCCCAGAGCACCTCGTCCCCGACGCGCATGTCCGGCGGTCGGCCGAAGAACCGCGAGTACCAGTCGATGCTGGCGTCGAGATCGGATACTGGGACGCCGGCGAAGAGGTCGGTGATCGCCCCCATCTCAGGCAGTGGTATAGCGCCTAAAGCGCCGCGCAGCCAGGTGCGGCCAAAGATGACCGGGCGGACACGGAAATAAGAGGCCGGAATCGCCCGTGCGGAAGCGACGATGCAGATTACTTCCTCGAGATTTGGCAGGTTGGTGGTATGACTGCGGCCCTGATCGGCCTTGCGGCCGCTCAGGCGGTCTGGCGAGCCCGGCCGATGCGCTGCCCGGGGAGCCTTGGAGGCGCTCCACCGTTGCGGAGGGCGCCGCTCGTTGATGACCAAGGCGTTGCTCAAGGTGACCGCCGAAGCCGGCGCGATCACCAGCTCAAAGCCCGGCTTCTTTGAGAGCCGCGATCACGCCGGGCCCCAGGATCTTCACTACGTCTCTCCAGGCTGGGAGTGAGTGAGGGAGGGTCGCGCACGGGCGCCGCGCCAACGCCGGTTCACGCGACGTCCCCGGCGGCGCGTCTGGCCTGCTGGCGCTCGGGAGCGATCCGGACGACGTCCCAGGCCAAGTGGCAACGCTCCAGCGCGGTAATGAGCCAGGCGCCGGGATCGAGCTCCCAGCGGCCCAGTCCGTGACGGGCGGAGGTGGGGAAGGCGTGGTGGTTGTTGTGCCAGGCCTCTCCCAATGTGGCCGGCGCCAGCCATGCGAGGTTGCGTGATTCGTCGCCGGTCGCGAATGGTCGGCCACCGAAGCAGTGACAGAGCGAGTTGATGCTGAAGGTCGCGTGATGCACGAGGAAAACGCGCACCGCTCCGCCCCACAAGAGGCCGGTGAGCCCGCCTACGACCGAGCCGGTCAGCGCCACGCCGAGGCCGAAGGGGAGGGCCAGCCCGACCGCCACCCAGAGCGGGAAGGTGCGGCTGATGAAGCGCAGGTCGCGGTCGGCGAGCAGATCCTTGGCATAGCGGGCGGGGTTGGCCATGTCCTTGCCGCGGAACATCCAGCCGACGTGCGCATGGCCCAGTCCGCGTAGCGCCCCGCGCCATCCGGGCGCGTGGTCGAGGTGGGGGCTGTGCGGGTCGCCGGGATGATCGGAGAAGCGGTGGTGCTTGCGGTGGGTGGCGGCCCATTCGATCACCGGCCCCTCGACCGCCATCGAGCCCAGCACGGCGAACAGCGCTCGCAGCGTGCGTGTGGTCTTGAAGCTGCGGTGGGTGAATAGCCGGTGATAGCCGACCGTGATGCCCAGTCCGCTGAGCGTGTAGGTGACGGCGAGTACGAGCAGGTCCTGCCAATGCAGGGTTCCGCCCCACGCCAGCCATCCCCCCAACACGAGCGCCGCCGGAGGCACGGCGACGACCATCGTCCGCACGACGCGCTCGGAGGTCTCGTGCTCGATCGGGACCACCTCTGCGGCGCCGCGCACCGGCAACTCCTGAAACGCCGCGACGCCCACGGCACGCCTCTATCTGCGCACGGCCGCGCCCGGAACGCGGCTCGGGTTTGCGGCAGCGTTCGCCCGACGCAGCCGGTTCTCGGCCAATAGAAACGCGCGTTCGAGTCGGACGACAAGCGCCGGGTCGGTAGGCCGGGGGCCGTAGGTCCTGGCCTTATAGAGGTGGAAGCGCTGCCGCGCCAACCTGGCCTCCTCCTGAAGCCTCAAGAACTCAGCGCAGAGGGATTCGCCGAGCTTCTTGCTCATGAAGAGGCCCGTTCCCTCCGGACGACCCGCGACGCCTTGCGGCCGACCGGCTCCGTGAACGGCAGCGTCACGTCGAGCATCGTCAGCCGAAACATGAAGGCCACGTGTCCCCCAGCTCGCGCCAGGCGCAAACGGTTGCCGTTGTTCCATGAGCGACGCCAGGCCGCGTTGAGGGTTTGGAGTCCGCACACGTCGATGAAGCTGAGGCGATCGAGGTCGACCACGATTCGGTCCACCTGGCTGCGCTCGGCGTCCGCCAGCACAGACTCGAGGTCGGGACACCCGGCCAGGTCGAGTTCGCCCTCGAGGCGGATGACGTAGCCGTCGGGCTGAGGCGCAGCGTCAATCCTGAGAACCGGCTCTAGTCGGGACATGCCATGCCCTCCTCGGGTCGCGTGATCTAGATCGAGGAAGTCAGGCGGCGCTGCCTGGTCCGTCTAGCGAAGCAGGCCCCGGAGCGAATGCCCTCCAACCGTCAGCGTACCACCGTGCCGGTCCGTCCGACTTCGGCTTGGAGTGGCCTAGCTGTTGGCGGCCTCGGTTCGGGCTTCCGCGGCCGCGCGGATCTCGCTCTCCTCGACGAGGTCGGTGGGGGCGAGCACGAATACCTCGCAGATCATGTCTGGGTTCTGCTGGTTTCCGCTCATGAACCCGATCACGGGGCGTTGGGTCGCCTGCTGGACGACCGCTTCGAAGCGTTGGCGCATGACCTCCTGAAACGCCATCCGCTGCTCGATGACCGCTCGGCCGCGATCCCCGTCGAGCAGCGTCTGCTCGACCCGGGTGAACCCGCCGCGCAGGACGCAGACGACCAGGTCGTCGTGATAGTAGGTCTTGGCCTGGGTCGGGCCGACGCCGTAGTAGTCCTTCAGGAGGGCGACCATCCCGTTGGAGATCGCGCTTAGGACTGCGCCGTGCTCGTTCCTGCGTTGCTGCACGCTTGCTCTGGTCATTCCGGATAACCGACTTCGGAAACCTCGACAATCCTAGCCCGGATCGTAGTTCGCCGCTAGCGACCTTCGCGCACAAATCGGCAGCGTGGCCAAGCTGGGGGCGGCAGCTGACATCTCTTGCCAGAAGCAAGTACGCCTCCGTTAAGAGCGAGAGCCAGATGGCAAGGGCGCCGATTACCCCGCCCGGACGCACTCGAGAAGTGAGCGGTTGATTGGCCCAGTGTCAGCGGGGTCGCAATAGACCCGAGTCGGCAGCGCTAGGGCACGTCCGCGATAGCGAGAAACGAGTCGGCCACTGATCTGAACCTGCGACGACCGTGGTACCGCTTTGGTGCCGACCGATACGTCCAATGCGTCCAGAATGTCCACGGCCGTGGGACGATGGGGACGCTCCGGGACGCATATACACCCACTGCCTGTCGGCTGGGGGGCCGGAAGGTGGCTCGTTCAAATCCAGTAACCCCGATTCCTAAGCTCCCCTGCAAGGCCACCTTCTGGTGAGTTCCGGATAGCCGGCGGCCTGTTTAGGGGGGTGCGAACACTCGGTCAGGATGCGGAAGCGGACCCCGCGCGACGTAAACCTGGCCCGCGCGCTCGCCCCTCTCGCTCGATCTGGCGCATCATCGACGGGTACACGATCAGGTGTCGGAACGGCCTAATCGCCGCCATGTAGGCGTTCCCGAGCAGTCCGTTGGGCTTCACCAGGACGGCCATCTGGGTCCGGAAGCCTCCGCTCGTGTCGGGGACGCGGCCGATGTGCATTACCCCGTGCATCGTGCGGTTGGCGATCTCCGCCGCCCACTCGTCGTCGGTCAGGTACAGAGACCTGAATGGGAGCGCGGCGAACTCCGGACCAGGTTGGCCGTCGCGCAGGTCCGTCGGCAACCGGTCGCGGAGCGTCGGCACCCTGGAGCCCAGGCCCGCGTCCGGGGCGTCCCAGCCGAGCAGCTCCCCGAGCTTCCACCGGATCGCAAAGAGCACGCGTACGGGGCCGGAGGAATCTCGCGAAGGGTCGCCGGAGGCAAACCCCCGCACCAGCCGCAGGAACTCGTCCGGGCCGCCCGTCCCGGGCAACTCCCACACGTCTTCGAGCCGGAAGTCGCGGGTGAGCTCGTGGATTCGCCAGGGCCGCAACGTGTGCGCGGTGTTCGGGAGTCTCACGATCGATCCTCGATCCAGGCAGTCGCGTCGATGCGGTTGGAGGAGCTCACGCAACCGCCACACCCCGCTCGCGTTGCACGGACCTCTCACTTGGGCACCACGTCGCGGCTAAGTCCGAGCACGCCTGCGACCGCGCGAGCGGCCAGCAGCTCGTCGTGCGGCGCCTGTCCCGAAAGCGTGATCACCGCGCCCTCGAGCGCCCCCCAAAACGCCAACGCCACCGCCGTTGCGGGCGGGCCGGGCGGAATGGACCCGTCTCGGCGCCCCGCGTCAATCAGCCGGGCGACGCGCGTGACACCAGCCTGTGAGATCCGCTCGATCTCCCCCCCGACCGGATGGTCCTGGCCGCTGAACTCGACCCTGAGCGCCATCACCACGCGGGCGACGTCGCGCCGGCAAAAGACGGCGTGACCACGCGCCAGGGCAATCAGCTCAGCGATCGGAGCTGGCTCTTGCTTGGCCGGCGTACCCACCTCGCGCATCCAGTTCTCATTCACCCACTCGAGCACCGCCAGGGCGAGGTCCTCCTTGTCCTCGAACTGGTGATAGAGCGCTCCGCGCGTATAGCCGGCCTCGCTCGCCACCTGCTCGAGGATGAGGTTGCCGTAGCCGTAGCGGGAGAGCCCTCGTGCCGCCGACTCGAGTAGGGCGCCACGCGAGCGCGCGCTTCGCTCTGCCTGCGTCGAGCGGCGGCGGTGCGCGAGATCCGGCAAGGGCGTACGTACATGCATGAATGTATGCTACCGGCTTTTCCCATCGGTGGAGCGAGCCGAAGAACCCACAACTCATGGGAGGTTGTAATGCCGATGGTCGAGCTGGACCTCGACGACGTGACCGCTTGCGATGGGGTTAGGGTTGCCGCAGTCTTCGGATGGACTCGACAATGACGGCGGCGGAACGATCTCGACGGACGCACCGACTACCCGAACGACAAGGGCTGCAAGTCCGAGATCGGCTCCAGCGAGAAAGGCCCACATAAGCGCCGGCGCCATGGCCGCGATGCGACGGGTTCTCCCTGCCCTCCTCCTCGCGGTCTGCGCCGCGCTGGCGCCCGGGACTGCGGGCGCCACTGAACGCGTCGTCGAGGTCCCCTCTGAGGGGCCCGGCCCGGCCCGGTTTGATCGCGTCTTCGTGCACCAGGTGGGGCCGGAGAGCGCCAAGCGGATCCTGGTCCTGATGCCGGGAACGATCGGCGGCGCAGGAAACTTCGCGCTGCTGGCCCAAGATCTCGTCGAGCGGGTCCCGGGCCTTCAGGTTTGGTCGATCGATCGCCGCAGCCAGAGCCTTGAGGACACGAGCGCCTTCGCCCGCTCGAGGCGGGCCGGGCCTCGCTCCAGGAGACCTTCGACTACTACCTCGGCTGGATCTTCAACGGCGGCATCCCAGCGGAGCACTTCGCGTTTCTCGACCCCGGCATGGTGCCTTTCGCCCGCGAGTGGGGGATGAAGACGGCGCTCGACGACGCCCGGCAGGTGGTCCGGCTTGCCGTCGCCAGGGGCGGCAGGGTGATCCTCGGCGGGCATTCGCTCGGGGCATCGCTCGCCGCTGCGTACGCGGCCTGGGACTTCGACGGCCGGCCCGGGTACAAGGACCTAAGCGGCCTAGTCCTGATCGACGGCGGCCTGTTAGGAAGCTTCGACGGCTTCGACCTCGCCCAGGCCCAGGACGCGATCGCCCAGCTCGAGAGCTCGAGCCCTTTTCTCGACCTGCTCGACCCTCGGGGTTGCCGAATCGGCCGGGTTGTTCGGTGAGATCGGCGGCTACCACGCACGACTCGCCCCCACGGAGAACGCCGCCGCCCTGCAGGCCTTCCCACTCTTGCCGGATGTCTTCGACCCGGGGCTCCCGGTCACCAACCGCGCCCTGCTCGGGCACGCATTCGACCGCGATACCTCCCCGGATGACCTCAGGCTGCTCCACGTCAACGCCGGCGGCCTCGCGGCAGCGGGGAGCCCGCGTGAATGGGTGGACGGCGGCGTCACCCCGGTCGCCCGGCTCGCGCGGATGCTCGGGCGCGAACCCGGCAACGGCGTCGAGTGGTACTTCCCGCGGCGGCTGACCATCGACACCAACGGGGCGGATCAGATGCGTATGAACGACGTCGCGCGCTTCCTCGGCCTCCGCCTCGAGCACACCGAGGAGATCAACGTCCGATCTACGCCTTCCAGACCGACCTGACGGGTGGCGAGATCTTGCTCGGCGCACGGCGACGGGTGGCGCGGGCGAGGACAAGCGAGCGCGAGGCGCTGCTGGTCGACAGCGCGCCCGAGCAGAGCCATCTCGACCCGCTGCTCGCGGCGCCGGGCCGCAACCTGTTCCTGCGCCGCCTGCGGGAGTTCCTCTCCGACTACGTCACGCCGCCGGTCCGGTGAGCGCACTCGTCAAAACTCCGTCATCGCGGCGAGGGGCGGGACGAGGACACCTCGCCTGAAGCCTCAGGAACTCGGGGCTCGAAGCTTCACCTGACGTGGTGCTTATGAGAAGAACCTTCGCTCGAGCGTGAAGGTCTCGGTGGCAACGTCCGTGTCAGGGTCGTGGCTGCTGAGGAACGAGGTCACGCGCCGGCCGGTCAGGTTTGCGACCATCGTGGCGGCGTCGCTCTTGTAGGCGGCCGACCTGAGCCTGCCGGCGCCCGGCGTCTCCGCCGCGATCAGTCCCACGTCATAGTCGCCCACGGCATCGACGAGCACACAGGTGATGACGTTGTCGCGGATCTCCGTTCGCGCGGCGACGGGGCGCTTGCCTGAGTAGCGGATCCAAACGGCGACGAGGGCGTCGGTGATGCCCGCGCGGAGCCCGTGCTCCCGAGGTGCTGGGGGATCGGCCATCGGATTGTCCCTTCCTCGTCCCCTCTGCGCTCGACCAGGGTGCTTGCTCAGGCCGCGGCGTTGATCAAATCGTCGGCCTGCTCGCCGCGGACCGCGGTCAGAAGCTTGCCGAGCGCGCGGCGGCTGATGCGTGAGATTTGCATCTGCGAGACCCCCAACTTCATCCCGATCTCGCGTTGGGGCAAATGATCGACGAACCGCAGGCGCAGCACTTGCCACTCGCGCTCGTCGAGCTTGGCCCCGGCGGCCGCCGCCTCGGCCTCGACCCGGTCATAGCCCGCTTCGGTTCCGCCGAGCGTCTCTACTAGCGCCAGCGACCCCTCGTCCCCTGAACTCGGTGCGTCGAGCGAGTGTGTGCGTCGGGCGTGACCGGCCTCGATTCCGTCGAGCACGTCCTCGACCGTGACGTCAAGATGCTCCGCGATCTCGGTCGGGGTCGGAGGGCGCCCGAGTTCGTCAGACAAGTCGTCGGTCCCCCGATTGATCTTCATCGTCAGCTCCTGCAGCCCTCGCGGTAGGCGAAGGTTCCAGACGTGATCGCGGAAATGGCGTCGGAGCTCGCCGAGGATCGTCGGCGTGGCGTAGGCCCTGAACGGGAAACCAAGCGAGGGATCGAAGCCGTTGATCGACTTCACGAGGCCGAGGCTCGCCACCTGCACGAGGTCGTCAAGCGGCTCGGTTTGACGCCGGTAGCGGAGCGCGAGCGACTTGGCCAGGGGCATCAGGCGCCGCACGAGATCCTCACGCAGATCGGGCGACCGTGTCGCGGCGAACGCCTGAAACAAATCGTCCTCGTGTCGCCTGGCATCTGCTCGACGGCGGTCGGGTCGGCTGGCCGACCGAGGCCGTTCGGCGATCGCCATCGGCTCAGAGCCCGCCCGGCGGACAGCCCGGCGGGGGGTTGTATCTCTCAACGCCATGTGGCGTCGTGGACGGCGGGGCGCAGGCAGGGATCGGTGAGTGGTAACACCTCGTCGAGCCCCGTCAGCCGGAACATCTTGGCCGGGTGTCCCTTGCCACGAGTTAGCTGTAGACGGTTTCCGTTGCCCGCCGATCGACGACTCGCCTGCAGCAGGGTCCGTATGCCGATCGAGTCGATGAAGGTCAGCTCCTCCAAGTCGACGATGATTCGGTCGGCTTCCGTTTGATCGGCCTGCTCGAGCGCGAGTTCGACGTCGGGGCACCCTAAGAGGTCGAGTTCCCCGGTGATCCGAACGACGTAAGCGTCGGATTGATGCTCGGCGTCGATCGTCAGAAACGGATGTGATGAGGACACGCTATGACCTCCTGGGTCGTGCGACAGCATTGAGGAAGTCAGGCGGCGCTGCTCAGTACGACAGGGGTGCGGACCAAGCCTCGGGGCGAATGCCCTCCTAGACGCAGACTATAGCCTAGACAGACCGGTCTGTCTAGGGCTATGATGAACATTGATGCCCGAGCAAGAGCCAAGCATCGCGACGAAGCGCGGACGCAGACCAGCCCGTGAACGTCTGGTCGAGACGGCCTACGCGATGTTCGCGGCCCGCGGAGTTCGCGACGTCGGGGTCGATGAGGTCATTGAGCGCGCCGGCGTGGCGAAGGCGACGCTGTATCGGCATTTCCCCTCCAAGGACGACCTCGTGGTCGCCTTGCTTGAGGAGCGCGAGCAACGCTGGACCCGGGACTGGGTCGAGGCCGAGGCGAGAGGACGGGGCTCGGAGCCGGAGCAACAATTGCTCGCGATCTTCGATCTCTTCGACGAGTGGTTTCATCGCGAGGACTTCGAGGGCTGCGCGTTCATCAACGTCATGCTGGAGATGGGCCCGGCCCACCCGGTCGGAAGCGCGAGCGTGCGTCATCTGGAGAACATCCGCGCGGTGGTCAGTCGTCTTGCCGAAGAGGCCGGCCTTCGCGATCCATCCTCGTTCGCGCGCTCGTGGCACATCCTGATGAAGGGGTCGATCGTTCAGGCCGTCGAGGGCGATCTCGACGCCGCGGCGCGAGCCAAATCGATGGCCCGGCTGCTGATCGATAAGTACCGCTAGCCGCTGCGCCCAACGAAAGCCGTCTGCTCGCGTCGCGGGCTCCGAGGCTCCGCCGGTCCCGCGCGTTTGAGCAGAAACGAAACGCTCGTCGCGACGGCGCACGCGAGCGTCAGGCACGGCGCGGATCGTCGCGCCGGGCCGGCTCAGGTGAGCCGGAAGTGACCCGTGTTCTCCTCGTCGTCGCGGACCTTCTCGACCCGACCGGCCTTGCGGGCCTGGGCGAAGGCCTGCTTGAGTTCGGGCTTCTCGACGCCGAGCCGATTGGCGATGTCGGCTCGGGTGAACTCCTCCTGACCGAGGTCCTGCGCGGCTCCCACGAGTTGGTCTGCCGTGATCGTCAATTCATCGTTCTCCTCGGTTGGTGCTCAGTTCGATAGGTCCTGATCTTTCACGCCAACTCCACGGGTCCGGCTTTCCAACCTCGACTCGGCCAGGCAGGCAGTGTGGGCCCGCCGATTGCGTTTGCGAGGCACCTCAGGCGACCCGGACGTTGGCGGCCCGCGGCCCCTTATCGCCCGCCTCGCCGACGTAGGTGACTTTGGTTCCTTCGTGAATCCGAACGCGACGATGAATCCCTGCCTGAGGGCGCTAGCCCTTCTCCGGCAGTCGCAGGGTCTCCGCGGCCGGTACTCCCTCGGCGAGCTCCTTCTCGCGCTCTATCTCGGCATTGAGCTCGGCGCCGAAGAGCAGTGCGATGTTCGTCAGCCAGAGCCAGAACACCAGGACGATGGCCGTCGCGAACGACCCATAGGTGGCATTGAGATTGCCTAGATTCGAGACGTAAAGAGAGAAGCCCGCGGAAGCCAGGAGCCAGAGCAGGACACCCGCGGCCGCTCCCGGGGTAACCGATCTGAACCCACGCTGCCTGACATCGGGAGTGACGTAGTAGAGCCAAGAGAACGCGAGCATCGCCGCAAACCCGGCGGCTGGCCAGCGAGCGATTTCCCAGACATCCGCGGCGGTCGACCCGAGGCCGATGAAGCCGAGCAGGTCGGCCGCGAAGTCGCCCCCGACGAAGACGAGGACCAGTGTCAGCAGGACGAGCGACCCGAGGATGAGGCTCGAGATCAGGTCGGTCTTCTTGCGCTGGAGAAAGCCCCGCCCATGCTCGACCTCGAAGCTGACGTTCATCGCGCGTCGGGCGGCCTCCAGCACCCCCGTGGCTCCATAAATAGCGATGATCGCGCCGATCGCGAGCGTGGTCGCCGCAAGCCCCTTGCTGCGAAACGCGCTACGCAGCGCCGCGTCGACGGCCCCCACGGTCGAGTCCGGGGCGACGTCGCGCAGGTAGCCGATGATCGCATCGTAGGTCTGCGGGTACTGGCCGAGCAGGCCGAGCAACGAGACGCCCATCAGCGCCGCCGGGAACAGAGACATCAGGGAGTAGTAGGTGAGCGCCGCCGCGTGGTGCGTCATCTGGTCGTCGTAAAACGACTTCAGGGTCCGCTTGATGACCTCCCGGACTCGCGCCATGGGCTGCAGCTACCCGAAGATGCGCTCCGCAGAGCGTCCACGGGCGCTGACGAGACCACAGTTCAGACGGCTAGTCAAAGGCGCTTGCCCCCTGTACGCACGAAGAGAGGCCCGCGTAACCCGGGCCTCTCCTCTGCAGATGCTGAGGACCGCCTAACTGAGGCTCAGAACCCGGCCCTGGTGCTCGATTGCACATCATTCGCGAGACCCTCGACGCTGCCTTGAACGTGCTTGGTCTGACGCTCGACTGTGCGACGCGTGCGGCCGAGCGCCTTGGCACCCCGTCGCTCGAATCGATTCAGCTCCCGGCGAGTGAGCTGGGTGTTGCTGTAGGTACGAACCGTGTTCGTCACTCGGTCGCGCGCCTCGAGCGCGGCGCCGACGGGGATCAAAGCGACGCGCTCGGCTTGGTGGGCGACGGCCCCGAGACGGGTTGTCTCGGCCTCGGCGCGACGTGCGGCTGCGCGGGCAGCCTGCTTGGCCGTCGTTCGCGCGGCGCGCCCGGTGCCCCGCGCGGAACTCCTTGTCCGGCGAGCGGAGGCCTTGGCGGTTTCACCGCTTTGCCTGGCGGAGTTTCGCTTACGTGTCGCAGCGGCCTTCTTGGCGGCTGCTTGGCGCTGGGTCTTTGTCTGTGCGGCCATGGGTCTATATCCCTTCGATTGTTGCCTCGTTATCGAGAACCGGCCGAGGGCCCTGAAGGCTCCCGGCCGGTCTGCGTACGACGTGCGCCGGCTGATCGCCTGCGCCCGCTTCGCGGTCCTAGTGACGACTCCCGTTGCTGTCGTCGTGCGTCTCGGTGTAGGGGTCGCTCGATCCGGACTTGGCCAGACCTCGGCTGATGAAATAGGCGCCGGCGACGATCGCGACGTAGAGCCATGCCTGGCGGGCGATGAACTCGTCGGTCCCGCCGGTGTCACCGCCGTTGATTGCGGCTGCGCTGACGAGGATCGCCACGACGACGCCGACCATGGCCCAAAACTCGGTGGTCTTGAAGGCCTGCTTGGTCTCGGTCGCCAAGCGGCGGACGACGCCGGTGTGACGAACTGAGTCGGTGCGTACGGCACCGGTCTTGGTTCCTGCTTCCATAAGGTGCGTTCTCCAGTCTTTGAGGAATCTCGTCTGGGCCGTGCGAGGTGACCATCGGTCACGCTCGCCCCTTTGCTCCCAGCCGAAGGGCAGGTTGCCTCGCGATTCGGCGAAGCAATGCTGCCTTGCCTCTAATCTACCCGCTCGGAGACCATCCAAACAAACGTTCGGGCGGGGACGCATCGCTCGGAAGCGGGAACCTGCGTTCCCTTGAGCCTGTTGACCGCGTTCTGGTGCTCGGCGATGTGCGAGGTTGCGGGCGGGCGGGCGGTGTCGAGCTGCGGGATTAGATCGAGCATGGCCGAGCGCGATCTCGCGGAACCGCGTCGGAGGCGACAATCCCGCCGTGGAGAACTTCGAGATCGTCCTCGCGGTGCTGTTCGTCCTGGTCGCTGGCCTGAACTCGGTCGCGCGCCGGCTGTCGGTGCCGTATCCGATCCCGCTCGTGCTGGGCGGCCTGGTGGTCGGGCTGATTCCCGGCATCCCCGAGATCGAGCTGGAGCCGGACCTGGTGCTCGTCATCTTCCTGCCGCCGTTGCTCTACGCCGCCGCCTTCTTCTCCGACCTGCGGGCGCTGCGCAGCGAGGTGCGCCCGATCTCGATGGCGTCGATCGGCCTCGTGCTGCTGACGACCGTTGTCGTCGCCGTGATCGCCCGCGAGGTGATCGGGCTCTCCTGGCCGCTGGCCTTTGCCCTCGGCGCGATCGTCTCACCGACCGATCCGGTGGCCGCCACCGCGATCATGCGCCAGCTGGGAGCCCCACGTCGGATCGTCAACGTGATCGAGGGCGAGAGCCTGGTCAACGACGCGACCGCGCTCGTCGCCTATCGGGTGGCGGTGGGCGCCGCGGTGGGCGGCAGCTTCTCGGCGCTCGACGCGGGACTCGAGTTCATCGGCGCAGCCGCCGGCGGAATCGCGATCGGGCTCGTGGTCGGCTATGTCGTCGCCGAGATCCGGCGCCGGATCGACGACGCGCCGACCGAGCTCACGATCTCGCTGCTAACCGCCTACGCGGCATTCATCCCGGCGGACGAACTGGGGCTATCGGGCGTCCTCGCGGCGGTCACAGCCGGCGTCTATCTCGGCTGGCGTGCCCCCGAGCTGCTCATCCCCGAGACGCGGCTGCAGAGCACCGCCCTCTGGCAGATCCTCGTCTTCCTCCTCAACGCGACGCTGTTCATCCTTATCGGGCTGCAGCTGCCGGTGATCACCGAGGGCCTCGACGCCTACACGACCGGCGAGCTGCTCGGCTACTCGGCGCTCGTCTGCGCGGCGGTGATCGGCACCCGCTTCCTGTTCATGTTCACGGCGCCCTACCTGGTCCGAGCGCTCGATCGGCGGGCCGAGCAGCGCGTGCGGCGAGTCGGCGCTCGGGTGCGGATCGTCGCCGCGTGGTCGGGGATGCGTGGGGCGGTGTCGCTCGCCGCCGCGCTGGCGCTGCCGCTCGAGACCGACGCCGGCGCGCCCCTCCCGGACCGCGACCTGATCCTGTTCATCACCTTCACATTGATCCTCGTCACCGTGGTCGGGCAGGGCCTTACCCTGCCGTACCTGATCCGGCGCCTGGGTGTGGAGCAGGACAGCTCCGAGGAGGAGGCCGAGGAGTTGCGCGGCCGATGGGTTGCGTCGCACGCGGCACTGGAGCGGCTCGACGAGCTTGCGATCGAGGAGTGGACCCGCGATGACACGATCGATCGCCTCCGGGGCCTGTATGAGTTTCGCCAGCGGCGGGTCAAGGTGCGGGCCGGCAAGATCGAGGACGACGATGGCGTCGAGGACCGCTCGCTCGCATACCAGCATCTGATGCGCGAGCTCTACGCGGCGCAGCGCCAAGCCCTGGTCACGCTGCGAAACGAGGGTGAGATCAGCAACGACGTGATGCACCGAATCGAACGCGAGCTCGATCTCGAGGAGTCGCGCCTCGAGGTTTGAGCCCGGGCGTGGCTCAGCATCGCTTCGACGGACGGCGGGCGGGGACGTAGGCTCGTCGGGTGCGGATCGTGACCTGGAACGTGGCCCGGCGCAGTTCGCGTCTCGCCGAGCAGGCCGTTGCACTCGCCGGGCGCGAGCCCGACGTGGTCGCACTCCAAGAGGTCACCGAGCGCACGCTTCGATCGTGGAGGGCTGCGCTCGAGACGATCGGTATGGCGGACGTGCGGACATCCCTGGATCGCGCCGACCCGGCCCGGGTGCCGGCGGCCAGGCGCCGCACCGGCGTGCTCCTGGGCTCGCGCGCGCCGCTCGCGGATGCCTCGACGCCGCCTGTGCCTTGGCCGGAGACCGCCCTGGCAGCAGTAACGTCATCCGTGGCCACGGGTCCGGTGGAGCTCCACTGCGTCCATGTCCCGAACGCTGCCAACGGCTGGATCAAGGTTCGAACACTGAAGGCGATCCGCGACCGCCTGGCGACCGCACCGCGCGGCCCGCGTGTGCTCTGCGGTGACCTAAACACCCCCCGCCGCGAGCTTCCCGACGGCGAGGTGATCTCGTTCGCCCGCGACTCCCGGGGGCGCCTACGGCCAGAGCGCGGATCCGAGTGGGACGAGGCCGAGCTCGGCCTCGTCCCGGGCCTGCGGGATCTCGGCTACCGCGACGCGTTCCGAGCCCTGCACGGGTATGCCCGGCGCGAGCCGAGCTGGACTTGGCGGCGCATCGCCGGCCACGACGGCGGCTGGCGTCTGGATCACCTGTTCGCATCGGAGGAGCTTCGTCCCACGTCAGCCACCTACCACCATGCATGGCGCGACCAGGGGCTCAGCGACCACTCGGCGCTCGAAGTCGACCTGCACAAGGGGTAGGTCGGCCCCGGACTCAGTCCGAGCTTGGCGCCAGCAGGCGGATCGCGATCAGGCCGTCTTGATCGCGTACCTCGAAGGCGGGCTGAGGGGCTGTCGCTGGACCGCGGCGGACCGAGCCGTCGCCGAGATCGAAGCGCGAGCCGTGGCAGGCGCAGACGATCTGCTCTCCCTCGACATCGCCATCGCTGAGCGAGCAGCCCCGGTGCGAGCAGCGGTCGTGGATTCCGAGCACCCCGGCGCCACGCCGCACCAGCAGTACCGGCGTATCGTCGACGACGACACGGGTCGGCTGCCCTTCGGTCAACGCGGAGGACTCTGCGGCCGGTGTCCAGTCGCGCGGGCCGGGGTCATACACCGTCTGATCGGGGCCGACGCCCTTCGCGAGCGTAAGGTGCCCACCGAGGTAGGCGGCCGCCCCGAGCATCGCCGCCCCGACCGCCCCCAGCAGCGCGCCCTTGCGTCGTGAACCGCGACGGCGCGCCACCAGCGAGGCGGTGTAGAGCGAGAGTGCCGCGCTGTTGACCGCCGCGTGCACGAGGCCTGCCCGACGCACTGCGTCGTCGGCCGGCTCGGTATCGGCCCAATCGTTGACCCCGGTCAGCGCCGTGGGTCCGTAGGCGGCGATGCCGACCGCGATCAGGCGCTCGCTTGCCCCGTCGTTCTCACCGCCTCCGAGCAAGTCGAGCAGCGACGCGCTGAGGAATGATCCGATCACCACGTCGGTGAGCAACGGATGCAGGGCGTGTCCGAGTTGGGTCCCGCTGAGCGCATCCTTAAGCGCGCCACGGTCGAGCGCACCGCGAACACGCTCGCCGATCGCCTTCGCCGGCCCGTCGAGCGCGCTCAGCGACTCGATCCGCACGACCACCGGCTCGAGCGGCGTCATTCGCCGGGAGCTCAAGGCGGCCGAGGTCACTCCTCGCGTCTACCCCTGGGCGTGCGAGCGAAACGACCCCGGGCCCCTGCGCGCCGCTCTGACCACTCGGCGGATCTCGCGGGTCACCAGTCTGGGTTGGTCGAGCTGGATGTAGTGCGCGCTTCTGGCGGCGATCACGTGGCCGGCGCCCGGCACGAGCTCTGCCAGCTCGCATTGCCCCCATTTGCGAACCGACCGTGCAGGGCAGCGCTAGACCAGCCGCGCATGACGAGCGGACGCACCCATCGGCGTCGTCACCGTAGGCGCGGCGGCCTGAGCCGAGCGACGCAAGCCGTGTCCGGCGCGCTCGGGTCGGTGAGAAACGAGGCCGTCACGCGCTGGGCGCAGGGCGACTTGCCCACCGGGTCGTGCCCGACCCAGGGGATCGTCACGACGGTCTCGCCGCGGTTGCGCAGACTCCGGGCGGCGATCCGTGCCGGCTTGCCTACGAGGCGCCCGCGCCGCGGGCCGGGTCGCCCTAGAGTCCCCCTCGTGGAGACGACTCGGAGCGCGAGCCAGGTTGTGGAAGCCGCGCATCTCGAGGACGACTACGTCGTGCGCAACTACGACCCACTGCCGGTCGTCCTCAGTCACGGCGAGGGCTCCTGGGTTGAGGACATCGACGGGCGCCGCTATTTCGACGCGCTGTCGGCCTACTCGGCGCTGAGCTTCGGCCATCGTCACCCGCGTCTGGTGGCGGCGGCGCGTGAGCAGCTCGAGCGGCTGACGCTCACAAGCCGCGCCTTCCGCAACGACCGCCTCGGCGAGTTCTGTCGGGCACTCGCCGCGGCGTCCTCGACGCAACGGGTCCTGCCGATGAACACCGGCGCCGAAGCAGTCGAAACGGCGATCAAGGCGGCTCGCAAGTGGGGCTACGAGGTCAAAGGGGTCGCGCCCGGCCGGGCGAAGATCGTCGTTTGCCGGGGCAACTTCCACGGGCGTACGACGACCATCGTCTCGTTCTCCGACGACGCCGCGGCGCATTCAAATTTCGGGCCGTACACGCCGGGGTTCGAGAGCATCCCGTTCGGCGACCTGGCGGCACTCGAGGCCGCGCTGGACGACGACACGGTCGCGTTTCTCGTCGAGCCGATCCAGGGCGAGGGGGGCGTGATCATCCCGCCCGACGGCTATCTCACTGGAGCGCAGGGGCTCTGCGCCCGCGCCAACGTGCTCATGATCGCCGATGAGATTCAGTCGGGGCTTGGCCGAACGGGGCGGATGTGGGCATGCGACCACGAGGAAGTCATGCCCGACCTGCTGCTCGTCGGCAAGGCGCTCGGCGGCGGGATCGTCCCGATTTCCGCGGTCGTCGGCTCCGACGAGGTGCTCGGTCTGTTCAAACCCGGCCAGCACGGCAGCACGTTCGGCGGCAACCCGCTCGCGTGCGCGATAGCGCTCGAGGTGCTGGATATG
>JAJNAZ010000044.1 GCA_021155855.1 Solirubrobacterales bacterium
CCCGAAACCAGGAAGGGCCCTGGCCTCCGCCGCGAGGCATCTGCGCGCCGCCGGCGGCGAGGGCGGCGTCGCGGCCAGGGCCGGAGGCGCGATCGCCCGCCTGCCGCGGTCGCTCGCCGCCGGGCTCGCCGGCTTCTGGGGTGGGCTGTCGACGTTGGCCCGCCGCCGGCTGGTGGCGGCGATCGGGGTGATGATGGTTCTCGGACTGTTCTTCGGCCTCGCGGTGCCCAGCCTGCCGTGCCAGCTCCCGGGCGGAGACTCCTGCCCGCCGGCCGACAACGCCGAGGAGCTGGTACCGGCCGACGCGCTCGCATATCTGCACCTCAACCTCGATCCCGACACCGACCAGTACGAGCTCGCCGCGGACATCGCCGACCGGGTGCCCACGTTCAGCGGCCAGATCACAACCCGGGCCCTGAGCCGGCTCCCCGGCGCGATCGGCGGGCGGCTCGACTTCGAGCGCGAGGTGCGGCCCTGGTTCGGGGGGGAGGTCGCGGTGGCGGTGATCGGCGGCGCCACGCGGGCACAGGAGGTCGAGTTGCTCGAGGTCTCCGACGGCGAGGGCGCGACCGAGTTTGCGGACGCGATCTCCGCCGGCGCTCCCGAGACCGCCGACTACCACGGTGTCGAGCTGACCGTCGACGGCCGCGGGCTCGCCACCGCGCAGGTGGAGGGCTTCCTCGCGATTGGGCCGCGGGCTGGGGTCCAGGCGGTGATCGATGCCGCGACCGGCCCCGAGGAGACCGAGTCGCTGGCCGACGAGGAGACCGCCGTCGAGCTGCGCGACGATCTCCCGGAGCACCGGTTCGCCGACGCGTACGTGTCCGAGGACGGGGTCGCGGCCCTGATCGCGCGCAACCGGGGCACGCTGGGCACCCTGACGCCGCTGCTCGCGCCCGGCGCCACCCGGGGCGCGAGCGCTGCGCTCGCCGCGACCACGGAGGGGCTGGAGGTCTCGGTGCGCAGCGCGCTCGACCCCGAGCGCGCCGCGTCCTTGCCCGGCTTCTTCGCCGCCTTCCCGGCCTTCGAGCCGGCGCTCGCAGAACGGCTCGCCGCAGATTCGCTCGGCTACGTGGGGATCGGCGCGCCGCGGACGACCGTGCGCTCCCTGCTCGCCCAGGCCGCCGCCCAGGCGCCGGAGATCGCCGCCGGCTTCGAGGACCTGGTCCGGAGCCTGAGGCGCGAGGACCAGGCGGACGTCGAGGGCGAGTTGCTCGACGCGCTCGGTGGCGAGGCGGCGTTCGCGCTCGGGCGGCCCGCGGACCCCGGCCCCGCGATCCCCTTCCTCGCGTTCGTCGCCGACGATGTCGACATGGAGGATGCCCAGCGGGCGCTCGCCTCGCTGCAGGTGCCGCTGATCGAGGCGCTCGGAGCGGGCAACCCGCAGGCCCCCGTGTTCGGCCAGCAGCAAATCGGCGATGTCGAGGCGCGCACCCTGGGGATCTCGCCCACGGTCGAGCTCACCTACGCGGTCTTCGACGGCATCGCGGCGATCGCCACCGATCCCGCCGGGATCGAGCAGTTGGTCTCCGGGGAAGGTGGGCTCGACCAGGCCGAGCTCTACGAGCGGGCGACCGCAGACTTCGAGGACGAGGTCTCGCTGATCGCCTACCTCGATCTCGGCGGTCTGGTCGACCTCGGCGAACAGTTGGGCCTCGCCGAGGATCCGGTCTACGCGACCTTCGCGGCCGAGTTTCGTCGCCTGGAGGCGCTCGGGCTCGCGGTCACCAGCGACGACGAGCTGCTCTCGACCGACGCTCGGCTGCTCCTCTCCGAGGCGAGCCCGAACGGCGGCGAGTCGGAGTCGGCCGCGCCGCCTTCCGACTAACCTGCAGCGCTGATGAACGAGAAGCTCGCCGACGACGGATACCTGTTCACCTCCGAATCGGTCACCGAGGGCCATCCCGACAAGGTCGCCGACCAGATCTCCGACGGCGTCCTCGACGCCGTGCTCGCGGACGACGAGGGCGGTCGCGTCGCCTGCGAGACCCTCGTCAACACCGGGCTCGTGGTGGTCTCCGGCGAGATCTCGACGGAGACCTGGGTCGACATTCCCGAGATCGCGCGCGAGACGATCCGCAAGATCGGCTATACCGACGCCGACCTCGGGTTCTCCGCCAACTCCTGCGCGGTGATCAACGCGATCGACAAGCAGTCGCCCGACATCGCCCAGGGGGTCGACCAGGCGCTGGAGTCGCGAACCGACCCCGCCGATGACGACGAGCTCGACGTCGCCGGGGCGGGCGACCAGGGGATGATGTTCGGTTACGCGACCCGGGAGACGCCGGAGCTGATGCCGATGCCGATCGCGCTCGCCCACAAGCTCGCCCATAGGCTCGCCGAGGTCCGCAAGGGCGACGTGATGCCCTACCTGCGACCCGACGGCAAGACCCAGGTCACGATCCGCTACGAGAGCGGCCGGCCGATCGAGGTCGAGAAGGTTCTGATCTCGACCCAGCACAAGGACGGGCTCGACACCGAGACGCTGATCCGCCCCGATGTCTGGGAGCACGTACTGCACCCGATCCTCCCGGCCGAGCTCTATGACGAGCGCAAGCTGAACACGAAGCAGAACTTCCTCGTCAATCCGACCGGGCGGTTCGTGATCGGCGGCCCGGTGGGCGACGCCGGACTCACAGGCCGCAAGATCATCGTCGACACGTACGGCGGCATGGCCCGTCATGGTGGCGGGGCGTTTTCCGGCAAGGACCCCTCGAAGGTGGATCGCTCGGCCGCCTATGCGGCCCGCTGGGTGGCCAAGAACGTCGTCGCGGCCGGGCTCGCGGACCGCTGCGAGGTCCAGGTCGCCTACGCGATCGGCGTCGCGCACCCGGTCTCGGTGATGGTCGAGACGTTCGGGACCGAGAAGATCTCCCGCGTCGAGATCGCGCGGCTCGTCTCAGAGCACTTCGACCTCCGCCCGGGCGCCTTCCGCGAGGAGTTGCGCCTGCATCGGCCGATCTTCCAGAAGACCGCGGCATACGGCCACTTCGGCCGCGACGACCACGACTTCACCTGGGAGCGGACCGACCGCGCCGCGGCCCTGCGGGAGGCGGCCGGCCTCGGTCAGCCGGTCGAGCAGCCCGCCTGACGGTCAGGCAGGGGGCGGGGCCTGAGCGGGCCGCCGGGTGGAGGCGACGCCGAGGCCCTCGGCGTCGCCGTGATGGGTGGCGGAGTCGACCATGTGGACCACGTCGGCCGGCTCGGCCACGCCGCTGAAGACGAAGTTGTAGTCGTCGCCCGCGGCGGTGTCGAAGTCGACATCGCCTACCTGCAGCATCCGCTGGAGCACGGTCTGGTGGTAGTTGACGTTCTGGACCCGCTCCAGCCGCGTTTCCTGGATCGTTCGCGAGACGATCCCCCGCTTGATGTGAAGCCGCCGGTCGGTGATCGTGTAGCTGGTCGCCACCCGCTTGACGAACCCGATCAGGATCGTGAGCGCGACGCCGACCACGGCAATGATCGTCACCAGGCCTTTGTCGGTCTCGTCGCCGATTACCCCGGTCGCGAGCGCGACGATCAGGCAGATCAGAGCGGTGGCGATGATCCCCTTGACGTAGAAATCGAGGATCGCGCGCCAGGACGGGTGGCCCTCGTAGAGGATTCGCTCGCCCGGATGCAGCTTCGGGGCCACGCGCGAAGCCTACTGCGCCCCAACTGACGGGACCTGATTCAACGCGGAACCTGTTCACGGATGTCGTGGACCGGTTCTTGAGCCGCTGAGCGGCGATTCGGCCGGTCGCCGGCCGCGCGTCCGGGTCAGCCCGTACCGTCGCCGGCGATGTCGATCGCCAAGGTCGAGCCGCTGACCACCGCGCGCGCGCTGCGCGGCCCCTTCGACTACCGCCTGCCCGAGCATTTCGGCGACGTCGGCGTCGGCACGGTGCTCCTGGTCCCGTTCGGCAGCCGGCGGGTGTTCGGCGTCGTCGTCGACCTCGCCGAGCGCAGTTCCCTGCCACCGGAGCGCCTCGCGGAGCCGGTCGAGGCGCTCGAGGCCGGCGCGCCGCCCGAGCTGATCGGGCTCGGGCTCTGGGTCGCGCGCGAGTACTGCTCGACCCCTGCCCGGGGGCTCGAGCTGGTCCTGCCACCCGGGACCGCGAGCGCCCGCGGGCAGATCCGGGCTCGTAGCGAGTCGGTGGTGGAGGCGACCGCCCGCGCGCCGGCGGCCCTCGAGTCGCCCGCCGGCCTGGGCCGACGCCAGCGCCGGGCCCTGGAAATGCTCCGCGACGCCGGGTGCGAGCTGCGGTCCGCGGACCTGGCCGCGGCAGGAATCGGCCGCGAGGTGCTGCGGCGGCTCGAGCGCCGCGGCCTCGTCCGGCTCGGCGAGCGCCAAACCCAGCGACGCCCGGCGGCGGCGCGGATCGGGGCCCCGGCCGCTCGCGTGCGGCTCGACGCCGCCCAGCGCGCCGCGGTGGAGCGGATCGTCGCCGCCGTCGACGGCGACGGCGGCGAGCTACTGCTTCACGGGGTCACCGGTTCGGGCAAGACCGAGGTCTACCTGGCCGCCGCGGAGGCGGCGCTGGAGCGCGGCCGCGGCGCGATCGTGCTCGTCCCCGAGATCGCGATGACGCCGCAGGCGCTGTCGCGCTTCGACTCGCGCTTCGGCGATCGGGTCGCGGTCCTGCACTCACGCCTCGCAGCCGGGCAGCGGCGCGACGAGTGGCACCGGCTGCGCTGCGGCGAGGCGCGGATCTGCGTCGGGCCGCGCTCGGCCGCGTTCGCGCCAATCTCGGGGTTGGGGGTGATCGTCTGCGACGAGGAACACGATCCCTCCTACAAGCAGGACGGCGATCCGCGCTACGACGCCCGCGAGGTCGCTCGACGCCGCGCTGCCGAGGCCGGCGCGGTCGCGGTCTTCGGCTCGGCGACCCCGAGGCCGGAGAGCTGGTGCGAGCTCGAGCGGCTCGAGCTCCCTCGTCGCGTCGACGGGCGGCCGTTGCCCGAGGTCGAGGTGATCGACATGCGCGGCCGCGATGGGCGCGAGGGCCCGCTTGCGCCCCGCACCCGGGCGGCGCTCGGCGAGCTTCGCGAGCGGGAGGGCAAGGGCATCGTGATGGTCAACCGCCGCGGCTGGTCGCTCCACCTCTCGTGTCGCGAGTGCGGTCGCGTGTGGCGGTGCGTCGACTGTGACGTGTCGCTCGTCCTGCACCGCGAGAGCGGCCTGCACTGCCACCACTGCGGTCACCGCGAACGGCCGCCCGAGTCATGTCCCGCCTGCGGCTCGACCACGCTCGCTCGTGCCGGGTCCGGCAGCGAACGGGTCGAGCGGCTGCTCGAGGAGCTCGCGGCGCCGCTGCCAGTGTTCCGGCTCGACTCGGATTCCGCCAAGCGCCGGGACGCTCATCTGGAGATCCTGCGCGAGTTCGAGGCGGCGCCATCCGGCCTCTTGGTCGGGACCCAGATGGTGGCCAAGGGCCACGACTTTCCCGACGTCGTGCTCGCCGTCGTCATCGATGCCGATGCGACCCTGCGCTTTCCCGACTTTCGCGCCGAGGAGCGCACGTTCGCCCTCGTCGCTCAGCTCGCCGGGCGCAGCGGTCGGGGCGAGCGCGGGGGACGGGTGCTGGTCCAGACGCTGGCGCCCGGGGCGGCCGCGATCCGTCACGCGGCGGCGCACGATGCCGCCGGGTTCCTCGCCGGCGAGCTCGAGCGCCGCCGTGAGCTCGGTTATCCACCGTTCTCGCACCTGATCAGGGTCGAGCTCGCTGGCGTCGACCCCGAGCGCCTGCGGGCGGCCGCGGAGCGCCTGCGCGCCGGGCTCGACCGGTCGTTGCCCGCCGGCGCGGCCGCCCTCGGCCCGGCGCCACGCTTTCGGCTCCGCGGCCGCGAGCGCCGCCAGCTCCTGGTCAAGGCCGGCGATCGGGCCGCCGCGGTCGCCGCCGTCCGCGACGTGGTGGACACCGCCGCCACCGCTCGCGAACTGCGCGAGTTGCGGATCTCGGTGGACGTCGACGCTCAGTAGCCGCCAATACACTCGAATCGATGAGCGAGACGGCCGAACACGAGGTCGAGACGACCGAGGTCGAGGCGGCGACCGGCGACGGGCTGACCGACGCCGAGCGCGAGCGCAGGGCGGCGGCGCTGGCCGAGGTCCGTACCTTCGGCGACCCGGTGCTGCGCTCGCGGGCCTCCGACGTGGGCGAGTTCGGCGATGAGCTCGCCCGGGAGGCGGAGCGCATGGTGGCGATCATGCACGACGCGATGGGCGTTGGGCTGGCCGCCACGCAGCTCGGCGTCCTTCGCCGCCTGCTGGTCTTCCAGGCGGGCCCCGACGCGCGCCCGACCGCGGTCGCCAACCCCGAGCTCGAGTGGGTCTCCGACGAGCTCGCGGTCGCCGAGGAGGGATGCCTGAGCCTGCCCGGGATCGGCGTCGACGTCGAGCGCCCCCTGCACGCCCGCGTGCGCGGCCGGGACGTCCGCGGCGAGCCGCTGCTGCTCGAGGCCTCGGGGCTCGAGGCGCGCGTGCTCCAGCACGAGATCGACCATCTCGACGGCGTCCTGATCCTCGATCGCTCCCCGCGCGACCAGCGCAAGGGGGCGTTGCGGGCGCTGCGCGAGGGAACCAGCTACAGCCCCGCCGCCGACGAGGACGCCGAGGATCCCGACGCCTAGACCCTGAGCGGTGCGCACCGTCTTCATCGGCACCTCGGACTTCGCGGTCGCGGTCCTCGAGCGGCTCGCGGCGAGCGCGCATCGGCCGACGCTCGTCGTCACCCCGGTGGATCGTCCCCGCGGCCGCGGCCGCACGCTCTCCTCGCCGCCCGCCGCCGCCGCGGCCCGGGAGCTCGGGATCGAGCTCCTGCAGACCGCCGATGCGAGCGAGCCGCGCTCGTACGATCGCATCCGCGCGGTGGAGGCCGAGGTCGGCGTGGTCTGCGCCTTCGGCCAGTTGATCCGAGAGCCGCTGCTCTCGGGGGCCGAGCTGCTCAACGTGCATCCGTCGCTGCTGCCCCGGTGGCGCGGCGCGGCGCCGATCGAGCGGGCGATCATGGCCGGCGACGAGGAGACCGGGGTGACGATCATGCGCGTGACCGAGGGGCTTGACTCGGGGCCGGTCGCCCTCCAAGAGGCGGTTACGATCGGCGACGACGATCACGGCACGCTCGCCGCCCGCCTCGCGACGCTCGGCGGCGAGCTGGCGGTGCGCGCGCTCGATCTGCGCGCCGTCGGCGAGCTCGAGCTCACCGACCAGGAGGGCGCGGCTGCCACCTACGCGGAGAAGATCGACGCCGGCGAGCGCCGCCTCGACCCGGCGCGGCCGGCGTTCGAGCTCGAGCGAGCGGTGCGGGCGCTGACCCCGCACATCGGCGCCCACCTCGAACTCGCCGATGGCGGGCGGCTCGGCATCCTCCGTGTTGCGGCCGAGCCGGGACAGCTTGCGCAGGGCGCGATCGCCGCCGATGGGGGCCTGCGGCTCGGCTGCCGGGAGGGGATCCTGCGGCTGTTGCGGGTGCGGCCCGCGGGCGGGCGCGAGATGGACGCCGAGGCATACTTGCGAGGCCACCCGGCGCCTCGACCGGGGTGAGCGTGGCCACCGAGGTGACGCCGGCGCGCCGGGCCGCCTACGAGGTCCTGCGGCGCACCTTCGACGATGGGGCGTGGACCGACCGCGCGTTCACCGCCACCGCCGCACGGCTCGGCCTCGGCGGCGGCGAGCTCGCCCGGGCCCGCCGGCTCGCCTACGGCTCCGTGCAGCGACGGGCGACCAGCGACCACGTGATCGTCGCGCTTGCCCGCCGGCGGCGCAAGATCGACTCGGCCGCGCTCGCGGCGCTGCGGCTCGGCCTGTTCGAGCTGCTGTTCTCCGACCAGGTCGCCGAGCACGCCGCCGTCGGCGAGGCGGTCGAGCTGGCGAAGGGCGGGACGCTGGGCCGGGGGGTGCCCGAGGCTCGGGCGCGGGCGACGTCGGGCTTCGTCAACGCGCTCCTGCGCCGCGCCGCTCGCGAGCGCGAGGAGCTGCGCGGTGCGCTCGACGACTCGACCCCGGAGGGCGCGGCCGTCGCCCACTCCTACCCGCAGTGGCTGGCGCGGATGTGGTGGCAGGAGCTCGGCGCCACGGAGGCGGTGGCGCTGATGGCGGCGATGAACGAGCCGCACGAGACCGCGTTTCGGGTCAACACGCTGCGCGCGCGACCGGACGCGCTCGCGGGCGAGCTACGCGCCGCCGGGGTCGAGGTCTCCGGTCCCGGCGCCGGCGGGCCGCTCGGCCCGCCGGCCGGGATCGTGGTCGCGGAGGCGGGCGACGCGGTCGGCGCCCGGGTCGCGACCGGCGAGCTGGTTCCCCAATCGCGCGGATCGCAGGCGGTGGTCGAGCTGCTCGACCCCGCCCCGGGCGAGCGCGTGCTCGACCTCTGCGCCGGGCCGGGGATCAAGACGACCGCGATCGCGGCTCGGATGGAGGATCGCGGCGAGCTGATATCGATCGAGGCCGACCCCAGGCGCGCCGACGAGGTGGCCGGGCTCTGTGCCCGCGCCGGCGTCACCTGCGCCCGGGTCGAGGTCGCCGACGTCGCCGAGGCCGACCTGGGCTCTGGCTACGATCGAATCCTCTTGGACCCACCCTGCACAGACCTTGGGACGCTGGCCTCGCGGCCCGATGCGCGCTGGCGCAAGTCGCCGGAGGCGTGCGAGCGCCTTGCGGGGCTGCAGCGACGGCTGCTCGTTCGCGCGGCCCGCGCCCTGCGCCCGGGCGGAACCCTGGTCTATTCGACCTGCACGATCTCTACCCGCGAGAACGAGGCGGTGGCGGGTGCGGCGCCAGACTACGCCGAGGTCGAAGTCGACGACCTCGGCGCCGCGCATCGCCGGCTGGCGTCGCGCCACGACCGGCGCTTCCTCCAGCTGCTGCCCGGGCGCGACCGCACGACGGGCTTCTTCATCGCCCGCTTCCACCGCCGAGGCGCCTGATGACCGAGCCGACGAACAAGCCCCTGCGGCGCCCCGGCTGCCCGGGGTGCGGTGAGCCATGGTTGCGCCCGACCCAGCTTCCGGGTCGCTATCGCTGCGTTTACTGCCTGCGCCGCTACGAGCTCGTCTCCGCGTGTCCGGAGTGCGGCGAGCACCAGACGATGGTGCGGATGGCGGCCGACGAGGATCTGCGCTGTCAGCACTGCGGCCACTCGATGTTGAGGGCGGTTTGAGCTCCGAGGCGTTCTCCGGGCGCCGGGTCGCGCCGTCGATCCTCTCCGCCGACTTCGCCCGCCTCGGCGCCCAGGTTGCCGAGGTGATGGACGCCGGCGCCAGGGTGATCCACGTCGACGTGATGGACGGCCACTTCGTCCCGCCGATCACGATCGGACCGCTGGTCGCCGCATCGATCGCCGACCAGGTGCACGACGCCGGGGGCGCCGTCGACGTGCACCTGATGATCGAGCGCCCGGAGGCGCAGATCGCCGAGTTCGCCCGGGCGGGCGCCGACTCGATCACGATCCACACCGAGGCCGACCGGCACACCAATCGGACCCTGAGCGCGATTCGCGAGGCGGGCTGCCTGGCGGGGGTGGCGCTCAATCCCGGCACGCCGGCCGACAGCGTTGCGGAGCTCGGCGGCGTCGCCGACCACGTCCTCTGCATGTCGGTGAACCCGGGCTGGGGAGGGCAGGCGTTCATCGCCGGCTCGCCCGACAAGGTCGCCCGCCTCGCGGCGCTGTTACCCGACGCCGTGATCGAGGTCGACGGCGGCATCGACGCCGACACCGTCGGCTCGGTCGCCGGCGCTGGCGCCCACGTGTTCGTCGCCGGCTCCGCGATCTTCGGCGCCGCCGACCCGGCCGGGGCCTACCGGACGATCGCCGCGGCGGCCCGGGCGAGCTAGCGGACGGCTAGTACTCGGAGCCACGCGTCGGGGCGACGAGCGCACCGGCGATCTCTTGCCACCAGGCGACCTCCTGGGTGGAAAGCCCGGGCCGGCCGATGCGCCGCGCGCTCCAGTCGGCGAGCGCCCGGCGCCCGCCCACCGCGAGCAGCTCGGCCGAGGTGACCGCGTAGCGGCCGTCGGCGAGCAGCACCAGCGCTCCGGGCCCGTCGCGGCGCTGGCGCAGCAGGGCGACGACCCCGGCGCCCTCGATCGTCTCCGGACGGGCCGGGTCGCCGTCGTCGGGGCTCCAGCGCCGCACCGAGAACACCTGCGGCGCTCCCCGCGGCGGCAGCGTCGGCACCGGCGGCTCCCCGAGCGGGCCGGTGCGCCAGCGCTCGGTGATCGCCTCGACGTCGGCGTGTTGCTCGGCGCGGACGACGACGTGGAGCTCGTCGCCGGCCTCGATCTCGGTCGAGCCGCGCGGGGGGATCGCGGACTCGGCGCGGACGATCATGTGGACGAGCGCCTCCCGCGGCAGGCCGAGGTCCTTGATCGTGCGACCGACCGTCGCATCGCCCGCGGCGACGCGCCAGACGAGCGACTCGCCGCCGAGCGGACGGATGATCCCGGTCTCGATCAGCGGTCGCGAGAGCGCCGGCTGGTCCGCGGTCACGCCGAGGCGCCTGGCGAGCGCCTCGAACGTGGCGCCCTGGATCAGGGTCGAGGTGACGACGACGAAGAAGATCGCGTTGAAGATCAACTCGCTGCCCTCGATGCCGGCGATCACGGGGAAGGTCGCGAGCCAGATCGGGATTGCGCCGCGCAGACCCGCCCAGCCGAGCATGACCCGTTCGCGGAGGTTGAACGGTGAGAGCGCGCTGGCGATCACGGCGGCGAGGGGCCGGGCGACGAACATCAGCCCCGCGGAGAGCAGCAGCGCCTCGGCGGCGACGTCGGCCAGCTGGCTCGGGAAGACCAGCAGGCCGAGGAGGAAGAAGAGCGAGATCTGCGATACCCACGAGAGCCCTTGGTGAAAGGCGATCGTGGTCTGCTTGGCGGGCAGCGCACCGGTGCCGAGGACGAGGGCGGCGATGTACACGGAGAGAAAGCCCGAGCCGTGAACGATCTCGGCGACGCCGTAGGCGAGCGCCGCGGTCGTCACCGAGGCGACCGGGTAGAGCCCCGGGCTCGGCAGGTCGAGGTTGCGGAAGCCCCAGCGTGCGGCGTGGCCAAGCACCAGGCCGATCGCGAGCCCGAGCGCGAGCTTGCCGGCCAGCGTGCCGACCATGTCGAGGGCGCCATAGTCGGGCAGCTCGATCCAGTCGATGAAGCCGACCACGAGCAGCAGGGCGACCGGGTCGTTCATGCCCGACTCGCCTTCGAGCGCCCGCGCCAGCCGCCGGCGCAGCTGCGAGCCGCGCAGGACGGCAAAGATCGCGGCGCTGTCGGTGGCGGCGACCGCCGAGCCGAGGATCAGTCCCTCGAGCGTGCCGAGGTCGAAGAGCCAGATCGCCGCGACCCCGGTGATCACCGCGGTCAGCACCGTTCCCAAAGTCGCGAGCGAGACCGCCGTGCCGACCACCGGCCGGATCTCGCCCCAGCCGGCGCTGAGTCCGCCCTCGAACAGGATCAGCACGAGGCCGATCGTGCCGAGGGTGCGGGTGAGCTCGGCATCGTCGAAGTCGACCCCGCCGATTCCCTCCGAACCGGCGAGGATCCCGAGCCCGAGGAAGAGCAGCAGGCCAGGGACGCGGACCCGGTCCGCGACCTTCGCTGCGGCGAGACCGACCGCCAGCAGCAGGCCGGCGATCAGGATCAACTCGTGGTCGGGCACGCCCCGACGGTATTAGAGCGCGCCCCGGCGGCAGCGTCGGGCTCTCAGCTCGCCTCGTCGGCGAGCGCCAGCCGAGCCTCGGTCTCTTCCGTGGAGCCCGGCGCGGGCACGTCCGCGTCCCGGACGCGCGGGTCGCGGTACGCGCGCCAGAGCAGCGCGCAGAGTGCCGCCGCGGCGGCGGTGATGCCGAGCTCGACCCGCCGCGCGGGATCGTCGACGATCCCGAGCAGGCTCCAGCCGAGAAAGCCCGCGGCGCAGGCCGCCCAGCAGGCCGCGGCCCGCCGCGCTTGTCCCTGAGCGAGGGCCGCCTGGTTGAGCGTCGTCGCGGCGAGATAGAGGCCCATCGCGGCGGTGACGATCAGAAGGCCGGCGCGGTCGTACTCGAACCGCTCGCCGAATGCGAGCTGCATCAGCGCCGGACCGGCCGCCGCGACCAGCACGGCGATCCCGGCCGTGAACGCCGCTACCGCGCGCAGCGTCGCCCCGACCGATCCCGAGAACGCGGCCTCGGCATCGCCGCCACCGCGTGAGCGCAGCCGGGTCAGGTGCGGGAGCAGGCTGATCGCGATTCCCTGAAAGACGAGCAGCGGCGCGCGGGCGACCATCAGCACGTTGAATATGAACCCGGCCGCCGCGGCGCCCTCGAAGGCGCGCAGCAGCAGCGGCCCGCCGTTGAGGAGGACCTGCTCGCTGAGCATGATCACGAACACGGCGGCGGCGAAGGCGCCGCCGTGCCTCGCCCCCGGCGTCCCCACGATCGCCGTCGGCGGCGACACCGAAGCGCCGACGGCGCGGCGGCGAACCGCCGCTGGGACGACCAGCAGCGAGAACAGCGGCGCGGCGACGATCCCGGCGGCGACCGCATCTCGGCCGGCCGCGATCCCGACGGCGACCGCGAGCGAGAAGGCGAGCCTCGAGGCGGACTCTGAGACCAGCAACCCGGCGAGCCGGCCGAAGCGGCCGTCGCCGGCGAGATAGCCGCGAGCGAAGAAGCTGGCGGCGAAGGCGAGCACCGCGGCCACGTAGATCCAGTACAGGGGCTCGCTCCCCGAGAGCAGCTCGTCCTCGATCGGCCCCCGCAGCAGCAGCGCGACGACCGTGAACGCGATCGCGACCCCGGCCTGGATCAGCGCGGCGCCGCGCAGCACGTCGCCGATCGGCCGCTCGCGGGCACGGCGCTCCGCGACCCCGCGCGAGATCAGCTGCTCGACGGGTCGGTGAAGGACCGAGATGCTGACGAAGACCGCGGACCAGAGCACCACCACCTCGCCGTAGGCGACCGGATCGAGGTTGTGTGAGGCGAGGGCGAAGAAGACGTAGGTGAGCAGTCCGGCCGCACCGACGCCGGCGGACAGCGTCCCCGCCGAGCGCCCGAAGCTGCGGGTTTCGCTGCCCATCGCGGCAAACTACCTCTCGCCCCGGAGCCGGCAGAGTAGACTCAGCCGTTGACTGACCAGTCAATCAGGAGGCGCCCGTGACCACAGCCGAGGATCGCGCCCACCTCATGCGCACTTTGGAGCTCGCCGAGGGGGGTCGTGGCAGGGTCAGCCCAAACCCGCTCGTCGGCGCCGTGGTCGTCCGCGATCGCGAGGTGATCGGCGAGGGTCACCACGCCGAGCTCGGCGGCGTCCATGCCGAGGTCGCCGCGCTCGCCGAC
>JAJNAZ010000060.1 GCA_021155855.1 Solirubrobacterales bacterium
CTCGTCGAGCAGGGGATCGTAGGGGTGGCTGAAGCCGGGAAAGCCCTCGTAGCAGTCGGCGTAGAGCCGGGCCAAGTCGACGTTCCGCTCCAGGTGCGGCAGCAGGATCTCGTAGTCGGAGGCCTGGCGCGCCTGCACCCAGGCCTGCTCGCCGGCGGACTCGGCGCGCGCCATCTCGGCCCGCAGCGAGGAGGGAACGAGGCGGGCCTTCTGCCAGTCGCGGCTGACGACCCGGATCAGGTCCGCGTCGATCGACTCTCCGGGCTGGGGGTACGCGCCGATCCGCGCCCCTGCCTGCTCGAGCAGGCGCCCCACATGGTCGTCGCTGAACATCTCGCGAGCTGCTCGGAGCGAGCCTCGCCGCCGGCCGGCGGCATCATCGTGCGCTCGTCCCATGCCAGGAGCGAGGCGGCTCGGCTGAGGTCGCCGATCTCGCCCAGGTGGGCGCGCAGGTCCTCGATCGCGCTCAACGACGCCAGGCGAGGTAGAGCAAGCCGAAGCGGTCCTCCGGCCCCAACCCAACCGCCCGGACGGATTCCAACGGGTGGACGAAACGCATGTCGTCGGTCGCGGTCATGGTGGGCATCGTGGCGGACCTAGTCAACCCCGTCGGCCTGGGCGGGGAAATCCTCGTGCTCCGGCGTCCGCCGGCTATCTCCTTACCTAGGCTCGGGGGTCGCGGCGCGTGTCGGCTTCGGTCTCGGCCTGGGAGTCGGCCTCGACTGGACGCTCGCGGCGCGTGTCGGCTTCGGTGTCGATCTCGGGGTCGGCCTCGACTGCGCGTTGCTGGTGGCGGTCGGCCACCTCGGCCTCGCGCTCGGCCTTCTCGCGCAGCTCCTCCGCCCTCTGCTCATGCTGGCCGGCCATGGAGCGGTGCCCCTCGGCCTCGGCCGTGAGCTTCTCGCGACGGCGCTGCTCTTCGATGCGGCGCTGCTCGCGGTTCCGGCTCCACATGTAGACCAGGGCGGCGAGGATCACAACTCCTACGATGATCAGAACGATTTCCATGTCAGGTGCCTCCCCCGCACGGCGACTCCCCAAACCCCGCAGGCGCCGGAGTTACGTCAGCCGCCGGCGTCGGACTCGATCGGGCGCCCGTCCGCGCGCCAGGTGCCGACGCCGCCATGGGCCACGTGGATGACGTCGAATCCCCCGCGCTGCAGGACTGAGGCCGCCAGGCCGCTGCGTTTGCCTCCGCTGCAGATCGCGGCGATGGTCCCGTCGCGGGGGACCTCGTCCAGGCGGGCGGGCAGGTCCCCGAAGGGGATGTGGACCGAGCCGGGAATGTGCCCTTCGGCGAACTCATCGGCGTCGCGGACGTCCAGCACGACCGGGCCGTCGTCGCCCAGCCGCTCGGCGAGCTGGGCGGTGTCGATCAGCTCGATGCGCTCGACGGGGCGGCCCTCGGAGCGCCATGCGGTCATCCCGCCGCGCAGGTAGCCGGTGACCGAGAGGCCGATCGAGGCGAGCTGGTCGGCGGCCTCGAGCTCGTAGCCGTCGGAGGCGGCGACGACGATCAGGGGGGCGTCCTCGGTGACGACGCGGGCGACCTTGGTCGCGAAGCCGGTCTCGTAAGAGGAGGCGCTGATCGCACCGGGTACGTGGGCCTCGTCGAACTGCTCGTTGGTGCGGGCGTCGATCAGGACCGCTCCGCCGGCGATCGCGTCCTCGACGGCGCGAGGTGCGAGCGGCGCGGGATGCCCCAGCTCCTCGACCAGCGGGCCGCGGTTCAGGCCCACGATGTGCTCGACGTTCGGCGGCCGCGAGCCGATGGACGCGACCGCGTCGGCGACGAACTCCTCCTCTTCGGAGAACCCCAGCGCCCGGTTGTGCTCGCGCTCGTAGCCGATCGTCGAGGAGCTCTTGTGGTCCAGGTTGGAGCTGCCGCAGAGCGAGCCGCCCAGGTGTCCCGGCCACACCTCGACGTCGTCGGGGAGCTTCATCAGCCGCTCGTGCAGGGAGCGGAAGATGTCGGCAGCTCCCTCGTGCGGCTCCACCGCCAGGTCGGGGCGGGCGACGTCGCCGACGAACAGCGAGTCCCCGCTCAGCACCGCCCAGGGCTCATCGCCGCGGCTCTCGTCGCGCAGCACGAACGAGGTGTGCTCGGGCCGGTGCCCGGGGGTGTGGACCGCCTCGATCTCGACGCTCCCGAGATCCAGCTTCCAGCCATCCTCGAACGGCTCGTGCTCGTACTCTGCGCCGGCCAGCGAGCTGACGTGGATGGCGGCGCCGGTCGCGCGGGCGAGCCGGCCGTGGCCCGACACGTGGTCGGCGTGCGTGTGGGTCTCCAGGATGTGCTCGATCCGGACGCCGTGCAGGCGGCTCAGGCGCAGATAGGGCTCGATGTCCCAGTGCGGGTCGACCACAGCCGCCACGCCGGCCTTGGGGTCACCGACCAGGTAGGAGGCGCAACCGAGGTCCTCGTTGACTATCTGCCGGAACAGCATGGGGCTAGTCTGCCGAAATGGTGGCCGCACCGACCTACAAGAAGCCGGGCTGGTTCACGAAGCATGTCTTCGACCCCATGGTCGCCGCCGCGAGCCGCCTGGGGATCGGCCTGGCCGGCTCGCGCCGCCTGACGGTGCGCGGACGCAGCAGCGGTGAGCCGCGGACGACGCCGGTGAACCCGCTCGAGATCGACGGGACCACCTACCTCGTGGCGCCCCGCGGCAACACGCAGTGGGTGCGCAACCTCCGCGCGGCCGGGGGAGAGGGACAGCTGCACCACGGGCGGCGGGCCACCGTGTTCCGCGCCGACGAGGTCCCCGACTCCGAGAAGCTGCCGATCCTGAAGACCTACCTGGACAAGTGGGCGTGGGAGGTCGGAGCCTTCTTCGAGCTCGACAAGGACCCGAGCGACGCAGACATCCAGCGCATCGCCCCGGAGCACCCGGTCTTCCGGCTGCGCTCGCATCCGTAGTCCAGGCGCTAGCCCTGCAGGTCGACGGCGACCGGCAGAGCCGTCTCGCCCCACTCGGTCAGGTCCTCGGAGTAGCTGCCCCGGTACTTCGCGGGCAGCTTCCGGCGAGCCAGCATCTCCTCCTCGGAGCCCTCGACGATCCGCGCCCGGCCGGCCAGCACCTGGTCGCCGATCCGGACCGTGACGTTGGGGTCCGCGCGCAGGTTCCGGACCCAGTTCGCGCGCCCTCGCCCCTCGGCGAGCAGGTAGATCGTGCCCCCGGCGCCCGGCTCGCCCTCCAGGTGGAACCAGATCTCGATCTCGCGCGGGCGGCCACTCTTGCGTCCGGTCGTCGTCAGGTAGCAGTAACGCTCGGCGGCGAGCGCGTCGGCGTCGCTCACCCGCCGCTCGCCATGCGGCGCTCGATCGACACCGAATAGGCGGGCGAGCGGGCGGCCAGGATCGGATCGTCGGAGGCGACGATCCCGTCCGTAAGGTTGTTGGGGTCGAAGACGAGCGGCCCGCCGCCGGCCGCGTCGGCCTCATCAACCACGCCTGTCACCGTCAACCGCCCCAGCACGACCTGCTCGCGCTTGCCCTCCCAGGGCCTTGTGGGGTCGGTGAGCGTGTCCCCCTCGGCGGCGAGGGTGAAGACCAGGTCGAACTCGGCGGTCCCACCGGCCAAGCGCTCCCCGAGCTCCTGCCGCAGGTAGTCGCGGTCCGCGGCGTCGCGCTCCTCGTCGCTCAGGTACTGCTCTCCGGCGACTGGGACCCAGGAGTAGCGGCCCCACGTCGTCTCGCCGTTCGCGGCGACGAGCCCGAACGCGTGCAGGCCGTTGTAGCCGGAGGTCGCGAAGCTGGTGGTCGGGGCCAGCTTCGGCAGGCCCAGCTGCAGCGCGGTCGCGGTCTCGGGGTGCGCGGTGATGAAGTCGATCACCTT
>JAJNAZ010000061.1 GCA_021155855.1 Solirubrobacterales bacterium
GCCCAGGACTACCCGAGCCGCTTCGTCACGGTGGTGGTCGCGACGCCGCCTGGCGGCCAGCCCGACATCCTCGCGCGACTGATCGCGGACCGCCTCAGCCGCGCGTTCCCTCATCGCTTTATCGTCGAGAACCGAGTCGGCGCGAACGGCAACCTCGCGCCGGCGCATGTCGCGAAGCAGGCGCCGGACGGCCATACCCTGTTCGTCGGGAGCGCGCCGTTCCTGATCAACCCCAGCTTGTATCCCGACCTGTCCTTTGACGTATTCCGGGATTTCAGGCCGGTCGCCTTCCTTGGCGCCGCCCCGACCGCGCTCATCGTGCATCCGGGCTTCCCGGCCGCGAGCGTCGCCGAATTGGTGGAGCACGTCCGCAGGAACCCGGGCAAGCCATGGTACGCCTCGCCGGGCGCAGCGACCGCGAGCCGGATCACCTTCGAGCTGTTCAAGCGGCAGGCGAAGGTCGACATTGGCATCGTGCCCTACCGGGGCGCCGGCCCGGTCTTCAACGACGTGCTCGCCGGGCACGTGCCGATGACCTTTGCCCAGCCGGAGGTCGCCGCCGCGATGGTCCAGGAGGGCCGCTTACGCGGCCTCGCGGTCACCTCTAAGGAACGCGCGCCCCTTTTGCCCGAAACCCCGACTTTCCTCGAGCTCGGATATCCCATCGTGCGGACCGTATGGTCGGGGCTGTTCGCCCCCGCCGGCACGCCGGACGGCATCGTCCAGCGCCTGAACGTCGAGGTGCGCAAGGCGCTCGGCGAGCCGGAGGTGCTCGATATCCTAAACAAGCTCGGCCTCGTGGTCGAGCCGATGTCGCCGGACGAGCTCGGCCGGCTCGTCGCAAGCGAGGTCGCGAGCTACCGGGACATCGTCAAGGAGGCCGGGATCTCCGCCGAGCAGTAGGCGGTCAGCTGCGCTCGACAACGAGAAGGCTGCCGAAACGATCCACCTCCGCAGTCTGTCCCGGCAGGAGCAGAGCCGTCGAATCGAGCTGGGTAATGATAGCCGGGCCGTCGATCCGCGCGCCGGCCCCGAGAAGCGAGCGCTCGTAGACGGGGCATTGGACCGGGCCGCTTTCGAGGCGCAGCGTCTGACGCGCGGTGATCGCATCCGTGGTTGCGCCGCCGGCTGCCAGTTCCTCCAGCTTGGGCGGCGGAAAGACGCCCTCGGCCGCGATGGCGAGCGTCACGATTTCGACCGGCGTGTCCTCCTGGGAAAACGTGTAGAGCCGCTCGTGCATTCGGTGGAAGGCCTGGATGGTCGCGACCATGCCGCCCTCGGTGATCCCGGGAGAAGTCCATGGCACGAACAGCTCGAAGCCCTGGTGCTCGTAACGTAGGCTCGCCTGGCGCTGAAGCCGGCGCGCGGATTCGGGAACGCGCTCCGTATCGAACCAGGCGAGCGCCTCCGCCTCCAACTCGGCGAAGATGCGGGCGATGAATGCGAGATCGATTGCGCCCGCCCGCTGGAGCGCGGTGCGCGCGAACTCCGCCCTCAAGTTCGAGACGAGGAGGCCGAGGGCGGACAGCACCCCCGGCCCGGGCGGGATCAGCACCGTGCGCATGCCGAGGAGACGCGCGAGCGAGCCGCCGTGCAGGGGGCCCGCGCCGCCGAAGGGCAGGAGCGCGAAGTCGCGCGGATCGTGACCACGCTCGACCGAGACGAGGCGGATCGCGCCGACCATGTGATTGTCGACGATCGCAAGGATGCCGCGTGCGGCCGCATCGACGCTCATCCCGAGCGGCTCGGCGACACGGGCTCGCACCGCGCGGTGAGCCTCATCCTCGTGGAGCGCGAAGCTGCCGCCGAGCAGGAACGGCGGAAGGTGCCCGAGAACGAGATGGGCGTCGGTGACGGTCGGCTCGTCGCCGCCGCGCCCATAACAGGCGGGCCCGGGCGCCGCCCCGGCGCTTTGCGGGCCGACCGTGAGCACGCTGCCAGCCGAGACGCGCGCGATCGAGCCGCCGCCGGCCCCGATGGTAACGAGATCGACCATGGGCAGCCCCACCGGCCAGCCGGCGACCTGTCCGTTCATGGTCAGCCCCGGCCGGCCGTCGTGGATGAGTCCGACGTCGGCCGAGGTGCCGCCGATGTCGATGCCGATAAGGTTCCTGAGCCCGGCGCTCGCGCCCGCGAAGCTTGCCCCGACCGCTCCCGCCGCGGGTCCGGAGAGGGCCGTCTCGATCGGCGCCCTGCGTACCGAGCGCGCGCTCGTCACCCCGCCGCTCGACTTCATCAGGAGGAGCGGCACCGCGATGCCGTTCTCCTCCATGCGCTGGTCGAGCCGCTCCACATAGGCCGACACCACGGGCATGACGGTCACGTTGAGCACGGTCGTCATGCTCCGCTCGTACTCGCGGAAGACCGGCAGCACGTCGCTGGAGATCGAGATAAGGGTGTCGGGATGGACCTCTTCCACGATCCCCGCGGCGCGGCGCTCGTGATCGGGGTTGGCGTAGCTGTGCAGGAGCACGATCCCGACCGCGCCGATGCCGGCGTCGCGGATGGCGCCCGCCGCGGCGCGCACCTCCGCCTCGTCCAAGGGTTCGAGCTCGGCCCCGTTCGGGTCGATGCGACCGTCGACCTCGAAGATATGGGCAGGCGAGACCGGGCGCTTCGGCTTCACCCAGGCGAACAGGCTCGAGCGCCGCGGCACGTCCTGGCGGCCGATCTCGAGCACGTAGCGGAAGCCTTTGGTCGTGATAAGCGCCGCTTTCGCGCCTTTGCCTTCGAGGATGAGGTTGGTGGCGACCGTGGTGCCGTGCAGCACCCGCACGACGTCCGTTCCGGCGAGGCCGCCTGCGCGGAGGATCGCGGCGAGACCTTCGCCGAAGGCCTGCGACGGGTCGGAGGGCGTCGAAGGCACCTTCGCGTTCGCCACTCGGCCGGTGCGTAGATCGAGAAGGGTGACGTCGGTGAAGGTGCCGCCGGTGTCGATGCCGATCACCACCGCGGGCTTGCCATCGGGGCGCTCCGGCATCAGTCGAGCGCGTCCTGGTAGGCGTGGCGATGGAAGAGCTTTGCCGCCGGTCGGTCGGCGCGTCGCCGGCGCGTCGCCGCCAGGTCCACCGCGACGCCGTCCCCGGTCAGGATCACGCCGTAATCCTTCCGCGCGCGCTCGCGGCTGACGAAGCCCGCGCGCACGTCGGCCAGCACGCGCTCGGGCTCGCGGTCGAAGGGATGGCCCCACCCGCCGCCGCCGCCCGTCTCCACGCGCACGAGGTCGCCGCGCCGCACGATGTTGCCGTCGCTCAGCGGCTTGAGCACGCGCTCGTCCGGCCGACCTGGATTGACGATGCAGCGTCCACTGCCGGCCGCGTGGCCGCCGGCGACGCCCCAGGGCGGGTTCTCAACCGTGTCGATCCGCATCGACACCATGGCCTCCGGCGCCAGCACCTCGACCTCGCGGATGAGGCCGCAGCCGCCGCGCCAGCGCCCCGGTCCGCCGGTGTCGGGGTTGATCGCATAGCTGCGCACCCGCACGGGAAAGACGGAATCGAGAAAC
>JAJNAZ010000015.1 GCA_021155855.1 Solirubrobacterales bacterium
GCCAAGCGTTCGAGCCGCGCTGGCGCACCACGCAAGGCCGCAGCTCGATCAACCGCCAAGCGCACCACGTCCCGGTCGCGCGCCAAGTAGGCGCGAAGGGGCCGCCCTCCTCCAAGCGGCAGCGAAGCTGGCGACGGTCGCTGCGGCGACCCCTGTCTCTCCTGTCGAGGTATCCCCCCTTCGCGTGATCCCGGCGCTGCTCGCCGTTGCGCAGAGCAGAAGGCCGGCCAGACGCTGCAGCAACGTGCGCCCGCGCCACGAGTCCTCGTCGGCGACTCCCTTGCCTCGGGGAGCGGTGGTCAACCCGAGCAGCGCCGTGAGCCATCGGCGCGCTCAGGTCGCGATCGGCACCGCGATCGCGAAGTAGACGGCGATCGAGAGCAGGTCCTGGATCACCGTCGCTAGCGGCCCGGAACCGAAGGCGGGGTCGATGCCGAGCCGCTGAAAGCTCCAGGGAAGGGCCATCGCGACAACGGTCGCGATCGAGCAGCTCGCCAGCAGTGCCAGCGCCACCGCCACCGCGACACGGCCGTCGCCGAAGGCGAGCGCCGCGAACAGCAGGAAGGCGGCACCGAGGATCATCCCCATCGCCGCCCCCGTCATTAGCTCCCGCCCGACCACGCCCCGCACCGTGACCCCCACCGAGAGGCCGCGGATCAGCAGCGTCTCGGTTTGGGTCCCGACCGCATCGGCCATGTAGACGACGCCCGGGATGAAGAAGGCGAGCAGCACCTTGCGATCGAGCTCCTCCTCGAAGGCGCCGACGATCGCCACCGACGCCATCGCTCCGGCGAGGCCGATGAGCAGCCAAGGCAGTCGGTGCCAGATACGTCGGCCGACCGGCTCTTCGGAGGCGCGGCGGGCGCGCTTGGTGCTCGCCAGGTAGCCGCCCAGCCGTGCCAGGTCCTCATCGTGCTCGCTCAGCAGCACGTCGAGCATCCGCCGCGAGGGCACGATGCCGCGAAAGCCCCCCTCGTCGTCGACCACCGCCAGCGTCTCGCCGTGGCGGACCATCTTCCAGGCGACCACTTCCTGGTCCTCGCCGGGGCCGACGACGGGCGGGTCGGCATCCATCACATCGGCGATGCGTACGTCGGCCGGGGCCGCCAGCAGGCGTTCGATCGGGACGAGGCCGACCAACGCCGAGGCGGCGAGGACGGCGATGGCGTCGGCGCTCTCGAAGCTGCTGTCGGCGAGCCCGTCGCGGACCTCGCCCACGGCCTGCTCGGGACGTGCCAGCGGCACGCGCGTGGTCGCGTGCTCGACGGCGACGCCCAGCGGCTCTACCGGGGCGGTGGGGTCGGGTGTGGACTCGGACGGCATCTGGGCGGCGCGACCGCGCCGCGGTCATCCTATGGGCGCGGCGATCGCTGTCTCAGCCGGCGACCTCAAGGAGGCGGAAGAGGTCTAGCTCCCGCTCGGCCTTCGCGGTTGCCCGCTCGCGCCCCGGGTCATTGCGATGGACGCAGCCGCCCTGGAATCGTTGTAGGGGTCCCTCTCGGCGAGAACCTTTGTGCAACAGCCTCCGCCCATGGGATCGCGCCTCACCGTTTCCATGGCCTCATCTTGGCGGCCGGCGCCTGCTCCCGCATCGGACGACGAGCGGTAGTGACCTCCAGCCGCCTCGCTGATCGCGCGGAGCGTCGGCGAAGGCCCTGCTCGTCGATCCGCCGGTCGGAAGCTTCTGGAGCATGACCAACGTCTGCTCATGGCGGATCTCGTCGACCCGGTAGAACTGCCCGGGGTCCGCCCCAGATAGACCTCGGGGGTGAGCCGAACGGGATCGACCGCCAGGTCCTGGAGCGAGGCGTCGATGTGGTCGAGGTTGTGGATCTTCGCGCCGAGCAGGTTTTCGATCCACTCGTACGTGTAGAAGCCCGCGCGTCCCTGGCCCATTTGGACGAGCCAAGGCCACACTCTGCGACCGGTGCCGCAATGTCGATCGCCCGTGTCGTCTGGTGGGCAGCGTCTGGCACGAGATCGTCACCGGGAAGCGGTCTGCCGGCCTCCTTGCAGGTGGCGCCCCAGTGTCGGTGCCATGGACGCATGGCAAGAGAGGTCAGGCCGTAGACAACGCTCCCCGCCTAGGCCCCTCTGAGCCACCGCTGCTCGGTCATTGCGTTGGGCTCGATGGAGGTTGCCCGCACCGGGCCACCGGGTCACTACTGATCAGCCGGTGTCAGCTGCCGAACTCGGTCGCTGAAGGTCCGCCACCGCCGCTCGTTGTCATGAACGAGCGAAGCCGAATACACCGCCACGTCCGCCGCCCTGTCGAGCAGCTCCGAGGCCGAGTACAGGTACGCTGCAGAACTCCGCTCGCCCGCGAGGTCCTGGCGCAGAGCTTCGGGCGAGAAGTCCACGCGGCCGATGATCTCGAGGGCGCGGTGGATCAAGCGTGCGATCAGCGACTGGGCGTCCGCCGCCTGCCAGTCGTTGGCGATGATCCGGTGGCGCTCGCCGAGCAGATCGGCGAACTCGGGAAACGCGGCGAGCGAGCCCGCGATTGCCCATCCCTTCTCCATCGCGGCGCCTAGCCACTGCCCGCCCGCCTCCATGTCGCCGGCCAGCGTCTCGAGGTCCCGCCGTAGCTGCTTGATTTCGGTCGGCTCGCCCTCTCCCTCCATGAACAGGACGCCGGATTCGGCGGTGAGTCCCGGCGCGTTGAGATCGGGCGCGCCCGCGAACGGCGCTGTGACGGGCCGATCGACCGGTGATACCGAGCTCCAGCGATCGGCGAGGGCCTTCAGCACTCGAGATGCCGCTTCGACCTCGACCGCCTGGCGGAGCGGGGCCTGCGCATAGAACTTCTCGTGCTCTCGGTGGAACTCCGAGAGGTTGCCGATCATCTCCAGCAGCTGTGGGGGCGGTCCGTCACTCATCGGTACTGATTCGTCCCGGTTGCGTTCCCCGCCGGCCAGCGTAACCTAGTCGGCGCGGGATGGCAGAACCGAGCGAGATCGAGCTGGTATTCGCGCCCGAGGACGAGGGCGGCTACCACGTCTATGCCCCCGAGCTCCCGGGCCTTCACACCCATCACGACGGCCTCGACGACGCGATCACGACGGCGTTGATCGACGGGGTTCACCTACTCGACCCGCCGCAGGTGCGTCTCGATGGCCTCTTGACTGGACGCCTGCCTTTGATCTGATCACGTCCGCCAATTCGGAGACGCTCATCTGCCAGAGGTCGCCCGTCGTTGTGCGCATCCACCTTGGCCCCCCGAGTTCGCGACCGAGGTCAAGCTGGGCCTACCGGAGGGTCGGTCTGTACAACCGGCAGGGCCAGATCCGCCATGGCGGCGTTGAACTTGGCCGGCTCGTCAGCGAACGGTTCGTGACCCGACTGCTCGAACCACACGAGCTTCTTCGAGGGCGCGGTGAGCGCCTCGAAGTAGGCCACGCTCGCCTCCGGCGGGACCCAGTGATCCTTGCGGCCGAGGAAGAGGAATACGGGCATCTCCAGTGCCGGCGCGAGGTCAAGGAGGTTCAGCCGCGAGGTCTCCGCCCACATCGCGTCGAGTGAGAACCGGAAGCCGCGCATGATCCGGGGCAGGTCGAAGATCGACGACTCGCGCACGCCGAGCGCGATGCGGGCGAGGCTCGGCCACGCTCTCGGGCGCATGCTGCCCTCGAGACGCGCCACGCAGGTGCGCTCCGTGAACAGCTGCTCGGCGGTGTGGGGTGGCGGGCCGATCTCGCGGAGCTTCTTCAGCGCCTTGCGGTTGCCGCGACGCTGCGCCTCTGCAAGCGCGTACGCGTACGAAGCCGTCTCGCTGGCGGCGGCGTCGCCGTACTGCCCGCTGCCGAGGTAGGCCGCGACCTTCTGAGGGAAGCGCGCGGCGTAGAGCACCCCGAGAGCCGAGCCCCATGAGTGCCCGAAGATCACGACCTTCGCCTTGTTGAGCCGCTTGCACACCGAGTCGACCAGCTCGTCGAGATCCGAGATGAATTGCTTGACGGTCATCGACAAGCGAGGGATGTCCGAGTAGAAGGACTTGCCGGCGCCGCGCTGGTCCCAGTAGACGACCGTAAAGCTCTTCTCCAGCGGCGCGTTGAAGAGACGGAAGAAGCGCGTCTCGCTGAGCCCGGGTCCGCCGTGTAGAAGGATCAACGGCGGGTTGGCGATGCTTTCGCCTCGAATCATCACCCATTGATCGAGGCCCCCGAGCCCGCGATACGCGATCTCGGCAACACTGCCCGGCAGCACCTCACCGTGTGGCCCACCGAACGGCGGCGTCTTTCCCGGATTCCTCACGCACTCCTCCGGTCCCGCTCCGACCGAGGCGAGCTCCTAGGCGGCGCTGTCGTTCGAGTCAACCGGACGCTTGAGCAGGACGACCGGCCAGGCGATGAGGTCTCCGCGCTTGAGTGAGACCCCGACGGCCTCCCAGCCCTCAGATCCGAGCTTGTTGAGGCGATCGGGCGCCAGGCCGTCCGAACCCTTCCTGAGCCCCGCGGCATCCTTCAACGGAACCACCAGGTACTCCCATCTCGTCATCGGTCTGCCTCCTTACGTGGTGACGTGCTCTCGCGCAGGCGCTGTTCCTCGCGCTCGATCTCGGCGTCGGTGATCGGCTTGCGAACAAACACGTCCCAGGCATTTGCCGCAACGCCGATGCCCCAGCCGAGAATCGGAAAGATCGGCCAGAACAGAGCGTCAGGGGTCGCGATGGCCCAGATACCGATCAGGACAGCATTGACCAGCAGGTAGATGAAGACGTGCGTCTTGAAATCCCGCTTCTTCTCCAAGCGCTCGCGCGCCTGCTCTCGAAGGCCGGTAGTGCGTTCGGTGGTATCGAGTTCCGGCATTGGCTCCTCATCCTTCGCATCGGTTGACGGGCAAGCATCGCAGCCCGAAGAGCGAGGGCCATCAGTACCCACGTCGTGAGGAGCGCCCGTAGGCAGCACGGACCTACGTGACCGATCAGCACGGCGCGATCACCAATGTCTCGGATTTCCGAGACATCGAGGTGAATCTCAGCGAATACCTCGTAGAAGTCCCGCATCATCTGGCGGAGGCCCTCGTGTCCGCGGTAAACGGTCGTTTCCCCGCCCAGGAATGCCTGCATCGCCGGATGCCACTCGACATCGGGATCGATCTCCTCCACGATTGCCGCGACATCGCTGCGGTGAGAGCCTCCGCCACTCGCCGCACGATCTCCACGTTCTCCTGCGACATCGCCCAGGCAGTATCTCGCGAGATGGGACGGGGCACCCCTTCACGCCGTCGATCTTCAGAGACCTAGACCCTGAAGCCGGTGGCGAAGTTCGACAAACCGCGCACCGTGCTCCTGCTCGACGAGGCCGCCGAGGCGCTGCGCTCGATGCCACGCCGCACCGACGAGCACCTGCGCAGCTGTTCCGCAGTAAGCGCGGGCTACCCATCCGGAGCCGGTCGGCGCACTATTGGTCGTGGAACCCCGTCCGCGCGGCTTTCTGGGCGACCCTGCCCGAGCACCGCCGGCGAGCGATCGGCGACCTCGAGTGGCCCTCGCTGCGGCACTTCTGCGGGTGGTACTTCTACGTCAACCTCGGGTTCACCGACGAGCTGACCCGCCTACCAGCTCGGGCACGCCGACGCGAAGCTGGTCCGCGACCTGTACGGGCACGGCCGCGCCGACGCTCTCGAGCGGCTGAAGCGCGGCGTTCGGGTCGAGGTGCGGCCGATCCGTGCCGCATCGCTGCCACATGTGGCGGGGGAGTCCGCATGATCAGCGGCGTTCACCCCCTCTTGTACCGGGAGCCCCGATTCTCTCGACCGCCGTCAGTCGAGCAGCAGGCTGACGACGATCGCGATCGGCGTGCCGTAGAGCGAGAGGCGGGCGAAGAGGTCCGGGCCGACGCCCCGGTAGGACACGGTCTGAAACAGCGTCAGGCCGACGACGTGGGCCAGGTTGATGAGCGCCATCCCACCCGCGATCAAAATCTGCGCCGACTGCGAGGAGAGTCCGCCGTCGCCGCTGAGATCGTCGCTGCCGCTCGCGGCGATGATCACGAGCACGATCGTGCCGACGATCGCGACGACGATGCCGATCAGGTCCCGCGGGCTGAACGGCGGCAGGTTGCGTGACTCCGGCTCGCGCTCGCCGGGGTCGGCGCGGTGCTGTCCGGGGCCGACGTGCTCGACCTCGGCGACGGTTGGCTCCCCGTCCTCGTGGCGCTCCACGAACAGCTCGGTGATCGGCGGCTCGAAGTCGCGCTCGGCCTCCGCGATCCCCTGGCGCTCGAGGTAGGGGCCGCCCTCGCGGTGCGCGACGATCAGGATCTCGTCGGCGTCGAAGGTCTGCAGCGCGTCCTGGATCGCCAGCCGCAGGTCGGGGTCGCCGATGGTGGCCTCGGCCTCGATCCCGGCGCGCCCGAGCTCGGCCGCCGAGTGCTCGAGTCGCTCGCGGGCGGCGACCAGGGCGTCGTCGACGTCTCCCATCGTATGCTCGATCCGGGACTCGGTCAGCGCCGGGGCGATCAAGCGCACCTCGGCCTCGCGGCCCTCGACGTGCTCGCGGACCGCGTCCCGCAGCGCGCCGCCGCTGATCTCCTCCGCGGCGACTACGAGCAGTCGGAATGTGCCCGTCGGCTCGCTGACGTCGGCGGTGGCCACCCTCCCAGGATGCCCGCGCAAAGAGGGTCCGAAACTCGATCGTTGCTCAGTGGTGCTTGCCGCGCCCGGCGAGCAGCCCGAGCACGTGCGGCAGCGCCTCTGCGATCGCGCTGCCGGCCTGCTCGATCGCCGGCGGGTTGCCCGGGAAGTTGACGATCAGCGTGCGACCCCGGGTGCCCGCGACCCCGCGCGAAGCCATCCACATCGGGGTGTGCTCGCGCGAGGCGGCGCGCATCGCCTCGCCGATGCCGGGCGCCTCGCGCTCGATCACAGCCCTGGTCGCCTCCGGGGTCACGTCGTCGGGCGCGAACCCGGTGCCGCCGGTGGTCAGCACCAGCTCGCAGCCGCCCTGATCGCACCACCAGCGCAGCCGCCCCTCGATCAGCGCCAGCTCGTCGGGGATCACCTCGGTGCCGACCACGGTGACGCCGAGCCGCTCGGCGAACGCGGCCAGCGCCGGACCGCCGAGGTCCTCGCCGTCGCCGCGGGACCGCGAGGTCGAGATCGTCAGCACCGCGGCGCCGATCTCGCCCCGCTCGCGTGCCCCGTGGCTCACCGCTCGCGCCTCCACTCGCCGCTGCGCCCGCCGCTCTTGTGGACCAGCTCGAGCGCCTCGATCGCGACCCCGCGCTCCAGCCCCTTGACCATGTCGTAGACGGTCAGCGCCGCGACCGCGCACGCCGTCATCGCCTCCATCTCGACCCCGGTGCGTGCGGTGGTACCGGCCTGCGCCGAGATCGTCACCAGCCCGGCCCCCGCGTCGACGCTGCCGTCGACGTCGATGAAATCCAGCGCCAGCGGATGGGCGAGCGGGATCAGCTCCCAGGTGCGCTTCGCCGCGCCGATCCCGGCCAGCCGCGCGGCGCCGAGCACGTCGCCCTTGGGAGCGTCGCCGGCGGCCACCGCGGCGGCGGTCTCGGGCGACATCGCCAGGCGCGCCTCGGCGCGGGCCCGGCGGGCGGTCTCGGGCTTGTCGCCGACGTCGACCATGCGCGCGCTGCCGGCGTCGTCGAGGTGGGTGAGCCGGGTCGAGCGACCGGGCCGGGTGTCGGGCACGGGCTCGCCCGTCAGGGCGATGTCGGGGCGCGGGCCGGCGGGCGGCGCCGAGCCCTCGACCCAGCGCCTCGATTCACCGTCGTCTCCGCCCTCGACCTCCTGCTTCCAGATCGGCGTCTCGGCCTTGATCCGGTCGATCGCCTCGCGGGCGCCGGCGAAGGCCTCGTCCCGGTGGGCCGCGGAGACGGCGACGACGACGCTCGGCTCGCCCAGCGGCACCGACCCGGTGCGGTGCTCGGCGGCCGCGGCCTCGAGCCCATATCGGGCGACGCAGGCGGCCAGGATCCCCTCGATCCGCTCGGCCGCCATTTCGGCGTAGGCCTCGTACTCGAGCCGCGAGACCTCCCGCGTCGTGCCGCAGAAGACCACGGTGGCGCCGGCGGCCGGGCGCCCGACGGCGGCGGCGAGCGCTTCGACCGAGAGCGGCTCGGCGGTGACCCGGGCATGGACGCCCGTCGACGCGCCGCCACTCACCGGGGGGATCAGGGCCAGCTCGTCTCCGGCCGCGACCGGGGTGTCATCGTCGACGTACTCGCGGTTGAGCGCCGCTCGAACCGGCATCGCGGCGAGGATCTCGCCCAGCCCGGGCTCGCGCGCCGCCGCCGCCAGCGCGTCGGCGACGGTCGCGCCCGCGGGCAGCTCCAGCGCCATCCGCTCGCGCCCGGCGCGCTCCCGCAAGACCGCGAACAGCCGCAGCTCGACCTCCATCCCGGCAATCGTAGATCGCGCCGCGATCGAGACCCCGGCTCACCCCGAGATGCGGGGGTCACGTGCGGTCTCGATCGGCGCCGCGGCGCACTCAGTCGAGCAGCTCGATCTCCACCCGCTCGCCGGCGGCGACGGTCCCGGCGGCGGTCGGGATGATCGCCAGCGCGTCGGCGCCGAGCATCGAGGTGAGCACGTGCGAGCCCTGGTCCTTGGTCGGTCGCACATGCCAGCCGTCCTCGCGGAGCTCGAGCCGGCAGCGGAGAAGGTGCGCTCGGCCGGGCTGCTTCGGATAGTCCAGGTCGAGGAATGCCGTCGTTCGCGCGGGGTCATTTGCCGCAGCCCCGAGCATCGCCCTGATCGCGGGCCGGACGAAGAGCAGGAAGGTGACCATCGCCGAGACCGGGTTTCCCGGGAGCCCGAAGACCAGCGTTCGCCCGACCTCCGTTCCGCCCGGACCCGGTCCGACCTCCGGCGTGCCCGGGCGGTCGGCGGAGGGCCGCGGCCACGGCACGGTTCCGAACCAGGTCGGCTTTCCGGGCCGCAGCGCCACGCCCCAGAACACCTCCTCGGCGCCGAGCGCCGCGAGGGTGGGGCGGACGTGGTCGTGTGGGCCGACCGAAACGCCACCGGAGATCACCGCTATATCGCCCGAGAGCGCCCGCGTCAAGGCCGCCTCGGTCGCCTCGCGATCATCGGGCACGATCGCGACCGATTCCAGCAGGGCGCCCGAGCGCTCTATGAGCCCCGCGACCGAGTAGGCGTTGGAGTTGCGGATCGCCCCAGGGCGCAGCGGCTCGCCCGGCTCCTGGAGCTCGTCGCCGGTCGTCAGCACGCTGACCCGCGGCCGCCGCGCGCAGGCGACCTCGCCGCGGCCGACCGAGACCAGCACCCCCGCCTCAGCGGGACCGATCTCGGCGCCGGCGGCGAGCACCACCTCGCCCGGGGCGATGTCCTCGCCGGCGCGCCTGATGTCCCTGCCCGGCTCGACCTCGACACGGATCCCGACCTCCTCGCCACCGGCGTCGGTGTCCTCGACGCGGACCACGGCGTCGGCTCCCGCAGGGACCATGGCCCCGGTGGAGATCGCGATCGCCTCGCCCGCGCCCAGCTCGTGCCGGGCCGGGTGGCCGGCCCGCGACTCGCCGACCACGGTCAGCCGCGCGGCCCGCTCGCCGTCGGCGCCGGCGGTGTCCGCGGCGCGGACTGCGTAGCCGTCCATCGCCGAGTTGTCGAAGCCCGGCACCGCGTCGGCGCTGGTCACCGGCTCGGCCAGCACCCGGCCCAGCGCCTCGCCGAGCGCCACCGGCTCGGGCGCCAGCGGGACGACGCGCTCGAGCGCCAGCCGCCGCGCCTCGTCGATCTCGGTCAGCTTCCCGGCCACCGCCCGAGCCTACCCAGGCCGGTGCGCGGTGGACTCGGCGGGATCACGGACCCTGGTGCGAGCCGGGTCATTCGATGGCACACTGGGACACGTGAGGCGAGCTGTGATCGTCGGCGCGGTTCTCGCGGGCGGGCTCAGCCGCCGGATGGGTGAGCCCAAAGCCTCGGTCGAGCTCGCCGGGAGGCCGCTGGTCGCCCGCGTCGTCTCCACCGTCGGCTCCGCCGGGCTGAAACCGATCGTGGTCGCGAAGCCCGACTCGGCGCTGCCGCCGCTCGACTGCCGGGTGCTGAGCGAGCCGAGCGAGCCGCGCCACCCGCTCACCGGGCTGCTCGCCGCGCTCGGCGCGAGCGCCGGGCGCGGAGTGGTGGCGATCGCCTGTGACATGCCGCTGGTGCCGGCGAACTTCCTCCGCTGGCTGGCGCAGATCGAGGCGCCGGTGGCCGTCTGCGAGGTCGGAGGCCGGCTCGAGCCGTTGCTCGGGCGCTACTCGCAACGGGCGGCTCCGGTGCTCGCGGCCGCGCTGGCTGAGGGGGCGCCGATGCGGGAGGCGGTCGCGGCGCTCGACCCGCACGTGGTCGGCGAGGAGGAGATCGCCCGCTTCGGCGATCCGAAGCGAATCGTCTTCAACGTCAACTCGCCCGCGGACCTGCGGATCGCAGAGCGGCTGCTGGGGCGGACGGGACCGGCCCTCAAGGCGACGCCGGCTCGACGCTGACGCGCGCGTTGTAGTCGGGGATGCCCGCCTCGGCCGACCGGCGGCGCTCCGAGATCAGCACGTTGCCCTCCGGCCAGTGCACCTGGACGTTGCCCGGCGCGATCGGCGATACCACCGCGGTGCCCCGCAGCTCGCCCTGCTCGGAACGAACCAGGACCGCCTCGCCGTCCGCGACCCCGATCCGCTCGGCGTCCGCGGCGCTGATCAGGACCGCCTCGCGAACGGCGCCGGTGAGCGAGTCGCGGCGCCCCTGGACCATCGAATTGAACTGCTTGCCGCGGCGAGTGGCCAGCGCGAGCAGGCCGTCGTCGGCCACGGGCTCGGGCACGGCCACCGCCGAGAAGCGGGCGCGTCCATCGGGGGTCGGGAACTCCCAGCCCGCGCAGAGGTGCGGGCCGCCGTACTGGAACGCGTCTCCGCGCTCGCGCAGCCTTTCGATCCCGCGGTAGAGCGGCACCACGCGGGCGATCTCCTCACGGATCGCGGCGGTGCCCTCGAAGCCGACCCGGTCCGCGATCTCCGGCCGAGCCCGGGCGGCAAGCTCGCAGAGCACCTCCCACTCGGGGCGAGCCTGCTCGACCCGCGGTCCCTCGACCTCGGGGCTGAAGATCACCCGCCGCTCGGTGGACGTCTCGGTGACCCCGCCGGGGATCTCGTAACGGGTGGTCGCCGGCAGCAGCAGCACCTCGTCGGCGGGCTCGACCAGCATCTGGCTCGAGGCGACGATATCCATGTGGACCCGGAGCGGAATCCGGGCGAGCGCCGCGCGCACCGCACCCGGGTCGGGCAGCACCTCGAGGAAGTTGCCACCGGCCGAGAACAGCAGGTCGAGCTCGCCGCGGCCGCCGGCGTCGAGCATCTCGGGCGCGGTGAGGCCGGGCGCGGTCGGGACCTCGAACCCCCAGTGCTCGGAGAAGGCCGCCGTGCTCGACTCGTCGACGGCGGGCCCGCCGGGAAGCGCGGTCGCATAGCAGCCCATCTCGGCCCCGCCCTGGACGCCCGAGTGGCCGCGGATCGGCATCAGGCCGCAGCCCTCGCGGCCGATGAAGCCGCGCGCCAGCGCCAGGTTGACGATCGCCCGCACGTTGTCCTCCCCGCTTTCGTGCTGGGTAACGCCCATGCTCCAGACGAGCACCGCGCGCTCCGCCTCGGCGAGCAGCCGGGCGAAGGCCTCGATCTCCGCCCGCGAGGCCCCCGCGAGCCGCTCCAGCCGCTCCCACTCGACCGACCCCAGCTCAGCGGCGAGTGCCTCGAAGCCGGTCGTATGGCCGGCGACGAAGCGTTCGTCGACCCAGCCGCGCTCGATCATCGCCTTCATCGCCCCGCTGAGGAAGCCGACGTCGCCGCCGATGTTGAGGCTGAAGAAGCGGTCCGCGATCTTGGTCCCGAACAGGGCGCTCTCGAGGTTCGAGGGGACCCAGTAGCGCTCCATGCCAGGCTCCCGGTAGGGGTTGACGACAGCGACCCGGGTGCCCGCCTTCTTCGCGAGGTGCAGGTACTTGGTCGTCACCGGCTGGTTGTTGGCGACGTTGGAGCCGATGAAGACGATCAGGTCGGTGCCGATCCAGTCCGAGTACGAGCAGGTCGTCGCCGCCACCCCGAGCGCCTCCTTGAGTCCGAAGGTGCTCGGCGAGTGACAGACGCGAGCCGCGTTGTCGATCGAGTTCGTGCCCAGCGCCCGGACCGCCTTCTGGGCCGCGTAGTAGGTCTCGTTTGCCGTTCCGCGGCTGGTCAGATAGAAGCCCAGCCGCGCCGGCTCGGAGGCGCGGACGCGCCCGGCGACCGTCTTCATCGCCTGCTCCCAGGGAATCGGCGTGAAGCCGGGCTCGCCGCGGAGGCGCCGCATCGGGCAGGGCAGGCGGCCGAGCTCGCGCAGCTCGGCGCCCGACAGCGGGCCGAGCGCCGCGGCGTCGGCGAACCGTGCCGGGTCGGCCGCCGGCATCGTGTTGATCCGCAGCAGCCGCAGACGGATGTTGCAGAGGTGGACGCCGTCGATCGTCCAGTCGCGAAGGCCGCTGGTGCCGAGCGCGCAGCCGTCGCAGACCCCCTCGCTGAGGATCCGCCAGGCATAGCCTGCGGCGTCGCGGTTCTCCCAGCCGGCGCGGAACACCTCGCCGTAGTTGTTCGGTCGCTGCTCGCCGATCCCGAGCGGCTTGAAGCTCGCCCAGTTGGACGGGGTCGGGCGCCGCTTGGGCTTGCGCAGCATCGTCCTCAGCCGCCCTCGAGCTCTTCCGCGAGCAGGTCCATGAGCAGATTGTCGCCCCAATCGCCGCTGGCAGGATCGATCTGGTAGCGCCGCATCACCCCGACCGGCCGAAAGCCGACTCGCTCGTAGCTGCGGATCGCGGTCGCGTTGGCGGCGGCGGGGTCGATCACGAGCCGGTGATGACCGCGGTCGTTGATCAGGTGGCGCGCGAGCACGGTGATCGCCTCTGCGCCGAGCCCGCGGCCGTGCAGGCGCGAGGTGAGGAAGAGATCGATGCCCGCGTGGCGGAAGTCGGGCTCGGTCTCCTCCTCGCACTGGATCAGCCCGGCGACCTCGCCGTCGACGACGATCGCGAAGCCCTCCTCGTCGTCGTCGAGCGGCCAGCGCTCGAACTCGCCCGGGCGCCACCAGCGCGCGACCGCGGGCTCGCGGTTGATCAGATCGAGCCGCTCGAGGTCGCCGCGGGCGAGCGGGCGCAGCTGCAGGCGGTCGCCTTGGAGCATGGGCTGATCGTAGGCAGCGGGCGGAGCCGGCGCCCGGCACACTGCAGCCATGGGCTCATCGGCTGCAGGCGGCGGAGCACCCGGCAACGGAGAGCCGGCCCGCATGCTGGCCCGGATCGAGCGCGACGGCTCGGTCGATCTGGTGGCGATCGAGGAACCGCTCGAGATCCGCGTCGACGGAGAGCCGATCGCGGTCACGATGCGCAGCCCCGGCCACGACGAGGAGCTGGCGCTCGGTTTCCTACACGGCGAGGGGCTGATCGACGGTCCCCGAACCGCGGCCCCGACCGCGGACCTGGCCGCGAACGTGATCGAGGTCGCCGGCCCGCTGGCGCGTCGCCCCGGCTCGCGGCGCTTTTACACGACCTCTTCCTGCGGCGTCTGCGGCAAGGGCGCGCTCGAGGAGGTGGCGGTGCACGCGCCCGAGCTTCCCGCCGGCCCCTCGATCGGGCGCGAGCTGATCGCCGATCTACCCGAGCGCCTCGCCCAGCCGGCGTTCGAGCGCTCGGGTGGCCTGCACGCGACCGGGCTGTTCACCCCCTCGGGCGAGCTCGTCTGCGTGCGCGAGGACGTCGGCCGCCACAACGCCATGGACAAGGTCGTCGGGCGCGCCCTGCTCGACGGCCTGGTCCCGCTCCACGGGATGGTCCTCTGCGTCAGCGGCCGGCTCGCCTTCGAGCTCGTCCAGAAGGCGGCCGTCGCCGGTTGTCCGATCCTGGTCGGGGTCGGGGCGCCGACCTCGCTCGCGGTCGAGCTCGCTCGCGACCGCGGCCTCACGCTGTGCGGGTTCGCCCGCGGGGGCGAGGTCAACGTCTATTCGGGGCGCGAGCGCGTCCGATAGCGAGACGCAGGCACCTCGCCGCGAGCGGGCGGGGCGGTTCAGCCGACCGCGGTCGCGCTCTGCTCCGCGCCGCTCTCGATAGCCGTGCGCACGGGCTCGAGCCGCACCGGGATCCCGTTCAGAAACGCCATCCCGGCGAGCCGCTCGAGGTCGTCGGGGTCGGAGGATGCGAGCAAATTGACGTTGGCGCCGCCGGCCTCGTTGGCGACCGTCCAGCCGCCGCTGCGGTGGCCCCATCCGTGGGGGACCGCGACCGTTCCCGGCTTGACCTCGTCGGTTAGCTTGGCATCGATCTCGATCGAGCCGTACGCGGAGCTGATCCGGCAGCGCTTGCCGTCTCCGATCCCGTAGCGCTCGGCATCCTCGGGGTGCACGCGGGCGGCGTGGGTGCGCCCGCCGCGCATCAACAGCGGCGCGTTGTGCATCCACGAGTTGTGGGAGCGCAGCTCGCGCAGGCCGATCAGCCGCAGCGGCAGGTCCGGGTGGTGGCCGTTGCCGGCGGCGAGCCGCTCGGCCTCGGCGCGGATCTCGGGCGGGTCGAGGCGGACCCGCTTGTCGGGGTGGCGGATCTTTCGAGCCAGCACGCCGCCTTCGCGGTGCTCGGCGAGCACCAGCCCGTGCGGGTGGTCACGCAGCCGACGCGGGTTGAGTCCTCCACGACGGAGCCCGAACAAATCGCCCTTGGGCCCGAGCCGCAGCCCGAGCTCGACCAGGCGCCGGGGCGAGAGCCTGAGCCCGAGTCGGCCGAGCAGCCGCAGCGCGGCCACGCTCGACGGCACGACGCCAATCCGCTCGGCGATCTCCTCGATGATATCCCATTCCTGGCGCGCCTCGCCGCGGGGTTCGACCACCGCCTCGGTCATCTGGATGAACGGCGTCGTGAACAGGCCGAGGAACGGGAGGGGAAAGTCCTCGCGCTCGAGGAAGGTGGTCGCCGGGAGCACGAAGTCGGCGTGGCGCGCGGTGTCGGAGACGTAGAGGTCGATCGCCACGCAGAGGTCGAGCTCGGACATCGCCGCCTCGAGCTCGTCGCCGTTCGGGACCGATAGCAGCGGGTTGCCGGCGGAGACGAACAGCGCCCGGATCTGGCCCGGGCCCGGAGTGGTGATCTCCTTCGCGATCAGCGACGCCGGCAGCGCACCGATCACCTCAGGGAAGCCGCCGATGCGCGAGCGCCCGTTGCCGTAGCCGACCCCGAGTCGCTCGAGCAGCTCCTCGAAGGGAAGCGGTGAGTCGCCGAATACCGCGCCGCCCTCGTGGTCGAGGTTGCCTGTGACCAGGTTGAGCGCGTCGAGCAGGAACGCGACCAGGGTCCCGTTGCGCCCCAGGCACGAGCCGGTGCGGCCGTAGACCGCCGCGCGCTCGGCGGCGGCGAGGTCGCGGGCCAGCTTCGCGACCTCGGCGGCGGGGACGCCGGTGCGCTGCGCGGTCGCCTCCGGCGTGTGCGGGCGGCAGAGGGCGCGCAGCGCCTCGACTCCGGCGGCCTGGCGCGCGAGCGCGGCGCGGTCCTCGAGCCGCTCGGCGAAGATCACCTGCAGCAGCGAGAGCAGCAGCCAGGCATCGCTGTCGGGGTCGACGGCGAGATGCTCGAAGGCCCGCGCGGTCTCCGATCGGCGGGGGTCGACGACGACCACTCGGCCGCCGCGCTCGGTGATCGCATCGAGCTGCTCCTTGACCCGGGGCGCGCTCATCACGCTGCCGTGGGAGACGAGCGGATTGGCGCCGACCATGAGCAGGAAGTCGGTCCGGGCGAGGTCGGGGATCGGCAGCAGGTAGGCCGAGCCGTAGAGCAGGGCGCTGGCGGCGAAGCGGTTGGAGACGTCCTGGGAGCTGGCGGTGTACCAGTGCGGCGAGCCGACCCCGTCGAGGAATGCCTTCACCCACAGCGGATGGGAGTAGGAGAACGCCGAGGGGTTGCCCATGTACCAGCCGATCGCCTCGCCGCCGTGCCGGTCGCGAATCCGGCGCAGCCGGGCGCCGATCTCGTCCAGTGCCTCAGGCCAGGTGATCCGTTCGAAGGAGCCGTCGTCGCGCCGGCGCAGCGGGTGCAGGACGCGGTCGGGATCGTTCTGGACCTCGGCCATCGCGATCCCCTTCGGGCAGGCGAAGCCACGCGAGAGCGGGTGGTCGGCGTCGGGGCGCAGCTTCGTCACCCGGCCGTCCTCGACCGTCGCGACCAGGCCGCAGAGGGGCTCGCAGATCCGGCAGTAGGTGACCTTTTTCTCGGTTGCCATCGCGGCGGCGCGGACGCCGCGCGGGATTGTCTCAGAGACCTCGCGCCGCCGGCGCGCCTACAGCTTGCCGCCGCTGACCTCGAGCACGGTCGCCGGGTAGAGTCCCGTCCGTGCCCGAGTCGTCGTCCGGAGGTCCGATGTCCGCGGATCCGATCCCGCTCGAAGAGGTGCTGGTCACCGAGCGCGAGCAATGGGAGGACGGCCCTCCGCACGAGTTGTTCGCCCGCATGCGCGGGCAGTGCCCGGTGCATTGGACGCCGCGGATCACCGAGTACCCCGAGGAGGCCGGGTTCTGGTCGGTGACCACCGCCGACGACGTGCACGCGGTCAGCCACGACTGGCGGACCTACTCCTCCGAGCGCGGCGGGGTGACCGCGCTCACCAACGCGATCATGCCCCTGGAGTTGATCCGGGCGATGTTCATCGGCATGGACCCGCCCAAGCACGATCGGCTCAAAGCGCTGTTCCAGCGCGGGTTCACGCCGAAGCGGATCGCCGAGCACGAGGACGAGATCCGCGCGATCACCCGCCGCGTGCTCGATCGGCTCGAGGGCCGCGAGATCTGCGATCTGGTCACCGACGTGGCCCAACCGGTGGTCTCGCGCGTGATCGGGAGCTTCATGGGCATCCCGCCGTCCGACGACGAGATCTGGGCGCGGCTGATGAACACGACGCTGGGCGCCGGCGATCCCGACCTCAACCCGGAGGGCGTCGAGACGGTGATGAAGCGCGACGTGCCGGAGATCTTCGAGCGTTGCGGCCGGCTGATCGCCGAGCGCCGCGAGCGCCCCACCGACGACCTCACCAGCGTGTTGGTCCACGCCGAGATCGACGGCGAGCGCCTCGAGGAGCACGAGATCGTGATGGGCTTCTTCTTGCTCGTCGCCGCCGGCAACGACAGCACCAAGGCCACCTACGCCAGCGGCATGCGGGCGCTGATCGAGCACCCCGACCAGCTGCGGCTGTTGGTCGACGACCCATCGCTGATCCCGAGCGCGGTCGAGGAGTCGCTGCGGATGTTCCCGGCCTTCGCCCACTTCCGGCGTACCGCCACGCGCGACACCGAGCTCGGCGGGCAGACGATCCGCGAGGGCGAGAAGGTGGTGATGTGGTACGTGTCATCGAACCGCGACGAGTCGCGCTATGACGACCCGGACCGATTCGACGTCACCCGCAACCCCGATCACCAAGCCTTCGGCGCCGGCGGCCGGCACTTTTGTCTCGGGACCGCGCTCGCGCGCCTCGAGCTGCGGATCCTGTTCGAGGAAACGCTGGCGCGGTTCCCGCTGATCGAGGCCGCCGGGCGGCCCGAGTACGCCGAGTCGCCGTTCATCAACCAGCTGAAGACGCTGCCCGTCCGCCTGCGGCCCTGAGCGCGCGGCCTATTCCGCGGCGCGCAGGTGCGTGCGCCAGTCCGGGTCGAGGCCGCTCAACGCGTCGAAGATGACGCCCTCGAGCTCGGCCTCGTCGAAGCTGTCGGAGTCGAAGGTGGCGCATTCGAGCTCGCCGTCGTAGCCGACCGCGATCTCGGTCACCCGGCCGGCCTCGATCGCCAGCTGCTCGCCCTTGGGGCCGATCGCCTCGAGCGTCAGCAGTCCCATCGCGCCCACCCTACCTCGCCGATGGCTACGCTGGGGCCATGTGTCGAAACATCCGCACCCTTCACAACTTCGAGCCTCCCGCGACCGAGGAGGAGATCCACGACGCCGCGCTTCAGTACGTGCGCAAGATCAGCGGCTCGACGAACCCCTCGCGCGCCAACGCCGAGGCCTTCGATCGCGCCGTCGACGAGATCGCCGCCGCGACCACCAAGCTGCTCGGCTCGCTGGTCAGCTCGGCGCCGCCGAAGGACCGCGAGGTCGAGGCGGCAAAGCGGCGCGCCCGCGGCGCCCAGCGCTTCGCCGCCGCCTGAACCGGCGCGGCGTCCCGGCGCAGGGCGAGTCAGCCCGTGAACGTGACCGGGTCGCCGACGGCGACGGCGCCGGGCTCGAGCACGCTGCAATAGACCCCCATCATCCCGCCGAGCTCGAGCCGGGCCCGGCGCAGGACCTCGGGGTCGACCTCGGTCGTGTCCGGGTCGATGGTCGTGATCACGCAGCGCTCGCACGGCTCGGAGACGAACAGCAGCGCCTCACCGACCCGCAGGCGCCCGCGCACCCAGTCCCGCTCGGCCGCTCCGTCGACGCCGTCGATCACGATGTTGGGCCGAAAGCGCCGCCGGTCGTAGCCGAGCTGGGCGACGCCGCCGTCGGTGACGAGGAGGATCGGCGCCGCGTCGAACTCGTGTCCGCCCTCCGCCCGCATTAGGGAGGCGCCCGCGCCGGCGACCTCGCGGACTCGCGCCGCGGCGGCGTTCGAATTCCAGGGCTCCCCGGCGACCAGCGGCCGCTCGTCGTCGCCGAGCGTCGCCGGGAGGCCGATCATGCGCTGCTTGCGACGGCCGGTCACCGTGCCGCGCTCGTCGGCGACCCGCAGGCCGCGGTCGCCGGGGATCCCGTCCTTCGCGATTCGCGCCCGCTCCAGCCGCTCGCCGCGCAGGCCCTTGACCGGGTAGCGCCATAGCTCGGCCACCCTCATGTCGAGTCGTCGGCGTTCGAGTCGCCGCCGACGCGCTCGGCCGCCGCCCGAAGCTCGGCCAGGGAGGCCCCCGCCGTGCCCCCGATCCAGCACGCCACCGGCGCCGCGGTCCGCTCCGAGGCGTGCGCCGCCACCGCCGCCAGCTCGAGTATCGCGTCCACCTCGTCGTCGGGGGGCGCATCGGCGCCGATCTCGGCGGCGAAGCCGTCGATCCACTCGCGTGCGTTCATCGGACGTTCCTCTCTCTCGTTCTTTACCTATGCAATGCTTAGGTAGATGTCGGACATCAGCCTTGGCGAAGCCGCCCGCGGATTGGGCGTCAGCGTCGATACCCTGCGCCGCTGGGATGCTGCCGGGAAGCTCCGCACCGTTCGCGACGAGCGTAACCGCCGGCGGGTTCCGGCGGAGGAGATCGAGCGCCTCTCAGGCCATATCGAACGCCACCGCACCGGCGACGCGCTCTCGGCGCGCAACCGTTTTCCGGGGGTGGTGCGCTCGGTCGAGGTCGACGGTGTGATGGCCTTGGTCGAGATCGAGGCAGGACCGCATCGGATCACCGCGGCGATCACCCGCGATGCGGTTGACGAGCTCGGGCTCGCCGAGGGCGTCGAGGCGACCGCCGCGGTTAAGGCCACGTCGGTGATGATCGAGCGCGGCGGCCGATGAGTCGCGCCGCAGCGGCCTCGCTTTTGCTGCTCGTCGGCGCGGTCGGGTGCGGTGGTGGGTCCGACGCGGAGGCCGAGGGCGACGGCCGCGTGATCGTCTCGGCCGCATCCTCGCTCGAGCCCGCGTTCAGCACCTACGCCGAGGCGGTTGGAATCGACGCCAGGCAGTCGTTCGCCGGCTCCGATGACCTCGCGGCCCAGATCCGCCAGGGCGTGAAGCCGGACCTGTATGCGGCCGCGAACTCCAGCCTGCCCGCGGAGCTGCACGCCGACGGCTTGGTCACGAAGCCGGTCGTGTTCGCGTCCAACGAGCTCGTGCTCGCGGCGCCGGCGGGCTCGGCCTCGACCATCGGATCGCTCTCCGACCTCGCCCGCGATGGGATCACGATCGCGATCGGCGACGAGGGCGTGCCGGTCGGCGACTACGCGCGCGAGGTGCTCGCCGGTCTCGGCCGCCCCGAGAGCGAGGCGATCCTCGCCAACGTGCGCTCGCTCGAGCCCGACGTCGCCGGGATCGTCGGCAAGCTCAGCCAGGGCGCCGTCGACGCCGGCTTCGTCTACATCACCGACGTCGTCGCCGCGGACGGCGACCTCGAGGCGATCGAGCTGCCTGCGAGACTCGAGCCCGAGGTCGCCTACGGGGCCGCGGTGGTCGAAGGCGCCGACAACCCCAAGGGCGCCAAGGAGTTCATCGCCGGGCTGCTCGACGGAGCGGGCGCCGATGCCCTGCGCGAGGCGGGCTTCGGCCCGCCGCCGGGCTGAGGCGGCGGCATGGGTCGCCGCGGGCCGTTCGTCGTCGCGCTCACCATCGCGCTCGCCGTCGTGCTCCTGTTCCTGATCCTGCCGGTGGTCGCGATCTTCGTCGACGCGGGCCCCGGCGAGTTGCTGCGGAGCCTGGGCTCGGAACAGGCGCGCGAGGCGCTCTGGCTCAGCCTGCGGACGACGCTCGCGGCGCTCGCGATCATCGTCCTCGTCGGCACCCCGGCCGCCTATCTGCTCGCGACCCGCGAGTTTCGCGGCAAGGCCGCCGTGACCACCGCGATCGAGCTGCCCCTGGTGCTGCCGCCGGCGGTCGCCGGGATCGGCCTGCTCGCCGCCTTCGGGCCCGAGGGGCTTTTCGGTGCCTGGCTCGACGACGCCGGGATCGAGCTCGTGCTGCAGACGACCGGGGTGATCGTCGCGCTCACCTTCGTCGCCGCGCCGTTTTACTTGCGCCAGGCGCAGGCCGCCTTCGCCGCCGTCGATCCGAATCTGCTCGACGCCGCGCGCACGCTCGGGGCGAGCGAGGCGCGCGCCTTCGCCCGCGTCGCGATCCCGTCCGCGGGAGCCGGGATCAGCGCCGGGATGGCGCTCGCCTGGGGGCGCGCGCTGGGTGAGTTCGGGGCCACGCTGATGTTCGCCGGGTCGTTCCCCGGGATCACGCAGACGGCGCCGCTGGCGATCTTCGCAGAGTTCGCGACGGACTTCACCGCCGCGCTGGCGCTCTCCGCGGTGCTGGTGGCGGTCTCGGCGGCGCTGCTGCTGACCGTGAAGCTGATCGGCCGCACGCCGCTACTCGGCGGCGTGTCGGCGTAGTCCGTTGACGGACGGGGCGCCCGTGCTCCGGTTGCAGCTCGCCACCGCGTTGCGCGAGTTCGAGCTCGAGCTCGAGCTCGAGGTGGAGCGCGGCAGCTGTCTGGCACTGGTCGGGCCCTCGGGCGCAGGCAAGAGCACGGTCCTGCGCGCGATCGCCGGCCTGCATCGCCCCGACCAAGGCCGCGTCGCGCTCGCCGGCGACGTCTGGCTCGAAACGGCCGCCGGCACCGACCTGCCGCCCGAGCGCCGTAGCTGCGGCTATCTGTTCCAGGACTACGCGTTGTTCCCGCAGATGACCGTGTGGCGCAACGTCGCCTTCGGGCTCGCGGGCGCCCCCCGCGCCCAGCGGCGCCGCCGCGCGGAGGCGGCGCTGGAGGCCTTCGGCGTAGCCGGGCTTGCCGACGCGACCCCGAGGGCGCTCTCGGGCGGCGAGCGCCAGCGCGTCGCGCTCGCCCGCGCCCTCGCGCGCGAGCCCGGGGCGCTGCTTCTCGACGAGCCGCTGGCCGCGCTCGATGCCCGCACCGGGGCCGCCGCGGCGCGCGAGCTTGCCGCGACCCTGAAGCGGACCGCGGCGCCGACCGTGCTCGTCACCCACGACTTCGCCGAGGCGGCGCTGCTCGCGGATCAGGTGGCGGTGATCGATCGCGGGCGGATCGTGCAGCGGGGAGCCGCCGGCGAGCTCAGCGCCCGTCCCGCGTCCGCCTTCGTCGCCGACTTCGCCGGCGCCGCGGTCCTCTTCGGCGTCGCCAGCACCAGCTCCGGCGGCTCGACCGTGGTCGAGCTCGAGGGCGGCGGCCGCGTCGCCAGCAGCGATCGCGCGGCGGGCCCGGTCGGGGCGGCGGTCTATCCCTGGGAGATCACGCTCGAGCCGGCCGGCGCGGGTCCGCACGGCTCGGCGCTCAACCGGCTCGAGGCGAGGGTCACCTCGGTGACCGAGATCGGCAACCGGGCGCGGATCGGGCTGCTCGCCTCGCAGCCGTTCGCGGCCGAGGTGACGAGCGAATCGGTCACCCGCCTCGGGCTCTCCCCCGGCGCCCGCGTAACCGCCACCTGGAAGGCGACCGCGACCCGTCTGGTCGAGCGCTGAGCCCGGCTTGGCGCCGACGATCCGCAGCCTGCGATCTGGCCGTTTGGCGGCCCCGCTACGGCCCGGTGAACCCGCCGGCGAAGCAGGGACCGGCGCAGGTGTCGGTGATCAGGCTCTGTGGATCCGGGCGCAGGAAGTCGGAGACCATCTGCATCTCCGCCGGCGCCACCCGCGGATCGCCGTGCGGGTCCTCGCCGCTGCGGTTCGGGGTGTTGGTGAGCGGCGGCGGATCGGTTCCGATCACCTCGCCGGGGTCGGTCGGATCCGGGCGCGGCGGGCCGCTGTCCCAGTAGACGATCGCCGAGTCGGTGAACGGGTAGCTCTCGATCCTGGGAATGCCCCAGGCCACGTCGACGCCGGGCCAGCGGCCTTCGTAGACGACCGGGTCGTGGATCGAGGCCCCGATCGTGCGCGCCTCGACGTCGGCCTGCCAGGTGGTCACCTGGTGATCGCCGAAGGCGGGGTTCAGCAGCACCTCGTGCGCCGGGGTGTTCGCGAGCGGGTTGTCGGTCATCCGATGCGCGTAACCGTTCGGGTCGCTGCGGTCCCAGAGCATCTGGATCAACGAGAGCGCCAGCTGCTGGGTGGGCGGGTCCGGATAGGCGGGGTCGAGAATCGTCTGATAGAGATCGAAGTCGACCGAGCGGTTGAGCAGCACCGAGTAGTTCATCGCCGGAACCCCGAGGGAGGCCCTGGTCCAGTCGGGCGCGACGGCGGTCGCGGCGCCGCCGAGGATTCCGCCCTGGCTGTTGCCGTTGTAGTAGAGCCGCGAGGTGTCGATCAGCGGCGGGCTGGCGATGTCGGTGTCGTCGACGTGGAAGGCGTCGTCGCTAACGAAGCCGTCCTCATGGATCATCAGCCGGCCCAAGAACAGCGTGTTGAGCAGGCCCTGCTGGACCCGATCGGTGAGCTCGGGGAAGTTCCCCAGCTGCGGCAGGATGTTGTTGGCGATGTTTGGGACGTCGCCGCTGGAGAACCCGATCGTCGTCGTCGCGCAGATGACGAAGTTGTGGGTCTGCCCGAGGATCTGCTGATCGCCGGAGGTCGCCTGCGAGGCCGAGCCCAGCAGCCCGTGCCCGTACACCTGCGGACGGGCCGGCTGCGCGCCGGCGGCGTGTGGGACTCCGCAGTTGAACTCGGCCGTGTAGGTGCCGTTGCGGCTCGGCAGGCCATCGGCGCCGAGCCCGAACCGGCCGCCCGGCTCGCAGTTGGGCACCAGATAGCACGGCACCTGGTAGGTGCCCTTGATCCGGCGCGCCAGCTCCGGGTCCTCGGCCTCGGTGAAGTTCTCGACCGACGTGACCTGGAACGATGGCGAGCTCCCCTGCACCTCGACGTCGGCGAGGTTGGTGTCGCCGAGCTGGGCAAAGGCGTCATCGCGGATGTGGAGCATCCGCGCGGCGATGTTCTCGTCGGTGGCGACGGTGAAGTCCCAGGCGAGGTAGAGGTCGCGGCGCTTGATCTTCTCCCTGCGAAGGTCCCGGAAGACCCGGTCGAAGCGCTTACGCTGGTCCTCGACCGCCTGCTCCTTCACCGGCAAGTCGTCGCGCAGGTAGCGGAAGCCCTCGGGCGGCTCGAGCTCGGTGCCGGCGGCGTCCTTGAGCCTGCGCATCCCGACCACGTAGCGGTGCCCGGCGGCCCAGTTCTTGGCCGGATGGATCAGCAGCGCGGTGTCCTCCGGCGCCTCCGCGTTCGCGTCGATCTCGACCCAGATCGGCCAGCGCTCGCCGTCTTCGGTGTCGATCACGACCACCGGCGTCTTGCGCTCCTCGAAGCGTCCGAGCTGGCTGAGCGGTACCGGGTCGGTGGCGGCCAGCGCCTCCGGCGTGTCGAGCCCCGGTGTGCGGACGACGATCGTCTGCCCCGGGCTGAAGCCGTCATTGAGGTTGTAGTCGCCGGCGGTGATCGGCTGGCCGCCGGAGTTCCGCGGCATCGCCGCGTCGTCGAAGGCGATCCGCTTGCCGGTCTCCGAGTCCTCGTCGTCGACGGTGTGGAAGTTGTCGGGGAACGGCAGCATGCAGAGCGAGTCGGCGGCCGTCGAGGTGTCGTCGACGGTGATGAAGTCGCATTCGCCCGCCCGGCTGAGGTCGATCGGCTTCGGCTTGCACTTCTTCGAGTTGCGCCGCAGGTCGAACTTGACCCGCTTCGCTCCCTTGCCGGTGATCCTGATCTGGCGCGGCTCGCAGCGCTTGAGCACCTCCCGGCTGGCCTTGTTCAGCTTCAGCTTCACGCTGCGCTTGCCAGGCCGCAGCACGGCCTTCTTGGTCAGGTTCTTGAACTTCTGCGTGTCGAAGGTCTTGGACCTCGCGCGCAGCTTCAGCTTCCGGTCCGGCTTCTCCCCCTTGACCTCGACCTTGATCGCCTTCTTGCGCTTGATCTGCTTCTGGCCCTTGTGCTTGGCCTTCAGCTGCGTCTTGGCCGCGGCGGGAGCCGGAGCGACGGCCGCGGAAACGGCGGTCAAAGTCGCCGCCAGCGCGAGCCCGAGCACCAACACCACCACCAGCCTCGCGATCACTGTCAACTCACGCCTCCTGCGAACGTCTCGTCCGGGCTTGCCCCCGGCCTGCCGTAGGCGACGATATCAGTGCCGATCCCGCCGGGACCCCCGCCTGCGTGATCGGCGTCAGCCGCCGATCGCGCTCATCGTCCGCGGCGGAGCGACGAAGCCGGGCTCGTTGACCCGGTGCTTGAGCTCCTTGCGCCAGACGGCGTCGCGCAGGATGCGCTCGAGCTCGGCGTCGTCGGCGCCGGCGCGCAGCGGCGCGCGCAGATCGGTCTCGCGGATCGAGAACAGGCAGGTGCGAAGCTCGCCGTCGGCGGTCAGGCGAATCCGGTTGCAGTCGGCGCAGAACGGCTCCGAGACCGGGTTGATGAACCCGATCTCGCCACCGCCGTCGCGGAAGCGGTAGACGCGGGCGGTCGCGTGCGGCTCGCGCGGCAGCGCCTCGAGCGGGTGCCGGGCCTCGATCAGCGCCCGCACCTCGTCGCCGGTCAACACCTGGTCGGCCGTCCACGCCCGGTCGCCGTCGAGCGGCATGAACTCGATGAATCGCACCTGGTAGTCGGTCGAGCGGGCGAGCTCGCAGAAGCGGAACACCTCGTCCTCGGTGAAGTCGCGCATCGCGACCGCGTTGACCTTGATCGGGCGCACCCGCTCGAAGGCGGCGATCGCCTCCAGCCCCCGCAGCACCTGCGGCAGCGCGTCGCGGCGGGTGACCTCGTGGAAGCGGTCGCGCGCGAGCGAGTCGATCGAGACGTTGATCCTGTCGATCCCCGCCTCGACCAGCGCCCGCGCGTCGCGCTCCAGCAGGTAGCCGTTGGTGGTCACCGAGAGGTCGCGGATGCCTTCGATCGGCCGCAGCATCGAGACCAGCCGCGGGAACTCGCGCCGGGCGAGCGGTTCGCCGCCCGTCAGCCGGACGTCGGTGATCCCGAGCCGGGCCAGCAGCGCGACCAGCCGGGCGATCTCCTCGAAGCTGAGCAGGTCGGAGCGATCGAGCCACGGCATCCCCTCGGCCGGCATGCAGTAGCGACAGCGGAAGTTGCAGCGGTCGGTGACCGAGACCCGCAGGTCGGTGATCGGGCGTCCGTGGGCGTCGATCAGCGCTTCCACCGCCGCCGAGCATAGAGCCCGACGGTCGCCGGGCACTCGCTCGCCTTGCTCGAGCAGTTCGCCGCGCTGATGGAGGCCGGAGTCGAGGATGCGAAGATTCAGTACGAGCCCGACACGGATGAAGGAGGACCGATGAGGGAAGTCACCGATGAGCTCGAGGCATGGACGGCGGCGGGCGAGCGGGTCGCGATCGCCACCGTGGTCCGCACCCGGCGCTCGGCGCCGCGACCACCGGGGGCGAAAATGGCGATCAATGAGCGCGGCGAGGTGGCAGGTGCGGTCTCCGGCGGCTGCGTCGAGGGCGCCGTGGCCGAGGCGGCGCTCGACCTGCTGCGCAGCGATGGCCCCCCGCGGATGCTGAGCTTCGGGATCGCCGACTCCGAGGCCTGGGACGTCGGCCTGCCGTGCGGCGGCGAGATCGACGTCTTCGTCGAGGAATACAAGAGCTGATGCGCGGGGCCCACCGCGAACGGCAACAGGGTAGTTGCGCGCGTACATCGGGGCGTCGCGCGGAGCACGTGAGTTGTCTGTGAGCAGCCCGCAGGCCGAGCTCGCCCGGCTCGCGCGCGAGGGCGGGCGCGGCGCGCTCGCGACCGTGGTCGGCCCCGACGAGCACGAGCTGCTCGGGCGCAACCTGATCGTCCGCGAGGACGGCTCGAGCTCCGGCGAGCTCGGCGATCCGGCTCTCGAGGCCGCCGCGCGCGAGGCGGCGGCCGAGCTGCTGTGGGCGGAGCGCTCGGAGCTGCGCGAGCTGGCGGGCGCCGAGGTCTTCGTCGACGTGGTCGCGCCGTTGCCGCGACTGTTCATCCTCGGTGCGGTCGACTATGCGGCGGCGCTGTGCAAGCTCGCCCGTGCGACCGGCTGGCGCCCCTACGTCTGCGACCCGCGGGCCGCGTTCGCGACTCGGGAGCGTTTCCCCGAGGCGGAGGAGGTGGTCGCCGCCTGGCCGGACGAGGCGTTCGCGCGGCTCGGCATCGACCGCGCCACCTACATCGCCGTGCTCACCCACGACCCGAAGCTCGACGACGCCGCGCTGAGCGCCGCGCTGCGCTCGGACGCCGCCTACGTGGGCGCGATGGGCAGCCGCCGCGCGCAGGCGCGCCGCCGCGAGCGCCTGCTGGAGGCGGGGATGAGCGATGAGGAGCTCGACCGCCTGGCGGCGCCGATCGGCCTCGACCTCGGCGCCACCAGCCCCGAGGAGACGGCGCTCTCGATCCTCGCCGAGGTGGTCGCGGTCCGCAACGGCCACGACGGCGGCCGGCTGGGAACGGCCGCCGGGCGGATCCACGAGGTAGGGGCTTGATCGGCGGCCTCGTGCTCGCCGCCGGCGAGGGCCGTCGGTTCGGGGGCGCGAAGCTGGCCGCCGAGCTCGAGGGCGCCGCGCTGCTCGACCGCGCGGTCTCGGCGATGCTCGGGGTACCCGCGGTCGAGCGCGTCCTCGTGGTGCTCGGCGCCCACGCCGAGGAGGTCGCGGCGCGCGCCGACCTGGCGGCGGTCGAAACGCTGGTCTGCGAGTGCTGGCGCGACGGGATCTCGGCCTCGCTCGCCGCCGGCGTCGGCGAGCTCGCCGAGGCCGAGGCGATCGTGATCACGCTCGGCGACCAGCCGTTCGTCACGGCCCAGGTGATCGCCGCGATCGTCGACCGGCTCGACGACCGCAGACCGGCGGCGCGGGCGACCTACGCCGGGCGGCCCGGCCACCCGGTGCTGATCAAGCGGGCGTTGTTCGCGCAGGTGCGCTCGCTGCGCGGCGACCAGGGCGCGCGCGACCTGCTCGCCGGCGCCGGCCTGCGCGAGATCGAGTGCGGCGGGGTGGGTCGCGACGACGACATCGATACCCCCGAGGACCTCGAGGCCGCCCGGCGACAGTTCGCGGTCATGGGCTGACCCGGCCGTTGCAGCCGTTCGAGCCCGAGGAGTTCGCCCGGCTGCATGACCGGCCGCTCCGGCCGGCCGCGTGACCGGCCGGAGCCCGAGCGTGTCAGCCCTTCGAGCCCGACTTCGACTTCGCGCCGCGCTTCGGGTCGGCACCGTTGCGGCTGCGACTCGAGGCGCTCGCCGAGCGGGACTTGGCGCGCTTGACTTTCCCGTCCTCGATCGTCTTACGCGCGCCGTCCTTCTCCTCCTTGTCGAGCTCGACATATGCCTTGAAACGGTGCAGGTCGCCGCGCACGGCGCGCTTGACGAAGCGCATTCCGCGACTGGCCTTGTCGATCAGGTTCGCCGGCTGGACGTCCAGCGAAACGTCGATCCGGGTCAGGTTGTCCGAGAGCGCGTGGAAGGTAGCGACGCCGGTATGGGCGTAGCCGTCGGTGACGTTCCACTCGATCCGCTCCTCGGGGCGCTGTTCGACTATGTCGGCCTCGAATCGCTTGCTGATCCCCCACATCTTTGCCTGGAAGGAGACCGTGGTGTCGTCGACCTGCTCGGCGCTCTCGATCCGGTGCATGAACTCGGGCCAGTCCTCGAACTCGGTCCAGTGGTTGTAGGCCTTCTGCACCGGGACCGCGACGTCGACGGCCTGCTGGATCGGCATCCGCCGTCCGCTGCCGAAACCGGGCGCAGCCCGACCGCCGGCCTCGTCGGAGTCATCGCCGCCGCCGCCGCCGAGGATCCGCTTCAGGGGTCCGCCGCCGAGCAACTCGCCCGGGGACGGCGCGACGTCCTTAGCGGTTTCCTTGAGCTGCGACTTCGCCTTGTCCTTGGCCTGCCCGGTCAATTCGTTCGCCTTCTCCGCCACTTTCGGACGAGCCGCCCGCGCGAGCTTCTCGGCCGCAAACGGAAGCGCCGCGAGCGCGGCGCCCGCGGCCGCGAGGCCGACGGGATTGCTGAGCGGACCGTCGCCCTTCGTCGCCCGCTTGGCCGCCTGCTTGACCGTGCCGGTCACCTTCTCGATCTCTGCCATCTCACTCAACTCTCTCTTTCTCTCTCTTTTTATCTTTTGAAGTTCTCGATCGCGGATGCGGCGAGCTCACTCGTCGCTCGCGTCTTGTCTCAACAGCCTCTAGACGACGACGGTCGCCACGCCCTCGATGGCGCTCATTCCTTGCTCCCGTTGCCGATCGCATCGCTGGCCTTCTGCACCTGCGATGCGACCTGGCCGAGTCGCTGGCTGCGCTCAGCGACCTCGCCGGCGGCATGCCCGACGGCCTGAACCACCGCGGCGGGCTTCGGCAACGTGACGTCGGGCGCGCTCAACTTCGGGAGCTTCACGCTCGGCGCCTTCAGCTTCGGGGTCGGAACCCGGCTGAGCATGCCGCGGCGTTTGTTGCGGGTCAGCGCCATGCCGCCTGCGAGTCCGACCAGTGCGGCGCCGCCGGCGAGCGCGGGACCCTTCGCCTTCCCGGCGATCGTGCCGACCGTCGACTTGCTCTGGTCCACTTGCTGTTTGCGGCCCGATTGCGGCGTCGACCGTTGGCTCTGCGTCGCCTTGCGCGACTGGGTCGCGCTCTTGCCGGCCTGATTGCTCTTGCGGGACTGGGCCTTGGCCGAGGACCGAGATGAGCCGCCGCTCTTGCTCCGCGTCGCAGTGCCCTTGCTCTGCGTCCGACTCGATGCATTCGTCGATCGGCCGTTTGAGCGCTGGTTGCTCGCGCCCTTTTTGTTGCGGCTCGATGCGCTCGAAGAACGCGAATTGCGGGCCTTGGTCTGGGCCATGGCGAGGCCTCCTTACCGGGTTTCGTTTCCTGTCCCCTCCAAGGGAACTTACCCGGCCTTCCCAGGATCAAGCGAAAGGAAGTTCCCAAACGCGCTGCACCTGCCCAAATCATCCGGTAGGCCGAGCAAACACCCGTCCGACTGATCCATGTGGCCGGTAGTCGATCGAAGGACTACGTCACCGCGCGACTGTCTGAGAGCCGAAGCCCTGGCTTCGGAATAGCGTTCGAGATCCCCGTCGAGCCCCGCGACTTCGGCCGGTCAGCCGCCGGATGGAGCGGTGCACGGCGTCGCGCAGTGCCTTCTCGCGCGGATCGTTGAACATGTGGAAATTCGTTAGGACTGAGTGTCGGTCGAGAACTCGATCTCGACCTCGTCCTTGACCTTGAGCGCGCCGAAGAGCGCCGAGTACGGCTTAATCCCCCAGTCGGACTGCTTGACCACCGCGGCGCCCGCGATCCCGCCGTCGGGGGCGAGGGTGAGCTCGAACTTCACCGAGTGGTTGCCACCGGCCATCTGCAGGTCGCCGGCGACGATCAGGCGCCCGTCGTCGGCCGCCTCGATCGCGGTCGAGCGGAACTCGATCGCCTTCCTCATCAGCACCTCGTGCTCGATCGTTCGCTCGATATCCGCCCGGTCGTCGTCGCCCAGCGCCTGAACTCCGCCGGTGCCCTCCCGGACTCGGAGCGAGCCGGCGTCGGCGTCGAGCTCGAGGCGGAGCGGCTCCGAGTCCTCGCCGACTTCGAGCGTGGCCGACCAGGCCGTGACCTCGATCACGAGATCGTGCCCCACCTTCGCGGCGGCGCCCTGGCGCTCCGTCTTCACCCGAAGCATGGCGTTCTCGGGGCCGAACTTGTGGCTGCCTGATTGAATCGCGACGACACTACCGGGAGGAGGCTGGATGCAGTTCGACAATTCGTTCTCGGTCCCCAAGCCGATCGACGAGGTATGGGCGACGATGCTCGACCTCGAGCGGGTGATCCCCTGTGTGCCCGACGCCCGGGTGCTCGAGAAGACCGACGACAAGAGCGTCAAGGCCGAGATCAAGATCAGGCTCGGGTCGATGTCGATGGACTACTCGGGCCCGGCCGAGATCGTCGAACGCGACGACGACGCCCATCGGGCCGTGCTGAGCGCGAATGCCAGGGAGGCTCGCGGACAGGGAAACGCGCGCGCGAAGGTCGAGATCCGGCTGGCCGATGCCGGGGGCTCGACCGATGCGACGATTCGCTCGGACGTCACCGTCACGGGAAGGGCGGCGGCGATGGGCGAGGGCGTGATATCGGGGGTCACCGAGGGGATGATCAACGAGTTCGCGGAGAACCTCGGCAAGCTCTGATCGACGCAGGGCCGAGCCGGGTGTAGGATCGCTGCGCGAACGGCTGCCTGTGAAATGAACTTCCTGCTCGCTGCGGATACGACCTCCTGGTACATCGGGTTGGCGCTCGGACTCGTGGTCGTCGCCGTCGCCGCGGGCATCGTGATCGCGATCCTCGTCCTCGCCGCGCGCATCGACAGCCAGGCGAAGACCGCGGTCGGCGCGGTCGAGACCTTGAGGGCGCAGACCGACGAGCTCGGCGGGATCGCCCGGGTCAACGACTCCGGCGTCCGCATCCTGCACTCGGCGCGGGCGCTGCGGAAGGCGGCGGTCGGCCGATGAGCGTCGTGGTCGCCCTCGCCGACTCGGAGCGGGACCTCTGGTATGTGGCGCTTGGTCTCGGGCTCGTCGTCGCGCTCGTCGTCGCCGGGATGCTGGTGCTGCTGATCCGCTACCTGCGCGAGATCGAGTCGAGCGTCGAGGGGCTGCTCGGGGGCGCCGGCAAGGTCGCCGCGAACACCGAGTACATCCCGCAGCTTGAGGCGACTACGCCGGTGCTCAACCAGATCGCCGCCGAGGGAGCGGTCCAGGACGCGTACATGAACGCGCTCTCGGAGGGCTACGCGAAGGAATCGGAGTGAGCACGAACCTGCTCATCGTCGTCAGCCTCGGCGAGGCGCTGCTGGTGATCGTCGTCCTGGCGCTGGCGCTGGTCGACATCCGCCGCCGCCTGAACCGGATCGCGAGCGGGCTCGAGACGCTCGGCTCGGCGCTGAGCTCGGTCGAGTCCGAGCATCTGCGGCCGCTGCGCCCGGCGGTCGAGGACATCAACGACGCGTTTACCAGGATCATCGGCCTGATGCCGGGCGTCGCCGACAAGGCGGCGATCGTCGCCAGGCACGCGAGGGAACGATGATCCTCGGCTTGATCGGCAGCATCGTCCTCCTGGTCGTCGTCGTCCCGGTCGTCGTCGTTCTGCTGCGCGGCGTCCTCGACGCCGCCCGCCGGGTCTCGGCGGCGGTCGAGGAGGTCGAGCGCGCGGCGAAGGCGGCCTCGGCGGACCTCGACGCGGTCGAGCTGTTGGCGACGACCCAGACGCAGGTCAACCAGACGATCGGTGTGGTCGCGAACTACGGCGGATCGCTCGACGTCATCCTCGAGGACACCTGATGGACGCCGCCGCGCTGATCACGATCGTCGCCGTCGTACTGATCGTCCTCGCGCTGGTCGTCTACCTGGTCGCCGTGATCGGTGAGCTGCGGAGGATCACGAACGGCCTCGACGTCGTCATCGGAGCGGTCGGCGAGATTCTCGCCAAGACCGAGCCGGTCGAAGGCGTCGTCAAGGCGATCAACGCCGACCTCTCGGCCGGCAGCGAGATGCTCGAGGGCCTGCTCGCGAAGAAGGCCGGGCCCGAGGACGGCCCGGGCCTGGTCGAGTCGCTGTTCCCGGGCGGCGGCGCGGCGCTGCTCCGGCGCCAGGGCCGCGAGGGTCCGGTCAAGAACATCGACGTCGTCTACACGCGCGGAGCCGTGCAGCTCGCGCGACTCGGCCGCGATAGCCCGCTCGGCACCGGCGGCGACCCGGGCGCCGCGCTCCGCGATCCGCTCTACTCGAGCGCCGCGGCGCGGTCGCTGTACTTCAACCCGGCCCGGCCGGCGATCGGCGCGCGGGAACGGCCGCGGTCGCCGGCGATCGGCAGCGGTGCCCCGACGGTCTACGGGGTCGGTGGTGACGAGGCTCGCCGCGATCCCGAGGTCAGCCGCGAGGGCGGCGACCGGGCCGATGCCTACGACCACCCGCCGGAGGAGGCGACGCCCGGGCCGGGTGCGAAGGACGAGCCCGACATGAAGGACATGGGCCTCGGCGCCCGGCCGAGCGACGAACGGTCGGCCGAGTAGGGTCCCAGGCAGGAGGAGGGAGCCTCGCAGACACCGGCACCAATCGAATACGCGCGAGCGACCAGCGTCGAGAACGCGATCGCGCTCCTCGCCGAGCGGGGACCCGACGCCCGGGTGATCGCGGGCGGCCACAGCCTGCTGCCGATGATGAAGCTTCGGCTCGCCAACCCCGAGCTCGTCGTCGACATCAACGACCTCGAGCACCTCGCCTACATCCGCGAGCAGGATTCCGAGATCCGGATCGGCGCCCTCACCCGCCACTACCAGCTGCTCGAGTCCGAGCCGCTCGCGCGCCACTTCCCGATCTTCGCCGACGCCGAGCGGGTGATCGCCGACCCGGTGGTCCGCAACCGGGGCACGATCGGCGGCTCGCTGGCCCAGGCCGATGCGGCGGAGGACCTCTCCGCGGTCTGCTCGGCGCTCAAGGCCTCGGTCGTGATCGCCGGCGGCGGCGGCGAGCGCGTCGTTTCGATGGAGGACTTCCACGTCGGCCCGTACACGACCGCGATCGACGATGCCGAGCTGCTGGTCGAGATCCGGATCCCGGTGCGCCCGGGCGCCGGCAGCGCCCACGCGAAGGTCGAGCGGCGGGCAGGCGACTGGGCGATCGTGGCGGTCGCCGGCGGGCTCTGGCTCGACGGCGAGACGATCGCCGACGCCGGGCTGGCGCTGAGCGCGGTCGGGTTGACCACCGTGCACGCGACCCGGGCCGAGGAGCTGCTGCGCGGCAAGAGGCCGTCGGAGGAGCTGTTCGCCGAGGCGGGGGCGATCGCCTCCGAGGACTGCTCACCGAGCCCCGACGGGCGCGGGCCGGTCGACTACAAGCGCCATCTCGCCGGCGAGCTCACCAAGCGTGCCCTGCGCCGGGCCGCCGAGCGCGCCCGCGCCGGCACGACCCCGGGAGGCCACACATGGAGGTGACGATCAACATCAACGGCGAGCCGGTGACGCGCGAGATCGAGCCGGCGCTGCTGCTGGTCCACTTCATCCGCGACACGCCCGGGCTCACCGGGACCCACTGGGGCTGCGACACGTCGAACTGCGGCGCCTGTGTGGTGCAGATGGACGGGCTGCCGGTGAAGTCGTGCACTGTGCTTGCGGCGATGGCCGAGGGCCACGAGATCCGCACGATCGAGGCGCTCTCGATCGACGGCGTCCTCGATCCGGTGCAGCAGGGATTCCACGAGGAGCACGGCCTCCAGTGCGGGTTCTGCACCCCGGGGATGATCATGACCGCGCGGGCGCTGCTCGACGCGAACCCCGACCCGACCGAGGACGAGATCCGGACGGCGATCTCGGGCGCGATCTGCCGCTGCACGGGTTACTCGAACATCGTCCGGGCAGTCCGCTGGGCGGCCGAGCACGAGGCCGCGCAACCGCGAAGGAGCTGACATGGCAACCACCACCGCAGCGTCCCCGGAAACCCCGATCGGCTACGGCCGGATGAAGCGCAAGGAGGATGCGCGCTTCATCCGTGGCCAGGGCAAGTACCTCGACGACATCGTCCTGCCCGGGATGCTCCACGGCGCCGTGCTCCGCAGCCCCTACGCGCACGCGAAGATCGTCTCGATCGAGACCTCGGCCGCGCTCGCGCACCCGAAGGTGCTGCGAGTGATCACCGCCAAGGACCTCGAGACCCTGGGGCTGGCCTGGATGCCGACGATCTCCTACGACTCGCAAGCGGTGCTCGCCGGCGACAAGGTCCGCTTCCAGGGCCAGGAGGTCGCATTCGTCATCGCTGAGGACCGCTACTCGGCCCGCGACGCGCTGGAGCTGATCGAGGTCGAGTACGAGCCGCTGCCGGCGGTCGTCAACGCGCGCAAGGCGCTCGAGGCGGACGCGCCGCTGATCCGCGACGACAAGGACGGCCAGACCGACAACCTCGCCAGTCCCCTCTGGGAGGCGGGCGATGCCGAGGAGGCCGACCAAGTCTTCGCCGAGGCCGACATCGTCGTCGAGCGGGAGATGATCTATCCGCGCTGCCACCCGGCGCCGCTCGAGACCTGCGGGATGATCGCCGACATGAACCCGGAGACGGGTCAGCTCGACCTCTACAACGGCAACCAGGCGCCGAACGCGCACCGCACCGTCTACGCGCAGGTGGCCGGCCTGCCGGAGCACATGATCCGGATCATGACCAACGACATCGGCGGCGGGTTCGGCAACAAGGTGCCGGTCTATCCCGGCTACGTGTGCGCGATCGTCGGCTCGATCGTCACCGGCAAGCCGGTGAAGTGGGTCGAGGACCGCTCCGAGAACCTGATGTCGACCGGCTTCGCCCGCGACTACGTGATGCACGGCCGGATCTGCGCCAAGCACGGGCGGATCACCGGGGTGCGGGTCGATGTGATCGCCGACCACGGGGCGTTTGACAGCACCGCGCAGCCATCGAAGTTCCCGGCCGGCTTCTTCCACATCTTCACCGGCTCCTACGACCTCGAGGCCGCCCACTGCAGCGTCAAGGCGGTCTACACGAATAAGGCGCCGGGCGGGGTTGCCTACCGCTGCTCGTTCCGGGTCACCGAGGCGATCTATCTGGTCGAGCGGCTGGTCGGCGAGCTGGCGCTGAAGATGGAGGTCGACGGGGCCGAGCTGCGGATGAACAGCTTCATCCGTCCCGAGCAGTTCCCGTACGAGAACAAGACCGGCTGGACCTACGACTCCGGCGACTACGAGAAGACGATGCGCGAGGCGATGCGGATCGCCGGCTACGACGAGCTGCGCCGCGAGCAGGCGGAGAAGCGCGAGCGCGGCGAGCTGATGGGGATCGGGGTCGCGTTCTTCACCGAGGTCGTCGGCGCCGGCCCGCGGCGCCACATGGACATCCTCGGCCTCGGGATGGCCGACGGCGCCGACCTCCGCGTGCACGACGACGGCCGGGCGGTGCTCAGCATCAGCGCCCAGACCCAGGGTCAGGCCCACGAGACCACCTTCGCCCAGATCGTCGCCGAGGAGCTCGGCATCTCACCGGACAAGATCGAGGTCCGCCACGGCGACACCGATCGGACGCCGTTCGGGCTCGGCACCTACGGCAGCCGCTCGACCCCGGTGTCGGGCGCGTCGGCCGCCGTGGCGGCCAGGCGGGCGCGCGACAAGGCGCGGCTGATCGCCGCCGGGATGCTCGAGACCTCGCCCGAGGACCTGGCCTGGGAAAAGGGCCGCTGGTACGTGAAGGGCGATCCCGAGAAGGCCGCGACGATCGACGAGATCGCCGCCGCGGCCTATGGCGAGGCGCCGCTGCCCGAGGGGCTCGAGGGCGGGCTGGAGGGCCAATCGGTGTACGACCCGCCGAACCTGACCTATCCGTGCGGCGCCTACATCTGCGTTGTCGACGTCGACCCGGGCACGGCCGAGGTCGAGGTCCGGCGGTTCATCGCCGTCGACGACTGCGGGGTGCGGATCAATCCGATGATCGTCGACGGCCAGATCATGGGCGGGCTCGCCGAGGGCGTCGGCATCGCCCTGATGGAGGTGATCACCTTCGACGAGCAGGGCAACTGCCTCAACGGGTCGATGATGGACTACCTGATCCCGACGGCGCTCGAATGCCCGGACTGGGAGCTCGGCGCCACCGTGACGCCCTGTCCGCACCACCCGATCGGCGCCAAGGGAGTCGGCGAGTCGGCGACCAACGGCTCGCCGCCGGCGATCGTCAACGCGGTCTGCGACGCGCTCTATCGATCACACGGCGTGGCCCACATCGACATGCCCTTGAACCCGGCGCGTGTGTGGGCGGCGATGCAGGGCCGGGCCGAGCCGCCACAGTGAGCGCCGGCTGACCACGCGAGGCGCGGAGCGCGCCCGAGAGGTGACCGCGGCAGTCGACATTCGCGACCTGACGGAGCTCGCCGCCGCACTCGGCCGGCGACTGCGCGACGCGGGGTTGCCGGTCACGCATGAGCGCTCGGCGCGGTTCGCGCAGGCGACGGCGCTGGTCGCGCCGCGGACACGCACCGAGCTCTACTGGACGGCGCGGCCGGTCTTCGTCTCCTCCGAGGCGCAGCTGCCCACCTTCGATCGCGTGTTCGCGGCCGTGTTCGATCCACGCTTGGAGCCCGACGAGGATCGCGGCGACCCCTACTCGCCTGCGCTCGACCCGCCGACGAGCGAGCGGCCGCCGAGCCGCGGGGCGCGGTCCGTCGATCGGGACGGCACCGACGCGGACGGGCGCGCGATGAGCCCGAGCGGCTCAGCACCCGGCGACGATTCCGCGCGCGAGATCGAGGTGCCGCTGGCGCTGGCCAGCGACGAGGAGCGCCTGGGGGAGAAACGCTTCGACGCGCTCGAGCCCGACGAGCTGGCGCAGCTTCGGCGGCTGATGGCACAACTGGAGCTGGCGACGCCCCGCCGCCGCATGCGCCGAGCGCGCCGGGCGCGAAACGGCGAACGCCTGGACCTGCGCCGGATCTTGCGCGCGAGCCTGCGGACCGGGGGCGAGCCGATCAAGCTCGTGCGCAAGTGCCGGCGCACCGGCCCGCGCCGCCTGGTGCTGCTCTGCGACATCTCCGGCTCGATGGAGCCGTACGCGCGCGCCTACCTGCAGCTGCTGGGCTCGGCGGTGGCGAGCGGCACGCCGGCGGAGGCGTTCGTCTTCGCCACCCGGCTGACCAGGCTCACGCGCGCGCTCGGCGGGCGCAACCCGGAGGCGGCGATCCAACGCGCCGCGGCGGCGGCACCCGACTGGTCGAGCGGCACCCGAATCGGCCAGGCGCTGAAGGCGTTCAACGATCGCTACGGGCGCCGGGGGATGGCCCGGGGGGCCGTGGTCGTGATCCTCTCCGACGGCTGGGAGCGCGCCGATCCGGCGCTCGTCGCGCGCGAGATGGAGCGGCTGGCCCGGCTCGCGCACCGGATCGTCTGGGTCAACCCCCGCGCCGGCGCGCCGCGCTTCGAGCCTCGCGCCGGCGGCATGGCGGCGGCGCTGCCGCACTGCGACGCGCTGGTCAGCGGCCACAACCTGAACGCCATGGACGCGCTGGCCGAGGCGATCGCCGCGACAGCGGTCGCGAGCCCCGAACCCACCCGGACGTCGACCCCCGGGGCGGCCGAGCCGTCCTGGGCGAGCGCCGATCCGACCGAGGCGCAGAGGCCGGTTCCGATGCCGAGCGGCTACGGGCCCAAGCGCGGCAGGACGACGCCGTGACTCGCCGCGCGAGCGATAGTGTCTTTCGACGTGGCTGACGGTCCGGTCTATCGAGCGGTGTTCCTGCGCATGCATCCGACCGGCAAGGCGGTGCTCAGCCTCAGCGAGGCGTCGCAGGGTCAGGAGGCGAGCCTGGCCGAGGCCGCCGCCGCCGAGCTCGGAATCCCGCCCGAGGACATCAAGGTCGTACACGAGGACACGGATCGGTTCGGGGAGGGCAACAGCTTCAACAGCTCGCCCAGCGACGCGGTCGCCGAGAATGTCGCGATCACCGCGCGGAAGCTGCGCGACAAGGCGCAGGTGATCGCGGCCTGGGTGCTGGAGGCGTCGCCGGACGCGCTGCGCTGGCAGAACGGGCACTGGTTCGCGGACTCCGGCGGTGAGGGCGTCAGCATCCAGGCGGTCGCCCTGCGGGCGTTTGCCGGCGACTCGCTTCCGGAGGGGGTCGAGGGCTCGCTCGACGCCCAGACCTCCTACCGGCTCGACGCTCCGCAGCCCGCGCGCTGAACGAGCGCCGCCCGCGGCCGGGCGCATTTGGTCGCTAGCTCGCGTCCTTCGCGCCGACGAGCCAGTCGAGGCCCTGCTCGGAGATCTGCTCCTGGTCCTCGCGGTACTTGAGCACCGAACCGAGCGTCCGCTCTGCCGCCTCGGGATCGAGGCGCTCGACCCCGAGCACCTCCAGCGCCGCCACCCAGTCGATCGTCTCCGCGATCCCGGGCGGTTTTTGGACATCGCTCTCGCGCAGCCGCCGCACGGCGGCCGCCGCGCCGGCCGCGAGCGCCAGGGCCGTCCCAGGGACGCGCCGGCGGACGATCTCGACCTCGCGCTCGGTGCTCGGGTAGTCGATCCAGTGGTAGAGGCAGCGGCGCTTGAGCGCGTCGTGGAGGTCGCGAGTCCGGTTCGAGGTCACGATCACCGCCGGGGGGCGGCTCGCGCGCACCGTCCCGATCTCGGGGATCGTCACGCTCGACTCGCCCAGGAGCTCGAACAGGAACGCCTCGAAGTCGTCATCGGCGCGATCGAGCTCGTCGATCAGCAGCACCGCCGGCAATGGTCCCGGATGCCGGAGCGCCCGCAGCAGCGGCCGGGGTATCAAAAACTCCTCGCCGAACAGCTCGGCCTCGCTGAACTCGGCCCCGGTCGCCTCCGCCGCTCGGATCCTCAGCAGCTGGCGGGGATAGTTCCACTCATAAAGGGCCTCCGCGGCGTCGATGCCCTCGTAGCACTGGAGCCGGATCAGCGTCGTCCCGAGTGCCTTGGCGAGCGCCTTGGCGGCCTCGGTCTTGCCGACGCCCGCCTCGCCCTCGAGCAGCAGTGGCTGCGGCAGCCGCAGCGAGAGGAAGATCGCGGTCGCGAGCCCAGGGTCGGCCAGGTAGTCGACGGCGTCGAGGTCGCGCTCGAGCGATTCGATGTCGGGCACGGCGGCGCTCAGCGCCGCCTCGGGGCCCGGATGCGCCGCGGGGCTCACGACCCCGGGCCGGCGGCCGCGAGCAACGCCTCGTAGTCGGCGCGCGTATCGACGTCGCGAGGGATCGGCCCCGGAACGCGGACCTCGACCGTCTCGTCGCCGAGACGATCGATCAGCTTCCAGACCGCCTTGTCGCCACGAAGCGCGCCGAGCCCGCCGAACATCGCGCGGCCGAACGCGATCGGATGCCCGCGGCCGTCGTCGTAGCGGCAGACCGCGAGCTTCGTATCCTCGCCGCGACCGGCGACGAGCCTGCGTACCGCGTCGGAGGTGACGCCCGGCTGGTCGCCGAGCATCAGCACGATGACCCGTGCGCGCGCGTCCACGGTGCTCAGCCCGGCGGCGATCGACGAGGAGCAGCCGGTCTCGTAATCGCGGTTCACCACTACCTCGGCGCCAGACAGGTCGACCTCGCGCCGGACCTCCTCGGCGCTGCCGCCGAGCGCGACGATGAGCTGATCGAAGCCGCTCGCCCGCGCCGTATCGAGCACGTGGTCGAGTAGGGTCGCCGACCCCAGCCGCAGCAGCTGCTTTGGCTCGCCGAGCCTGCGCGAGCCCCCAGCCGCGAGCACGAATCCAGTGACGAACGGCTCAGCGGACGGTGGCATCGGAAGCGTGCTCGGCGGCGAACTTGTCGTGACAGCCTTCGCCGCAGAAGTAGTGGCGCTCACCGTCGAGGTCGAGCCGCAGGCTGGCGGGGCTGATCGCGACCTCCATGCCGCAGACCGGGTCGATCGCCACCGCGACCGTGGGAGCCGCCGGGGTCGGGTCCGGCCGGCCCTCGACGTCCGCAGCATCCTCCTCCGAGCCCGGCGCGGCGACCGGCGGGCCGCCGGCGACGGCTTCCCCGGTGCGGCGCAGGGCGACGATCTCGGCGAGGATCGCGAGCGCGATCTCCTCCGGCGTCTCGGCTCCAATGTCCAGGCCCGCCGGCGTGCGCAGGCGCCGGCGCAGCTTCGCGGGCAGATCCAGCGACTCCCTGACCGCATCCCCGCGAACCCTGCTGGCGACCAGACCGACGTACGGAACGGCGCGCTGCAGCGCGGCGGTGAGGACGGGCTCCTCGTCGTGTCCGTGCGAGGCGACAACCACCGCTGCGTCGTCGGCGCTGGGGTCGCTGTCCTCCGCCGCGTTCAGCTCGACGACGAACCCGAGCCGGTCGCTCAGCTCCGCGAGCGCGAGCGCGATCGGGCTGCTGCCGACGACCCTGATCGTGGCCGCGGGCAGGTGAGGCTCGAGAAAGATCTCGAGCGCGCCTCCGCTCAGGCATGGGTTTCGCACCGTGACCGCCCCTTCGACCGTCGCCGGCGCCTCGAGGCCGTCGCCCGGCAGGATCCGAAGCAGGACCGGCTCGTCGGTCTCCAGCGCCCGCAGCGCGTGCAAGCGGACGGACGTCTCAGCGCAGGTGCCGCCTACGAATCCATCGATCGTGCCGTCGCGACGGACGATCGCCGTATCGCCGGGCCGGACGCTGGTCGGGTTCTGGGCGCGGACGACCGTCGCCTGGACGAAGGGAGCGCGCTGCGCGGTCAGCTCCTCGACCTGCTGTGACAGCTCACCCCTGATCAACGAGCCGTCCTCGATCGCGAGTCATGGCCAACAGTCTCCCGGGCGGAAGTCTACCGAGGCCCCTCGCACCCCCGAAACGACGCTTGCGATCAGGCCCCCGATCTCGTGGATGGGTGGCGCCCCCGCGGCCGACGGGGAGCAGGCGGGCGAGGCGCTCGGATAAGTTCTAGGCAGACCGATCCCGAGGAGGAACGAATGGCTTACGAGGTCCCCGACCTTCCCTACGACTACGGCGCGCTCGAGCCCCACATCGACGAGGAGACGATGCGCATCCACCACGACAAGCACCACCAGGCCTACGTCGACAAGGCCAACGCGGCGCTCGAGGGCACCGAGTGGGCCGACAAGGACGTCGACGAGGTGCTGAGAAACCTCGACTCGGTGCCGGCCGACAAGCAGACCCCGGTCCGCAACAACGCCGGCGGCCACTCCAACCACACGTTCTTCTGGCAGATCATGAGCCCCGACGGCGGCGGTGAGCCTTCCGGAGATCTGGCGAGCGCGATCGCGGAGAAGTTCGGCTCCTTCGACGCCTTCAAGGAGGAGCTCAAGAACGCCGGTATCGGCCAGTTCGGCTCCGGCTGGGCGTGGCTCGTCCACGACGGGTCCGGGCTCGCGGTCACCAGCACCGCGAACCAGGACTCGCCGGTCTCCGATGGCCAGACGCCACTGCTCGGCGTCGACGTCTGGGAGCACGCCTACTACCTCAAGTACCAGAACAAGCGCCCCGACTACCTGGACGCGTTCTGGAACGTGGTCAACTGGGACGAGGTCGCGCGGCGCTTCGACGGCACGAGCTGAGGACTCCGGGTCCCGGGTGGCGTTTGCGGAGTCCGTGTTCTCTGCATAGACTCGCCGCCCGGCGGCGTGTTTCAGAACCGGATGCTGGTCGAGGCACGGCGCGGCGACTCGGCGAGGCCGGCCTCGAGGTGCTGGTCCCCAGGCGACTGCCGCCCAATGACGTCGGGGTCTCCTACGGCCAGGCGGCCGTCGCCGCCGCGCGGGCCCGGGAGTGCCGGGCATGAGTGGGTTCGAGCTCCTGTTCGAGCAGCTCGAGGGCCTCGACGCCTGGATCACCGGGCTGATCGAGGGCGCGCCGCTGCTCGCCGCGCTCGGGCTCGCCTTCGTCCTCGGCCTCCGTCATGCCTCCGATCCCGACCACCTGGTCGCGGTCACCTCGCGGGTCGCGATCGAGGGCAGCGACTCGCGGGCGGCGGTCCGGCTGGGCGCCTTCTGGGGGTTGGGCCACGCGGCGACGCTGCTCGCGATCGGCCTGCCCCTGATCGGGCTCAAGTCGGAGCCGCCGGCGTGGCTGGAGAGCGGCGCCGAGAAGGCGGTCGGGCTGGTGATCGTGCTGCTCGCCGGCCGGGTGACCTGGAAGTGGCTGCGGGGCGACTACCGGGTCGGACGCCATGGACACGGCCCGGCCTCGGACGTCGATACCGGCGCCCGCCATCGTCACCTGCGCCGCGGTGAGCCGCCCGACCACCGACATCGGCAGGTCCGGACACCTCGCCAGGCGTTCGGGATCGGCCTCCTGCACGGACTGGCAGGCACCGGCGCGGTGGTGGTGGTGGTGATCGCGGCGCTGCCGACGCAGCTCGAGGCGGCCGCCGCGCTGGCGGTCTTCGCTCCGATGTCGATCGTCTCGATGGCCGGGCTCACCGGCGCCTTCGCCTGGGTGTTGACCCGGCCGATCCTCGAGCCGGTCTACCGGACCGTGCTGATCCCGGCGCTCGGCCTGTTCGGGCTCATGCTCGGGCTCTGGTACGCCGGAATCGCGTAGAGCGCCGGCTAGCCGGAATCGAGGTCGGTGCGCAACGGCGCGTAGGCCTCCGCGCGGCCGTAGAGCTTGTAGAGGCGCAGAGAGTCCGAGTAGCCGGTCGCGCAGACCTTCTCGAACATCGCGTAGGCGGCCTCGTCGGGGAGGTCGGAGACGGCCTCGGGATCGGTCTGCTCGGTGAGCTGGCCGCGGATATCGGCGAGCGTCGCGTAGCGCTGCTCCTCGGTTCCCCGGCGCCAGTCGCGACAGCTGGCGAGCTGGGCGGTCGAGCCGGTGCGCACCGGGCCGACGCCCTCGACCTCGGAGCCGGCCGCGGCCTCGCCGCCGTCGCCCTCGCCGCAGGCCGCGAGTCCGAGCGCGCCCGCGGCAAGCAGCCCCAGCGCCCGCCGAGCTGCCCGGCCCGTGCCGGCCGTACTACTCGCCGTAGCCAAGCTCGACGAGGCGGTCGCGGACCGCCTCGGCCTCGGCCGACCGCTCCCAGCGCGCCGCGGCTCGCGTGGTGCGGCCCTGCTTGCGGGCGGCGGCGGCACTGCCGGGCTGGGCCGGCGGCCGCCACCAGTCGCAATCGAGCGGTCCGGTCTCCTCGTCGGGACCGTCGGAGCAGTCGACCAGATACGCGGTCTTCACCGCGTCGCCGGGGCCGACGCTCGTGGCACAGTCGGCGGGCAGCACGGCAGGAGGCTCGCCCGGGCCGCCGGGCCCCGTGACGCTGGCCTGGGTGCCGTCGGGGCCGATGTTGTCGAACCAGCAGTTGGCGGTGTTGGTGACGAACTCGTCCCACCAGAAGTCGGTGCCGTTGGGCATCGGCCCGCTCGGTGACACCGAGTGCGGGGCGCCGAACTGGTCAAGCTTCTTTGGGAACTCGAAGCCCTCCGGCGCCTGGCCCATGTGGTTGTTGAAGAACTGGTTGTTGCACGAGGTCGAGAGCAAGTTCTGAGTCGCGTTCGGACAGGAGATGCCGGGGGTGATCTCACCCTCGGCGCCGCCGCCGCTGACCAGCGTGTCGGGGACCGCGATCAGGAACGCGCCCATGCGCCAGTTGTCGAAGATCCAGTTGTCGTGAACGCGGGCGTCGTTCATGCCCGCGTACACGATCCCGGCCCCGATCGGCACCGAGACGAGGATGTCGATCGGCGCGTCCTCGCGGTAGAGGTCGAGGTTGTTGGAGTAGATCAGGTTGTTGTCGATCTGCGAGCCGTCGGCGGGGAACCCGGGGTGGCCACCAGCCGAGAGCGTGTCGCTGGAGATCCCGGCCGTGTTGCCGTAGACGTGGTTGTCGGTGATCCGGACCGCGTTGCCCATCGAGCCCGAGTAGCCGAGCGCGCTGCCCCGCATGTCGCACTTCTTGACCACCGTGTTGACCCGCGGCGCGTCCGGATAGAAGTCGGTCGCCTGCGCTCCGGTGTCCGGCGCGGCGCCCGGATAGAGCGCCGCGTCGCCGGCGCCGAAGGAGTCGCAGTTCTTGTACAGCCCGTGGTCGGAGGTGAAGCTGAGGTTGCCGTAGTCGGCGGCCCAGAACATCTTCGTGCGCTCGATCCGGTAGCCGTCGGTCTCCTCGATGTAGATCCCGTGCTCGATCGCCCCGCGGGTGGTCAGGTTGCGGACGACGAAGCCGTCCGCCCGGTCGGCGCGGATGATCACGTCCTTGACCAGTTCGCCCGGTTTCGCCTCCGGGCTCTTCGACGAATAGCCCTTGGCGCCGTCGATGATCACGTCGGTCGGCCGGGCGCCCGAGCCCTCGATCTGCAGGTTGCAGCGCACGCACCGGCCCAGCTCCTGTGCCGGGATGCCGTGGCGGTTCTCCAACGGCGGCGAGGGCGGCTTGCCGACCACCTCGCGCCCCTGGACGTAGATCAGGTTCTGGTCGTTGGGGCAGGTGACCTGGTACTCGTAGCTCGGGGTGAGGTCGCCGCTGGCGTCCTCCTGCAGCAGCGAAGGATCGCAGCGGGGGTCGTTGAGCGGTTGCTGGCGCGACTTCGTCTCCGGGTAGCGGCCGGGCATGATCACGACCCGGTCGTTATTGCCGGCGTCGAAGACCGCCTCCTGGATCGACGTGTACTCACACTGCTTGGCGAGCGCGCGGTTGATCCGCTTCAGGCGGTTGGCCTTCTTCTCGGTCAGCTTGTACTTCGACTGGCTCGGGCGGATGTAGAAGCCCTTCTTGGTCGCCCTGCGCAGCGAGTTCTTCAGCAGCTTCAGCGAGGCGGTGCCGTTCTTGCCCTCGCAGACCACCAGCACCTCGCCCGGGCCCGTGCCCTTGACCGCGGAGCCGAGTCCGCGCGTCTCGGGAACCTCGCCGCCGGCCGGCGGATTGACCGACGTGTCGGGCGCCGGGTCGGGCCAGTAGGAGGGGCGCTCGAGGTGGGCGAGCGCGAGCGAGGGCAGCGCCAGGGCTGCCGCCCCGGCGAGCGTCCCGAGCGTCCACCGCGCTGCCGTCGAACGCGTGTACCACCGACCCCTTGCCATCGATCAGCTCTCCTCTTTTCGTCTCGGCCGTCCCGGCCTACTCCGAGCCCGCGGGAATCTACCATCCGGGCGTCCGCGCCGATGCGCTGGGTGCGCTTAATCCGCTCCCGCCCTGAACACCCGTGCGGGCGTCGCGCACACAGACCGCCGATAGGATGCCTTGACCGGGAGAGAGGAGAGAGAGGTGGCTTACTTCAAGGACGCGGAGGACGTCTACGGCACGATCGGCAAGCTGTTCTTCGACCTCGCGTCCGACGAGGAGCTGGCGCCGAAGTTCCGTAAGGCGAACACGATCGTTCGCTACGAGTACTCCGACCCCGACTCGACGATCACCGTGCGGCTGCAGGAGGGCCGGCCCGGCGACGTCGACTTCGGCGAGTCGGAGATGGAGCCGGAGGTGACGATGGCGATGGAGGCCGATACCGCGCACCGCTTCTGGCTCGGCGAGGTGAACGTCACCGTCGCCCTCGCCCGCGGCCAGATCAAGGCGAAGGGGCCGGTGGCGAAGATTCTCAGGCTCGTCCCGCTGACGAAGCCGATCTACCCTCGCTACAAGGCCCAGCTCGAAGCCCAGGGCCGCACCGACCTGGTGAATGCCTGATTTCTCCACTGAGCCGCGGAGGACGCGATGAAAGCGGACGAGTGGGCGCAGATCGTCCGCGGGCTCGCCGAGAAGCGGGGAGTTGTGTACGAGCCGGTCGGCGGGCTGAACCCGAAGGGCGGGCCGGCGGCGCTTTGTCCCGGAGGGACCAACCGGATCACGGGACAGCTCAGCGATGAGTTCTGGGGCGCCTCCTGCGACGCCGACGAGCGTGAGCACGGCGGGCTGTTCTCGAAGACCGTGCTCCCCGGGGCGGTGCTCGCCAAGGCGCACATGCCGGACCTGGCCGAGGTGGTGCCGATGTTCAACGTCGAGTCGGTCGAGATCGAGGAGCGGGTCGAGCAGGCGGTCTCGCGGCGCAAGGTCGAGTTCGAGTCGATCGAGTTCAACCGGCGCTTCCTCGCCACGGTCCCCTCCGACCACGACCCGGTCGCGCTGCGGGAGCTGTTCAGCCCCGGGTTCCTCGATTGGGCCGCCGGGATCCGCAACGAGGTCGACTTCGGGATCACCGACCGCCAGCTGTACTTCATGTGGCGCCTCGACCAGCGCGCCGCCGACGAGTACGAGGCCGCGCTCGACCACGCCGGGCAGCTGTTCGTCCGGCTGCGCGCCGAGATGGAGGAGCACGGCATCCACACCTACGCGGCCGGGCCCTGGCATGCCGGGCTGGAACCCTTCCCGGTCGAGAGCGTGTAACGACCTCGGCGCTCGACGGACCCACCCGCCATGCGGCGGTTGCTCGCATGGGAAGGCACCGACGAGTGGCGAGCCGAGCTCGCTGAGGTCGAGCTAGGGTCCGACGGGGTTCGGGCGAGGGGTGTCCAGCTCGGCGTCGATCCGCAGCCGTACCGGCTCGACTACCGACTCGACGCCCTCGATGGCTTCCGCACCCGGCGGCTGAAGGTGGAAGTTGTCGAGGAAGGCATCGAGCGCTCACTCGTCCTTGAGCGCGGCCCGAAGGGCTGGTCCTGGCGGCGAACAGAGAACGGCCGGGCCGAGGCGCGACCACCGGCCGGGGTGCGCGACTCACTGAACGAGGCCGAGGATTGCGATCTGGCGCTCTCGCCGCTGACCAACCTGATGCCGATTCGCCGCGGCGGGCTTGCCTCGGGGTCGGCCGCGCTCGATCTGGTCTGCGCCTGGGTCTCGGTCCCCGAGCTCACAGTGCGTCCCTATCCGCAGCGCTACGAGCACGTTCGCCGCGACTGCGAGGGCGGCTCTGTCGTCCGCTTCCTCGATCGGGGGCCCGGCGAAGGGTTCGTCGCCGACCTCACCCTCGACGAGGACGGCCTTGTGGTCGACTACCCGGGCCTCGCGCGCCGCCGTCGTCGCGCGATGCGATAGAAACGCACCACCTTTGAGATGTTGCGCCGGTAGCGCGCCAGCTCGCTCTCGTCGGGTAGCTCGAAGCCGCCGACGAGCCTCCGGGGCACCAACGTCCAGCCGCCCTCGGCGCCGACGAGGTCGCCGCGGACCTGGAAGTTCTCCTGCCAGCTGAAGCTCTTGTCGTGGGCGTGCGCGGTCAGGCAGGCGCGTCCCTCGGCCAGCGGCAGGCCGGCCGGCTCGGCCCCGATCCGGATCCGGCGAGCATCGCGGTGAAGCTCGACCGGCACCCGAACGGCGAGCGGAAAGCCATCGGGGCCGACCCAGGAGAGCACGGCGGTCGGGTGTCGGGCGCCGAGCTCATCGATGCGCTCGTCCCAGGCGACCGGCCCTCCGGCCTTTGGCTCGTGGGCCTCGGGCGGCTCCTCGCTGTGACCGGAGCGGACCTCCTCGAGATGTGAATCGTGGACTTCGGGCGGGGCCGAGACGTCCCCGTCTCCCCAGACGAAGATTCGCTCCGGACGGACCCTGACGTAGATCCTCGTGTAGTACCAACCGAACAGCCCGCGCAGAAGCTTCGGCGGGTGCGCGTCGCGAGTGCCGGGCAGCTTCTCCCACGACTCGCGCCAGTAGCGCTCCTTGTTGGCGTTGAGGTCGCGGTCGTCGACCTCGGCGGTCCCCTGGACCAGCACCTGGATATCGCCCTCGATCGCGGCCCCGGTCGGATCCGAGAACAGCAGCGCGACGTGGGGGTTGCGGCGCGCATCGTCGGCCTTCTTGGGATACCCGAGGCCGGTGGTGACGTCGATCGAGGGGCCCCCCGGCCGGTAGTACGGGGTCACCGGCCAGGTGATCGGCTGCTGGCGCGCATCGATCGTCGTGAATTCCGTCGTTACGAAGCGCTCAAAGCACCGCCGTACGTCCTGGGGCAGGCTGCTGGTCACGAGGGCAGATTATCGGTGTCCGGAGCCGCCTCCTCGTAGCCGTCGTCGCCCGGCAGGAGCACGCGATGGTCCCCGCGGGTGCCGGCCACGCGGGGCAGGATCGGCTCGACCACGCGGTACCGGGCAGCCTCGATCACCTCCGCGGCGGTGGCGAAGGGAAGCAGCGTCTCCAGCGTCCTGATCGTCGGGAAGACCAGCTCGAGCTCGCCGGCGCGATGGCGCTCGAGCGCGCGGCGGGGGCTGAGCCAGCCGGCGTCGTCGACTTCGCGCCGATCGGGCCGAGGCGGGGAGTGCGCGGGTGCCAGCCCGACGAAGAAGTAGGTGTCGAAGCGCACCGGCACCACCTCGGGGGTGATCCACCGCGTCCAGGCGTGCAGCTCGGCATCGTCGCCGAGCCCGATCCCTGTCTCCTCCTCGAGCTCGCGCGCGGCGCACTGCTCAGGCTCTTCGCCCGGCTCGACCACCCCGCCGGGAAATACCCAGACGCCGGGCATGAACGACTGCGTCTCGGCCCGCCTCACCATCAGCAGCTCGAGCTCGCGGTCGGTGTGCTTGCCGCCGCGCCGCAGGAGCAGGGTAGTCGCCGCCAGACGCGGCGTCACCGGTGTTTCGGCCATCGTCGAGACGATAGCCCTCCGCGCCGGTGACGAGCCGGAAACTCGTCAGGGATTAGGGCTTAGGAGCCGGCTTTGGCCTTCGAGCCGCTCCGGGCCCGCGAGCCGTTGCGGCTCGGCCGGCGCGAGGAGGCGCGCGATCGGGAGCTCGATCCCGAGCCGCGCGCCTTCTTGACCTTGCCCTCCTCGATCATGCCGCGCCAGCCATCCTTCTCGTCGTGGTCGAGCTCGACGTAGGCCTTGAACCGGTGCAAGTCGCCGCGGACCGCGCGCTTGACAAACCGCATCCCCCGGCTCGCCTTGTCGATCAGATTCGACGGCTGGATGTCGAGCGTCACGTCGACCCGCGTCAAATTCTTTGAGAGCGGGTGGAAGGTGACCAGGCCGGTGTGGGCGTAGCCCTCGGTGACGTTCCACTCGATGCGCTCGTCGGGACGCTGCTCGAATATGTCGGCCTCGAATCGCTTGCTGATGCCCCAGATCTTGGCTTGAAAGGAGACGGTCGCGTCGTCGACCTGCTCGGCGTTCTCGATCCGGTGCATGAACTCCGGCCAGTCCTCGAAGCGGGTCCAATGGTTGTAGACGACCGACACCGGAACCGCGACGTCGATCGCCTGCTGGACGGGCATCCGGCGTCCGCTGCCGTGGCCGGGCGCGGCGCGACCCTTTGAGTCGTCGCCCCCTTTATCGCCACCGCCGTCGCCGGACATTCGCTTCAGTCGCTTTCTCCACCGTCGCTGTCGTCCTTGCCGCCGCCACGCAAGAGGCGGAAGACGACCACTCCGGTCACGGCGCCCGCGACGGTCGCGCCTGCCGCTGCGCCCATCGGTCCGGGGCGCTCGCCGCGCAGGCGCTGGGCAATCGGGCGGACGAGCGAATCGCGGGCCCTGTCCTTGACGCTCACTTTCGCTCTTCTTCCTCGGCCATCGCCTCGGCGACCTCGGGCGCTACGTCCACGCGGACCGCGGCTCCGGCGTCCCAGCGCACCTTCACGTCGCGGTAGGTGACACCGGGCTCGACCTCCTCAGGCAGGTTCTCGCGCTCCGTATGAGAGCCCGAGCGTTCCTCGTCGGAACCGGGAAAGCGCACCTCCGTCTCCGGGACGCTTTCGAACCGGAGCTTCTTCGCCTTCACCGTCGCGCCGGCTTCGATCTCCGCCGGCGGCGCATCGTCCTTGCGCTGCCCCCCGCTCACGAACGCTGCGCCTTCTGCACGTCTCGCAGGGTCACGCGGCCGTCGGCTCCGGTGCCCTCGATCTGCTCGACGTCCAGTCCAGAGTCGGCGGCCTCGCGCAGTGCTGCCGCCGTCGCGTTCTGCTTGTCGACTCGCTTCTCGCGACGGCGCTCACCCATCTCCGCCACCTTCCGGGTCGCGGCGAGGCTGAGGTCCTTGGCCTCATCCGAGGCGACGCCGCCGAGCTGCTTGGCGGCGGCCTTGACCGCCTCCTTGGCCAGCTGGGGCGCGCTGATCCCGGGGAGCCCGCCTCCGTCGCTCGCGCCGTTGCCGCCCGAGCCGCCCTGACCGTCGCCACCGCCGACCACCCCTCCGGCCGCGTCACCGACACCCTCGCTGACGCCGCCGACCGCCTCGCCGGCGCCCTGGCCGACCTGGCCAACGCCCTCGCCGATGCCGCCGACCGCCTCGCCGGCGCCCTGGCCGACCTGGCCAACGCC
>JAJNAZ010000062.1 GCA_021155855.1 Solirubrobacterales bacterium
CCATGAGGCACGGGACGGACCGGCCATGAGACCGTGGTCGCGCGCGCTGGCGTTTGCCGTCGCGACGGGCTGCGGGCTGCCCGTCCTGGCCGAGCCGGTGAGCCTGCAGGGCCTCACCTTCAGCGACGAGCTCGGCGGGCTCAGGATCGTCGAGGCCCGGGGTCACGGCAGCCTCGACGATCCGTTCGTCCTGGTCGAGGACATCACCGCGGACGGCCCGGCGATCCTGACCATCCGGGGCATGACGCACCGCTTCGGCAACCGCGTTCGCTCGCATCACGAGATCGGCTTCGCGCTGACCAAGGTCGTGCGCAATCGCACCGAGCAGCCCTGGTCGCTGTTCAATCTGGAGCTGCGCGAGTTCCTCGACTACGCCAGCCCGTTCGGCGACGGCCTGTCCTTCGGCCAGGCGAGCGACGCCGGTCGGCCGTTCCGCTCCGAGCCGTTCCGCGAGCTCCTCGAGACCAATGAGCCGTTCGACGGCGTCCAGTTCTCCGACGGCGTGGTCGCGCCGGGCGGAACCACGACGGTCAGCATCGTGATCACCGATACCACGCCGCGCTGGGAGTTCTTTCTCCTGCAGACCCAGGACAGCCCGCTGGCCGCGCGCGAGCCGGTCGGTGGCCGGGGCTCGGTCGATCTCACGAGCCTCACCGGGACGGTGCCGGGGGAGCCTCCCCCCAAGCGGCGCCGGCGAGGTCCGCGACGCCCGGCGGCCGGAGCCGCTCCACGCTCCCGTTCCGGCCGTCCTAGCGGACGTCCGCCACGGAGCCGCTCGCCTCGGGCAGGGGCTCGCTGAGGCGCGTCCGCAGGTGCTCGGCGAGCCGAAGCGTCAGAGCGACCAGATTGACCGTCGGATTGGCGAAGCCGCCGGTCGGGAAGACGCTGCTTCCGGCGACATAGAGGTTGTCGCAGCCGAACACGCGGCCGTCGCGGTCGACCACGCCCCGACGCGGATCGTCCGCCATGCGCGTCGTCCCGAGGTGGTGATTGCTGGCGGTGAGCTCGTCGGGCCAGGTCACCTCGTCGCGCAACAGCCACTCGCCGAGCTGCACCCGGGCGACCCCGAGGCGGCCGAGCTCGCCCGCGATCGTGGTCGCCATGACGCGCAGCGTGCGATGGTCGATCTCCGAGAGCCGCCAGTCGAGGACCACGCGCCGCAGGCTCAGCGCGTCCTCCTCGCGGTCGAGCCGGACGCGGCTGTCGGGATTGGGCGCCTGCTCGCTCTCCATGACCAGGTAGGTAGTCGGATCGAAGCGTTCCCAGAGACCGCGGGCGACCCCGTCGAGGTCGGTCACGACGCGCCACAGATTGGCGCCGAAATCGTCGGGCAGGCGGCGCTCGCGCACGCCTTCCTTGATGTCGTGCAGCGCACCGTAGCCCTCGGAGCGCGGGCGCTCGTAGGTCACCCCGCCGAACGCGGCGGCGCTGTTGAGGATCGCCGCGGAGCGCTGGAGCTCATCGCCCGGCGCGAGCGCGTGCTGGACCGCGTGGCCGCCGGCCTGCGGGTGGTGGCCAAGCTGGTAGGCCGCCTCCCAATCCTCGTCGGTGAGCAGGACGCGGCCGGCGGAGACGCCGAGGTGATCCATGAAGAAGCGGCCCACCAGATCGTGCTGGTTGCCGATGCCGCCGGCGATCTGGCGGTCGCAGTTCAGCAGGAGGCGCGCGTTCTCGATCCCGCCGAGAGCAAGGACGAACAGCCGGGCCCGCACCCTTGCGCGCGTGCCGGCCAGGTCCCTGACCACGAAGGCCTCGGCGCGGCCGTCGGCCCCGAGCTCGACGTCGACCAGATTGGCATGCAGCCAGACCTCGAGCCCGCTCGCCGCCTCGAGCTCGGAGCGGTACTTCTGGCCGAGCCAGGCCGGCGGCGAGCTGAAGCGGAAGACCCGCGGCGCGAGCTGGTCGGGCGCCAGCGGCAGCAGGCCTCCGGCGGGCTCGAGCACCGCGGGATCGTAGCCGCCCGGCCCGAGGTCGAGGATCTCGTGGGCGGCGGGATAGAACGGCTCGAGGTCGGTGCGCCGGATCGGCCAGCCGCTGTGGGGGACCCAGGGCCGGGGCAGGAAATCGCGCGCGTCGAGCGGAGCGGACATGCCGCCCCAATGGTTGGTCGAGCCGCCGAACTGGCGCACCCGGGTGGCGTCGAGGTCCCAGTAGGGCTGGCCGACGCTGCGCCCGCGGTAGAGGTCCTGGCTCTCCTGCTCGAACTCGAAGCCGCCGCTCTCCAGGACCACGACCCGCGCGGAGCGGCCTTCGAACGCCAGCGCCAGGGCGATCCCGGCCGCGCCGGCGCCGGCGATGCAGAGATCGCAGGCAACCTCGCCCCCGCCGTCAAAGGAACGAAAGTCTCGAATCACGTCAACCACCGTGTGGTAAGGAATGGGTCAGTCAGTCGAACCCGCTTCACAGTGGCGGCCCGGCGGGCCCGCCTCTCCAGCGCTCATCGGTGTTGCGCATGGTCTTTCAGTCTGGGATAAGCTCCAGTTTTGGTTGACCCTCCATACAATAGGTCTGGTTGAGAACCAAGGGTTAAACGCATCCGAAGGCTGAGCTATCCTCGGCTGTGTGAAAGCGGTCGCCACCGGGGCCGCGAACACGCGAGTGGGGCGTAGAGGGCGCATCGCCGCTCGCGCCGCACGGCGCTCGGAACGAGGGACGCCAGCGAGGCAACCGGCCTGTCGGGACGGAGCACATGCGCAGCATTGCCACCTACACCATCATCGTCGCCGCCTCGGTTCTCCTGGTCGTCAATCCGGTGGTCGTGTACCTGCTCGCGGGCTCGCTGAGCCTCGCCGCCTTCGCCCTGGTGCTCGACGCCTGGCTGGCGATGACCGGGCTGCTGGCGGTCCATCACCTGCGGTGCGCCAGCCGTCCGGCGTTCTGGCTGATGATCGGCGCCATCGTCACGCTGCTGCCGGCGATGTTCCTCGGCGAGGTGGCGCTCGCGTTCGCCCGCCATCAGTACGCCGATCACCTGCTCGGCGAGGTCCCGAAGATCTTTCGCCCGGATCCCAAGCTGGTCTACGCGCCGGTCCCGGGCGCTCGCGGGCGGCATGCCTCGATCGGCAACTTCGACGTCGAGTACGAGATCGACGAGCAGGGCCGCAAGGCCGTGCCCCAGAACCAGGACGCCCGGCGCAGCGTGCACGTCTTCGGGGATTCGTTCACCTTCGGCTATGGCGTCGCCAATGCCGACACCTGGCCCAACCTGCTGAGCCGCAAGCTCGGGGACGAGGTCAACGTCCTGAACTACGGCGTGATCGGCTACAGCCTCGAGCAGATGTACCTCGCCCTCGAGCGCTACGCCGACGAGATCCGGCAAGGCGACCTCGTGGTCTTCGCGCCGATCTCCGCCGATCTCGAGCGCAGCC
>JAJNAZ010000016.1 GCA_021155855.1 Solirubrobacterales bacterium
CACCCCGGGCATCTCCTCCATCGGATAGCCGGTGGCGCGCCACTTCGTCCGCACCGAGCGCAGGCCGAAGGCGAAGATGTCCTCGAGCTCGAACCCATAGCAGCGGGTGTAGTCGAGGTCCCAGCCCGGCGGCGTGAACACCGCGACCGAGTACGGCATCACCTCCAACAGCAGCTCGTGCACCGCCTGCTTGCATTCCTCCGACTCGGCGAAGCACTCGGAGAGCACCTTGACCCCGAAGCCGATGTGGCGCTGCTCGTCGCGGGAGACGTTCGCCATCCCCTGGTTGAAGCCGGGCATCGTGCCAGCCTTAGCGAAGTAGTCCTCGATGTAGTGCTGGCCGGGTTGCGCCAGGGTCGCCTCGACCACCATGTGGTAGAGCGCGATCGCGCGGGCGAAGTTCGGCAGCGAGCGGTCCTTGCGCAGATCCTCCGCCATCCGGTCGAGGCGGTCGAAGACGTTCCGATAGCCCCAGCCGAGCTGCGCCTCGGTGTAGGCGAGGGTGGAGGAGATCGACTCACCGGCGCCGATCACCTCGCGGAAGAAGCGATGGAAGAAGACCGCGTGGCGGGCCTCGTCGACCTGCTGCGTGGCGAGAAAGTACTTCTGCTCGAGCCTAGGTGCCGCGTCGATGTAGGGGGCGAGGTTGTCGGTGACCGAGTCCTCGCCGTAGAAGAACATCGAGTAGATCCAGAGCGCCGACTTGCGCTGGATCTCGGTCAGAGCCCGCCAGCCCTCGCGATCCTCGGAGAAGTCGATCGCGTACGCCTCCCAGTTGCCCTGCTCCCAGCGTCGGTAGAGGTCGTCGTAGCTGATCCTGTCCGCCGCCCTGATCCCGTCCTTCTGCGCGACGCTCATCTCGTTCCTCCTCAGCTCCCGTCGAGCCCGAACCTTTACACCGTTCGATGACGAGCTTAGCCACATCAACGGGGCCCCGCCATCCCGTGTGATGCAGCGCCACAGATGATTGACGCGCGCTCTCGGATCGGTCGCTGCAACGGCTACGGTGTCGCCATGAGCCCCTCGATCCCGGTCGGAAAGCTGTTCGAAACCCACCTCACGGTGCGCGATCTACAGCGCTCGATCGCCTTCTATCGCGATGTCGTCGGCCTACCACTGGCCACCGAGGTCCCGGAGCGCAATCTGGCCTTTATGTGGATCGGCGGCCGCGGCAACTCAATGCTGGGGCTGTGGGGGATCGGATCAGCGCCGCTTGCGATGGAGCTTCACACGGCGTTCGAGGTGACGCTCGACGACCTCCTGGAGTCGCCCGCAAGGCTCCGCGAACATGGCGTGACGCCGCTGTCGTTTTTCGACCGGGAGACCGACGAACCCGATGTGCTCTGCTGGATGCCCGCCGCATCGATCTACTTCCGCGATCCCGACGGCCACCTGCTCGAGTACGTCACGATGCTGGACGACGATCCCGACCCGGACCGAGGGGTCGTCAGCCTCTCAGATTGGCGCTCCCGCTAAGCCCTTTGCGCGCTCGGTAGCGTCTTTGGCAACCCGATGGCTGCCGCCTGCGCCCACCTCGATCAAATTTCCATCATGCGGCCCGCCGAGGTTGCCAGCCGCCAGGTGAAGCCCGGCGAGACATGGGGCCGGCGCTACGAGGACGAGCTTGTCTTCGGGGTCGGGTTCGAGTGAACCGCTGGTCGTTCGAGCCCGGTCACACGGAGGCGGTGTTCACCGCCAGGCACATGATGGTCACCTGGGTCCGGGGCGCGTTCAAGGATCTGCACGGCCGGGTCGACTTCGATGTCGCCGACTGCCTGGAGACCACCTTCGCCGGCGTCATCGACGCGACCAGGATCTGGACCGGCGAGCCCGAGCGCGACGCACACTTGCGCAGCGCCGACTTCTTCGACGTCGAGAACCACCCCGAGATCACCTTCGCCGGGCGCTTCACCGAACGCGTCGGTGACAGTAACTTCAAGGCGCTCGCCGAGCTCACGATCCGCGGCGCGACGAACGAGGTCCCGCTCGACGTCGCCTACCTCGGCCAGTGGACGACCCCGTACTGGGAGGGCGACGAGAACAAGGGCGAGATGACCAGGATCGGCTTCTCCATCGCCGGCCGGGTCAATCGCCACGACTTCGGCGTCTCCTGGAACGACCAGCTCCCGCGCGGCGGGGTGGTTGTCTCGCACGAGGTCGGGATCCAGATCGACGTCGAGGCGATTCGCGACGACGACCTGCGTAAGGTCGGGCTCGAAGACGCGGTCTACTCGGGGTCATCCGCCGCGCGCCAGTAGAGCGCCCGCTCGACCTCGAGTCGCAGCAGTGGCCCAGGCGGCGGCTGGTCGCGGTACTGGGGGTACTTGGCGCTCAACGCCCGCAGGCCGGAGGTGCCCGCGCCGAGATCGAGCACCGCGACACGGCCGAGAAGCTGAACCCAGGCGAGCCGGCTCCAATCGTCGTCGTAGCGATCGACGCAGAGCGCCGCCTCGGCCCGCCGCCGCAGCCAGCGCACCCGGGCCGGCTCCGGCGTTCGCTTCGGCTTGCTGTCGATCGCGCTCCAGATCGCCGCGTCGGCGATCGCGAAGGTGACCGGGAGCACCCGAGGGCGGTCGCCGTCGTCGGCGAAGGCGAGTCGGGCGACGCGCTCGGTCGCGATCAGGTCCCCGGCCCATGCGGGTAGCGTGGCCAAGGTCATCCACCGAGGGTAAGTGAGCCACCTCGAGCCGCTGGTGGCGCTCGCCGCCGCCGGCGCTCGGTCGACGCCACCTTCCGTCGCGTCACCGAGTACGCGACGGCTGGATCATGGGCGGCGCTACCTCCAGGGCCTCGAGGCGGCCGGCTGCGACGAGCTGGTCGTGTTCCCCAGCTCGGCGGACCCCCGGCAGGTCGACCTGCTCGCCGCAGCGGCGCTGGAGGCGGGCTGCAAGCCGGCGTTCAGGTGTCACCCCGAGCCCGGCGAGTGCCCGGTGGGCCGTCTACGGTCGGCGCGCGGATCCCCGCTCGTATCGATTCGAACAAGGAGACGGTCGAATGGAAGCAGGTAGGCGACGCCCGCGGTTCGAGCCGACGCGGAGGCGAAGCGACCTCCCACGCAAGCTCGTGGTCGAGTTCATCGGCACGTTCTTCTTCGTCTTTGCGATCGGCACCGCGTTCAGCAATGCCGGCCGGTTCGCGCCGCTGGCGATCGGCTCGGCGCTGATGGTGATGGTGTTCGCCGGCGGTCACATCTCCGGCGGCCACTTCAACCCCGCGGTCAGCATCGCGGCGATGATCCGCGGCAAGCTGCCCGGCGACGAGTTCCTCCCCTATCTGTTCGCTCAGACCGCGGGCGCGATCGTCGCCGCGCTCGTCTTCCTCGGCGTCGAGGAGGAGGCCGTCGCGGGCGAGTTCGCCGGCGCCGGCACGATGCTCGTGGTCGAGTTCCTGTTCACCTTCGCCCTCTGCTGGGTCGTTTTGCACACGGCGACCGCCCTGGGGACCGAGGGAAATTCCTTCTACGGCCTCGCGATCGGGTTCACGTTCATGGTCGGCGTCTATGCGGTCGGCGCCCTCTCCGGTGGCGCCTTCAATCCCGCCGTCGCCCTCGGCGCGATGATCATGGGCTTCTTCGAGTGGAGCGACATCTGGATCTACCTGTTCGCCAACTTCCTCGGCGGCGGTGCGGCCGCGCTCGCGTTTCTCTACGTGAACCCGGCCGAGGCACCGACGCCGCGCGAGGCGGTGCCGCAGCCCTAGCCCCGGGTGCGCTCAGGGCCGGGTGCCCGCCAAGGGGTCAAGCGTTCGAGCTCAGCCGAGCTTCGGGCTCCGCCACGGCTGCTCGAGCCGGTCGGCGAGCAGCTCGCCGAGCTCGTCGGCGGGCACCCGGGTCTGCTCGAGCGAGTCGCGATCGCGCAGGGTGACGGTGCCGTTCTCCATCGTCTGACCGTCGACGGTCACCCCCCACGGGGTGCCGATCTCGTCCTGGCGGCGGTAGCGCTTGCCGATCGAGCCGCCCTCGTCGAACTCGGCCGGAATTCGGCGGCGCAGCGACTCGAAGACCTCCCGCGCCCGTTCGGGCATCCCCTCCTTGGATACCAGCGGCAGCACCGCGACCTTGACCGGTGCGATCCGCGGGTGCAGCCGAAGCACGGTCCGTTGGCGACCCTCGACCTCCTCGGTGTCGTAGCCGTCGACGATCAAGGCGAGCACGGCACGGTCGACCCCGGCGGCGGGCTCGATCACGTGCGGCACGTAGCGCTCCTTGGTCTGCTGGTCGAAGTACTCGAGCTTCTCGCCCGAGAACTCGGCGTGCTGGGTGAGGTCGAAGTCGCCGCGGTTGGCGATCCCCTCGAGCTCCGACCATCCCATCGGGAACAGGTACTCGATGTCCGAGGTCGCCGAGGAGTAGTGCGAGAGCTCGTCGACGCCGTGGGGTCGCAGCATCAAATGGTCGGGGCGGATGCCGAGCTCGGTGTACCAGCGCATCCGTTCCTCGATCCAGTGGCGGTGCCACTTCTCCGCCTCGGCCGGGGGGACGAAGTACTCCATCTCCATCTGCTCGAACTCGCGGGTGCGGAAGATGAAGTTGCCGGTCGTGATCTCGTTGCGAAACGACTTGCCGATCTGCGCGATCCCGAACGGTGGCTTCTTGCGTGCGAACTGGAGCACGTTCTTGAAGTTGATGAAGATTCCCTGGGCGGTCTCGGGACGCAGGTAGGCGACCGAGGCCGAGTCGCGAACGGGCCCGACGTTGGTCTCGAACATGAGGTTGAACTCGCGCGCGTCGGTGAGCTCGCAGTCGGGGCCCTCGCCGGGCCGCACCGACGGCTTCCGTCCGCATTGCGCGTCCTCGAGCGCGTCGGCGCGAAAGCGCAGCTTGCAGGTCTTGCAGTCGACCAGCGGATCGGTGAAGCCGGCCAGATGCCCCGACGCCTCCCAGACCTTCGGGTGCTGGATGATCGCCGAGTCGATCGCGACGATGTCATCGCGATCCTGCAACATCGCCCGCCACCACTCGGCCTTGACGTTGTTCTTCAGCAGTACGCCGTAGTGGCCGTAGTCGTAGGTCGAGCCGACGCCGCCGTAGATCTCCGACGAGGGGAAGATGAAGCCGCGCCGCTTGCACAGCGCGACTGCCTCGTCGAGGCTCGGGTCGGCACTGGTAACGGGGGCGTCGGTCACCCGGGAAAGGTAACCGTCGCGGCCGCGGCTACTTCGCCCGGACGGTGAGCTTGGTCCGCTTGCCCCCTCATCTCGCCGACGAGCATGGACCCGCTGCCATACTCACGCGCCACATGCCGATCTACGAGTACCGCTGTCCCAACGGTCACAGCTTCGAGGTCTTCCAGTCGATGTCCGAGGACCCGGTGACCACCTGCGAGCAGTGCGCCGCCCCGGTCGAGCGCGTCTTTCACCCCGTCGCGGTGCACTTCAAGGGCTCGGGCTTCTACACCACCGACTACGCCAAGAAGGGCGCCGCCACGGCGGCGGCCGACGACGGCGGGTCGAAGTCCGACTCGAAGTCAGAATCCAAGAAGACCGAGACGAAAAAGTCCGACTCGGGATCGAGCAAGTCAGGTAAGGGGGGCGGCTCGGGCGACTGAAGGCTGCCTGGCGCTTTGCGGAGAGACGATCAGGTTGCCGGCCCCGGTGGTGCCCGAGGGTTCCAGCACGTCGGTGCCTCCGCCGCCGATCGCGGCCGAGATCACGAGCTGGGGCATGGTCAGGGCGCCCATGCTCGAGACCACAGGGCGCCCATGCTCGAGACCATCGCCTTGGGGGCCTTCCAGCCGATCAGCGGCCCCTTGATGAAGTTCAGCGGCAGGCTGGTGATGCTGGTCAGCTTGCCCTTGATCCCGTCGAGGATCAGCTGCTGGAACTGGGCCCGCTCCAGGTCGCCGCCCCCGAACCCTTCCGACGGGCAATCGTTCGAGCGGGTGCGCGCCAGGGTGATCGCCTGGAAGCCGTCGAGCTCGTTCTCGCCCTGCTCGAGATCGAGGTTGAAGGCACCCTCCGAGACGCTGGCGCAGACGTCGGTCGGCAGGTCGACCTCGATCCCGCCAATCGTGTCGATGAAGCTGCGAAGGCCGTCGAAGTCGATGATCGCCACCTGGTCGATGTCGATCCCGAGCAGGCCCTCGACCGTGCGCACGGCGAGCTTCGCGCCGCCGGAGGCGTAGGCCGAGTTGATCTTCTGCGGCCCCTGGCCGGGGACCTCGGCGAGCGTGTCGCGGGGGATCGACAGCTTGCGGAAGGTGCCGCGCCCGGAGCGGATCAGCATGATCGTGTCGGAGCGGTAGGGCGAGTTCTTGCAGCTCGCGTCCTTGGGGCGGCCGCTGATCACCGCCTCGAGGCAGTTCTCCGGCTCCGCCTCCTCGGGGCCGGCGAAGGCGCCCGAGCGCACGTCGGTGCCGAGCACCAGGATCGTCTGCGGGAGCCCGAGCATGAACGGGTTGCCGTCGAGGGTCTTCGAGACGCCGTCGGCGAGCTTCCACTTCTGGATCTGGGCCGAGAGCGCGAAGGCGGCGAAGCTGAGCACGATCCATGCGAGCGCCGCGATCCCCGCCCACTTCAGGATCCGCCGCCAAAGCGGTCGCTCGTCGGGCGGCGCCGTCGGCGCCTTCTCCTCGCCGCCGCCGCGCTTGAGCTTGTCGGTGAGCCGTGAGAGATCCGGCTTGCGGACCATGTCTCCGAGCCGCCGCCGCGACTTGTAGACCGTGTAGTCGGGCTTCTCGGGCGGCGGCGGGCGCTCGCCTTCGTCTGGGGGCGACATGTCAGCTATCAATACCTCATGCCCCGCGAGAACTCCTGCCCGCGCGCCAACTCGTGAGGGCCGCGATAGGGGCCGATCTCGGCGGCACGAAGATGGCGATCGGGGTGGTCGACGCCGACCACAACGTCCTTTATCGGGCGACCGAGCGCACCTTCGGCCGGGACCTCGACCAGCTCCTCGACGAGCTCGAATCGGAGCTGCACGAGGCGCGACGGGCGTGCCCGGAGGCGACATCGCTGGGGATCGGGATCCCGTCGACGCTCGACCACGAGCGCGGCACCGCGATCAGCTCGGTCAATTTGCCGATCGTCGACGTCCCGTTCCGGGACCTGGTCGCGGAGCGCATGGGGATGCCGACATTCATCGACAACGACGCGAACCTGGCGGCGCTCGCCGAGCATCGCTTCGGCGCCGCCAAGGGAACCGAGAACGCGATCCTGCTCACGATCGGCACCGGAATCGGCGGCGGGCTGGTGCTCGGGGGTGAGCTGTACCGCGGCTCGACCGGCGCCGGAGCCGAGCTCGGCCACGTGGTCATCGATCAGGCGGGTCCTCCGTGTCAGGGCAATTGCCCGAATCGCGGCTGCGTCGAGGTGCTCGCCTCCGGGACCGCGCTCGGCCGTGAGGGTCGGATCGCCGCCGAGACCCATCCCGGCTCGGCGCTCCGCCGCACCCTCGCCCGCGGTGAGGAGGTCACCGGGAGGCTGGTCACCGAGGTGGCGATCGCCGGCGACGGGATCGCGGTCGAGGTGGTCGCGACGATCGGCCGGCGGCTCGGGGTGGCGCTCTCCAGCCTCGCCAACATATTTGAGCCCGAGGTGGTCGTGATCGGCGGCGGCGTCTCGGCCGCCGGCGACCTGCTGCTCGAGCCCGCCCGCGAGCAGCTGCGCACCCGCGCGCTGCCGCCGATGAACGGAACCCCGGTGGTGCCCGCGGCGCTCGGTCCGGACGCCGGGATGATCGGCGCCGCCGAGATGGCGCTCGAGGAGTCGGCGGACTGATGGCCGGCCGGCTCACCGTCTGCCCGACACCGATCGGAAACGTCGAGGATCTCAGCCCGCGGGCCCGCCGGGCGCTCGGCGAGGCCGACCTGGTCGCCTGCGAGGACACCCGCCGCGCCGGGCGCCTCTACGAGCGGCTCGAGATCGAGCGGCCGCGGCTGGTCTCCAACCACGAGGGCAACGAGGCCGAACGGGCGCGCCAGCTCTCCCAGCAGATCGAGCGCGGTGCCCGCGTGGTGCTGGTCTCCGACGCCGGCACGCCCGTGATCTCCGACCCCGGCTTCCGCCTGATCCGCGCCTGCATCGAGCGCGACCTCGAGGTCGAGGTGCTCCCCGGGCCGTCGGCGGTGACCACCGCCCTGGTCGCCTCCGGGCTGCCGGCGGACCGCTGGCGCTTCGAGGGCTTTCTGCCCCGCCGCGCGGGCGAGCTCGAACGGGTGCTGACCTCGCCCGAGACCGTGGTCGCGTTCGAGTCGCCGCGGCGGCTGCCCGCCTCGCTGGCGGCGCTGGCGGCGCTCGCTCCCGACCGCAGCGCCGCGGTTTGCCGCGAGCTGACCAAGCTCCACGAGGAGATCGCCAGGGGCACCCTGGGCGAGCTCGCGCGCCGCTTTCGCGCCGAGGCCAAGGGCGAGATCGTGCTCGTGCTCGGCCCCGCCGAGAGCGGCAACGCCGGGCCCGACATCGCCTTCGCCGTCGACGCCCTGCGGCGCCTGGTCCAGTCCGGCGCCCGCCCGCGCGCGGCCGCCAGCGTCGTCGCCGCGCTCACCGGGACGCGCGCGAACGATCTCTACCGGGCGCTCACGGGCCGCGATCCGCGCCAGTAGGCATCACTGAGCGTTCTCCTCGTGCCTGGCTAAGACTCGGTTAAGTGTCCAGCGCCGCGCTCGCCACCGGCGTGAGCGACTAGGATGCCCGCGGGTACGAATCCCTGGGCAACAGCGCCCTTGCGGGGAGGCCAGGACGCGCATCCCCGCTGGATCGCATGGAAGCCACCAGGTAGAGAGGAGCAAGGCAAACGCCGTCCCCGCGTGCAGGGAGAGCAGCCGCATAAGGCAGGATCGGGACGGCTCGTGGCGCGGATCGCAGGGGTGGGTGCGCTGGTGGTCGCGGTGGTGCTCGTCGCGCTGCTTCTGCTCGGCGGCGACGACGGCCACGAGTACAACCTCCTGTTCGAGACCGGGGGCCAGCTCGTGCCCGACAACCAGGTCCTGGTCGGCGGTCAGCCGGTGGGCACGATCGACGAGATCTCGCTCACCGAGGACGCCCAGGCCGAGGTCAAGATCACCACCGACGAGCCGCTGCACGAGGGCACCACGGCGGTGATCAGGTCGACCTCGCTCTCGGGGATCGCGAACCGCTACATCTCGCTCTCGCCCGGGCCCGACAACGCCGAGGAGATCCCCGACGGCGGCACGATCACGAGCGCGCGGACGACCTCGCCGGTCGACCTCGACCAGCTCTTCAACACCCTCGACGCCCCCACCCGTGTAGCGCTGCAGAAGGTGATCCAGGGCCAGGGAACGCTCTACACCGGCAATTACGCGGAGGCGCGCGAGACCTACAAGTACTTCGCGCCCGGGCTGCAGGCCACCGAGCGCTTGCTGGCCGAGCTCAACCGCGACCAGTCCTCGCTGAGCCGCTTCTTGGTCGAGGGCTCGGGGGCGCTGGGCGCGATCGCCGAGCGCCGCGACGACCTCTCGGCGCTGATCTCGAACGCGAACCAGGCGCTCGGCGCGATCGCCGAGCGCAACCGCGACCTCGACCGGACGCTGGTCGCGCTGCCTCCGGCGATGCGCCAGGCGAACACGACCTTCGTCAACCTGCGCGCGGCGCTCGACGACCTCGATCCGCTGGTCGCCGACTCACTGGTCGGGACGCGTGACCTGGCGCCGTTCCTGCGCGATCTGCGCTCGGTGGTGGACCCGGCGATTCCGGTCTTCGGCGACCTCACCGAGACGGTCGCCCGCCCGGGGCAGAACAACGATCTCACCGATGCGCTGCGGACCACGGTCGGCGCCCAGAAGGCCTCCGGGCGATCGGTCGGCCCGACGCTGACCGCGCTCGACGACGCGCAGCCGAACATCGAGTTCGCGGTCCCCTACACGCCCGAGCTGATGTCGTTCATCGCCAAGCTCGGCCAGGTGACCTCGTACTACGACGCAAACGGCCACTACGCCCGCGTGCTGCCGGCGGCGGCGAACCTGTTCCGCAACAACCCCGGCGGAGACCTGACCCCGATCCCGCCCTCTCAGCAGTTCGACCAGATCGCCGAGCAGGGCCTGGGCCCGTTCCTCCGCTGCCCCGGCGGCTCGACCCAGGCCAACGCCGGTTGGCCCTCGCCGACCGACCATCCGTTCCTCGGCGGTGGCACCCTGGACGGCGAATGTGATCCCGACGCGGTCCCGCCCGGGCCATGAGGCGGATCGCCGCGATCATCGCCGCGCTGATCGCCGTCGTCGCGATCCTCGCCACCGGCACCGCCAGCGGCGGCGACGACGGCAACTACGAGGTCCGCGCGATCTTCGACAACGCCGCCTTCCTCGTCCCCGGTGAGGAGGTCCGGGTCGCGGGCGCCAACGTCGGCGTGGTCAGCGACGTCGAGGTCACCGGGCTCGAGGAACCCGTGCACGAGGACGGCAGCCCCGATCCCGGCAAGGCGGCGGTGGTGTTGCGGATCGACGACCCGGGCTTCCAGGACTTCCGCGAGGACGCCTCCTGCCTGATCCGGCCGCAGTCGCTGATCGGCGAGAAGTACGTCGAGTGCGAGCCGACCCAGCCGCGCGCCGCGGGCAGCGCTGCACCGCCGGCGCTCGAGGAGGTTGGCGAGGGCGAGCCGGGCGAGGGCCAGCGCCTGCTGCCGCTCGAGAGCAACGGCAAGGCGGTCGACCTCGACCTGGTCAACAACATCATGAAGGAGCCCTATCCGGACCGCTTCCGCCTGATCCTCAACAGCCTCGGCGCCGGCCTCGCCGCCCGCGGCGAGGAGCTCGACGAGATCATCGAGCGGGCCAACCCGGCGCTGCGCGAGACCAACGAAGTGCTCGCGGTGCTCGGGCGCCAGAACCGGACCCTGGCCGACCTCGCCGCCAACTCCGACCGCGTGATCGGCGAGCTGGCGCGCCAGCGCACCTCGATCGCCGGCTTCATCAACTCGTCCGAGGTCGCCGGCCGCGCCACCGCCAACCAGCGTCCGTCGCTCGAGGAGAGCCTGCGGAAGTTCCCGGGCTTTTTGCGCGAGCTGCGCTCGACGATGAACCGGCTCGACGCCTTCGCCACGGCGGCGGCGCCGGTGCTCGCCGACTTCCGCGCCGCGGCCCCGGCGCTGACCCGCGCGACCGTGGACCTGGGCCCGTTCGCGGACGCCAGCACCGGCGCGCTGACGAGCCTCGGCGACGCGGCCGAGGCCGCCGGTCCGGATCTGGTCAGCGCCGAGCCGGTGATCCGGCAGGTGCGCCGCCTGGCGCGCGCGGGCCAGCCGGCGACCAAGAACCTCGGCCGCTTCCTCGCCAGCCTGCGCAAGACCGAGGGCTTCCGCTTCCTCGCCGAGCTGCTCTACAACACGGGCGGCGCGATCAACTCCTTCGACCAGTACGGCCATTGGCTGCGCGCCCTGCTGCCGCTGAACAACTGCGTCGACTACGAGTCGATCCCCGAGCCGGGCTGCAGCGCCACCTTCGCAACCACCTCGACCGCTGCGTCGGCCGCCGGATATGCGCGCAGTTGGCAGCAGCAGATGCTCGACCGGATCGCCGCCGCCGGCGACGGCGAGCGTGGCGAGCGTCCTTCCCCTGCGCCGCGCTCGGGCGAGTCCCGCGCCCGCCCGCGGGCCCGGGCCGCGGGCGGCGGTGAAGCTCGGCCCGGCCGGGCCGAGTCCGACGCCGCGCCCGAGGCGCAGCGGGACGCGACCCCGGTCGACCCGGAGGCCGCTCCCGACCCGACCGCCGATCCGCGCACCGCGGGCGACCCGGGGGCGCAGTTGCGCGCCGCGAGGGATCTGCTCGACTTCCTGATCGGCGACTCCGCCCGCGCGCGTGAGGACGGAGACGCATGAGGTCGCGGGCGGTAGGCGGGCGGCTGGCCGCGAGCCCGACCATGGTCGGCGCGGTCACGGTGATGGTCATTATCCTCGCCGTCTTCCTCGCCTACAACGCGAACACCGGGCTGCCCTTCGTCCCCACCTACCGGCTCTCGGTGCTGGTGCCCAACGCGGAGTCGCTGGTCGAGGGCAACGAGGTGCGCATCGGCGGCGTGCGCGTCGGCCTGGTCGAGCAAATCGAGCCGGTCCAGCAGGAGGACGGCAGCGCTGTCGCCCAGCTCGACCTCAAGCTCGACTCCGATGTCGACCCGCTGCCCGTCGACTCGACCCTGATCGTCCGCGCCCGCTCGGCGCTTGGCCTCAAGTACCTCGAGATCAACAAGGGCAGCTCCTCGGAGGGCTATGAGCAGGGCTCGGTGCTGCCGCTGAACAAGGCGACCCCCGAGCCGGTCGAAATCGACCAGGTGCTGAACACCTTCGACGAGCCGACCCGGGTCTCGATCCGCGAGAACCTGGTCGAGTTCGGCGACGCCCTGGCCGGCCGCGGCCCGGATCTCAACGCGGCGCTCGGCCGGCTGCCGGGGGTGCTCGAGCACCTCGAGCCGGTGATGCGCAACATCGGTGCGCCCGCCACCGGCCTCGAGCGCTTCATCACCGCGAGCGCCGACGCGGCGGCCGAGGTGGCTCCGGTGGCCGAGATCCAGGGTCAGCTCTTCGTCTCCCTGGACACGACCTTCACCGCGCTCGCCGGTGTCGCTCCCTCGATCGAGGAGACGATCGTGGAGACGCCGCCGACCTTCGACACGGCCACCCGCGCCCTGCCGGTGATCCGGCCGTTCCTCGACCACAGCGCGACGCTGTTCACCGAGTTCCAGCCCGGGGTCCGCGCGATCAGCCGCTACGCGCCGACGATCGCCGATTCGCTCGAGCTCGGCACGCCGGTTCTGCGCGACGCGCCGATCCTCAACCGTGAGCTGCCGCCGACCGCTGCGGCGCTGGCGCGGTTCAACGACAACGCGGCGGTGCGCGACGGCCTCGACCGCCTGATCCAGACCACCGACATCCTCGGCCCCGCGATCCGCTTCATCGCCCCCGCCCAGACCGTCTGCAACTACGGCACCCTGCTCGCCCGCAACGTCGCGAGCCTCTTCTCGCAGGGCGCCGACGGCGGCAAGTGGCAGCGGTTCACCGTCTTCGATCCTCCCGAGGGGCCGAACAACGAGGGCAGCCAGGCCGCGGCCCCGGCCAGCGGCGGCGGCGAGATCACCAACTTCCTGCACGCCAACCCGTATCCGAACACCGCCTCGCCGGGCCAGAAGCCGATCGAGTGCGAGGCCGGCAACGAGCCCTACCTCACGGGCCGTCAGGTGATCGGCAACGTCCCCGGCGATCAGGGCACCTCCACCGATGCCCAGCGCGGCGCCGAGGCGCCCAGCGACGAGGAGGCGGCCGAGTGAGGAACCCGTTCCGCCGCCAGCCCGTGCGCGGGCACCCGACCGTCGCCGAGCCCGACCCGAGGATCTGGGGCCGCCACCACACCGGTATCCGCCCCTGGGTCCTCGGGCTGGTGGTCGCGATCCTCGCCCTGATCGTTTCCTACCTCGCCTTCGTCAAGGAGCTCCCGTTCACCAGCCCCGGTTACGAGATCACGGCGACGTTCGACAACGCGGCGACCCTGCGCGAGACGGCCCCGGTGCGAATCGCCGGCGTCAATGTCGGCGAGGTCACCGGTGTCGAGCCCGAGGGCGACGCCGCCAAGGTCACCTTCACCGTCGACGAGGCCGGCCGTCCGATCCACTCCGACGCGGAGATCGAGATCCGGCCGCGGCTCTTCCTCGAGGGCAACTTCTTCCTCGACGTCGACCCCGGCAGCCCGAGCTCGCCCGAGCTCGACAACGGCGCCAACATCCCCGTCACCCAGACGGCGACCGCGGTCCAGCTCGACGAGGTGCTGACCGCGCTCCAGGCGCCGGATCGCCGCGGCCTGCAGAAGCTGCTCACCGGCTACGGGACGGCGCTCACCTACGAGCCCACCGCCGCGGACGACGTCGACCAGGACCCGATCGTCCACGGCGAGTCGGCGGCTGAGTCGCTCAACGACGCCTTCCGTTACGGCGGTCAGGCCGGGCGGGGGACGGCGATCGTCAATACGGCCCTGCTCGGTGAGCGCCCCCACGACCTCTCCGGCTTCATCCGCAGCTTCGGGGAGGTCTTCGCCAAGCTCTCCAGCCGCGAGGACGAGCTCGCCGACCTGATCACCAACTTCAACGTGTTCGCGGGAGCCCTGGCGGCGGAGTCGCAGAACCTCGCCGACACGGTGAGCGAGCTGGCGCCGACGCTCGAGCAGGCCCGGCCCTCGCTCGCCCGGCTCAGCGAGGCGCTGCCGCCGCTGCGCGCCCTGGCGATCGAGCTGCGCCCTGGGGTCCAGGAGCTGTCGGCGACGATCGCCGCCGGCACCCCCTGGCTCGACCAGTCGCGAAAACTGCTGCGCTCGTCCGAGCTCGGCGGGCTCGCCCGGCTGCTGCGCGACACCGCTCCTGGCCTCGCCGAGACCGCCGCGGCGAGCAAGACGCTGTTCAACGAGCAGACCGCGGTCGCCAGGTGCACCTCGCGGGTGCTCGTGCCGACCGGGGACATCGTCGTCGACAGCCAGTTCCCGACCGGCCAGGCGAACTTCCACGACTTCTTCTACGGCGCGACCAGCTTCGCCGGTCACGTGCAGGGCTTCGACGGGAACGGCTCCTATCTCCGCTTCCAGGCGGGCGGCGGCCCCGTGTTGGTGCAGGGCGACAACCCGAGCGGCGCGGGGCTCGCGCAGCAGTTCTTCAACTTCGCCAACGTGATCGAGCAGCCGCTCGGGATCCAGCCGTTCGTCCCGGCCGAGCCCCCGCCCTTCAGGCAGGACTTCCCCTGCCATCGCAACCCGGTGCCCAACGTCAACGGCCCGGCCGGCGGCGTCGCGGCCTCCGATCTGACGGCGGTGGCACCGTGAAGCGGGCGATCCGCGAGCACCTGCGCGATTTCATCGCCGTCGCCGTGCTGCTGGTGGTCGGCCTCGCGGTCACCGTTGCGATCCTCTCCCAGCAGCAGCAGCCGTATCCGTCCTGGATCCCGTTCCTCGGCGACGATCGCTTCGAGCTCAAGGCCGAGTTTGAGACCGCCCAGGCCGTCACCCCGGGCCAGGGCCAGACGGTCAACATCGGCGGCGTCCAGGCCGGCGATATCACCGAGGTCGAGCTGGTAGACGGGCGCGCGGTGGTGACGATGCTGGTCGAGGAGCAGTACGCGCCGCTGATCAACGACGACGCGACGATGCTGCTGCGACCCCGGACCGGCCTCCAGGACATCTCGATCGAGGTCGACGTCGGCGACTCCGGCAACCCGATCGGCGAAGGAGAGGTGATCCCGCTCTCCCAGACCGAGCCCAATGTGATGCCCGACCAGATCCTCGCCTCGCTCGACGGCGACACCCGCGCGTATCTGAAGCTCCTCGTGCAGGCGGGCTCCAAGGGCCTGGGCACCGAGGCCCAGGGCGAGGAGCTGTCGGCGGGGCTGCGCCGCTTCGAGCCGCTGGGCCGCTACCTGGCCGAGGTCGGCAACGCGCTCTCGGTGCGCCGCCGCAACATCGCCAGCGTGATCACCAGCTTCCGCGAGCTCGGCGACGAGCTCGCCGACACCGATGTGCGGCTCGCCGAGTGGGTGGAGTCCCAGAACGCGGCGATCGGCGGGTTCGCGGCCCAGGAGGCGGCGCTGCGCGAGACGCTGCAGGAGTTCCCCTCGGCGCTGCGGGAGACGCGCCGGGCGCTCGTCAGCGGCGATCGGCTCTCGGCCCAGCTCGGGCCGGCGTCGGAGGCGCTGATCCCCGCGGCGCGGGCGTTTGCGCCCGCGCAGCGCTCGGCTCAGGCCCTCTTCAACGCGACCACCGGGCCGATCCGCGCCCAGATCCGGCCGTTCACCCGCGAGGTGCAGCCCACGGTCAGGGTGCTGAAGGAGGCCTCGCAGCCGCTCGCCGGGACTACCCGTGGGCTCGGTCGCTCGCTCGGTGAGCTGAACCAGCTCTTCAACGGCCTCGCCTACAACCCTCCGGGGTCGCGGGAGGGCTACCTCTTCTGGATCGCCTGGCTCAACCACAACAACACCAGCCTGTTCACGACTCAGGACGCGCACGGCCCGCTGCTCCGCGGGGCCGTGATGCAGGCCTGCGGGACGGCCGTCAACGCGGAGAGCTTCGCCTCGGCGCGACCGTTCATCCGCACCCTGCAGCAGGTCACCAACGTCACCCCCTCGACCGAGATCTGCCCGCTCGACCCGACCGCCCCCCCGATTCCGCCGACCGTGCCCCCGATCCGCCCGTAGGAGATGGAGACCAGACCACCGACAGTCGGCCGCATCCTGATCGCAGTCGGGTTCGTGATCTCGTGCTTCGCGCTGGCGCTGTTCCTGTGGCTGGCGTTCGGGGGCGCGATCCCGCTGAAGCCGCAGGGCTACCGGGTGACGATTCCCTTCAACGAGGCGACGGCGCTCGCCCAGGAGTCCGACGTGCGGATCTCCGGCGTCTCGGTGGGCAAGGTGAAGCGGATCGACCTCGCCGACTCCGGGTTCGCCGAGGCGACGGTCGAGATCGACTCGCGCTACGCCCCGATCCCCTCGGACACCGAGGCGATCCTGCGCCAGAAGACGCTGCTCGGCGAGACCTACGTCGAGCTGACGCCGGGGAGTGACGAGGCGGAGTCGCTGCCCGAGGGCGGCGACCTGCCGCCGGCGCAGGTCTCCGAAGCGGTCCAGCTCGACGAGATCTTCCGCACCTTCGACGAGCGCACCCGGGCCGGCTTCCGAGCGTGGATGCAGGGCCAGGCGGCGGCGCTTCGCAACCAGGGCGAGAACCTCTCGATCACGATCGCGAGCCTCGACCCGTTCGCCAAGGAGGCCGACCGCGCCCTGCGCCTGCTCGATTCGCAGTCGAACGCGCTCAGCGGCTTTTTGCGCTCGAGCGGCGAGGTCTTCACCGCGCTTTCCGAGCGCCAGGGCCAGCTGCGCGGGCTGATCCAGAACTCGGCGGCGGTGTTCGACACCACCGCGCGGCGAAACGAGGACCTCGCCGCCGCCTTCGAGGTCTTCCCGACCTTCCTGCGCGAGTCGCGAATCACGCTCGACCGGCTCGAGCGGTTCGCCGTCGACACCGATCCGCTGGTGGCGCAGCTGCGGCCGAGCGTCCGCGAGTTGGCGCCCACGCTCGCCGATCTGGGCCGCCTCTCGACGCAGCTCGAGCCCTTCTTCGTCGGCCTGCGCGGGACGATCGCCGCCGCGCCGCAGGGCTCGGCGGCGCTGCGCCGGCTGCTCGACGACGACCTGCCGCCGTTGCTGAAGCGCTTCGACCCGTTCCTCGCGCAGCTCAACCCGATCCTGGAGGGTGTGCGGCTGTACCGGCACGAGATCACCGCCACCCTCGGCAACGTCGCCGCCACGACTCAGGGCAGCGTCGACTTCACCGGCGGGGGCGTCAAGCACCTGCGCACCGAGGCGCCGCTGACCCCGGAGGCGGTGACCACGTTCCCGAACCGGCTGCAGATCAACCGCACGAACCCGTACTTCAAGCCGAAGCAGTACATCGACGTGCGCACGGCGCTGAAGTCGTTCGAGACCCGCCACTGCACCAGCGGCGTCCAGGTGACGCTGCCCCCGCGCGAGACGACGATCACCGACCCGGCGTTCCTCGAGCGGGTCGACGGTGACGCCGCCGACGCGGCCGACCTCTACGACCGGCTGAAGCTGTTCACCTTCGAGGACCAGCAGTCCACGGCCGCCCTCGGCGCCCCGCCTTGCATCGAGCAGGGTCCGTTCCAGTCGATCGGGGCGCCGCGCGAGCGCAGCGACTTCCTACACACCTATCCGTTCCCGTGATCAGATCCGTGAGCGCCGCCTCAGCTTTTCGTAAAGGGTGCAACTTTCGGCCGCCGCCGGGGTTGAACCTAGGCGCGCCGGGCCGTGAAGCGGCCCGATCTCGCGATCATTTGCTAACCCATCACCCAATCGAGCGGCACCCGAGGGAGGGCGCCGCCGATCAACCATTAGGAGGAGGATGTGCGTAAGACACACTTCGCGGTAACGCTCGGCGCCACGGTGGCGCTCGGCGTCTCCGCAATCGCCTACGCGGACGGCGTCTCGGAGAACGAGGCGCAGGTCGAGGGGAAGGTGAAGCCGACCAAGCTCGACAAGAAGAAGTACAAGCCGGTCAACCTGCTCACCGGCGTGCGCACCCCCGGGACCGTGACCGGCACGCAGCAGAACCCCGAGCAGGAGCACGTCTCCTGGGGCAAGAACGTGAAGATCAAGCCGAGCGCGGCGCCGACGTGTAGCGCCCCGATCGAGTTCCAGTCGACCGACGCGGCCCGTGCCGCCTGCCCCGGCAAGTCCTACCTGGGCTCGGGCAAGGCGAACATCGAGCTGCCCGGCGGAGTGATCTACGAGGGCCTGACCGTCTCGGTGTTCAACGGCCCCGGCAAGAACGAGGTCCGCCTGCACACCTACGATCCGCGCCTCGCGGGCGCGACGCCGACCGTTGCCGGCAAGATCGTCAAGTCGAAGGCGGGTCGCAAGTACGGCCAGGCGCTGCAGGTCGACGACGCCCCCGACGTCGCGGGCGACACCGGCAAGATCACGGCGTTCAACGCCAAGCTGTCCAAGAAGAGCAAGGTTGCGACGGCTCGCTGCAAGTCGAAGAAGTTCCTCTGGAACCGTGAGGTCACCTACGACGACGGGACCAAGGAGGACGTCACGCTCGAGCAGAAGTGCAAGCGCAAGTAGCGGAGGTAACCCGCCTTCACGTGCGGGTCGGCTGACAGCCGATATGGGGGGCGGCCCTGCGGGGCCGCCCCCCTTTTGTTATATGGGGGCGGCCCCGTTCGCAATCACGCTCGGATGGTCGGCGCGCTCGCAATCAGCGTCGCGCTCGGCGCCTCGGCGCTCGCCTTCGCCGACGGCGCCGGCGACAACGAGGCCTTCGTCGAGGGCTCGGTGAAGCCGAAGAAGCTCGACCGCAAGAAGTACAAGCCGATCGCGCTGTTCACCGAGGTGCGCACTCAGGGCGCGGTGACCGGCGCGCAGCAGAACCCCGAGAGCGAGCTGATCGAGTACGACAAGGACGGCAGGTGGAAGACGAACCGCGCGCCGATCTGCGGCGCGCCGATCGAGTTCCAATCGACCGAGGCGGCGAAGGGGCTCTGTCCGCCCGGCTCGGCGATCGGCTCGGGTGAGGCGGACATCCTGCTGGCCGGGGGTCTCGTCTACGAGGGCCTGACGGTGACCGCTTTCAACGGCCCCGGCAAGAACGAGATCCGCCTCCACACCTACGATCCGCGGCTCGCCGGCGCGACGCCGACGGTGTTCGGCAGGATCATCAAGCTGCGCGACGGCGGCAAGTACGGACTCGCGCTGTCGGTCGAGGACGCTCCCGACGTCGCCGGCGACACCGGGATGATCACGCGCTTCGGCGCGACGATCAAGAGGTCGGCCGGGGTCGCGCTGGCCCGCTGCAAGGACAAGAAGTTCCACACCCGCCGCACCGTCACCTACGACGACGGCAGTCAGGACGTGGCCACCGATACGCAGAAGTGCAAGCAGAAGAAGGGCGGCAAGTAGCGCCCCTCCGGATTCGGGGATTCGCTCTCACGAGCAGGGAAAGGGCGGCCTTCGGGCCGCCCTTTTCTGTAGGTTGGCGCCACCGTGCACAGGTGGGGAGCGCTTTTCGTCCCGGTCGCGATCGCGGCACTGATGCTCGCCGGCTGTGGCGAGGACGAGACCAGCTACAGCGACGACCGGATCGTCGAGCGGCTCAACCTCGAGCGGACGGACACCGGATACGCGATCGACGGCGACCCCTTCTGCGAGGTCGACAAGAAGCTGCTCAACGACGCGGGCGAGGTCGGCGACGCCGAGGACCGGGACGACCTCGGCCTGGTGATCTCCAGCCGCGAAGGAAACGCCGGGGTCCTGGGCGTGCCCCCGTTCGCGCCCGACTGCGGCGAGCAGGTGAAGCGGCAGCTCAACAAGCTCGACCCGGTGCCGAAGGAGGACGAGAGCTAGCCGCGGGGCCGCGCCCGGGTCCGCCCCACGGCCGCGCCGCCGCCCCCGCCCCCGCGCCGCCCGCTGCTCGGTGAAGCCTTTGGGGCCCTAAGGTCCCCGAATCGTTCAGCGAGCCCGCGGTCTGCCGCGTCAGCGAGGCGGCCGCCGGCGAGCGTAAGCTTGTGGCTGCGATGGCGACCAAGCGCGATCCCCGGCTCGTTTCGCTCGGCTACGGGCGTTTCGTCCGCGCCGACAGGATCTACGCGCTGGTCCCGCTCGACGCCGCCGAGCGCGGCGACGGCCGCCGCACCTACGTCCACGTCGACGGCCTCTCCGAGCCGATCGTCGCCTCGCGCTCGGAGCGCGCGATCCTCGCCGACGTCGAGGCGGCCCTGACCGAGGCCGCCGGCATCCCGCGCCGCCGCCGCGCCAAGGGCCAGGAAACGCTGCTCTAGCCGCGGGCCCCCTGCCAGAGCGCATCGCCCGCAGGGAGTCTGAGGCCACGGCGGTCCGGTCGCCCGGGGAAATGTTTCGCATAGCGAAACAAAGCCCGTGCCCTCGGGCTCGCCCAGGCGGCTGACTATGCTCATCCGCCCGTGAGCTACTACGTCACCACCCCGATCTACTACGTCAACGCCGAGCCGCACCTCGGGCACGCGTACACGACGATCGCCGCCGACATCATCGCCCGCCACATGCGCGAGCGCGGCGAGGACGTCTTCTTTCTCACCGGCACCGACGAGCACGGCGAGCCGGTTGCGCTGGCGGCGGAGCGCGAGGGGATCCCCCCGCAGGAGCTCGCCGACCGCAACGCGCCCCGGTTTCAGGAGATGGGCGAGCGGGTCGAGGCCTCCAACGACTTCTTCATTCGGACCTCGGATCCACGGCACGCCGCCAGGGTGGCCGAGGTGATGCAGCGCGTCTACGACAACGGCCACGTCTACGAGGGGGTCTACGAGGGCTGGTACTGCCCGCGCTGCGCCGACTTCAAGACCGAGCGCGAGCTCGGCCCCGGCCACACCTGCCCGATCCACGAGATCCCGCTCGAGCGCGAGCGCGAGGAAAACTGGTTCTTCCGCCTCTCGGCGTTCGAGGACGACCTCAAGCGCCTCTACGCCGAACGCCCCGACTTCGTCGTCCCCGACTACCGCCGCAACGAAGCGCTCTCGTTCATCGAGCGGGGGCTCGAGGACGTCTCGCTCTCACGGCCGAAGCTGGAGTGGGGGATGCCGCTTCCCTGGGATCCGAGCCAACGCATGTACGTGTGGTTCGACGCGCTCCTCAACTACTACACGGCGCTCTCGTTCGCCCGCGACGGCGAGGACCTCACCGATCGCTACTGGCCCGCGAACCGCCACGTGCTCGGCAAGGACATCCTCAAGTTCCACGCCGTGATCTGGCCGGCGCTGCTGATCGCCGCCGGGCTCGAGCCGCCGCGGGGGATGGTCATCCACGGATTCCTGCTGATGGGCGAGAAGAAGATGTCGAAGTCGCTGGGCAACGTGCTCGACCCCACCGAGGTGATCGATCGCTTCGGTGCCGACGCGCTGCGTTTCTACTGCTTCCGCGAGGTCTCCTTCGGCCGAGACGGAAGCGTCTCGGCGGCCGGGTTCGAGGCTCGCTATGAGACCGAGCTCGCCAACGATTGGGGCAATCTCGCCAGTCGCACGCTGGCGATGATCGAGCGCTATCGCGGGGGGGTCGTGCCCGACGCCGAGCCGGACGCTGAGCTGGCGAGCGGCGAGGATGCGCTTGCGGGCGTCGACGGCGTCGTCCGCGAGCTGCTCGACCGCGCCGAGCTGACCCAGGCGCTGGAGGCGATCTGGGCGCGGGTGCGGAGGCTGAACCGCTACGTCGAGGAAGCCCGGCCCTGGGACCTGGCGAAGGACGATTCGCAGGCCGCGCGGCTGGAGCAGGTGCTCTACAACCTCGCCGAGGGCATCCGGGTGCTGGCGCTGCTTTTGCATCCCTACATGCCCGAGACCAGCGGCCGGCTGCTCGACGCGCTCGCCGAGGGCGCCCGTGAGCTCGACGCGTTCGGCGCTCGCGGCGGCGGCCAGGCGATCGAGCGGATCCCGCCCCTGTTCCCGAAGCTGGACTGAGCCGGACCCTCTCGGTGGCGCCGGCGCGCCGCGCTCGATCGCGCGCCGGGCGAGGGTCGGGAGCGGATATAGGGTGGCCCGATGATCGACACCCATTGCCACCTCGGACTCTGCGACCCGCCCGACGACGAGTTGGTCGCCGGCGCGCGCCGGGTCGGCGTTCGGCGCCTGCTCAGCGTCGGCATCGACGATGCTGGCAGCGCGGAGGCGATCGCCGCCGCCCAGCGCCACGAGGAGGTGTTCGCCTGTGTCGGGCGCCACCCGAACGGGGCGACTGGATTCGACGATGCGGCCGCGGCGCGGATCGAGGAGCTGGCACGAGACCCGCGGGTGGTCGCGGTGGGGGAGACCGGGCTCGACTACTACCGCGGTCGGGCCCCGCGCACCGACCAGCATCGCGCCTTCCGCGCCCAGATCGAGATCGCTCGCCGGCTCGGCAAGCCGCTCGTCATCCACGTCCGCGACGGCGGTCAGACCACCGACGGCGAGGCGCTCGCCGAGACCTTCGAGACCCTGCGCGCCGAAGCGAGCGGGGTGACCGTGGTCCTGCACTGCTTCTCGGCGCCGCCCGAGCGCGCGCTCGAGGCAGCCGAGTGGGGGTGGAGCTGCTCCTTCGCGGGCAACCTCACCTATCCGAAGGCAGAGACGCTGCGCGAGGCGGCCAGGGCGGTGCCCGACGAGCTGCTCCTGGTGGAGACCGACGCCCCGTTCCTGGCCCCGCAGGTGGCGCGCGGGAAGCCGAACGAGCCCGCGAACGTGGTCGCCACCGCGGAGCGGCTCGCCGAGGTGCGCGAGGTTCCCTACCACGAGCTCGAGGCGGCGGTCGAGGCGAACGCCGCGCGAGTGTTCGGATGGGACGCGTCGTGACCGCGCCGCCCCGGGATGCGAGCCGAGGGGGCCGCCGGTGAGATTGGGTCAGAACTTCCTTGTCGACCCCAATCTGCTGACGGCGATCGTTCGCGAGGCCGACCCGAGCCCCGACGACGTCGTGCTCGAGATCGGCGGCGGCGAGGGCGCGCTGACCGCAAAGCTGGCGCCGCGGGTGGCGACCGTGCACGTGGTCGAGCTCGATGAGCGTCTCCGCCCGGCGCTCGAGCGGGTGGCGGCCGCGCACGGGAACGTCGAGCTGCACTTCGCCGACGCGATGCGGTTTGACCTGGCGCGGCTCGAGCCGCCGCCGGACCGGATGGTGGCCAACCTCCCGTACTCGATCGCGACGCCGCTGATCCTGCGCACGATCGCCGAGCTCGAGGGGCTGCGGCGCTGGACGCTGATGGTGCAGCGCGAGATCGCCGACCGGCTGCGCGCCTCGCCGGGCTCGCGCCTCTACGGTTCGCCGAGCGTGCTCGTCCAGCTCGCCTGCGAGGTGCGCCTGCTGCGGACCGTCGATCGCGCCGTGTTCAAGCCCCGCCCCCGGGTCGACTCGGCGCTGCTCGAGCTCGTGCGCGGCGGGCCGGCGGCCGCACCCGTGGTGGTGGAGCTGGTCCGCGACGCGTTCGCGCACCGGCGCAAGTCGCTCGCCCGCTCGCTCGAGCATGCGCGCCCAGGCACGCGGGAGGCCGCCCGCACGGCGCTCGAGCGGCTCGACCTGCCTGCGGACGCGCGCGCGGAGCAGGTCGCGCCGGCGCAGTACGTTGCCCTCGCGAAGGCGCTCCGATGATCATTAGGGCGCCGGCGAAGCTCAACCTCTGCCTCTATCTCGGCGGCCGGCGCGACGACGGGCTGCACGAGCTGCGCTCGCTGTTCTGTCCGGTGCTGCTCTCCGACCGGATCGAGCTCGCCGCCGCGAGCGGTGAGGCCGACGAGGTGGTCTGTGCGGGGGTGGAGGGCCCGAACCTGGTCGGCGTCGCCCTGGAGGCGATGCGGGCTCGCGGCTGGCGCCACGAGCCGCTGCGGGTCGAGATCGAGAAGCGGATCCCGGTCGCCGCCGGCCTCGGCGGCGGCAGCGCCGACGCGGCCGCCGTCCTGCGGCTCGCCGGCGATCAGATCGCCGATCTGGCCGGGCTCGCCCTCGGCCTCGGCGCCGACGTGCCCTCGCAGCTCGACCCCACCTTCGCACTCGTCGGCGGTGCAGGCGAGGTGATCGAGGCGCTGCCGGTCCCGGGTGAGTTCGCCGTCGTCCTGATCCCCGACGACGACGGCCTCGACACCGGCGCGGTCTACGCGGAGGCCGATTCGCTCGGGCTCGGCCGCGACGCCGCGGAGCTCGACCGGCTGGCGGGCGAGCTGCGGACCGCGGCCGCCGCCGGCCGTCCGCCGCTCGAATACGCGGAGCTGCTCGTCAACGATCTCGAGCAGGCGGCGATCTCGCTGCGTCCGCGGATCGCAGAGGTGCTCGGGGCCCTGGAAGAGGTCGGCGCGGCACGGGCGCTGGTCGCCGGCTCGGGGCCGACCGCGTTCGGGCTCTTCGACGACATCGTCGCCGCCGACTCCGCGGCGGCGGCGCTGCCGCCCCGCTACGCGAACGCGATCGTCTCGGCGCCGCAGCGACTCGGATAATCGAGTTCGTGCGGCTCGGCGGCGAGAAGGAGGGACGGGGGGAGAGGATTCGGCTGATCGCGCTGATCGCCGTCCTCGCGGGCGGCTTCATCGCCTTCCAGCAGCTCGCCCCCAGCCTCGATATCGAGGGTTGGCTCGAGGACCTGGCGGCCGACCTCGGCGATCTCACCTACCTCCTCGTCGGCCTGCTCGCCTTCGCCGAGACCGGCGCCTTCGTCGGGCTCGTCTTCCCCGGCGAGACGGCGGTGATCATCGGCGGTGCGCTCGCCGGCCAGGGCGAGAACTCGGTCGTCCTGATGCTGGCGGTCGTCTGGTTCTGCGCCTGGGCGGGCGACACGGTCAGCTTCGTGCTCGGCCAGCGGCTGGGGCGCGACTTCGTTCTCCGGCACGGGCCGAAGGTGCGGATCACCGAGGAGCGCTTCGGCCAGGTCGAGTCCTATTTCGCGCGTCACGGGGGCAAGACGATTCTGATCGGGCGCTTCATCGGCCTGGTCCGGGCGCTGGCGCCGTTCATCGCCGGCAGCTCCGGGATGGCCTACCGGGCCTTCCTGCCCTACAGCGTGCTCGGCACCGGGCTCTGGGCGGCGACCTTCACCCTGCTCGGTTACTTCATCTCCGAGAACATCAACGAGGCGACCGAGCTGGCGAGCAGAGGCGTGTTCGTCTTCGGCGCGGTGGTGGTCACGGTGCTCGTGGTGGTGCTCGGGGTCCGTTTTCTGCGCCGGCGAGAGAACCGCCAGCGGCTGGCGCGGAGGATGGACGCGGTGCCGACGCTGCGCCCGCTGGTCGTGCTCGGTCGCCGAATCGAGCCCGAGGCGCGCTTCCTCTGGCACCGGCTGACGCCCGGCGGGCTGGGGCTCGAGTTCACCAGCCTGATGGCGGCGCTCGCGGTGGCGCTGTTCGGGGTCGTCGGCTTCGCCGAGGTGGTCTCCGCGACCCCCGGGCCGACGCGCGCCGATCGGCAGGCGATCGACGTGGTCAGCGAATTGCGCGCCGACTGGCTCACCGACCTCGCCAAGGCGGTTACCGTGCTCGGCTCGACCCCGGTCACGGTCCTCGTCGCCCTCGCCGCGGCCGTCGTCCTCGGGATCCGTCGGCGCTGGACCGAGGTCTGGGTGCTGGTCGTCGCGCTTGCGATCTGCCACATCGCGGTGCCGGTGCTCAAGGAGGCGACCGACCGCCCGCGGCCTGCCGACGGGTTGGTCGACACGAGCGGCAACTCCTATCCGAGCGGTCATGCGACGTACTCGGTCCTCTACACCTGGCTCGTGCTGACGATCGCCGTCCGGGTGCGGCCCGGGCTCACCCACGCCTCGGCGCTGATCGTGGTCGGGGTGGCGGTCACGCTCGCGGTCGGGCTCAGCCGCGTCTACCTCGGCGTTCACTACCTCTCGGACGTCACCGGCGGCTGGGCGCTCGGGGTATCGGCGTTCGCCGGTTGTGCCGCGGTTGCGATGGTCATCGGCCACATTCGGCAGAATCAGCCCCGGAGGACGGATTCATCACCCCGCCCATAGCCCTTGGAACCGAATACTTCCTCTTCGGCGGCGCCGGACTGGTCAGCCTGCTCGCGTTCGCGGCGCTGATCCTGGTGCCCGCGATCGGCTCCTTCGGCCGCACCTGGGAGAAGGCGACCGCGGTGCTGGTTTCGATCTTCGTGCTCCTGGCGTTGCTGGCGATCGGGGTCGCCCTGGGCGTTGCAATCGTCTACTACTGGGACGACATCACCGAGCTTTTCGGCAACTAGGTGCTTGGTTTTCGCCGCCTTTGTGCATGGCGGGCCTAGAATTCGGCGGTGGCTTCGAAGCGGGCCGTGGAGGAAAGTCCTGCAAAGGGCGATGATTCGGGGGCGCTTGATGCGCTCTCGGAGGCGATCGAGTCGGGCGCGGGGCTGCCGGCGGTGGCGCGGGCCGCGAGTGCCGCGCTGGGTGGCAGTGTTGCCCTGATCGACCGTTCGAGTGCGGTGCTCGCGGTCGCCGCGAGCTCCTCGGCCGAGGAGGCGAAGCTGCTCGCTGCCGAGGGCGACGTGGAGACGCTGGAGCTGCGGGTCGCCGACGCGGCGGTCGGCGAGCTGCGCTACAGGGCGCGGGGCGGGGATCCGTCTTCGACCCTGACACGGATGATCTCGACGCTGCTCGCGCTCGAGCTCGAGCGCTCTCGGTCGCCGGAGTGGGCGAGCGACGAGGCGGCGGGCGAGTTCGTTCGCGCGGTGCTCGGGCGCAAGGTGACCGACCGCGGCGACATCGTCGCTCGCGCCGCCGAGCTCGCCGCCGACGTCGAGCAGGGCGGCGGGGTGGTGGTCGCCCGGGCGGCGCCGCGGACGGCGCAGACGGGAGACTGGCGCGCCCGGGTGCTGATCGTCGCCCTGCGCTCGCTGCGCTCGGCCACCTCCGGGGCAATCGCGGAGCTCGCCGAGGACGGCGATCGCGCCGAGGTCAGCGCGATCATCCCCGTGGCCGAGCTCGGGCAGCTCGAGCGCGCGGCGCAGGCGCTGGCACGGGAGCTGACCGCGTCGTTGCCGGGCTTCCATCTCACGGTTGCGCGCAGCCGCTGGGTCGCCGACCCCGTGGATCTCTACCGGGCCGGCCAGGAGGCGCTGCTGGCGGCCAACGTCGCCGAGGCGGACGGGCTCGAGCTGCTCGCCTTCGAGGACACCGGTTCCTACCGCCTGCTGTTGCCGGCGATGAGCGAGGACGCGGGCGAGCTCGAGCGCTTCTACGAGGAGACGGTCGCGCCGCTGTCGGCCTACGACGAACAGTACGAGACCGAGCTCGTGGCGACGATCGAGGCCTACCTGGAGAACGACGGCAACGTGACCCCGACGGCCGAGCAGCTGTTCACCCACCGCCACACGATCCGCTACCGGCTCGAGCGCGTCAGGGAGCTCTGTGGCCACGACATCACCTCGACCGAGGGGCGCGAGAAGCTCGGCCTCGGGCTCAAGGCGATGCGGGTGCTCGGCATCGCGCCGCCGCGCGGCCCGGCGCTCGAACCCGGCACCGAGGCGGGCCGGGCCAAGGTGCGCCACAAGGCCGAGGACTGACGGGCGTCGAAGTTCGACCCTGTTCACCCCCGGGGCAGGACCCCGAGCAGCCGCTCCTGCGCCCGCTCCATCCGCTCGCCCTCGATCGCGAGCCCTGGATCGAGCAGCACCTGCAAGAGCAGGCCGTGGAAGAGCGCCAGCACCAGGCCCCCCGCGTCGTCGTCCGCCGCGTCGCTACCCAGCCCGAGCACCGACGCAACCTCCGGGCGCGAATGGCGGAAACCCTCCGCGAGCAGATCCCTGACCCGAGCGTCGTGTTGAGCCTTGGCCAGAGCCCCGACGAAGTTTCTCGTCAGCCCGGCGCGCCGCCGGCCGGTGGTCTCGATCACCTCGGCGGCGGGCCGGAACCGTTCCGCCGGCTCCTGGGTAGCAAGCTCGCCGAGGCGGGTTTCGATCTCGGCGAGCCAGCGATCGAGTCCCTCGATCACCGCCGCCGTGACGAGGTTGTCCTTGGAGCCGAAGTGGGTATGACCACGACACCGACCCGGGAGGCCACTCCCATGTTTCTCGCCACCGTCATCATCTCGGCCTTGCTCGCCGGACTGCTGGCGTTCTCGGCGGTCAGAAAGCTCTCCCACGAGCAAGGTGTCGTCGCGACTTACACCAGGGCGGGCGTGCCCGAGGACAAGCTCGATTACCTGGCGATCACCCTGCTCGCCGGCGCCGCCGGGCTCCTGCTCGGGCTCGTCTGGGCTCCGATCGGCGTCGCCGCGGCGATCGCACTGGTCTTCTACTTCCTCGTCGCGATCGCCTTTCACATCCGCGCCGACGACGCCGAGCACCTCGCCACACCGCTGGCGATCGCCCTGATCGCCGCGGCCGCGCTGATCCTGCGCCTCGCGACCGCCTAGCGAGCTGAGCGGCGGGCTAAGGTGAGTCTCCCTGCTCTGGGGAGTGGGCTAATTGGCAAGCCGCCGGCTTTTGGTGCCGTGTAATCCAGGTTCGAGTCCTGGCTCCCCAATCGCTGCCCGGAGAGGCGTCCTACCCGCCGGCGGGCACTGACACCCTCGACCGCTCTACGATTCGCCGGTGAGCGGCGCTGCTTCGCCTACCGACGGCCCGACCGTCCTGATCATGGCTGCGGGCGAGGGCACCCGGATGCGATCGTCGCTGCCCAAGGTCCTGCACCCCGTCTGCGGCCGGCCGATGGTCGCCTGGCCGGTGCTCGCAGCCCGCGACGCCGGGGCCGGGCGCGTCGCTGTGATCGTCTCGCCGGATCGCGATCTCAGCGCCGGCCTGCCCGGCGGCACCGAGACCGTGGTCCAGCCAGAACCCGACGGCACCGGGGGCGCGATCCGCGCCGCGCACGACATCGTCCGCGACTCCGACACGGTGGTGGTCCTCTCCGGCGATCATCCGCTGATCAACGCCGAGATCATCTCGGCGCTGCTCACCACCCACTCCGCCGGCGCCGCCGGCGCCACGGTGATGACCGTCGAGCTCGACGATCCCGCCGCCTATGGGCGCGTGCTCCGCGACGACGCGGGCGACATCGAGCGAATCGTCGAGACCAAGCAGCCGGAGGAGGTCGCGCCCGAGGTGCTGGCGATCGGCGAGATCAACACCGGCACCTACGCTTTCGCCGCCCGGCCGCTGATGGAGTGCCTCGACCGGCTCACCAATGACAACTCGGCGGGCGAGTACTACCTCGGCGACGTGCTGCCGATGCTGCGCGAGCGCGGCCATCGCGTCGTCGCCCACCGGGTGACCGACCCGAACGTCAACCTCGGCGTCAACCACCGCGCCGACCTCGCGCTGGTCACCGCCGAGGCCCGCCGCCAGATCCTCGAGCGACACATGCTCGCCGGGGTGACGATCATCGACCCCGACTCGACCTGGATCGACGCCGACGTCGAGATCGCCGCCGATGCGACGATCGAGCCCGGAACCACCCTGCGCGGTGCGACCGCGATCGGCGCCGACTCGATCGTCGGCCCGCACTCGACCGTGGTCGACTCGCGGATCGGCGCCGGCGCTCGGGTCCTGCACTCCTATCTCCTCGAGGCCGAGGTCGGCGACGAGGCCACGGTCGGCCCGTTCGCCTACCTGCGTCCCGACGCCGCCCTCGCCAACCAGGCGAAGGCGGGCAGCTTCGTCGAGATCAAGAACTCGCGCATCGGCGAGGGCGCCAAGGTCCCCCACCTCTCCTACGTCGGCGACGCCGAGGTCGGCGCCGACGCCAACATCGGCGCCGGGGCGATCACAGCCAACTACGACGGGCGCAAGAAGAACCCGACGAAGATCGGGGAAGGTGCGCGGATCTCTATCAACACCTCGCTCGTCGCCCCGGTGAACGTCGGCGATCGCGCTTACACTGGCGCCGGTGCGGTGATTCGCGAGGACGTTCCAGATGGCGCCCTCGGCGTATCGACCAACGAGCAACGCAACATCGAGGGCTACGCGGAGCGCAAGGCGAGCGAGGCGAACGAGGAGAACGGGGGCCTGGACTGATGAGCATGCTCGAGGAGAGGCCGGTCGAGGAGATGCCCGGCGTCGTGAGCTCGATCCCGCACGACTACACGAAGCGGATGATGGTCTTCGGCGGGCGCGCCTCGATGGAGCTCGCTGCGAGGATCGCCGGCAAGCTCGATGTCGATCTCGGCCAGGCCGACCTGCGCACGTTCGCCGACGGCGAGGTCTACTGCCGCTATCAGGAGTCGATCCGCGGTGCCGACATCTTCCTCGTCCAGTCGACCGCCGCCAACGCCGCCCACGGGATGACGCCCAACGACGCCTTGATGGAGCTGCTGGTGATGATCGACGCGGCCAAGGGCGCCTCGGCCCATCGGATCATCGCCGTGATGCCGTGGTACGGCTACTCGCGGCAGGACAAGAAGTCGTCCCCGCGGGAGCCGATCTCCGCTCGCGTCGTCGCCCAATGCCTGGAGGCCGTCGGCGTCGATCGCGTGCTGACCATGGACCTGCACTCGGGCCAGGTGCAGGGCTTCTTCTCCAAGCCCGTCGACCACATGACCGCGATGCCGATGCTGACCCAGTACTTCATGGACCAGGCCTGGGACGACGAGCTCGTGATCGTCTCGCCCGACGCCGGCCGGGTCAAGGTCGCGCGCAACTTCGCCCGCAAGGTCGGCGTCCACTGGGCGGTGATGGAGAAGGAGCGCCCCGCGGCGCAGGTGGCGGAGATCGGTTATGTGGTCGGCGACGTGCGGGGCAAGACGGCGGTCCTGGTGGACGACATGATCGATACCGCGGGCACGCTCTGCGCCGCCGCGAAGACGGTGCTCGACGAGGGCGCCGCGCGGGTGATCGCCTGCGCCACGCACGGGGTCTTCTCCGGCCCGGCCTTCGAGCGGCTCGCCTACGAGAATTCGAGCATCGAGCGGATCGTGGTCACCGACACGATCCCGCTGCGCCCGGGCGCCCCCGAGAACATCACGGTGCTCTCGGCCGCCCAAACGCTCGCCGACTCGATCCGCCGCATCTTCGGCGACGAGTCCGTCTCCGAGATCTTCGCCGGCGAGAACCAGCTTTTCTAGCACCCGGCGAACGACGTCGCTCATCCGAGCACCGTGACGGCCGGAAAGCGGCCGTCCGCCGGTAGGTTGGGGCGGTGGACGCAAGGACGCTCGACTGGTTCGACACCCTCGGCAGGGGTCTGTTGTGGGGCGCGGTCGCGGTCCTCGGGCTGTCGGTGATCGGCGCGATCGCGATCCTTACCACGGACACCGCGATCGGCCTGTTCGAGGACGTCCAGCGTCAGGGTCGGGCCATTCTCGCAGTCGGCGCGTTCGGCGCCGGGCTGACCGCGAGCGGCGTGCTCGCCGGGATCGGGGCGATCGTGCGGCTCGAGGTCGCCGAGCGGCGTGAGCGGCCCGGGAAGTAGCGGGCGCCGGACCATGCTGCGGATCGGACACAAGGGCGCCGACGCGATCCATCCCGGCAACACGCTCGAGAGCTTCGCCGCCGCGGTCGAGGCCGGCTGCGAGCTGATCGAGCTCGACGTGCTGCGCCCGCGGGGCGATTTCCCCGACGGCGGCGACTGGCGCCGCGCAGCCGCCGGGCCCGCCGCCGGCTCGGGGCCGCTGCTGGTCGCCCACGACTGGGGCGACGCCCGCCGGCGCGATCCGCTCACCCTCGCCCAGGCCCTGGACGCGTTCGCGGCGCCGCCGCTGGACCAGGTCCGCTTCGACCTCGACCTGAAGATCGCCGGGCGGGAGGACGAGGTCGCCGAGGCGCTGCGCGAGCGCGGCCTGGTCGAGCGGGCGATGGTCTCGACGATGGAGGCGGACAGCGTCGCCTACCTCCGCGACGCCGCCCCGGATATCGACCGCGGCTGGACGCTGCCGAAGGTGAGCCGCGACTGGTCACGCAGCCCGTGGTTGCGCCCGGCGTTCCTCGTCGGCTCGGCCTCGCTGCGCGCCCGCCTGCCGGCGATCGTCCGCGGCGGCGCTCCCCGGCTCGGCGTCTGGGCGGTCTGGGTCTACCACCCGTTGGTCACCCGCCGCCTGATCGAGGCCGCGCACGGGATCGGCGTCGCGGTGATCGCCTGGACCGTGGACGAGCGCGAGCGAGCGGAGCGCCTCGCGGCGCTCGGCATCGACGGGATCTGCTCCAACGATCCCCGACTGCTCGCGGATCTCTAGTCCGAGCTCCACAGACGCCAGCGGCCCGCCGACGCCGTGATTAGAGTCCCGCGAATGCAGCGGGGCACCGCGATGGCGCTGTTCGCGATGGGGCTTGGCGTGCTGGTGATCGCGAACGATTTCACCGCGCTCAACGTCGCTCTGCCGGCGATCGAGGAGGACTTCGACGCCGACGTCGGCACCGTCCAGTGGACCGTCAACGCCTACGCGCTCACCTTCGGCATGGTCCTGGTCACGGGCGGTCGGCTCGCCGACATGTTCGGGCGGCGCAAGGTCTTCTTCATCGGCACCGCGATCTTCGCCGGGTTCTCGCTGCTGGGCGCGCTCGCCCCCGACGCCGGAACCCTGATCGCGATGCGGGTCGGGATGGGCGTCGGCGGGGGCCTGATGTGGCCGGCGATCCTCGGCATGACCTTCGCCGCCGTGCCGGCCGACCGCGCGGCGTTCGCCGGCGGCCTGATCCTCGGCGTCGCCGGGCTCGGCAACGCGCTCGGCCCCCTGATCGGCGGCCTGCTCACCGACGAGCTCAGCTGGCGGGCGATCTTCTATCTCAACCTTCCGGTGGCCGCGTTCGCGGTCGCGGTCACCTGGGCCAAGGTCCATCAGCCCCACGACGAGGGCGCCCGCGAGCGGATCGACTACGCCGGCATCGTCTCGCTGTCGCTCGGCCTCGTGCTGTTGCTGCTCGCCCTCGACCAGTCGGCCGATTGGGGCCTGACCGACCCGCGAGTGCTGGCGATGGTCGCGGCCGCCGGGCTCGCGATCGCCGCCTTCGCGCTAATCGAGCCGCGGATGGGCAAGGCGGCGCTCGTACCCAGCGACGTGATCTCGAACCGCGGGTTCGTCGCCGCCTGCCTGACGGTGCTCTTCCTCTCGGCCGTCTTCTTCTCGGCGATTCTCTACGGACCGCAGCTGATGGAGAAGATCCTCGGCTACACGGCGCTCGAGGCCGGGGTGGGGATGCTGCCGATGCTGGGCATGTTCGGCGCCGTCGCCTTCCTCTCCGACCGACTCGTCGCCCGGGTCGGGCTGCGGGCCGTGATCGTCGCCGGCACCGCGCTGCTGGCGCTCGGCCCGCTGCTGCTCTCGTTCTTCGGCGCCGACTCCGACTATCTGGCGCTGGTCCCGGGCCTGCTGGCGACCGGGATCGGGGCGGGGTTGTTCTACCCGACGATTACGACCGCGGCGGTGACCATGCTCGATCCCTCGCAGTCGAGCCTCGCCGGCGGGATCACCTACATGTTCCAGGTCGCCGGCGGGGCGATCGGCCTCGGGCTGACCACGGCGATCTTCACGATCCGCTCCGAGGACGAGATCGCCAGCGAGGCGAACGCCCTCGGGCTCCGTGACACCGCCGAGCAGTCGGGGGTCATCCACGGCATCCTCGCCGGCACCGAGCCCGGCGAGCGCGCCTTCTCGGAGTTCGGCACCTCGACCGCCGACCGCGTGCTCGAGGTGGTCAAGGAGTCGTTCGTCGCCGGGGTGCAGCTCAGCTTCCGGGTCGTCGCCGCGATCGCGGTCCTCGGCCTCTTGGTCGCCGTGCTCGGCGTCAGGCCGGAGCCTCCCGAACCGCAATCCCCGGAACCCGCCTGACCCCGCGCTCCTCGAAGTAGGCCCACTCCTGCTCGCCGAGCTCGGTCTCGGGCGGGTCGGCGTAGACCCACTCGCGCATGATCCGGTGCCAGTTGCGTCGCGCCCGCAGCTGCGCCAGCACCGCCACCAGGCCGGTCTCCATCCGCCGGCCCATCAGCTCCTCGGCCGGCAGGCTCTCGCGGCGCATGAGGTCGAAGTACTCCGAGCGCGGGTCCGAGGTCGACTCGATGATCTTCATCACCCGCCGCGCCGAGACCTCGTAATCGCGGTCCTCGAGATACCAGCCGCCGACCAGCATCACGTGATCCATCAGCCGCTCGGCATCCAGCTTGGTCGGGTTCTTGACGAAGCCGAGGTCGTGCAGGGCGCGTCGCAGCCCCTCCGGGTCCTTGCGCACCGCCGCGTCGACGGCGCGCTGCTCGAGCTCGATCTGCTCGACGTCGAGCTTCTTCGTCATCCCGAAGTCGAGGAAGGCGACCCGGCCGTCCGCCATCAGGATGTAGTTGCCCGGATGGGCGTCGGCATTGAAGTGCTGTAGGTGGTAGATCGACCCGAAGCAGAAGCGGAACAGGATCTCGCCGAAGCGGCCGCGCTCCTCGTCGGAGCGCTGCTTGATCTCGTCGAACTGGATCCCCTCGACGTACTCGGTGACCAGCACCCGCCGCCGCGAGAGCCGCGTGATCACGTCGGGCACGTAGATGAACGGATGGTCGCGGTAGGCGCGCGCGAAGCTGCGCTGGTTCTGCGCCTCGTACTCGTAGTCGAGCTCCTCCATCACCCGCTCGCGCAGCTCCTGGGCGACCTCCTTCGCGTCGAGTCCCGGGGCCAGCGCGCGCGCGAGCCGGACCAGCATCCCGGCGTTGCGCATGTCGGACTCGAGCGCCTCGGCGACGCCGGGGTACTGGATCTTGACCGCGACCTCGCGGCCGTCGAGGAGGGTGGCGCGGTGGACCTGGCCGATCGAGGCGGCCGCGAACGCCTCCTCCTCGAACGCCGAGAAGTGCTCGGAGACGGGCTCGCCGTACTCCTCGTCGAGCACCGACGAGACCTTCTTCCATGGCATCGGCGGAGCTGAGGTGCGCAGCTTCGAGAGCTCCTCCTGGTAGATCTCGGCGTACTCGGGCGGCAGGAACTCGGTATCGACGAACGAGGCGAGCTGGCCGAGCTTCATCGCCGCGCCCTTCATCTCGCCGAGGATCGAGACCATCTTCAGCGCCGTCTCGAGATGACGGGCCTCGAGCCTCTCCTGCGCGCCCTCCTCGGTGCGGGCGACGCTCGCCGCCTTCGTGCCGGCATAGCGGGCCGCCTGACCGCCGAGCGCCGTGCCGAGCTTCGTCGAGCGCCGCACCCGGCCCCTGGGGATCTTGTGGTCTTCGTCGCCCACGGCGGCAGGGTAGCGGCGGAGTGGGCGGGTTTGAGACGGTTCGTCCGCACCCGCCTTCGGCCGCGACCACCGCCGCGAGGTCGATCTCGCCGCCGCCGGCTTCCAGGTGATCCGCGTGAGCTGGCATCAGATCGTCGACGAGCCCGAGGCGACCCTGGTCCGGATCGCCCAGGGGTTCGCGCGGCGCGGGACCTGAACGCCTGCGCGGCCTCGATTCGGGCATCCTGGCCGGATGGCGACGATCGACCCGAACGCCCGCTGGGGGGCGGACGGCCGACCCGACTACGCCGGGCTGCCGTCGTTCGCGGCGTTGCCATACACCGAGTCGGGCGAGGGGCTTGCCGGGGCCGACGTCGCGATCGTCGGGGCGCCGATGGACGAGCTCGTCTCCGACCGGCCTGGCACCCGGTACGGCCCGCGGGCGATCCGCCAGGCCAGCGCCAGCACCGGGCGCCACCTCGACGCCGGCATCGATGCGTTCGAGAGCCTGAGGGTCGTCGACTTCGGCGACGCCGCGGTGATCCCGGCCGACCCGGTTGCCTCGCACGCGGCAATCGAGCGGATCGTGGGCGAGGTCGTCGATGCCGGCGCGATCCCGCTCGTGCTCGGGGGAGACCACTCGATCGCCGAGCCCGACATCCGCGCCTGCGCGCAGCGCCACGGGCCGCTCGGGCTGATCCACTTCGACGCCCACACCGATACCGCGCGCGAGCTCTGGGGGGCCGAGCTCTCGCACGGCACCCCGATGTACAGGCTCGTGGAGCAGGGCCATGTCGCCGGCGAGCGGTACGCCCAAATCGGCCTGCGTGGCTACTGGCCGGGGGAGAAGGAGTTCGCCTGGCAGCGCGAGCGGGGGATCACCGAGCTGCGGATGCGCGAGGTCGTCGAGCGGGGAATCGCCGACGTGCTCACCGAGGCGATCGACGCGGTCGGGCCCGGCCCGGCGTTCGCGTCGATCGACATCGACGTGCTCGACCCGGCGTTCGCGCCCGGCACCGGCACCCCGGAGCCGGGCGGCATGACCACCGCCGACCTGCTCTGGGCGTGCCGCGAGCTCGCCGGCCGGCTCGAGCTCGTCGGTGCCGACGTGGTCGAGGTGCTGCCCTCGGCCTCGGGCACCGACGTCACCGCGGTCGTCGGCGCCCGGATCGCGCACGAGCTGCTCACGGGGATCGCGCTGCGACGGGCCGGCCGCGGCGGAGCCTAGGCGAGCATCTCGTCGAGGAACTCGACCACGCGCCGGGTATGCGCGCCGTCCGGGTCGCGCTCGGGCTCGAGGTCGGCGAGGCTGATCCCGACCAGCGCCTTCGCGGTCGCGAGCGGGCGGGCGAGCTCCGCCAGCGACTCCCAGTCGAGCCCGTGCGGCTGCGGGTAGCTGACCGCGGGCAGGGCCTCGGCGTCGAGGACATCGAGGTCGAGGTGAAGCCAAGCCGCCCGGCCGTCGAGCCTGGCGAGGCTCTCGGCCGCGACGGCGGCCGGGCCGCGCTCGACGATCGCCGGCGCGTCGATCAGCAGCACGTCGGCGGGTACCAGCCCGAGCTCGCGCGCGACCTCGGGATCGGAGTCCGCGGGGCGGTGGCCGAGCACCGAGACCCGGCGCGAATCGAGCAGCGGAGGCTCGTCGCCGCCCCAGACCTCGGCCAGCGCTCCGGGCCCGCCCCCGACCAGGAAGGTGAGGTCCATGTCGGCGGCCTCGCCGGTGAGCGAGCTGGCGCCGTCGTAGGCGTCGGGATGGCCGTCGATCATCGACAGTCCGGCCTCGATCCCGGCCCGGTGCAGCCCGGCGAACACGCCCGGAAGCAGCGAGCAGTCGCCGCCGACGATCAGGGGGCGATCGGGGCTCGCCGCGACCTCGGCGACCCAGGCGGCGATCGCCTCGGTCGCGCGCACCAGATCGGCGAACCCGATCACCCCGGTTTCGGGGTCACGGACGGGGTCGGCGATCCGCGCGGCCAGGTCCCCCCGATCCTCGACCCCGGGGATCTCCGCGAGCCCGGCCGAGCGCAGCGCCGCCGGCGCCCTCGCCTCGCCCCGGTCGCGGCCGGAGGAGTCGATCGGCGCTCCCGCCATCGCCCACATGGCGACGAAGATAGTCGCCCGCGACCTCGCCGCGGGTTCTCTATCCTCAACCGCCGCATGGCTACCGATCGACTGACGCTGAAGGCCAAGCAGCGGACCGAGTTCGGCTCGCGGATCAGCCGCCGCCTGCGCCGCAGCGGGCTCGTCCCCGGCGTCGTCTACGGCTCCGGCGAGGCGGCGCGCCCGTTCCAGGTCTCGGCCCGCGATGCGCGCGACGTGCTCGTGCACGGTGGCGCCCTCTTCGACGTCGAGATCGAGGGCCAGGGCACCGTGCCCGTGGTGATCAAGGAGCAGCAGCGCGATCCGGTGCGCGGCGAGCTGATCCACCTCGACCTGCACGAGGTCAGGCTCGACGAGAAGATCCAGGCCGACGTCGCGATCGAGGTGCTCGGGATCGAGGACGCCCCCGGGGTCAAGGAGGGCGGAGTGCTCGAGCACGTCACCCACGAGATCACGATCGAGGCGCTTCCGACCGAGATTCCCGAATCGATCCCCGCCGACGTCTCGGGGATGGTGATCGGGGACACGCTCCAGCTCAGCGCCCTGATCGCCCCCGAGGGGGTCGAGTTCTTCCTCGGCGAGGACCAGAACGCGGACGAGATCACGATCGCCACGCTCTCGCCGCCGCGCGTCGAGGAGGAGCCCGAGCCCGAGCTCGAGGAGGAGGCCGAGCTGGTCGGCGAGGAGGGCGAGGTGCCCGAGGGCGAGGAGGCCCCCGCCGAGGAGGGCGAGGGTCCCGAGGGCGCCGAAGCGGGCTCCGGCGACGAGGAGTAGCGCTGTCGCTGCTCCGCCGCCTCGGGCGCCGGCGGGCCCGTCCTGACAGGGACCGCGACACGCCCCGGCGAATCCGAGCGGAGCTCGGATCACCGGTCGCCGACGCTCCCTGGGAGGACGTGGCGGGATTGGTTCTGATCGTCGGCCTCGGAAACCCCGGCCGCCGCTACGCGAACACGCGCCACAACATCGGCTTCGAGGTCGCCGCCGAGCTCGCGCGGCGCTGGGAGCTGCCGAAGGCGAAGCGAAAGTACCGCGGTCTGATCGCCGAGGGGCGCACGCGGCCCGGCGGCCCGCGGGTCGCGATCCTGCTGCCGCAGACCTACATGAACGAGTCCGGCGAGTCCGTGGGCCCTGCGCGCGGACAGCTCCGCGTGCCCCCGGACAGGATCGTCGTGCTCCACGACGAGATCGACCTCCCCTTCGGTGAGGTGCGCTCGAAGCTCGGCGGCGGCGTCGCCGGCCACAACGGGCTCAAGAGCCTCGAGCGCGGGCTCGGCAGCACCGACTTCTGGCGCGTGCGCGCCGGCGTCGGGCGTCCCGACTCGACCGATCCCGAGATCGTCTCCTCCCACGTCCTCGGCCGCTTCGACGAGTCCGAGGAGGAGGTCCGGGCACTGATCGAGGAGGCCGCCGACGAGACCGAGCGGCTGACCGACAGAATCGCGGCCGGCGATGACTGAGGGCACCCTGACCGCCTACTCCACCGACGAGGACGGCGTCTCCCTGCTACAGCTCGATCGTCCGGCGGCACGGAACGCGATCAACACGCAGATGCTCGACGAGCTGCTCGCCCACACCGCCGCCGCGCGCGGGGACGACGCGGTTCGGGTCCTGGTCGTCTCCTCGACCGACCACATGGGCCTCTCGGCGGGCGCCGACGTCCGCGAGCAGCTCGATCAGGAGGGCCGGGCGCGGCGGATGGAGCTCTTCGCGCGGCTCTACGACGAGCTCACCGGTTTCCCGAAGCCGACGATCGCGGCCTGCCACGGAGCCTGCGTCGGCGGCGGCGCCGAGATCGCGGTCGCCTGCGATTTGCGTGTCGGCGGCTCGAACCTACGGTTGCGCTTCCCCGGGGCCGCGCTCGGCGTCCCGGTCGGCCCGGCGCGCCTCGTCACCCTCTGCGGCCTCTCGATCGCCAAGTACCTGCTGCTGACCTCGAAGGAGGTCGACGCCGACATGGCCTATCGCTGGGGCCTGATCCACAAGGTCGTCTCCGCGCCCCGCACCGAGGAGGCCGCGCTCCAGCTCGCCGCCCAGGTGGCCGCGCACCCGCCCGAGGCGGTCGCCCGGCTGAAGCGGATGCTGCACGAGTGGGACGACGTCGAGCGCCGCTCGAAGCTCGAGGGCGAGGGCCAGGTCGAGTGGCAGCGCTCCGGGCCCGGGCTGCCTTTCGGCGACTGACCGCTAGCCCGTTTCCCCGCGCTCGGCGTTGAGCTCTTCGACCACGTCGAACAGGTCGCCCTGGCGGTAGAAGTCGACCGCGATCAGGTTCGCGGTCAACTGACGCAGCCGCTCGCAGCGCCGGATCCGCTTGCTGAGCGCCTCGTCCGCGTTCACCTTCTCCGCGTTCGACGGCTTCGGCTGCGGGGTGGTGTCGACCCAGTGGTTGAGCAGGAACAGCGGTCCGTCGCCGTCGCCACGGTTCTCCTCACAGCTCTCGGCGAGCCGCTTGCCGTCGGTGAGCGCGTCCGGCTTCTTGAATGTGTACGGGGTTTCCTCGACCAGGCCCTCATACGCCTCGTGGTACCAGGGGATCGAGCCGTGACCGGCGTCGTTCTCGGCCATCATCAGCACCCGCCCGCCCGAGTCGATCATCTCTTGCAGCGTCGGCAGCGGGTCCAGTGGTCCGTCGTATACGTAGTCGATCAGCCCCGAGCCCTCGACCGCGACGGCGATGTCGCGCGGCTTCACGTAGTCCTCGATCACGATCACCAGGACCTCGTCGCCGTTCACGGCGAGGAAGTCGCGGTACTCGCGAAAGGCGGTCTCGATCGGGATCGCGCCGAGCTCGCAGAAGCGGTGGCAGAGGTAGACCTGCCGCGGGCCGGTCGGTTTCGAGTTCACCACCCGGTCGCGGAGCCGCAGCGCCGCATCGAGCCCCTCCGGGCCGAGCGTCTTCACATATTCCGCGCGCTCTCCGCCGGCGAGTTCGGAGAGGTCGGTCTTCACCTTGCCGCTCTCGGTCGGCTGGCCGTAATGGGCGTCGATCAAGAGCCCGCGGACACCGTCCTCGAGCTGATCGACGAACCCGGCGTCCTGCTGTCCGAGCAGCCAGTCCTTGTTCGTGACCGCCGACATCGCGTTGTGGGTCGCCGGCACGGCGACCTCGTCGAGGGGGCGATCGCAGAGCTCGCGCGAGCCGTTGCAGCCCACCGTCTCGATCGCCTCGGCGGATTCGCTGGTGCCGCCGGTGGCGACGAAGATCGCGCCCCCGACGATGATCAGCCCGGATGCGATCGCCGCGGCGATCAACGTGCGACGCCCGCGGGTCATCTCCGCGGCGCGCTGCTCCTCGGTCGGCGGCGCGATCGTGATCCTGAGGATCTCCGAGACCCCGGCGTAGGCGATGTAGAGGCCGGCGAGCAGCCCGAGCAGGTGGATGAACCCGTCCGGCTGGATCACGATCAGCACGCCGACGAGGACCAGGCCAAGCGCGCGCACGACCCGGACCGAGGTTCGCTCCGGCGTCCTCGTGATCGTCTCCCAGGCGCGGCGCAATGGAGCTTCGACGTCGACCGGGCGCAGCAACGACGAGGCGGCCGCCGAGATCACCGCCCCGCAGGCGGCGAAGATGTAGAGCCCGTCGCGCAGGTCGCGCAGGTAGGCATCCCAGATCGCCTCGGCGGCGTCGCGGACGCCGGTGTCGTCGATCCGGCCGAGGAGAACTTCCCTGATCACCCCGAGCCCGACCGCGGCGACCACGCCGCAGCCGACGACCGCGATCCCGAAGGTGAGCAGCGTGCGGCGCCGATCGCGCGAGCGCCAGAGCGCGATCGCGCCCAGGACGAGGCCGAGGGCGAGCAGGAACAGGGCGAGGCCGCCGAGGTCGTGACCGGCCTGGGCCAGGTCGGTGAGCCAACCGGGGGGCTCGATCCCGGCCACATCGACGTCGGCGCCGGCGCCGATGTCCTTCGCGACCCGTGGTGCGAGCGCCTGCAGCGCCCCCCGCAGGACGACGCCGAGGTCGGCGAGCGTCAGCGTCGCGCTGTTCTGGTTGTCCTCGAAGAGCGCGCTGTGGACATCGCGGACCGCGGTGTGAAACAGGTCTTGGAACACCCCCGCGCCGACCAGACCCTCGACCACGCCCTCGATCACGGGCCGGAACCCGACCAGGTCCGCCTGGGCGTTGAGGACCAGATCGTCGGTCACCCGCCGCCCGATCTCGGCCTGGACCGCGTCGTCATTGAGGGCTGTCGTCGCGCGCGCCGAGAACTCGTCGGAGTCGAACAGCGTTATCCGGGCATAACCGGTGACCAGTCCAAGGAGCAGCGCCAGTGCCGCCAGGACTGCGAGCACCGGCGCGCCCCGCACTCGCGCGCGGTCGGCCATCGCGCGCAGCCTACCTCCGCGGGTGGTTGCTCCAACGGGCCGGCGAGCCGGCTTTCGTAGCATCGATGGCCGACTGCTCAGGTCATTGCTTCAAACCGCGCTCGACGACGAGCGATTTGCCTCCCTCGCGGCCTCGGTTCGCGCCGGCGAGGCGGTCGACCTGCGCGCGTCGGCCTCGATCCGCCCCTACCTGCTCGCCGCCCTGCTCGACGCCGACGAGGGGCTCGCCGCACGCCCGGCGCTGGTGGTCGCGGCCGACGACATCGGCGCCCGCGACCTCGCCCGCGCGCTCGGCGCCTACCTGGCGCCACGCCGGGTTCGTTATTACCCCTCGCGCGGAACCGGCTACGAGTCGCATCTGGCGCCGCCGCCGCACCTAGTCGGGTTGAGAATCGGGGCGCTCGACGCGCTCACGGCCGAGCCCTCCGAACCCACCGAGCCGCCGGTGGTCGTCGCCAGCGCCGTCGCCCTCGCCGAGGCGGTGCCGGACGCATCCCTGCGACCGGCGGGGTTCGCCCTCCATCGCGACGAGGAGGTCGACCTCGGCGATGTCTCCGAGCTGCTGGTCGAAGCCGGCTACGAGCGCGTCGACCAGGTCACCGAGCGGGGCCAGTTCGCGCTTCGCGGCGGCATCCTCGACGTCTTTCCCGCAACCGAGGAGCGCGCCGCGCGCCTGGAGCTGTTCGGCGACGAGATCGAGTCGATTCGTTGGTTCTCGACCTTCACCCAGCGCTCGCTCGGCGAGGCGGAGCGGATCGAGCTCGACCCGGCGGCGGAGCTGGCGCTCGAGCACCGCGAATTGGCCGAGCTCGCGCTTGACGATCGTGCGAGCCGGTCGAACCCGACGGCGGCGGAAGCGGAGCTGAGCGCGCCGTCGGTCATTGATTCTCTACCGGTGGAGTCATTCCGGGCGCCGCTGGAGCTGATCGGCGCGCGGACCGCGATCTTGCTCGCGGCCGCGGAGGAGATCCCGGCCGCGCTGCGCGACCACTGGGAGGACGTGACCACGGCGATGCACGACGCCGACGCCCGCCATCTCTACGTGAACGTCTCCGAGCCGCTCACGAAGCGGGCGAGCGTGAGCGTGCGCGGAAGCGGGGAGGACGACGAATCGAGGGGCCCGGTCTTTCGCGCACAGGCCCCGACCTCGGCCGCGCGCAGCATCTCCGAGGCCGAATCGGTGCTCGAGCGCGAGTTGCGCTCCGGCTACCGGGTCGTCGTCGCCTTCCCCAGCCGCGGCGAGGCCGAGCGCGCCCGCTACAACCTCAACCGCGTCGACGCCCGGTTCCTCGAGCGGGAGGTGCCCGAGGAAGCGGCGCTGCTCTTCGACGACGCTCCGCTGAGCGAGGGCTTCGTCTCGCCGGACCTGCGGCTCGCGGTGATCCCCTTCCGCCGGCTCGTCCACCGTCGCCGCGCCGCCGCGCCGCCGAGCGCCCGCGGCCGGCTGACCAGCTTCGCCGACCTGCGGGTGGGCGATTTCGTCGTCCACACCGATCACGGCATCGCCCGCTTCGCCGGCTTCGAGACCAAGACCCTGGCCGGCGTCACCCGCGACTACCTCGAGCTCGAGTATCGCGGCGAGGACCGGGTGTTCGCGCCCACCGACCAGCTCGCCAGGATCACCCGCTACGTCGGCGCCGGCGGCGACGCGCCGCAGCTCTCCGCGCTCGGCTCGAAGCGCTGGGAGGGCGTCAAGGCGCGTGCCCGGCGCGCCGCGCGGGCGCTCGCCGGCGAGCTGCTCAACCTCTACGCCGAGCGCCAGGCGCGCAAGGGCCACGCGTTCGAGCCCGACGGCGAGTGGCAGCTGAAGCTGGAGCAGTCGTTTCCCTACCGCGAGACCGCCGATCAGGTGGAGGCCATCGAGGCGGTCAAGGCCGACATGGAGGCCGAGCGGCCGATGGACCGGCTGATCTGCGGCGACGTCGGCTACGGCAAGACCGAGGTCGCGCTGCGCGCCGCCCACAAGGCCGCGGTCGAGGGCAAGCAGGTGATGATCCTGGTGCCGACGACGATCCTCGCCCAGCAGCACCTCGGCACCTTCCGCGAGCGGCTCGCCGAGTTCCCGCTCGAGATCGAGCTCGTCTCGCGGCTGCGCAAGCCGGCCGAGGTCCGCGACGCGCTCGCCCGCTTCGGGGCCGGCACCGTCGACATCCTGATCGGCACCCACCGCCTGCTCTCCCGCGACGTGCGAGCGAAGGAGCTCGGGCTCGTGATCGTCGACGAGGAGCAGCGCTTCGGCGTCAAGCAGAAGGAGCTGCTGCGCCAGCTGAAGCTGAAGGTGGACGTGCTCTCGCTCTCGGCGACCCCGATCCCGCGGACCCTGCAGATGAGCCTCGCCGGCCTCCGAGACATCTCGGTGATCGAGACCCCGCCGGAGGGACGGCGCCCGGTGCGCACCTACGTCGGTCCCTTCGACGAGCAGCTGGTCCGCCGTGCGATCGAGCGCGAGGCGGGCCGCGAGGGCCAGGCGTTCTTTCTCCACAACCGGATCGACACCCTGCCCGAGGTCGCCGAACGCCTGCGCGCTCTCTGCCCGGGGGTGCGCTTCGCCGAGGCACACGGACAGATGGACGAGTCGGCGCTCGAGACGACGATGCTCGGCTTCTTGCGAGGCGATGCCGACTGCTTGGTGGCGACGACGATCATCGAGTCCGGGCTCGACATCCCGCAGGCGAACACGCTGATCGTCGAGCGCGCCGACCAGCTCGGCCTCGCCCAGGCCTACCAGATCCGCGGCCGCGTGGGGCGCTCGGCCGAGCGCGCCTTCGCCTACATGCTCTATCCCTCGGAGGAGGGCATCTCCGCCGAGGCCGGCGCCCGGCTCGCGACCCTCTCCGACCACACCGAGCTCGGCTCCGGGTTCGCGATCGCGATGCGGGACCTCGAGCTGCGCGGGGCCGGCGACCTGCTCGGCGACGAGCAGTCCGGGCACGTCGCCGCGGTCGGTTTCGAGCTCTACGTCTCGCTGCTCGACGAGGCGGTCGAGCAGCTGCGAGCGGCGGGCGACGGCGCCGTGGCCGAGGAGGCGGCGGTGCGGCTCGACGTCGAGGTCGATGCCTACCTGCCCGCCGACTACATCCCCTTCGAGGCGGCGAAGATCGACGTGCACCGCCGCGTGGCCGGCGCCCGGCGGGCGGGCGAGCTGCGCGCACTGCGCGATGAGCTGCGCGACCGCTTCGGCCCGGTGCCCGACCCGGTCGAGAACCTGCTCGCGATCCAGCGTGCCCGGATCGAGCTCGGGGCCGCCGGGGCGCGCACGGCCGAGGTCCGCGGCGGCCGGTTCTCGATCACCCCGCTGGAGCTCGACGCCGACGCGGTCGGCCGCCTGCGCGAGCGAGTCCCCGAGGCGATCTACGAGCTCCGCCACCGAACCCTCTCGCTGCGCGTCCCCGACGACGCCCCCGCCCGCCTCGCGGCCGTGCTCGGGCTCACGGAGGCGCTGACCGCGGCGCTCTCGCAGGCGACCGCCCCGGAGGACGAGGCCAGTATGCTGCCCGCCTCGTGAGTCCGCAGGGAAAGAAGGGCAGGCCCGCGGCGCCTGCGCGCGCCGACCGCGGCCGCCGGCATACGCTCGTGGCGCTGGCCGTGTTCGCGGTCTTCGTCGTCGGCTCGTTCATCGTCGCCGCGGTCGCTCAGGGCATCGGCGGCCCGAGCGTCCCCGACGATGCGGTCGCCGTCGTCGAGGATGCGCCCGACGGGACGATCACGACCGAGGACTTCGACCGCGCGCTCGAGCAGACCGCCGCCCGCCAGGGTCTGCCCGAGGTGCCGCCCAGCGACGATCCGCAGTACGAGCCGCTCGCCGACGCCGCCGTCTCGGATTTGATCCTCTCCCGCTGGGTGCTCGGCGAGGCGGAGGATCGCGGGATCGAGGTCACCGATCGCGAGATCGACGAGGAGCTCGAGAACGTCAAGGAGCAGCAGTTCGGCTCCGAGAAGGAGTTCCAGCGATTCCTCGACCAGTCCGGGTTCACCCTGGAGGAGGCGCGCGAGCGAATCGCGCTGCAGCTGATCTCCGACCGGATCCAGATGGCGGTGCTGCCTCAGGAGCCCGAGATCGACGAGGACGAGATCCAGACCTTCTACGACGAGAACATCACCCAGTTCGAGCAGCCGGAGACACGCGACGTGCGGGTGATCCTGACCCGCGACGAGGCCGACGCCGACGACGCGGCGGCGGCGCTCGCGGAGGATTCCTCCCCGAAGGGGTTCGAGGAGGTGGCGAGGGAGTTCTCGATCGACGAGGCGACGAAGAGCGCCGGCGGCCTGCGCGAGGCCGTGGTCGAGGGCCAGTCCGAGCCGGCGCTCGAGGAGCAGATCTTCAACGCTCCCGAGGGCGAGCTGGTCGGGCCGTTCGAGAGCGAGCAGGGCTTCTATTTGATCCAGGTCGAGGCCATCAATGCCGCCGAGACCACGCCGCTCGCCGACGCCACCGAGCAGATCACCCAGACGCTCGCATCGGCCCGCCAGCAGCAGATCGCGCAGGCGTTCCAGGAGGACTTCCAGACGAAGTGGGTTGCGCGAACCGTCTGCGCCGACGACTTCCGCATCGACCGCTGCTCGAACGCGGAGCCGCTCCCCAGCCCCTGCACCGAGGAGGTCGCCGAGACGCAGGGGTGCGACGCCCCGGTCGCCTCGACCCGTCCGATCGCCCCCGGAACCGCGGGCGTCTTCGGCGCCCCGGCGCCGACGGGCCTGCCCCAGGGCCCGATCAGCCCGGCGCCGGCGACGCCTCCCGGCGGGCTCCCGCCGGGCCTGAGTCCCGTCCCCGGCGCACCGCCGGGCACCGTGCCCCCTGGCACCGCACCGCCTGGCACCGCGCCGCCTGGCGCCGCGCCGCCTGGCACCGCGCCGCCTGGCACCGCGCCGCCTGGCACCGCGCCGCCGGGCACCGCGCCACCCGGCACCCCGCCGGGCGGCTGAGCCGCTCCCGATGGCGGCGGACGAGCGTGGCGGGTCGGTGAGCGACCCGCGTGCAGCGCTCGCCGCGCTCGAGCGCCTCGACCTGATCACCCGCCGGCTGCGCCGTGAGTGTCCCTGGGACCGCGAGCAGGACGAGCGCTCGATCGTCCCACACACGGTCGAGGAGGCCTACGAGCTCGCCGACGCGGCCCACCGTGGCGACGACGACAAGATTCGCGACGAGCTCGGCGACGTGCTGTTTCAGGTGCTCTTCCTCTCCCTGCTGCTCGAGGAGCGCGGCGCCGGCTCGCTCGCCGGCGTCGCCGAGGGCATGTCCGAGAAGCTGATCCGCCGCCATCCGCACGTCTTCGGCGAGGCCGAGGCGGAGACGGCGAATGAGGTGCTGCGCAACTGGGACCAGATCAAGCGCAAGGTCGAGGGCCGGGGCGCCGGCGACCCGTTCGCCGACGTCCCCGAGAACCTCCCGGGCCTGCTCTACGCCCGCAAGATCCTTCGCCGCGCCGACCCGGAGGGCGGCGCGGCGGCCGACCGCGAGCGCCGCGACGCCGACGAGGCGGAGATCGGCGAGCGGCTGCTCGAGACCGTCGCCCGCGCCCGCAGCCTCGGCGTCGACCCGGAACTGGCCTTGCGCGCCGCGGCAAACCGCTTTCGCGACGCTCAGCGCTGACCGGCACCGGGGGCAGCGCGCTTGACCCCGGGGTTTGTTTCGGTATGCGGAACATTGGCCCGGGTCCCGACGCGGCGGTGGCAGAGATCGCCGCTGACCAGCACGGCGTCATCCACATCGTCCAGCTTCTGGCTGTCGGCCTGAGCCGCGCCGGGGTCGCGCGCCGGGCCGCGGCGGGCAGGCTGCATCCCGTCCACCACGGCGTCTACGCCGTCGGCCACCCGGGCCTCGAGCCTCGCGGCCGCTGGAAGGCGGCGACGCTCGCGCTGGGGCCCGCAGCCGTGCTCAGTCACCGCAGCGCAGCGGAGCTCTGGAGGATGCTGCCCGAGAGCGGCCACGTCCCGAACGTGACCGTCCCGGGCGGCGGCGATCGGTCACGACGGCGCGGGATCCACGCCCATCGGTCGACCTCGCTGGTCAGGGCGGAGGCGACGATGCGCGACGGGATCCCGGTGACGACCCCGGCGCGGACGCTCGCCGACCTGCGTCGCACCGCGCCGTCCGCGCTCGTCCGCAAGGCGCGGCGGGAGGCCGAGTACCTGCGCCTGCCGCTGGCGGCCGCCGATCGCGGCGACGGCACCGCGAGCGGCCTGGAACACGCCTTCCTCCGCTTGTGCCGTCGCCATCGACTACCCGAGCCCGAGGTGAATGTCCGGATCGACCGCTACACGGTCGACTTCCTCTGGCGCCCGCAACGGCTTGTGGCCGAGCTCGATGGCTACCGCGCGCACAGCGGCTGGCAGGCATTCCAGGACGATCACATGCGCGACACCCGACTCGCCGCACGCGGCTATTACGTGCAGCGATTCAGCGACTGGCAGATCGACAGCGAGCCGGACACGGTGATCCGGACGGTTCGCGCGCTCATCCACCGTCTCACGCCCGCCCGGGTGGTGTGACCCCGGCCAATGTTTCGGTATGCGAAACGTTGGCCGGGGGTGGCGATAGCGGTCGCGCCCGCTAGCCTTCCCGGGCTTCGATGGGCGCGATCGAGCACATCCACGCCCGCCAGATCCTCGACTCCAGGGGCAACCCGACGGTGGAGGTCGAGGTGCGGCTCGACTCGGGGGCGAGCGGCCGCGCCGCGGTGCCATCGGGCGCCTCGACCGGCGAGTTCGAGGCGACCGAGCTTCGCGACGGCGGTGAGGCCTGGGCCGGCAAGGGGGTCAGCAGGGCGGTCGAGAACGTCGATGGGCCGATCGCCAAGGCGCTGACCGGCGCCCGCGCCACCGACCAGGCGGCGATCGACGAGACGCTGCGGGAGCTCGACGGGACGCCGAACAAGTCGCGGCTCGGCGCCAACGCGATCCTCGGCGTCTCGCTCGCGATCGCCCACGCCGCCGCCGTCGAGGCCGGGGTGCCGCTCTATCTCTACATCGCCGAGCTCCACGGCACCCCGCGTGAGCGCGCGAACGTGCTCCCGGTGCCGATGATGAACGTGATCAACGGCGGCGCCCATGCCGACAACGCCATCGACCTGCAGGAGTTCATGGTCGTTCCGGCGGGCGCCGAGAGCTTCACCGAGGCGCTGCGAACCGGGACCGAGGTCTTTCACGCGCTCAAGCGGACCCTGTCCGAGCGCGGGCTGGGGACGACGGTCGGCGACGAGGGGGGATTCGCGCCCGACCTGGAGTCGAACGAGGCGGCGCTCGAGGTGCTGGTCACCGGGATCGAGGCGGCCGGCTACCGGCCCGGCACCGACGTCTTCCTCGCGCTCGACCCGGCGACCAGCGAGCTTCACCGCGAGAGCGACGGCGCCTACGTGCTCGAGCACGAGGGGCGGGCGCTGACGCCGGAGGAGATGGTCGGCTACTGGGCCGGGATCGTCGAGCGCTACCCGGTGGTCTCGATCGAGGACGGAATGGCGGAGGAGGACTGGGACGGCTGGGAGCTGCTCACCGAGCGGATCGGGGAGCGCTGCCAGCTCGTCGGCGACGACCTCTTCGTCACCAACCCGGAGCGGCTGCGGCGCGGGATCGACGCCGGGGTCGGGAACTCGATCCTGGTCAAGGTGAACCAGATCGGCACCCTCACCGAGACGCTGAAGGCGATCGCGATCGCGCGCGACGCCGGCTACTCGGCGGTGATCTCGCATCGCTCCGGCGAGACCGAGGACACGACGATCGCCGACCTCGCGGTCGGCACCGGCGCGGGCCAGATCAAGACCGGCGCGCCGTCGCGCTCGGACAGGGTGGCGAAGTACAACCAGCTGCTGCGAATCGAGGAGGAGCTGGGGCGCAGCGCGACCTATCCGGGGCTCTCCGCCTTCGCCGGCCGCGGCGGCCGGTGAGCCGCGGCGGAAGGTTCGCGCGCCCGGCCGCCGAACCCTTACGCCATGAGCGCACGCAGCCAGGCGGCCCGCGGCTACCGCGTGCGTCCCGCACCGAGGGCGCGGCGGCGCGGCCGCCCCGCGAGCCGGATCCACTGGGACAAGGTCGGCCGGGTCGCGCTGGTGCTCGTCCTCGCGGCGGTCCTCGTCTCCTACGTCAGCCCGGCGATCAACTTCCTCGACGCCTGGCAGGACTCGCGCACCGAGCACGGCGCCCTCGAGGAGCTGCGGGAGGAGAACGCAAAGCTGCGCCAGCGGGTCACCACCCTCGATGGCGAGGATGCCGCCGAGCGCGGCGCTCGCAAGAACGGCATGGTCGCAGAGGGCGAGGCCTCCTACGTGATCCGCGGCCTGGGACGATAGGCGCCGTCCACAAGGTCCGCCGCGGGCGCCGCTCGCCGATCGGTTACGCGCTCGTAGGCGCCATTCTCGATCCGCCGGCCGGTCACCCGGCTGGAGGTGGGGCGTGAGCCCGGGGTTCAGCTTCGCGCCCGCGTCCGAGCGGGCGCTGGACGCCGGCGCCTACCTGCTCGGCTCGCTCGAGCTGGCGCTGATCGTCGGCGCGGTCGCGCTCGCCGCTTGGCGGGTGCGGGCGACGATCCTGCCGGGCTGGCGAGGCGCGCCGGCGCGGCTGGCCGAGTCGGTGCTCGCGACCGCCGCCCTGATTTGGCTCGCCGAGGCGTTGGGCACCTTCGGCGTCTATGGGGAGGCGTCGATGATCGTCGCCTGCCTCGCGCTCGCCGGGCTCTGCCTCGTCGTCTGCGGGCGACTCGACCTCCGCCGTGGGCCGGGCCCGGCCCCTACCCCGCCCGCCCCGCCGGCGGCCCGGATCGCGATCTGGCTCGCCGCCGCGGCCTGCGCCGTGGTCGCCGCCGCCTGGATGGTGCCCACGCTCGGCAGCCTCGCCGGCGGCATGGACCGCGCCGACTCGCTCTGGTACCACATGCCGCTCTCGGCCCGGTACGCCGCCGACGGCGACCTCGGCGCGATCGACTACTTCGACCCGATCTTCTTCGCCTCTTACTACCCGGCGAATTCGGAGGTCCTGCACTCGGTGCCGCTGCTCGGCTACGGGCGCGACATCCTCTCGCCGCTGCTCAACCTCGGCTTCCTCGCCCTCGGCCTGCTCGCCGCCTACTGCATCGGCCGTCCCTACGGCCTCGGCCCGCAGAGCCTGATCGGCGGCGCGATTGCCCTCGGCGCCCAGATGCTGATCGAGTTCCAGGCCGGCGAGGCGCTCAACGACATCGTCGGCGTCGCGTTCGTGCTCGCGGCGGTGGCGGTTCTGGTCAATGAAGGGGCGGCGAGGGCGTCGCGGGCCCTCTCGGGCGCGGAGGCAGTTGGTCGATTTTCGCGTCTCAGGGACGCAAGATTCGCCCGACCATCGCTCGGGGCGCCGGCTCTTGCGGTCGCCGGGATCGCCGCGGGCCTCGCGGCGGGGACGAAGCTCTCGTTCCTGGCCCCCGTAATCGCCCTGTTCGTGGCCCTGATCGTGATCGCGGGGCGCGGGGCGCGGCTGCGGACCGGGGCGGTGTTCGGGATCGCCGCCTTCGCCGCAGGTGGCTACTGGTTCGTGCGCAACCTGGTCGCGGTCGGAAACCCGATCCCCTACACCGGCTTCGGGCCGCTCGGCCTGCCGGCGCCCGAGCGCGCCTTCGAGCTGCGGCCCGGCAACTCGGTCTTTCACTACTGGAACGACACCGAGGTCTGGTCGGACTGGTTCTTCCCCGGGCTCGAGGAGTCGTTCGGCGTCCTCTGGCCGCTGACGATCGCCGCCTTCCTCGGCGCCGGCGTGTACGCGCTCTGGCGCGGCTCGGAGCCGCTCGTGCGGGCGCTCGGGGCGGTGGTCCTGTTCACGGCGATCGCCTACGTCTTCACCCCGCTCACCGCCGCCGGCGAGGAGGGCATGCCGATCGCCTTCGAATGGAACGTCCGCTACATCGCGCCCGCGGCCGCCGTCGGCCTGGCGCTGCTCCCCTGCCTGCCGATCGCGCGTGCCGGCGAGCGCGCCCGGCGCCTCACCCTGGCCGGGCTCTGCGTCCTGTTCGCGGCCACCACGGTCTCGCTCGTGCAGTGGCAGCAGGGACACGTCAAGGGCGCCGTCGCGGCCGGGATCGGGGTGCTGGTCGGCTTCGCGCTCATCCGCTGGCTGCTCGACCGCGGCCTGATCGGCCCCGGCGCACCGCGGGGGTGGGCGGTCGCGGTCGCCGGCGTGGTCGCGATCGGCGCGCTGGGCGCCGGCTGGTGGGAGCAGAACCACTATCTCGAGCGCCGCTACGAGAAGCTGAGCCCGCAGCTGCGGCTCGCCGACGCGGCTCGCTGGAGCCGCGACCTGCGCGACGCGAAGGTCGCCGTGAGCGGTGTCCGCGGCGTCTTCAACCAGTATCCGTTCTATGGCACCGACCTCTCCAACGAGGTCCAGTGGCTGGGCGAGGAGGGCCCCGACGGCGCCTTCCTACGGATCGCCGACTGCGCCTCCTGGCGCCGGGCGCTGGCCGACGGCGGCTACACCCATGTCGTCACCACCTATGACCCGTTTTTGCCCGGCCGGCTCACCGACACCAAGGAGGGGTTGTGGACGCGCGACGACCCGGCCGCGCGCGAGATCCTTCGCGACGGACCAGTGAGCGTGTTCGAGCTCGAGGGCCCGCCCGACCCGGACGCCTGCGGCGATCTCCCCGACCTCAGCCCGGCGGAGCTCAACGGCGACTCGGTCAACGCCGAGCCGACCGCCAATCAACCCTGAACCGACCGTGCTCGAGATCTACGCCTCCACAGCCCTGATCCTCGCCGCCTCGCTGCTGCTCGGCCGCGCGATCCTCGGGCTCTTGGGCTGGGACGGAGCCCACCCGCCCGCCGGCGACGGCGCCGTACGGCCCCCCGGCTCACCCGCGTGGCTCTCGGGCGCCATCGGGTTCGCGGCCCTGGTCGTGGTCGCTCCCTTCCTCGTCCGCCTGCCCGGCCGCGGGACCACCGCGGCGATCGTCATCGGCGCGCTCTGCGTGCTCGCCGCGGTGTCGATCGCGCGCGAGCGGCGCGATCGCGAGCGCGGGAGCGAGTGGCTCGTCGGCGTCGCCGCCGCCGCGATCGTCGTCGGCCTGGCGACGCTTCCGTTCCTGTTCAACGAGCGGGTCGGCGTCCTCGGCGAGGGCATCTACACCAACGACCACGCGGCCCAGCTCTACTGGGCCGACTGGCTGCGCGACGCGCTCGGCCCCGAGCCGAGCGCGGTCCAGTTCGGCTATCCGATCGGCCCCCAGGCGGTGGCCGTGATCGCCGCCGAGGTGACTGGCACCTCAATGGTCAGCGCCTTCAACGGGCTGCTCCTGGCGATCCCGGCGCTGACCTCGCTCGCCGCCCTGGGTGCGCTCGGCGGCTTGCCACCGCTGCGCCGGATCGCCGTCGCGGCGATCTGCGGGCTGCCCTACCTCGCCGCCTCCTTCCTCGCCCAGAGCGCCTTCAAGGAGACCGCGATGGCGCTCTTCGTGCTCGCCTTCGCGATCGCGCTCGCCGGCCTGCCCGCGGCCCCGAAACGGGCCGTGGCCGGGATCGGCTTGATTCTCGCCGCCGCCAGCGTGTTCACCTTCTCGCTCCCGGGGCTCGCCTGGTTCGCGATCTCGGTGCCGATCTGGCTTGCGCTCGAGGCGCTCGCGGGCCGCAGCCCGGTCGACTGGGGCGCCGCCCGCGAGGCGCTCTCCCAGCACCGGCTCGCGACCGCGATCGGCGCCCTGGTCGTGATCGCGGTCGCCGTGGTCGCGATCGGCCCGGCGACCAGCTTCGTCGAGAAGGTCGACGACGTCCAGTTCTCGGCCGGGCGCCTGAGCTCGCCCGTGTCCTGGGGTGAGGCGTTCGGGATCTGGCCCGAGGGCGACTTCCGCATCGTCCGCACCGAGGTCGCCGGGTCGCCGCTGGCGCTCGCGCTCGGCGCGCTCGCGCTCGGCTTCGGCGCCTTCGCGCTCCTGCGCGGGCGACGGTTCGCGCTGCTGGCGATGCTCGTCACCGGGGCGATCGTCTACCTCGGCGCCCGCCTCGTCGCCGAGATCCACGTCGAGGCGAAGGCGCTCGCGGTGATCGCCCCCCTCGCTCTGCTGGTGGCCCTCCACCCGCTCCTCGCCGCTCCCACGAGCACCGAGCACCGAGCAACCACCATCGCCCGCTACGCATTCGGCACCCTGTTCCTCGCCGCCGCGATCATCTCCACCCTGCTCGCCCTCCGCGCGGCGCCGGTCGGCTTCGACGACCGCCAGGCCGGGCTCGAGGTGCTCGCCGAGCGGATCGAGGGCGAGCCGGTCGTCTTCCTCGGCGTCGACCGCTTCTCCGCCCACCACCTGCGCGACACCCTGATGCGCGCCCCGGCGGGCTACGTGCCCGAGGAGATCGAATCGCGGCCCGAGAAGCGCTGGCAGCAGGGCGATGCGGTCGACTTCGACAGCCTCGAGCCGGGCAAGCTGGACAAGTTCCGCTACGCGATCACCACCGACGCCGCCTACGCCTCGACCCCACCCTCGAACTTCGAGCCGTTGGTGCGCTCGGCCGACTACGTGCTCTGGGAGCGCCGCGGCGAGACGCCGCGCAGCCGCGTGGTCGAGGGCGAGGACGGCGAGATCGGGGCGCTGCTCGATTGCGCCGGCCGCCTGGGTCGGCGTGACGGGACGGCCACGGTGATCGACGGGACCGAGCGCGTGTCGTTCACGGACTGGCAGCTCCCCGGCCGGGTGGAGGACGCCGCCGCCGGCCAGGAGCGTGCCTTCGCCGCGCCCGGCGACGCCTCGGTGCAGATCCATCTCTCCAAGGCCAGGCCGTATGAGCTCTCACTCCAATACCACTCCCAGGTTCCCCTCAAGGTACTCGTCGACGGCGACCCGGTCGCGGAGTTGCCGCCGTCGCTCGACGGGATGTACCTCGACGGCGCGGGGCGCGGCGCCTTCTGGCCGGCCGGAACCGTTGACCGCGACCAGCCCGGCTTGATCGAGGTCGTTGTGCGCGCCGCCGAACCGAGCGGCCTGCAGCGGGCAGTGGGGGTCGAGCGAAGGGTGTGGCTCGGGGACATCGCCGCCACCCCGAGCACGCGGCCCGTGGTCGACGTGGTGCTCGCGCGAGCCTGCGTCCAGTACGTCGACCACTTCACCCTCGATCGCCGCGGGGAGAACCGATGAAGGAGTTTCCGAGCCCCGCCGAGGCGCCATCGCCCGTGCTCGGTGGAGGCGAGATCGACCGGGCCCCGGAGGTCCCCGGGATCGTCTTCATCGGCGGCACCGGTCGCAGCGGCACCCACGTGCTCGCGCAGCTGCTCTCCCGCCATGCGCGGTTCGGACTCGTCCCGGTCGAGGTCCGCTTCCACACCGATCCCGAGGGCTTTCCGGGGCTGCTCGCCGGCGAGGTGACGCCGCAGCAGTTCGTCAGGCGCCTGCGCGGCTTCTGGTGGCGCGGCTTTCAGACCAGCCGCATGCGCGGCATGTACCGGTTCGTCGATCGCGAGCGCTTCGAGGCCGCGGTCGGGCGCTTCGAGGCCGACCACGGCGACGACCTCGAGCGCGCCTGCCGCAACCTGTTCTTCGACCTGCTTTGGTTTCGCGCCACCGAGGGCGAGAAGGCCGAGGAGGGTGAGGCGCTGATCGAGCAGAGCACCGACAACATCGCCGCGGCGCCGACCCTCGCCCGCCTATTTGGAGAGGCGCGCTTCATCCACGTCGTCCGCGACGGCCGCGACGCCTCCGCCTCGCGGGTCGCGCAGACGCGCGGTCTGATCCGGCCGCGCACCCGGGCTCAGGGGATCGAGTGGTGGGAGGAGCGGATGCGCGCGATCGAATCCGGCGCCGAGGCGGTCCCGCCCGCGCGGCTGCTGACGATGAGCCTCGACGAGCTGTTGCTGATGCCGCGTGCGCGCGCCGCCCTGCGGCCGATGTTCCGCTTCCTCGGCGTGCCGGTGACCAAGCGCACCCGCCGCTACTTCCGCAACCGGATGACCACCGAGGAGGCCAACGTCGCCCGCTGGCGGCGCGGGATCTCGGCGCGCAAGGCGGAGCGGATCGAGGCGCTCTATGAGGCCGCGCTGGAGCGGCTCGAGGCCGACGGCGCCCGCGGGGCGCCGCTTCTGCGGCGCAGCTTCGAGCGCCGCGGCGGCCCGGTCGAGCCGCTGGTCTACGTCTACGATCGAGGGTCGCGATGAGCGCGTCAACCGAGAGCCCCGCGGACCTCGTCTTCGTCGGCGGCACGGGCCGCAGCGGCACCCACATCGTCTCCTACCTGCTCGACCGCCACTCGCGCTTTCACGGCGTGCCGATCGAGTGCCGCTTCCACTGCAACCCGAAGGGCCTCGCCGACCTCGTCCAGGGGCGCACCGATCCGGATGACTTCCTGCGCAAGCTGCGCGGCTACTGGTGGCATCGGGTGCGGATCGGCGAGCGCGCCTACGTGAAGGCGAGGTGGCGCGCGCTCGGGCGCGGCCGGGTGCGCGGCCTGCACACGATCGTCGACCGCGAGGCCTTCGCCGCCGCCGCCGACCGCTTCGAGCGCACCCACGGCGACGACCTGCTCGCCGCCTCGCGGACGCTCTTCTACGACCTGCTCGGACCGCTCGCCGAGCGGGCCGGCAAGCCCGTCCTGGTCGAGATGAGCTGCTTCACGATCGCCGCCGCCGACGGGCTCGCGCGGATCTTCCCCGAGGCGCGCTTCGTGCACTCGGTCCGCGACGGCCGCGACTCCGGCTCCTCGAAGGTGTCGCTGCGCCAGAAGCCGCACCACCCGATCGATGTCAGCTCGGGGATCGAGTTCTGGGCCGACCGGCTGCGCCAGGCCGAGCGGGGGGTGCGGGGGATGGAGGCCGCCGACCGCGAGCGTCTGCGGGTGATCAGCCTCGACGAGCTGGTCTGGAGCGATCGCGACCGCGCCTACGCCGAGCTCTGCGAGTTCCTCGGGGTCGCCGACGAGCCCGCGATGCGAGCGTTCTTCGACGCCGAGATGAGCGCCGACGCCGCCCACCGCGAGCGCTGGCGCAAGGGGCTCACGGACGCCGAGCAGGCGGAGATCGTGCGTCTCTACGAGGCGGCGCTGGAGCGGCTCGAGGGCGAGGATTACCACTGCGCGCCGGTGCTGCGCCGCTCGTATGAGCGCGAGCGGGCGATGGCGGCGCACGAGGCTTGAGCGCCCGCGGCGCGGCGACCCGCGCGCCCGGCCGCATCCTGTTCACGACCTCGAACGGCACCGGGCTCGGTCACCTGACCCGGTCGATGGCGATCGCGCGCCGGCTCGGGTCCGAGCTCGAGCCGCTCTTCCTCACCCTCTCGGCGGCGGCGCCGGTGGTCCGCGAGATGGGCTTTCCGGTCGAGTACGTCGCCTCCTACGCGACCCCGGGATCGGGCAACGACTATCGCTGGTCGCGTCGCCTGCGGGCCCGCCTGCGGGCGGTGATCGCCGAGGCCGAACCGGCGGTGATCGTCTTCGACGGCACCCATCCCTACGAGGCGCTGCTCGGCGCCCTGCCGCCGTCGGCGGTCGCGGTCTGGTGCCGGCGCCCGCTCTGGAAGGCGGGCTCGAGCCGCGTGCCCCTGGGCCGCGCCGGGGCCTTCGACGCGGTGCTCGAGCCGGGCGAGCTGGCGGAGTCCGAGGATCGCGGGCCGACGGTGGCGCTGCGCGACCGCGCCCACCGGGTCGAGCCGATCGTGCTCTTGGACCGCGCCGAGCTGCTGCCGCGGGCCGAGGCCGAGGCGGAGCTCGGGCTCGAGCCGGGGCGCACCAACGTGCTCGTCTCCCTCGGCCAAGGGGCGGAGGTGCGCGAGGCGACCCGGCGCTGCCTGCGCCGGCTCGCCGGCCGCGACGACGTCCAGGTCGCGGCGCTTTCCTCCACGATCGCCGCCGCCGAGCCATCCAATGGCGACTTAGTCGCGCATGGCGCGACAAACCCGCCAACCCTCGGCGAACGCGCGGCCGGTCTCGTCGACCTGAGGGCCACCTATCCCATGAGCCGCTACTTCAATGCCTTCGACGCCGCCGTCGCTGCTGCCGGCTACAACGCCTTCCACGAGCTGATCGCGCTCGGCGTCCCCGCGCTCTACGTGCCGATCCACCGCGAGACCGACGACCAGGAGGGTCGGGCTCGCCACGCCGAACGCGCCGGCGTCGGGCTCGCCATCGAGGGGCCCGCGGACCCGCGGCTCGAGGCACAGCTCGACCGGCTGCTCGAACCCGGCGAGCGCGACGCGATCGCGACCCGGCTCGCCGCCCTGCCCGCGCCGAGCGGCGCCGCCGAGGCGGCCCGCTGGCTCACCGAGCTCGCGGCGGCGGCCACGGCGCCCGCCCCCGCGGGCGCGAGCGTCGACTCAGGTGCCGGAGAGGGAAGCCAGTCGACGCTCGGTGCCGGCAACAGGCGGGCCGGCTCGGCGCGGGAGTTTCGACGCCGCTGGGGGCAGTTCTTCGCCAGCGCTCCCCGGACCGTGGTCCGGCTCACGCGCCAGCAGCTGACCCAGCCGCGGGTGCGGACGGTGGTGCTCGCGGTCGGGATCGCCGATGAGGAGATCGCCGCCGCGGTGCGCGCCGCGATCGCCGAGGCGGGCGAGGATCCCGAGCGCACTTTGGTGGTCACCGACTCGCTCGCGCTTGCGCCGCTGCGCGAGCTCGGGGTCGGGGTCGAGCACGTCCCGGCGCGCGGCGAGCGCCAGCCGCGGCTCGCCGGCGGCCCGTACGAGGGCTTCCTCCGCGGCCGTCTGGAGCTGATCCTCGCCGAGCGTGCCAAGCCGCGGCGGGTGGTCGTGGCGCCGGGAGGGGCTCCGCTACCCTGAGGGCGCGTCGATGGAGGCCTCCACACCCGTAAAGCCGCTCGGCGAAGCGGCGCCGGGCGACGACCAGCGCGCCGCTGCCGCCCCCGCGCCCGGGGCGCTGCCGAACCTGATCGTGATCGGGGCGCAGAAGTGCGGGACCAGCGTCCTGCACTACTACCTCAGCCTCCATCCCGAGGTCTCGATGTCGAAGCCCAAGGAGCTCAACTTCTTCATCGAGGAGCGGAACTGGCCGCGGGGCCTGGACTGGTATCGCGGCCACTTCGATCCCGAGGCCCGTGTGCGCGGCGAGGCCTCGCCCAACTACTCCGCCTTCCCTCAGCACCAGGGCGTCCCCGAGCGCATGCACTCGGTGGTTCCCGACGCGAAGCTGATCTACATGATCCGCGACCCGCTCGAGCGGATCGCCGCGCACTGGGTCCACAACTACGCCAAGCGCCGCGAGAAGGGGACCCTCGCGGAGACGCTCACCCACCCGAACACCTCCTACGTCAACCGCTCCAAGTACGCGATGCAGCTCGAGCGCTTTCTCGCCTTCTATCCGCGCGAGCGGGTGCTGGTCTTCCAGCAGTCCGAGCTGCGCCACCAGCGCATGGAGACGCTGCGCCGGATCTTCGATTTCATCGGCGTCGACCCGGACTTCACCCATCCGCGGTTCGAGCAGGAGCGCCACCAGACCTCGCGCAAGACCCGTGCGACCCGGCTCGCGATGCGGTTGGAGAAGCTCGGGCGTTCGAGCCGCGCCCGGCTGCTGCCGTCGAGCTTCTGGCTCGTGCTCGACGACCGCCTGCCGCTGCGACGGACGATCAAGCGCCCCGACGTGCGCGCCTCGCTGCCCCCAGAGACGCTCGCCGAGCTGCGCGCCGACGGCGAGCGGCTGCGCGAGCTCACCGGACGCGACTTCTCCAACTGGACGATCTGGGACGGCTAGCTCCGCGGCTCGGCCGCGGCCCGCTCTAGGCTCGGTGGCGGCCATGCCCAAGCGACGGCGACAAGAGCAGCAGCACGACCACCCCGGCGGCTCCGGGGCGATCCTCGGCGTGCGGGTGCTGCGCTACTCCGGCGTCCAGGGGACGACGCTGGTGCTCAGCAACCTGATCCAGCTCGTCTCGGTGATGGTGGTCGCCGCCTACCTCGGGCCGAGCGAGATGGGTCGCTTCGCCCTGCTTTTGTTCCTCGCCGGGCTGGTCACCCAGCTGCTCTCGCTGCTGGTGAAGCCGGGGACGATCCGGCGCACCTTCGGCGGCGGCGACGACGAGGACGACGAGGACGAGGACGACGAGGCGGTCTCGAGCACGCCGCAGCGCACGCTTGGCACCGGGCTCGCCTGGGCGGCGGCGCTGGGGGCGCTCGGCACCGCCGTGGTGGTGATCCTGCGCGAGCCGATCGCCGAGCTTCTCCTCGGCGATCCCGACGACGGCATCCTGGTCGTCTGGGCCGCCGTCCTGGCCGGCTTCTGGCTCGTGTTCAAGCTCGCCGACATCGTGCTCTGGCTCGAGCGCCGCCCGGGCGCCTTCGTCGTCTCGGACACGACCCGCCCGGTGCTCGGCCTCGCCGCGCTCGTCGCCCTGCTCTCCGCCGGCGCCGGCCTCGAGGGCGCGATCGCCGCGACCGCGATCGGCACCGCCGTCGCCGCGGTGGTCGCGGTGGTCCTGCTGCTGGGCAGCTTCGAGCCCTCGTTCGACTTCGGCGAGATTCGCCAGATCATCGTCAGGGGCGGCCACCGGGCGCCGATCGTGAGCTCGTTCTGGATCGTCCAGAACGCCGACGTGTTCATCCTCTCGCGGATCGTCAGCGACACCGACCTCGGCATCTACGCGCTCGCCTCGCGCCTCGGCTTCGTCGTCTCCTTCCTCCCCCAGGGCTTCCGCGTCGCGATGCGCCCGCTGCGCAAGTCGGCGGCCTTCAAGGCGGTCGGCGACCAGTACGGCAGGAGCACCGTCCAGGGCCAGCTGCTTGGCTACTTCGCGGTGCTCTGCATCTTCGCCGTCCTGGCGATGGTGCTCGGCGGCAAGGTGCTGGTCGACATCGCCCCGTCCTCTTACGCCGACGCCGCCGGGCTGATCCCGTTCACCGCGGCCGCGTTCGTGATGCCGTCGATATACCGGACCGTGAACCAGAACGTCAATCTCTCCCACAAGCGGGCGCTGTTCATCGCCGGCTGCGTCGGCGCGGCGCTCGCCTTCATCGGCCTGACGGTGGTGCTCGCGCCCGAGATCGGCACCTACGCGGCCCCGATCGGGATGCTGGTCGGCTTCGGCATCCCCTCGCTGCTGATGTTCGCCCGCAACCAGACCGGCGCCAAGCCGATCGATTTCCCCTACCGCGCGGTCGGCGTCGCGCTGCTGCTCGCCGCGGCGATCGCGGCCGGCTTCCAGCTGCTCGAGCTGAGCGCGCTGGTCGAGCTCGTGCTCGCGGTCGTGCTGCTCGGCCTGTTCCTGGTCGCCCTCGTCCCTCTGGGCGTGATCCCCCGCTACCACCGCGGCCCGCTGCTGCACACGGTGCGCTCGCTGGGGCGCGGCACCCCGGCGAACTTCCGGGCCCGCCGCGGGCTGCGGGCGCTGGAGCCGGGTGAGCGCGAGGAGCTGCGGATCGCGGTGATCGCCGGGCTGCCGGCGGTGCGCCTCGCCCCGGAGGCGGGGGAGGGGTTGCGGCTGGTCGGCTTTCTGCGCCGGGTCGGCGAGCGCGGCGGGATCCCGGTCGGCCGGCCCTCGGCGCTCGACGCCGAGCTCGCGGTGTACCTGTTCGAGGACACGGCCCAGGCGGTACGCGACGCGAGCATGCGCCGGCTGCTCTCGGCGGGCGCCGAATCGAACGACCTGCGGGCGCTCGAGGACCTGGTCACCTACCTGGCGCGGGTTCCCGACGACGGCTGGGAGGGCCGGCCCGCGGCCGAGCGCGGGACCACCTTGCCCGGGGTCGAGCGGCGCCGCCGCGCGCAACGTCGGCGGGCCCTGCGCCGGGCGCAGGGACGCCGCTAGCCGCCCGGGCCCGGGCGTTTCGGGCGGGTGCGTCGGCGAACGCTTCGGCTACTCGGATTCTGAGCGCCTGATCACGATTCGGTCGGGCTCGATCGTGACCTCGACCCGGCGCTTGCCGGCCCAGTGCTCGGAGTAGACGGGGTCGTCCTTGACCGCCGGGTCGAGCCAGAGCCCGTACCCCTCCTCGTCACCGTGGTCGAAGGTGGCCTGCATCGCGGCGCCGGCACGGCCGCTGCGCCCCCGGCCCCCACGGCGGCGTCGCCGGCGGCGGCGCGGCCGGCCACCGTCGCCGTCATCGCCCGCGTCCTCGTCGGTCGAGCCCTCCTCCGGCGCCGCGCCGACGGCGGTTTCCTCGTCCTCGTCCTCAACCTCGGCCTCCGCTTCGGCGGCCAGCTCTTCCTCCCGAGCCGCGGCCTCGATCTCCGCCTCGATCTCGTCGCGGAGGTCGACCTCGGCGGCGTCGTCGTCCTCGGCGTCGAGCTCGTGGCGGCGCCGGAACTCGCGCAGCTCGTTGGTGGAAACCTCCAGTTGATGCGCGATCCAGGCGTCGGTGCGCCCCTGGCGGACCCAGGCGCGTATCTGATTCAGCTGTGAGCGAAGTGGTTTGGCCATCCGCGGTCGGGCGATTCCCGGTCGAGCGGGCGATACTAGCCAACGGGGTGAACGGACCCCGGGCACTGCACCCCCGTGGCCGCCGAACGGCTACCCTCCGCGTACGCCGAAAACACGGGTGAGGGTCACCGGGGGATGGCTACTCGGCCGCAGTCTCGAATGGAGGCGAGGTGCTGGTCCTGACGCGCAAAACCAACCAGAGCATCATGATCGGCGACGATGTCGAGGTCTCGGTGCTCGCGGTATCCAGGGACAAGATCCGGCTCGGAATCACCGCGCCGCGCGACATCCCTGTGTTCCGCAAGGAGGTCTACCTCTCGATCAAGGGGGAGGAGGGAGGCGAAAACGACGACGTGTCGGAGACCGCCTCCGAAGCGCTGCACGGATCGAGGAAGGGCGAGTAGGCGCTCACGTTTCGCTAAGGGAACGTTTGTACGCCCACCCGAACGCTGATAGGCTCGATCGGGCATGGCCACCGACCTTCGCATGCGTCAGAGCCTCGACCAGTTCGAGGACGCCTTCGAGCAGGAGTCCGCGCTCGAGCGACGCCGCCGCCAGCAGCTCCGCCAGCGCGCGGTCGCCCGCTCCAAGGCCCGCCGCATCCACTCGACCGAGAAGCACGGCAACATCAGCTTCGGTGTGCTGCTCGTCGCGCTCACGCTCACCGTGGTCGTCGTCATGGTGGTCATGTTCGAGACCCTCGCCTGGCTGATGGCGTAGGGACCGAGCCGCCCCGCCCCGGCTACGGCCCGCACTCACCCCAGAGCCCGCGACCGGCGTTCCCGGCCTCCTGCTCGAGGCGGTCGAACAGCGGCGCGAATCGGTCGTTGGGTGCGATCGTGAGCGTGGTCGCGTAGCCGCCGCGGACGAGCGCTGCATTGACGAAGCGATCGCCGAGGTAGACGTAGGCGAGCAGCCGTCCATAATCGTCGCGGCGCTCGGGGCCGAAGTCGAGCCGCACCTGCCGGCCGTCGACCAGACGCTCGTTGTATTCGCCCGCCTCCGGACCGAAGCACTCGACCGGCGAGCCCGGCTTCACCGACTCGGGCGTGTCGACCCCGATATAGCGCACGTCCTCCTCGCGACCATCGATCAGGACCTCGATCGTGTCGCCGTCGACCACGTCGGCGACCGGGACGACGATGCCGTCCCGCGGCTCTTCGCCTCCGGGTCGGCCACCGCCCGAGCCGCCATCGTCGCCGCCGCCGCTGAGCAGGACGACGACGAGGATCGCGAGCAGCGCGATCGCGCCGAGGCTGGGGCCACGCGAAAGCAGCGCCACCCCGCCAGTTTGGCGAAGGTGGCGCTGCCGAACCCGCTACGAGTGAGCCGGACGAGTGCTACGAGTGAGCCGGACGAGTGCTGCGACGCTCGCGTGCGGCCTGCCGCTCGGCGCGCTCCTCGCGCACCTCCTCGGCGACCGCGTCGCGATCGCGCCCGCGCTCGCGGTCGACCGGAGCGTGGCCGAGATCGTCGACCTTGCGGTGATAGCGCTCGCCCGCCTTGCCACCGGCGATCGCGGCGAGCAGGGTCCCGACCAGGACGATCAACAGCACGATCACCCCTCCGGCCGTCAGACTGCCCTCGTCGACCGGGATTCGCGGCAGGTCGAGGCCGGCGAACAGGTTGTACTCGCTACCGGCGATCGCCCCGAGCAGCGCCAGCACGAGGACGACGACGATGCTCCAGATCCACACGGCCATGCCCTGGCGCCCGCCGTCGAAGCGCGACATCCGGCCGGCGACGTAGCCGCCGGCAAAGTAGGCGAGCAGCGCGGTCGCCAGGATCAGGATCCCGCCGACGATGCCGACGGTGTCGGCGCTCGCCGCCGCCTCGCCGGTGCTCTCGATCTCGGAGATCGCGATCGCCGTGCCGGCGGCGCTCAGCAGCGCCGTCAACAGGGCCCCGATTCCGACCGCCACCAGCCAGCCGAAGAACGCCGCCCCCCAGTTGAACCCGCCGTATTCCTCGCGCTGGCGCGCGGTTCCGTACCTGCCGTACTTGCTCATGTCTCCTCCCTGGCTTCCGTTCGGAGATGCGTCTACCCCGTCGAGCGGCCGCTATTCGCCGGCTCGGCGCCGCTGCCGGTGTGTATAGGCTGCCCCCGAGTGCTCGATCACAAGTTCAACGGGCCTCCGTTCACCGTCGGGATCGAGGAGGAATTGATGCTCGTCGATGCGGAGAGCCTCGATCTGGCGCAGGCGATCGAGCCCTTCCTCGCGCGGCTGCCGGACGAGTTCGCCGGCCAGGTGAAGCCGGAGCTGATGCAGGCGGTGCTCGAGATCGCGACCAAGCCGTGCGCCAACGTCGGCGAGGCCGGCGAGGAGCTCCGGCGGCTGCGCCAGGTGGTGATCGACTCGGCCGAGCAGCAGGGGCTGCGGATCGGGGCCGCGGCCACGCACCCGTTCGCGCTCTGCGAGGACCAGCGGGTCGTCGACCGGCCCCGCTACCGCGAGCTGGTCGAGGAGCTCGGCTACATCGCCCTGCGCGAGATCATCTTCGGTACCCACGTCCACGTCGGCATCCGCGGGCCCGACCGGGCGATCTACGTCGCCGACGGAATCCGCCGCTACCTGCCCCTGCTGCTGGCGCTGTCGGCGAACTCCCCGTTCTGGGAGGGACGTCGGACCGGGATGATGTCCTCGCGGGTGCCGGTCTTCCGCGCCTTCCCGCGGGAGGGGATCCCGCCCCACTACGGCACCTGGGAGATCTACTCGAACCGGGTCGAGCTGATGATGCGCGCCGGGGCGATCGAGGACTACACCTTCCTCTGGTGGGACGTTCGCCCGCACCCGAACCTGGGTACCGTGGAGGTGCGGATCTTCGACCAGCAGACTCGCCTCGAGCACACGGTGGCGCTCGCCTCGCTGGTCGTCTGCGTCGCCCGCCGGCTCTGCATCCTCTACGACGCCAAGGAGGCGATGGTCGAGTACCCGACCGAGCTCGTCGACGACAACAAGGTCCGCGCCGCCGTCCAGGGCACCGACGGCGTGCTGATCGACTTTCGCCGCGGCAAGCGGATCCCGGCGCGACAGATGGCGCACGACCTCGTCGTGCTGCTCGCCGATCACGCCGACGCGCTCGGTTGTCGGGCCGAGCTCGAGGGGGTCGAGGACCTGATCGCCAACGGCACCGGGGCTCACCGCCAGCTCGAGATCCACGAGCGGACCGCCGACCTCGAGGGACTGGTCGCCGAGATCATCGAAACGAGCAGGCCGTAGGCAATACTTGGGGAGATGGCCGGGCCCGAGCTGAGCGTCGTCTGCAAGAGCTGTGGCTCCGAGGTGAGCCCGTACGTGACCGAGTGCCCGTATTGCGGCACCCGGCTGCGCAAGCGGGCGCCGAAGCTCGAGCGGGTCGGCGACGAGGTCCGGGTGCGCGAGGATCGCCGCGATCGCCGCCGCCGCAAGGCCGCCGAGCGCCGCAGTCGGTTCGCCTCGCGCGGCGAGCTGGCCGAGGAGCTCGCCGCGCGGCCCGTGATCACGATCGCGGCGCTGCTGGCGCCGGCGCTGCTGGTGATCATCGAGCGGGCCTCGAACCTGAGCGTGATCGACCTCGGCGCGATCGTCGGCCCGGTCGGCGATCAATGGTGGCGCTATCTGGCGGCGCCGTTCGTCTACGACGACATCGGCTACCTGTTCGCCTGCGGCCTCGCGATCGCGATCTTCGTGCCGCCGATCGAGCGCCGCGTGGGCTCGGTCGCGACCCTGCTGCTGATCCTCGGCTGCGGAGGGCTCGGCGCGCTCGCCGCCGACGGGCTCGACTCCTCCTTCGGCGACGGGATCACGGTCGCCGCTGGCGGCAACGGGATCGCGCTCGGCGCGCTCGCCGCCTACTGGGTGATCCGCGACGCCGAGCGCCGCGCCGATCCGACCGAGGAGTACGACCGGATCGCGCTCGCCGTCGCCGCGATCGTGCTTTTGCTCCTGCCCCTGGTCGAGGACTACGCCTCGGCCGTGGCCGGGGTGGTCGGCGGCCTCGTCGGCGCGGGCTGCGGCCTGGCCGCGGCGCTCGGCGGCCGCACCACCGCCGGGCGATGAGCAAGTTCACCGCGCTCAGCGACGAGCTGCACGACTACATCGTCGGCCACGGATCGCGGCAGGACGAGGTGCTGCGCCGGATCCAGGAGGAGACCGCGGCGATGGGGGAGATCTCGGTGATGCAGATCGCGCCGGATCAGGGAGCCTTCATCACCATGCTCTGCCGGCTGCTCGGCGCCCGCGAGGCGATCGAGCTCGGCACCTTCACCGGCTATTCGGCGATCTGCATTGCCCGCGGGCTCCAGCCGGGCGGGCGGTTGATCGCCTGTGAGCTGTCGGAGGAGTACGCAAAGATCGCCGCCCGCAACTTCGAGGCGGCGGGCGTCGCCGACCGGATCGAGGTCCGCATCGGCCCCGCAGCCGAGACGCTGCGCGACCTGCCCGAGCGCGAGCTGTTCGACTTCGGCTTCATCGACGCCGACAAGACCGGCTATCCGGACTACTACGAGCAGGTGCTCTCGCGCACCCGCCCGGGCGGCCTGATCATGGTCGACAACGTGCTCGCCGCCGGACAGGTGGTCAGCGGCGGCGAGGACTTCGACGAGTTCACCCGCGACTCGGTCGGGGCGATCCGCCGCATCAACGAGCTGATCACCGCCGACGAGCGGGTCGACACCGTGATGCTCGGCATCGCCGACGGCGTGATGCTGGCGCGCAAGCGATGACCACCGCCGGCGCCGCGATCGAGCGCGATCGCGCGCTGGCGATCCAGCAGCGGGGGATGCGCGACTGGATCGCGATGCTCGGCGGCTCGGCCCCGGATTCGCGCTTTCTCGAGCTCGGCGGGACCGCGGCGGCGATCGTCCCCGCCGTACCGGATCGCTCGATCGCGAACTCGGTCAACTACTCCGACGCGGGGGCGCTGTCGGGATCGCTCGACCGGCTCGCCGCGGCCTATGACGAGGCGGGCGTCAACGCCTGGACGGTGTGGACGCCGGAGTTCGACCGCGAGGCGATCGCCGTGCTCGAGGCCGCCGGACACGCATTCGACGGCCGGCCGATGGCGATGGTGCTCGAGCTCGAGCGCTTCGAGCCGCCCGACCTGGGCGGGCTCGACTACGACGAAGGGGGCGACATGCCGACGCTCGGCGAGGTCAACGA
>JAJNAZ010000017.1 GCA_021155855.1 Solirubrobacterales bacterium
CTCGTCGGCGCCGTGGTCGTCCGCGATCGCGAGGTGATCGGCGAGGGTCACCACGCCGAGCTCGGCGGCGTCCATGCCGAGGTCGCCGCGCTCGCCGACTGCCGCCGGCGAGGTCACGAGCCCGACGGCGCGACCATGTACGTCTCGCTCGAGCCCTGTGCGCATCACGGCCGCCAGCCTCCCTGCACCGACGCGATTCTCGCCGCCGGGATCGCTCGGGTCGTGATCGCGGCCGACGATCCGAGCGAGAAGGCGAGCGGCCGCGGCCCCGGGATCCTCCGCGACGAGGGAGTCGAGGTCGCCTTTTCCGACGGCGCCGAGGCCGCCGCCGCGCGGCTCGCCAACCAGCCGTTCCGAAAGCACGCCCGCACCGGCCGGCCGCTGGTGACGCTGAAGTCGGCGCTCAGCCTCGACGGCTTCACCGCGACCCAGGCGGGGGATTCGAAGTGGATCTCGGGTACCGCGAGTCGCGCCCTCGTCCATGCCTGGCGCGCCGAGTCGGATGCGGTGGCGGTCGGAATCGGCACCGCGCTCGCCGACGATCCCCTGCTGACCGCCCGCGACGTCCCGGCCCCGCCGCCGCGTCAACCGACGCGGGTGGTCTTCGATTCTGCCGCCCGCCTGCCGCTCGACTCGAGGCTGATCGGCTCACTGGCCGAGGCGCCCGTGCGGGTGATCGTCGCGGCGGGTGGCGCCGACCCGGCGCGCGTCGCGGCGCTGCGCGAGGCGGGCGCCGGGGTGCTCGAGGTCGCGGGCGACCGTCCGGCCCGGGTCGCTGCCGCGCTCGACCAGCTCGGCCGCGACGGGATCACCTCGATCCTGCTCGAGGGCGGCGCCGGGCTCGGGGGCACCTTCCTCGACGCCGACGAGCTCGACGAGCTGCGCCTCTTTTACGCCCCGGTGCTGCTCGGCGCCGGCCGGCCCCTGCTCGCGGGACGCGGCGCCGAGCGGATCGCGGGCTCACAGCGGCTGCTGGACATCGAATGGGAGCGCTCCGCCGAGGACATGCTGGCGCGCGGGCGCCTGCGGGAGTGGTGATGTTCACGGGGATCGTGCACGAGCTGGGCCGGGTCGAAACGATCGAGCGCCGCGATGCGGGTGCCCGGCTTCGGATCTCCGCCGAGCTCGCCGCCGCGCTCGCCGCGGGCGACTCCGTCTCCGTCGAGGGCGCCTGTCTGACCGCTGCCGCGGTCGACGCCGGCGCGTTCGAGGCCGACGTGATGAACCAGACGCTCTCCCTGACCACGCTCGGGGCGCTCGCCGCCGGCGAGGCGGTCAACCTCGAGCCGGCGTTGCGGGCCGGCGACCCGCTCGGCGGCCACCTGGTCCAGGGCCATGTCGACGGCGTCAGCGAGGTCGTCGCGGTGATCGAGGACGGGATCGCAAGCCGGCTCACCATCCGCGTCCCCGGCGGCCTCGAGCGCTACCTGGTCGAGCGCGGATCGGTGACCGTCGCCGGCGCCAGCCTCACCGTCGCCGGCCTCGAAGGCGATCGGTTCGAGGTCTCGCTGATCCCGGAGACGCTCGCCCGCACCACCCTCGGCGCCGCCTCGCAGGGCACGAAGCTCAACCTCGAGCTCGACATCCTCGCCCGCTACGTCGAGCGCCTTCTAGGCTTCAGGGACGAAGAGAGTACGTAGCCGTGTCCGAATCAATTGCCACGCAAACACCTTTCGCGACGATCGAGGAAGCGATCGACGAGATCCGTCGAGGACGCATGGTCGTGGTCTGCGACGATGAGACCCGCGAGAACGAGGGTGACCTGACCCTCGCCGCCCAGTTCGCCACCCCGGAGGCGATCAACTTCATGGCCAAGGAGGGTCGCGGGCTGATCTGCTTGGCGCTGACCTCGGACCGCTGCGATCAACTCGACCTCAACCTGATGGCGGCCAAGAACGAGGCGCCGCTGCAGACGGCGTTCACGGTCTCGATCGAGGCCCGCCACGGAGTGACCACGGGGATCTCCGCCGCGGACCGGGCGCATACGATTCAGGTCGCGATCGACGCCGGCTCCGCGCCCGAGGACCTCGTGCAGCCGGGCCACGTGTTCCCGCTCAAGGCCAAGGACGGGGGGGTGCTCGAGCGTGCCGGCCAGACCGAGGCGGCCGTCGACCTCGCCCGCCTCGCCGGGCTCAACCCGGCCGGGATTATCTGCGAGATCATGAACGACGACGGGACCATGGCCAGGGTGCCGGACCTGGTGCCCTACTGCGAGCGGCACGGCTTGAAGATGATCACCGTCGCCGATCTGATCGCCTACCGGCGGCGGACCGAGCGGCTGGTCGAGCGGATCGTCCAGACGCGGCTGCCGACCGCGTTCGGCGAGTTCAGCGCGGTCGGTTACCGCTCGTTGCTCGACGAGAAGCATCATGTGGCGATGGTCAAGGGCGAGGTCGCCGGCGCCGAGGACGTGCTCGTTCGCGTCCACTCCGAGTGCCTCACCGGCGACGTCTTCCACTCCCTGCGCTGCGACTGCGGCGAGCAACTCGAGGCGGCGATGGCGATGATCGAGCGCGAGGGGCTGGGAGTGCTCCTCTACCTCTCGCAGGAGGGCCGTGGGATCGGGCTGCTGAACAAGCTGCGCGCCTACAAGCTCCAGGAGGAGGGCCTCGACACCGTGGATGCCAACCTGAAGCTCGGCCTGCCGGCCGACCTGCGCGACTACGGCATCGGCGCCCAGATCCTCGTCGACCTCGGCCTGACCAGCATCCGCATCCTCACCAACAATCCGAAGAAGATCCACGGGCTGGAGGGCTACGGGCTCTCGGTCACCGAGCAGCTGCCGATTCAGTCGGTGCCCAACGCGCACAACGAGGAGTACCTGAGGGCGAAGCGCGAGAAGCTCGGCCACGTCCTCCATCACCAGGGCCTGCCCCTGGACGAGGAGCTGATCCACGACGAGCACGAGCACGATCGCGCGGGGCCGACCGGCGGCGAACCCGCAGAGGAGGAGGGCGGCGCTGTCTGAGTACGCGATCGTCGTCGCGACCTTCTACGAGGACCTCGCGCAGCGGCTGGTCAACGCTGCCACCGAGGCGTTCGCCGACCACGACGTCAGTCCCGCCTCGCTTCATACGTTCGAGGTCCCCGGCGCCTTCGAGCTGCCGCTGGCGGCGAAGTGGTGCGCCGAGTCCGGTCGCTACGACGGCGTCGCCTGCCTCGGGGTCGTGATCCGCGGCGAGACCGACCACTACGACTTCGTCTGCGCCGAGGCCGCACGGGGGATCCAGGACGTGCAGCTGCGTGCCGGCGTCCCCTGTGCCTTCGGCCTGATCACCTGCGACACCCGCGAGCAGGCCGAGGCGCGTGCCGGCGGCGACAAACGTGACCAGGGTCGCAACGCGGCCGAGGCGGTGCTGCGGATGGCCGCATTGCGGGCGCGGCTCTGAATCAGCCGACTCAACAGCGCCGGGGTGGCCTTCGGCTTCGGCCTCCGCCCCCTCGCGCGCTACGATCACCCGTCCGATGGCGAAGGTCTGTCACAGCTGCGGCAAGAAGCCGGCGTTTGGCAATTCGCGCAGCCACTCGATGGTCGCCACCAGGCGGCGCTTCAACCCAAACCTGCAGAAGGTCCGGATCGACGACGGCGGCCGGCCCCGGCGGGTCTACGTCTGCGCTCGCTGCCTGAAGTCGAACAAGGTCACCAAGCACGCATAGCAGCACACCGGCGGTATCGTGCGGGCGCGTGTCGGATCCATCGGTAGAGCGCTTTCACCGCGTCGTCCGCGTCGCCTACGAGCACCTGCGCGAGCGCCAGCAGGAGATCAACGACCTGAACGTGTTCCCGGTTCCCGATGGGGACACGGGGGACAACATGGCGGGGACGATACGGGCGGTGCTCAACGGCCTCGACGGGCTGCGATCGAACTCGCTGGCGGCGGTCGACCGCAACTACATCGTCCAGACCGTCGCCCACTCGGCGCTGATGGGAGCGCGCGGGAACTCGGGCGTGATCCTGAGCCAGATCGTCCGCGGCGCCGCCGAGGTGCTGAGCACCCGGCGCGGTGAGCTGATCGGGCCGGCCCTGGTCCGCGACGCGCTCGCGCGTGCCTCCGAGGAGGCCCAGAACGCGGTCGGGGACCCGCGCGAGGGCACGATGCTGACCGTGATCCGCGAGATCCACGCGGCCGTTGCGACCAAGGTCTCAGAGCACGAGCGCTCGGCGCTCGCCCCCGACGTCGCCGAACCCGAGCAGGACGCGATGCTCGCCGAGCTCATGGTCACCGCGATCGCCGCCGGCCAGGAGGCGCTCGAGCGGACCCCCGAGCAGCTCGACGTGCTCGCCGAGGCCGGCGTCGTCGATGCGGGCGCCTACGGTCTGCTCGTGATCCTGGCCGGGCTAGTCGCCGGGCTCACCGGCCAGGAGGCGGGCGACTCACCGGTGCCTCACCAGACCGCCTCGCCGGCTCACGGCGCCGTGTACATCGACTCGCGATTCCGCTACTGCACGAGCTGCATCGTCACCGGCCAGGAGCTCGATCCGCGGGCGGTGGCGCCGCGGCTCGAGGAGCTCGGCGATTCGATCGCCGTGGTCGGCGACGCAACGATGCTCAAGGTGCACGTCCACACCGACGCGCCGAGCCAGGCGCGCGCGGTCTGCGCCGAGCACGGCGACGTTCACCAGTTCGAGTTCACCGACATGCGCCGGCAGATCGCCGAGCGCGACGTCCGCCTCGCGGGCGGCGCCGGGATCCGCACCGGGGTCGTCGCGGTGGCCTGCGGGGACGGAATCGCCGGGCTGTTCGCCGGCGAGGGGGCTCGCGTCGTCGACGGCGGTCCCACCCTCAATCCGTCGATCAACGAGATCCTCGAGGGGATTCGCGCGACCCATGGCGAGGAGGTGATCGTGCTGCCCAACTCCTCGAACGTGATCCTCGCCGCCGAGGAGGCCGCGCAGCTCGCCGATCGCCCGGTCCGGGTCGTCGCTTCGACCTCACAGCAGGCGGGCCTGGCGGCGCTCGTCGGCGCGCACGACCCCGGCGCCACCGTCGACGAGAACGCGTCGCGGATGGAGGCCGAGCTCGAGGCGATCTCCGACGGGCTGGTGGCGGCCGCCGATCGCGACGATCCCGACGGCCGCTACCTACGCGGCGACGCCGTCGGCTTCGTCGGCAGGGAGCTGGTCGCGTGGGGGCCCCCCGATCGCACGCTGAGGGCGGTCATCGGCACGCTTGCCCGCGACGCGGAGGTCGTCACGGTGCTCGAGGGAGCCGAGGCGCCCACCCGAGCGGGCGAGCTCGGCCTCGAGCCCGAGAACGGCGCGGAGCTGGAGATCCACGACGGCGGCCAGCCGACCTACTGGTGGCTGGTGGCGGCGCAATGACGCCAATCGAGGTCGAATGAGCAAAAGCGTGCTCTGGCACATCCCGGTGTCGCACTACAACGAGAAGGTGCGCTGGGCGCTGGCGTTGAAGCGGGTCGAGCACGAACGCAGGGCGCCACCCCCCGGGGCGCACATGGCGGTTGCGCTGTGGCTGACCCGGGGCGCCTGCAAGACCTTCCCGGTGCTGCGCCTCGACGGGCGCAACATCGGCGACTCGACCGCGATCATCGCCGCGCTGGAGCAACGGTTCCCGGACCCGCCCCTCTATCCGGATGATCCCGAGCAGCGCCGCCGGGCGCTCGAGCTGGAGGATTTCTTCGACGAGGAGCTCGGACCCCACATTCGCCTGCTCGCCTGGCACGAGATCACAGCCGAGCCAGGCGGCGACGGCATGGACGCGATCAGCGATGAGGTCCTGCCCGAGGCGCTGCGCCGGATCGGCCCGGTCCGCGCCGCCGCGAGCGCGTTCGGCTCGGCCTATGTCGCGGTTCGGTTCCGCGTCCGCGATGCGGGGCGAGCGGCGCTCGCCCGGACGAAGGTCGTCGCCGCCCTCGACCGGCTCGAGGCGGAGCTGGGCGACGATCAGCACCTCGTCGGCGACCGGTTCAGCGTCGCCGATCTCACGGCCGCCTCGCTGCTGTACCCCCTCGTGCTGCCCCCGGAGGGGGCCCAGGTCCTGGTCACGATGCCGCCCCGGTTCGCTGAGTTCGTGGAGCCCCTGCGAGCCCGCCCCGGCTACGCCTGGGTCGAGGAGACCTTCCGCCGCTACCGCGAGCCCGCCACCTCGACCACCGCCTCGATCTCGACCGGGACGTCGAAGGGCAGCTGAGCCGCGCCGATCGCCGAGCGCGCGTGGCGACCGGCGTCGGCGCCCCAGACGTCGAGCACGAGCTCGGTGAACCCGTTGATCACCGCCGGCGGCCTGTCGAAGCCCGATCCGCACTGGACCAGGCCGAGTGCCTTGACCCAGCCGCCGACCCGGTCGAGGTCGCCGAGCTCGGCCTCGAGCGAGGCGAAGATCGAGAGTCCGGTGAGGCGGGCCGCCTCGTAGCCTTGCTGGAGGTCGAGCCCCTCGCCGACGCGCCCACTCACTAGCACCTCGGAGCCGTTCACGGGCAGGTGGCCCGAGACGTAGGCGTGTGCGCCGCTGACCTTGATCAGATCGAAGGGAAACTCGATCCCCGGAGGAGGCGCGAAGGGCCGAGGAAGCTCGAGCTCGAGCTCGGCGAGCCTGTCGGCGATCCGTCCCATCTAGCCCGCAGCCTAGTGTTATCGGGGATGAGCGAGGTTGCGGTCGCGGAGCCGGGCGTCGAGGACGCGCCGCCACGGGCGCTGGGCAGCGGATCGGCGCAGGATCGGGCGGGCCTGCGCCGGGTGGCGCTGCGCAGCCGACCGCGCCCGAACCTGCTCGCCGCACCGCTGACCGCGCTGCGAGGGGCCGGGCCGAAGCTGGCCGCGGCCGCGGGAGAGCTCGGGATCGCCAGCGTCGGCGATCTGCTCGCCCACGTGCCGCACGGCTACCGTGAACGCGCCCCCGTGCGCGAGGTGACCGAGCTGCGGATCGGTGAGCAGGCGACGGTGATGGTCGAGGTGCGCTCGGTGGGCGTCCGCCCGACACGGCGGCGCAACCTGCGGATCGTCGAGGCGACGGTCGCCGACTCGAGCGGGCCTATGAAGGCGACCTGGTTCAACCAGTCCTGGCTCGCGCGACGCCTGGCCCCGGGGACCCGGCTGCTGCTCAACGGCAGGCTCGATCGCCACGGCTTCCGGGTCGAAGCGCACGAGATCCTCGGCGAGCAAGGCGGCGCGCAGGGCATCCACACCACCGGGCTGGTCCCGGTCCATCCGGCCTCCGAGCGGCTGCGGCCGAACCGGATCCGCGAGTGGGCGTGGCAGGCCATCGACGCCGCGAGGCTGGCGGTCGACCCGCTGCCCGCCGAGCTGCGCGCCCGCCGCCGTCTGCCGGCCGAGGCGGACGCGCTGCTCGAGGTCCACTTTCCGGGCTCGCGCGCGCGCGCCGCCCTGGCCCGGGAGCGGCTGGCGCTCGAAGAGCTGATCCTGCATCAGGTGGCGCTTGCGGCGAGCCGGTCCGAGCGGCGCGAGTCGCGGCCCGGGATCGCGATCGGGCCGGGCGGAGGACTGGTCGAGCGCTGGCTCGCGTCGCTGCCCTTCGCGCCCACCGCCGACCAGCGCGTCGCTTTCGCCGACCTTGACGCCGACCTTGCCTCGGGCCGACCGATGCAGCGGCTGCTGATGGGAGAAGTAGGCTCGGGCAAGACGGTGTGCGCCCTATACGCGATGCTGCGGGCGCTCGAGGCGGGCCACCAGGCGGCGCTGATGGCGCCGACCGAGACCCTGGCCGAGCAGCATGCGGCAACGGTCGATCGGCTGCTCGCCACCGAGCCGATCCCGTTCGCACTGCTCACCGGCGCGACCCCCGCCACCCGGCGCCGCGAAACGATGGCGAGGCTCGCGTCCGGCGAGCTCGGGCTGGTGGTCGGCACGCACGCGCTGATCGAGCCCGAGGTCGCATTCGCGAGCCTCGCAGTCTGCGTCGTGGACGAGCAGCACCGCTTCGGCGTCTCGCAGCGGGCGGCGCTCGACGCCAAGGGACCGGGTGAGGCGGCGCCGCACGTCCTGCACATGACCGCGACCCCGATCCCGCGCACGCTCTCGCTCACCGCCTACGGCGACCTCGACGCGACGACGATCCGTGAGCTGCCCGCGGGCCGGCGACCGGTGCGGACCTGGGTGGTGGGAGAGGAGAAGCGAGAGGGTGCGTATGAGTTCATCCGCGAGCGCCTGCGCGAGGGTCGCCAGGCCTACGTCGTCTGCCCGCTGGTGGCCGACTCCGAGAAGCTGCAGGCGAAGGCCGCCGGGGCCGAAGCGGAGCGACTTCGCCGTGGCGAGCTGGCCGAGTTCCGCGTCGGGCTCCTACACGGGCAGATGTCGTCGCGGGAGAAGTCCGGGGCGATGGAGGAGTTCGTCGCCGGGAGGGCCGACGTGCTCGTCGCGACGACGGTGATCGAGGTCGGAATCGACGTTCCCAACGCGACCGTGATGTTGGTCGAGGGGGCCGAGCGCTACGGCCTCTCACAGCTGCACCAGCTCCGCGGCCGGGTCGGGCGCGGCGCGCACCCCGGCCACTGCATCCTGTTCGCCGACCCGGACTCCGAGCTCGCCCGCCGGCGGATGGAGGCGATCGCGCGAATCGGCGACGGATTCGAGCTCGCCGAGGTCGACCTCACCCTGCGGGGGGAGGGCGAGATCCTCGGCACCCGCCAGCACGGGCTGCCGCGTTTCCGGATCGCCGATCTGCCCGCCGACGCGGCGCTGCTCGCAGAGGCCAGGCGCGAGGTGCGGGCGATGCTGCGCCGCCTCCCGACCCTCACCGGGCCCGAGCTCGAGCCGCTGCTCGACGCGGCCCGCGAGCGCTTCGGCGGCGGCGACTGGATCCGCGCGTGAGGGTCGTCGCCGGGCGCCTCGGCGGTCGCAGGATCGCCTCGCCGCCAAGCCGCTCGCGGGCGGTCCGGCCGACATCCGACCGCGCCCGCGAGACGCTCTTCGCGATCCTCGGCGACGTTTCCGACCTGCTCGTGCTCGACCTCTTCTGCGGCACGGGCGCGCTCGCGATCGAGGCGATCTCGCGCGGCGCCGACTCGGCGATCATGGTCGATCGCAAGACTGCGCTCGCCCAACGCAACGTGACCGAGCTCGGGATCGCCAACCGCTGCGAGCTGGTCCGCTCGGACGCGCTCCGCTACCTGGAGCGCACCGAGCAGCGCTTTGGACTTATCTGCTGCGATCCGCCGTATAGACTCGCCGACCGCCTTGAGCCCGAGCTCGCCAAACACCTGCCGCCGCGCCTGGCCAGGTACGGACGCCTGGCGGTCGAGTGCTCGCCCCGCCGCCCGCTCGACCTCGACCTGCCCTTGGTCGCCGAACGCCGGATCGGCGAGGCGCTGATCACGGTCTGGAGCGAGCGATGAGCGACGGGGAGCGAATCGCGGTCTGCCCGGGCAGCTACGACCCGGTCACCAACGGCCATCTCGACATCATCGGCCGCGCCTCCAGGGTGTTCGACCGGGTCGTGGTCGGTGTGGTCGGCAGCGCGCCGCGCAAGTCGGGGCACCTGTTCACGCCCGAGGAGCGTCAGCAGCTGATCGAGGAGGCGGTCGCCGGCAACGGGATCGACAACGTCGAGGTGCGCATCTTCCGCACGCTGCTGGTCGAGTTCGCGCGCGAGTGCGGCGCGACCACAATCGTCAAGGGCCTGCGCGCGATCTCGGACTTCGAGTACGAGTTCGAGATGAACCAGCTCAACCGCACCTTGGCCGAGGAGATCGAGTCGGTCTACATCCTCGCCTCGCCCGGCTACAGCTTCATCCGCTCCAGCGGCGTGAAGGAGATCGCGGCCTTCGGCGGCGACGTCTCCGAGCTCGTGCCGGCGTCGGTGGCTGCGGCCCTGCGCGAGCGCGCCAAATCCTGACGCCGCCCGGCACGTGCCTGGGCAGGAGCTTGCAACGGGGCGCCGAAAACCGGCTCTTGCAGCCAGTCTGCGCCTAGCCCAATAAGCTTCCAGAACTTCGTATGGACGTCCTGGTCCTGATAGACAAGCTCGATGACCTGATCCACAACGCACGCCCGGTGCCGTTGACGGACCAGGTGCGCGTCGATCGCGAGGAGATCTACGACCTGCTCGACCAGATGCGGGCGACGATCCCGGAGGAGATCAAGCAGGCGCGGTGGATCGTCAAGGAGCGCCAGGAGATGCTCGCCGAGGCCAAGCGCGAGGCCGAGCGGGTGGTCAAGGAGGCGCGCGAGCAGCAGGAGCGTCTGATCTCCGACGAAGAGGTCTACAAGCAGGCCGAGCGCGCCGCCGAGGAGATCATCGAGGACGCCCGCGAGACCGAGCGCCAGATCCGCCTCGGTGCCGAGGACTACGCGGACGAGATCCTCTCCACGCTCGAGGTCAACCTGGAGAAGTTCCTCTCCGCCGTGCAGCGCGGCCGCGACCGGCTCGCGGGGCGCGACGAGGAGCCGGTCGAGGTCCAGTAGCCGGCGCGGATACCCTCCGCCGTCGAGAGCGACGAGCGGAGGTTTGCTGTGGCCGAGCGGTGGTTCACCGACGACGAGCTGCGCGAGATGGCGCGGCCGACGATGGAGCGCGCGATCGAGGCGATCGAGGATGGCGACCTCGAGCGGGCGAAGTCGCTGTGCGAGGCGATGAAGTGGGAGTCGCAGTTCATGCACGACCTGCTGGTCGACGGCGTGGCCGGGCTGATCTCGTTCGTCAAGGAGAGGCTCGGCGACATTGGTGTGGAGCAGGCCTGGGAGTACTCGCTCGAGCGCAGCTGGCGCAAGCCGGTGGAGACGATCTCGCGCTCCGACCGGCGCGCGATCGCCGAGGCGCTCGCGGCCACCTGGCGGGCGCACTCGACCAGCGGCGTGGGGCCGAACCCGGGCGCGTTCGAGATCGCCGAGGACTCGGAGAAGCTCACCTTCACCATGAACCCATGCGGCTCGGGTCAGCGGCTGTGGCGAAACCGCCGCTACGGGCCGGATGGCTGGGGGGTGACCGACGAGGCGCACAGCTGGAGCTACGGGCGCGAGGGGTTCCCGCTCTACTGCACCCACTGCGCGTTCATGAACGAGACCCTGCCGATCCGCTGGATCGGTCATCCCGTGTACCCGTCCGATCCCCCCGACGACTTCGACCGCGATCCCTGCACCTGGTACTGGTACAAGGATCCGGCAGCGATTCCGGAGCGCCATTTTAAGCGCCATGGGCTCACACGGGCCGAGGGTGACGGCTGAGCCACCCGAGCCCCGGGCCGTGCGCGAGGTGCTCGCCGAGGTCGGCGAGGACCCGGGCGACGTCGAGCTGGCACCGATCGAAGGCGGCGCCTCGAGGCAGACGTTCGTTGTCGCGGCGGCGGGAGAGCCGCGCTTCGTGCTCCGGCGCGAGCCCCACGAGGGCATGTCGTTCGCGCCGCTCGAGCTCGAGCTGCGGGCGATCGCGGCGGCGGATCTGGCGGGCGTCGCGGTCGTCCGCACCGTTGCCGCGGAGCCGGCGGGTGGGCGCTTCGGCCCCGGCGCCGGCTACCTGATGGAGTTCGTTGCCGGCACGTCGCTGGCGCCGCGCGTGCTTCGCCGCGAGGAGCTCTCCGTGGCCCGCGAGCGCCTGCCGGGGCAGCTGGCCTCGGCGCTCGCCCAGATCCATTCCGTCGATTCGGCTGCCGTCGACGGGCTCGCCGGGGGCGAGCGCGATCCGGCCCTCGAGGGGTGCGAGCTGTGGGAGCGCGAGCTGACCGAGATCGGCGAGCCGCTGCCGGCGGTCGAGGCGGGCCTGCGCTGGCTGCGCCTCAACCCGCCGCCTCCGCCGCCCGCGATCCGGCTCGTACACGGCGACTTCCGACTTGGCAACTTCATCGTCGACGGGCACGGGCTGGCGGCGGTAATCGACTGGGAGCTCTGCCATCTGGGCGACCCGGCCGAGGACATCGGCTGGCTCACGATCCGCTCCTGGCGGTTCGGCAACGACGACTGGCCGGTCGCGGGGTTGGCGGAGATGGAGCCATTCCTGGACGCGTACGAGGCCGCGGGCGGCGTCCGGCCCGACGCCGAGCGCCTGCGCTGGTGGGAGGCGATGGGCAACGTCAAGTGGGCCGTGATCTGCGCCCGCCAAGCGCACGACCACCTGACCGACGCTCGCCCGAGCACCGAGCTCGCATCGCTCGGGAGGCGGATCTGCGAGCCGGAGTGGGACCTGCTGGAGCTACTCGCGGAGGCCTAGCGTGCAGGACCGCCCGACAGCGCCGGAGATACTCGAAGCGATGACGGCGAAGCTGTTCGGCGAGGTCCGCGATTGGGTCCCCCGCGAGCGCCGCTTCCAGGTCCTCGTGCTCGCCAACCTGTGCGCCGTGATCGCCCGCGAGCTGCGCGCCGGCGCCTGGCCGTCCCTGGCCGACGTGAGCCTGTTTCGGAGTCTGGCCGGGACCGAGCGGCCCGAGCCGACCGTCGAGGACGCCGAGGGCGCCGCCCGCGAGGCCGCCGCCGAGCTCGGCGCCGCGATCCGGCGCGGGGAGCTCGACGACTCGCTGCCCGAGGTGCTCGCCGGCTTGCGCCAACACGTGCGCCGCAAGCTCGAGGTGGCGCGGCCGGGATACGCCGACCACTGAGTGCGGCATTCCTCTCTAGTCCCGCTGCTCCCGCGTGAGCGCGAGCGTGTTCAGCCAGGCGCCGCCGTCGATGCCGATCTCCTGGCCGGTGACGTAGCCGGCCTCCTCTGAGGCGAGGTACGCGACCAAGGCGGCGACCTCGGATACCTCGCCCATCCGCCCCGAGGGCAGGAAGGTCGACTTGATCCGCTCGAAGAGCTCGGCCGGCATCGCGCGCACGCGCTCGCTGGCGATCAGCCCGGGAAGGACGGCGTTCGCGGTGATCCCGCGGCGCACGTTTTCGGCGGCGATCGTCTTCATCATCCCCAGCAGCCCGGCCTTCGAGGCCGCATAGGCGACCTGGCCGGGGAGGCCGACGACGGCGGCGCTCGAGGAGACGACCACGATTCGCCCGTAGCTGCGCTCGCGCATCCCTGGCAGGCATGCCTGGATGACTCGAAAGGCGCCGCCCAGGTTGACCGCGAGATCGCGCTCCCATTGCTCGGCGCTCATCCGGTGCGCGGGCGCGATCGTGTCGGTGATCGCGGCGTTCGAGACGCAGACGTCGACCTCGCCGAGCTCGGGCAGCTCCGCGCCGGCTAGGTCGAAGCGCAGGTCGCAGCCCTCGTCGCGGTCGGCGGTGACCACCTCGAGCCCGTCGGCACGCAGCCGCTGGGCGATCGCGGCGCCGATCCCGCGCCCGGCGCCCGTGACCAGCGCCCGCCTCGGGGTATCCGCAGCGCTCAAAGAACGCGCCTCAACGGCGGCGCGGCTCGGCTTCGCTTCGCTCCGCCTCACAGCTCGGTCTCGTGCTCGCCGGCGCGCCCCGGGTCGCGCTTTTCGTAGAAGCGATCGAGCATCGCCATGGTCTCGTCGGGGTCGGCGCACGTGTAGGCGTTCCAGGCCTCGGTGCGAAGCTGGAAGTCGAGCGGCTGGCCGATCACGTCGAGGATCGTCTGCTTCGCGGAGCGCACCGCTCGCTGGGAGTTGCGAAGGATCTGCCGCGCCACGGTCTCGGCTGCGGCGCCCAGCTCCTCGTGGCGCACCACCTTGGTCACCAGGCCCCATTCGAGCGCCTGGGGCGCGTCCACCGGCTCGGCGGTGAGCAGCATCTGCGAGGCGACGCCGACGCCGCAGGCGTTGACCAGCCGCACCAGGCCACCGTCGCCGTGGTGAAATCCGCGCCGCGCCTCGAACGACCCGAACATCGCCCTCTCGGAGGCGATCCGAATGTCGCAGGCGAGCGCCGTCTCCAGGCCGCCGGCGAGCGCCCAGCCGTTGACCGCGGCGATGATCGGTTTCGCGATCCGGTGCATGCCGCGGGTGAAGCCGTTCAGCCCCAGCTCGACGATCTCGCGGATGTCGTGGGGGCGGGCGGCCTCCATGATCGGCGGGATGTAGGTCTTCAGGTCGGCGCCGGCGCAGAACGCCTCGTCGCCGGCGCCGGTGAGGATCGCCACGTCGACCGCATCATCGGCCGCGAAGTCGGCCCAGGTCTCGATCATCGCCCCGTGGACGTCCGGATCGATCGCGTTGCGGGCCTCGGGGCGATTGATGGTCACGTACGCGACTCGGTCGCGCTTTTCGTACAGCAGCTTCGGCATCTCGTCTCCTCAGTCGTCTCGGTCGTAGGTAGCGCGGATGACGGCGAGGTCGTCGGCCTCCCAGGTCACCTCGCCGTCGCACCACCGCGCGAGGTGGGCGGCGGGCGAGGGCATGTCGAAGCCGCGCTCGAGCGGCGCCACGCGCCGCTCGGGTGGCACGTAGACGACGTCGCCGAGTACCAGCGCCCGCGATTGCTCGCGCACGCGTCGGAACAGGTCGCGCTTGCCGTCGTCGGTGAGGTGGTGGATGGCGAGCACCGAGATCACCAGGTCCCAGGGGCCGTCCGGCAACGGGTCCTCCATCCGCGCCAGGCGAACCTCCTCGACCCCGAGCTCGCGCGCTCGGAAGACCATCTGGGGGCTCGAGTCGAGCCCGGTGACGATCGCCTCGGGGTGGCGGGCGAGCAGGCGCCGGGTGGTCTCACCGGTGCCGATCCCGAGCTCCAACACCCTCCCGACCGCAAACGGGATCGCCTTTACGGTCGCTTCCTGCAGCTCCTCGAAGCGCGGGACCTCGGACGTGATCAGATCGAGATAGCGCTCCGGATCCCAATGGAACTGCGCGGCCATCGACGCTCGCTATCTTGAACGCGGGGAAGGCATGGCGGCGGCGCAGTATCACACGATCGACCTGGCGCGGCTCGGCTTGAGCCGGGGCCAGGGCACCCGTCTCGAGCTCCGGGTCGATCCCGGCGCGCTCGAGCTCGCCGGCGGTGACTATCGCTTCGGCGAAGGGGCGGTCGAGACCCGGATCGACGTCTCGCGGACCGCCGCCGGCTACGCGCTGCGGCTGCGCTTCGGCGGCCCTGTGGCCGGGGCGTGCATGCGCTGTCTCGAGCCCGCCAGGGTCGAGGTCGAGGTCGACGCGCGCGAGGTCGATCAGCCCGTTTCGCGCGACGAGGAGCTGCTCAGCCCCTACGTCAGCGACGGGGTCCTCGACCTCACCGCCTGGGCCCACGACGCGCTCGCCCTCGCGCTGCCCGCGCAGATCCTCTGCCGGCCCGACTGCGCCGGTCTCTGCCCGGTCTGCGGCGAGGCGCTGAACGAGATCGACGCCGCCTCGCACCGCCACGAGCCGACGCCGGACCCGCGGCTGGCGAAGCTGCGCGAGCTACTCGACTGACGGCACCGAGGGCTCAGTGCGCTCGAGCCGGATGTAGTTCGAGCGTTTGAGGAACGCATCGAGCACCTTGTAGGGACGGGCGCGGTCGGTGTAGCCGCCCGCTTGACGATCGACGCAAATTGCCGCCGGCATCGGGTTCCATCCAGGTCCCGGTGCGCCCCGCTACTATCTCGCCGCCGATGGCCGTACCGAAGAAGAGGACCTCCGCACAGCGCCGCGACAAGCGCCGCGCGTCGCACAAGGCGACGAAGCCGCGCCTGAACGAGTGCCCGCGCTGTCATAGCCCGCGGCTCCCGCACCGCGTCTGCCCGGTGTGTGGAACCTATGCAGGGCGCGAGGTGATCTCGCATGAGATCGCCGAGACCGAGCTCTCCAGCGGCCCGGAGGGCTAGCCCGGTGACAACGGTCGCCCTCGACGGCCGGGGGGCCGAGCGGGGGCCGGAGGCGATCGTCGGCGGCGCCCGCGCCGCAGCGGACGACGGGATCGCGCTGCGCGTGTTCGGCGATCCGCAGGAGCTCGGCGGCTTGGAGAGCGTCGCAGGGGTCGAACTCGTGCCCGCCGCGGATGAGATCGGCAACGAGGACGAGCCGGTCGCCGCGGTCCGCGGCAAGCCGGACTCCTCGGTGGTGCTCGCGGCCGCCGACGTCGCCGCCGGCCGCTCGGACGCGCTCGCGAGCGCCGGGCCCACCGGGGCGACGATGACGGCGGCATTGTTTGCGCTCCGCCGCCAGCACGGCGTGCGCAGGCCGGCGCTCACGGTGCAGCTCGCCGTCCCGGGCCGCGACGGGCCCCCGAGCCTGCTGCTCGACGTCGGGGCGAACGCGGAGGTCCGCGCCGGCGATCTGGTCCAGTTCGCCTACCTGGGCGCCGCCTTCAGCCAAGCGGTGCTGGGGGTGGAGCGCCCGCGCGTGGCGCTGCTCTCGGTCGGCGAGGAGGCGAAGAAGGGGACCCAGAACGTGGTCGACGCGCATGCGGCGCTGGCGACTGCGAGCGGGATCGATTTTCGCGGCAACCTCGAGGGCCGCGATCTGCTCGGCGAGGGCGTCGACGTGATCGTCACCGACGGGTTCACGGGCAACGTCGCGCTGAAGACGATCGAGGGCACGGCCAAGGCGGTCGCCGCCGCGGTCGGCGACGCGGCGAGGTCGAACCCGCTGGCGGCGGTCGGCGGGCTGATGCTGCGCCCGGCGCTCGGCGGGTTGCGGCGCGAGATGGACCCGGATACCACGGGCGGGGCGATTCTGCTCGGCCTGCGCGGCGTGGCGGTGGTCGGCCACGGCAGCTCCGGGCCCGAGGGGATCGCCAATGCGCTGCGTCTGGCCGCGCGGGCGGTCGAGCAGGACGCTGTCGGGCGGATCGCGGAGCTGCTCGAGCGGGCCGGCGCCACGCGAGCCGCCATGCGTGATGGGAGAATCGGGCAATGAGCCTCAGCCGCGAGGAAGTGATGGCCAAGGTGCGGGAGCATCTGGCGACCGAGCTCGAGGTCGACCCGGCGAAGATCTCCGACTCGACCAGCTTCAAGCACGATCTCGACGCCGACTCGCTCGACCTATACGAGCTGGTGATGGAGCTCGAGGACTCCTACGGGATCGCCGTCTCCGAGCAGGAGGCCTCGCGGATCGAGACGGTGGGTGACGCGGTCGAGTTCGTGATCGGGCGCCTGCCCGCCTGACGCGGTGGCCCGCGGGATTCGCAGGCTCGGGCGCGGGGGCCGGGCCCGGCGCGCGCCGAGCAGCGGTCCGGACGCCCTGCGCGCGCTTCTCGATGAGCTGCCGCTCACCCTGCGTCGTCAAGGTCTCACGCACTCCTCCTGGGTCGAGCATCGGGCCGACTCATACGGCCGGCTCGCCTTCCTCGGCGACAGCGTCCTCGGCCTCGCGATCGCCGAGCATCTCTTTCGCCGCTTTCCGCGTGCTGACATCGGGCGGCTGACGAAGATGCACGGCCAGGCGGTCAGCGGGCGGGCATGCGCCGCGGTCGCGATCGCACTCGGCGTACCGGCGCTGCTGCGAGACGCCTCGCCGCAAAGGCTCGAGGGCGGCATCGAGGTCGCCTCGCTGATCGCCTCCGAGCGCGCGCTCGCGTCGGTCTGCGAGGCCGTGATCGGCGCTTGCTATCTGCATCACGGCTTCGAGACCACCGCGGCGGCGACCGTGGCCGCGTTCACGGGCCAGCTCGAGATCGCCTCGGAGCGGCTGCTCGACTTCAAGTCGGCGCTCCAGGAGCGCCTCGCCCGCCACGGTGCCCGCGTAAGGTACGAGGTCACCGGCGAGTCCGGCCCTCCGCACGACCGCGTCTTCGAGGTCACGGCGAGCGTCGACCGCGAGATCGTCGGTCAGGGCTCCGGACGCTCGAAGAAGGCGGCGGAGCAGGCGGCGGCCGAGCAGGCGCTGGACGGCCTCGGCTAGCGGGGTTCCAGAGGCGCGAAATTCACGTCCGAGCGACCCGTGAGGCTATCCGGGCCTTAGCGCCCGGGAGGGTCGCGGCCACAGAGGGCGAACGCCTCTTCTGAGATGCATCTGAGCTCGATCACGATCAAGGGCTTCAAGTCCTTTCCCGAACGCACGAAGCTCGTCTTCTCGCCCGGCGTCAGCGTCATCGTCGGGCCCAACGGCTGCGGCAAGTCGAACGTCACAGACGCGGTTCTCTGGGCCCTCGGCGAGCAGAGCCCGCTCAGTGTCCGCGGCCAGACGATGCAGGACATGGTCTATGCGGGAGGCGACGGGATCGGTCCGAGCCGCTATGCCGAGGTCGAGGTCGTGCTCGACAACGACGGCGGCGAGGGCGAGTTCTCCGAGATCGCGATCCAAAGGCGGCTCGAGCGCGGGGGCGAGGGCAGCTACCGGATCAACGGCGCCCGGGCGCGGCTCGCGGATGTGATCGAGACGCTCGCAGACGCGAACCTCGGTCGCGAGATGCATTCGGTGATCAGCCAGGGCAGGGTCGAGGAGATCGTGCTCTCGGCGCCGCGCGAGCGCCGGCTGCTGGTCGAGGAGGCGGCGGGGCTCGGCAAGCATCGCAAGCGCCGGCGCCGCGCCCAGCTGAAGCTCGAGCGCACCCAGGACAACCTCGACCGTGCGCTCGACGTCGAGCGCGAGGCGCGCACCAGGCTGCGGCCGCTCAAGCGCCAGGCGCAGGCCGCCGACATCCACGCCCGGCTCGAACGCGAGAGCGCCGAGCTGCGCGCCCGACTTCTGGCTTCGGACCTGCATGCCCGGGAGGCGGAGCTTTCCACCGCAGAGGGTGACGCGGCGACCGCACGCGAGGCGCGAGAGCAGCTCGAGGGTCGGCTGGCCGAGGTCAACCGGCGCCGGACCGCGATCGAGGAGCGATTGGCCGACCGCGACCGCGAGCGCACCGAGGCGTGGGGGCGGTTGACCGCGGTGCGCGCCGCGCACGAGCGGCTCACCGTTCGGGGCGAGGCGCTCGCCGCCCGCCGCCTCGAGCTAGCGCGAACGCTCGACCGTGGCCGCGCCGCCTTCGGGGCGCTCGCCGAAGACCTGGCCGCGGCGGCCGGTGCCGGCTCCGGCGACGACCCGGTGGGCGCCGGGCTCGATCGAATCGCCGCGGCGCTCGAGCTTGCAGGGACCGCGCTCGAGGCGGCCCGCGCGGCTGCCGCCGACGGGGATCGTGTTGCCGAGGTCGCCAGGATCCGCGAGGCGGCGGAGCGGGCGGGCCGGACCGCACGCCGGATCGAGGACCTGCTCGGCAGCCGCCGCCAGGATTCGCTCGCCGAGCGGGTCGAGCGCGAGGCCGTGCTGCTCGCTGCTTTGGCCGATCTCTGCGAGGCCGCCGCAGACGGTCGCGACGCCGCCGGCGAGCGAGCCGCGGCGCTCGAGCGACGGATGCTGGGCGGGAGCGGAGAGGACGATGTAACCGAGGCGCTGCGCGCCTGCTCGCGCCAGGAGGCGGAGCTGCAGGCGGAGCTGCGCACCACCGCCGAGACGGTGACCGCGGCCGAGGTCAGGGCCGCCCACCTCGGCGATCGCAGAGCGGAGGCCGCGGGCGAGCTCGAGCGGGTCGCGATCGTGCTCGGCCGCGAGGTCGCCGCCGCCGAGCAGCCGCTCGACGATCACGAGCGCGAGCAGATCGAGGCCAAGCTCGAGCGGCTCGGGCGCCGACGCGAGCAGCTCGGGCCGGTCAACCCGCTGGCCGAGCGCGAGTACGAGGAGGCGCTGGCGCACGTCGAGAGCCTCGAGACCCAGCGGGCCGATCTCGAGACGGCGCTCGCCGAGCTCGAGTCGCTGATTCGCGAGACCGACGGCAAGATCCACGACGCCTTCGAGCACACGTTCGAGGCCACCCAGAGCAACTTCTCCGAGCTCGTCGAGCACCTGTTCCCGGGCGGCCGCGGCCGGCTGCGGCTGGTAGACGACAACCGTGGGCCGAAGCCGGTGTTGGGCGGGGCGGAGCCGGCCGATGCGGGCGTTGAGGCGGAGGCCGAGAACGAGGCGGAGCCGGGCGACGAGTTCGCCTCGCAGGGGGTGGAGATCGAGGTCACGCCCGCGGGCAAGGCCACTCGCCGGCTCAGCCTGCTCTCCGGCGGGGAGAAAGCACTGGTCGCGCTCGCCTTCGTCTTCGCCGTCTTCCTCGCCCGGCCCTCGCCGTTCTACATCCTCGACGAGGTCGAGGCTGCGCTCGACGATGCCAACATCGACCGCTTCCTGCAGCTCATTCGCCGGTTCTCCGACCGGGCCCAGTTCATCATCGTCACCCACCAGAAGCGCACCATGGACGCCGCCGACGTCCTCTACGGCGTCTCGATGGGCAGGGGAGGCGTGACCAAGGTCGTCTCGCGCCGCTTCGAGCAGGAGCAGGCCGCGCTCGCGGGTGCCGCCGAAGCTGCCTGAGCCGCTCGGCGCGCTGCCCGTCGACGAGTAGCCTGCCGCCGACATGGAATGGGAAGAGCTGATCCCGAGCTCGGCTGGCCCACCGCCCGATGTGCGGCGGAAGCCGGAGCCGGGTGGACGCCTCGCGCGCCTGCGCGAGCGGCTCTCGAAGAGCCGCCGAGCGCTGCGGGCGGAGCTTTCGGCCAGCCTCTTCGACCGCCTCGACGCGCAGACGTGGGAGCGGCTCGAGGAGGCTCTGATCGTGGCAGACGTCGGTGCCAAGGCGACGGCAGAGGTGGTGAGCAGGCTCGAGGCCGAGGTCGAGGCCGGCGAGGTGACCGGGCCCGAGGCGATCGAGGAGCGGCTGGTCGAGCTGCTCGCCGGGTTGGCCGGGCGCGAGACTCCGCGGCTGGAGCTCTCGGCGAAGCCGTCCCTGGTGATGGTGGTTGGGGTCAACGGCACCGGCAAGACGACGACGATCGGCAAGCTCGCGGCGGCGCTGCGAGAGCGCTTCGGCCTCGAGGTGATTGTCGCCGCGGCCGACACCTATCGCGCCGCCGCGATCGAGCAGCTGGAGACGTGGGCCGAGCGGGCGGGGACGGAGATCGTCCGCGGTAACCAGGGCGGCGACCCCGGGGCGGTGATCTTCGACGCGATCGCGGCCGCCGAGGCGCGCGACGCCGATGTCGTGATCGCGGACACGGCCGGGCGCCTGCACACCCACGGCAACCTGATGGAGGAGCTGTCGAAGGTGCGCCGGGTGGCGGCGAAGCGCCTCGACGGCGCCCCGCACGAGACCCTGATCGTGATCGACGCGACCACCGGCCAGAACGGGCTCCGCCAGGCGCGGGCGTTCGCCGAGGCGGTCGAGGTCAGCGGCGTCGTGCTGACAAAGCTCGACGGCACCGCGAAGGGTGGGATCGCGCTCGCGATCGCCGGCGAGCTCGGGATCCCGGTGAAGCTGATCGGGGTGGGAGAGGCACTCGAGGACCTGCGCCCGTTCGACGCCGAGGAGTTCGCCCGGGCGCTGATCGCCGAGTAGCCTGGTGCTGCGATGCCAGGCGAGCGGCCGAGCGCACGGGGCTAAGCTCAGTCGCCATGTTCGACCAGCTCTCGGATCGCCTCCAGGAAACCCTCGCCGACGTCCGTAACCGCGGCAAGCTCACCGAGGCCGACGTCGACAAGGCGATGCGCGAGATCCGGCTTGCGCTGCTCGAGGCGGACGTCAACTTCAAGGTCGTCAAGTCGTTTACCTCGCAGGTCAAGGAGCGCTGTCTCGGCGCCGGCGTCCTCGACGCCCTCAACCCCGGCCAACAGGTGGTCAAGATCGTCGACGAGGAGCTCGCGGCGCTGATGGGGGGCGCGAGTCGCGACCTCGCGCTCGCCTCCTCGGGCACGACCGTCGTTCTGATGGCGGGGTTGCAGGGGTCGGGTAAGACGACCGCCTGCGCGAAGCTCGCCAAGCAGCTCGGCGACGGTGGCAGGAAAGTCGGGTTGGCGGCCTGTGACACCCAGCGCCCCGCGGCGGTCGAGCAGCTGGTGACGATGGGTGGCCGCAGCGGCGCGACCGTCTACGAGCAGGGCACCCGTCGCGACCCGGTTGAGATCGCCGAGTGGGCGCTCGGACAGGCGCGCTCGGACGGCATCGACGTGTTGATCGTCGATACGGCCGGGCGCCTCCACATCGATGAGCAGCTGATGGATGAGCTGGCGGCGATCCGCAAGCGGACCAAGCCCCACGACGTGCTCTTGGTGCTCGATGCGATGACCGGCCAGGATGCGGTCAACGTCGCCGAGAGCTTTGGAGAGCGAGTCGACTTCGACGGCGTCGTGCTGACCAAGCTCGACGGCGACGCCCGCGGCGGCGCCGCGCTCTCGGTCAAGGCGGTGACCGGCAAGCCGATCCTCTACGCCTCGAACGGCGAGCGGATCGAGCAGCTGGAGCGCTTCCACCCGGAGCGCATGGCCTCGCGGATCCTCGGCATGGGGGACGTGATGTCGCTGATCGAGAAGGCCGAGGAGGTCTCCGATGCCGATCAGGCCGCCGAGCTCGAGCGCAAGATCCGAAAGCAGCAGTTCACCCTCGAGGACTTTTTGGCGCAGATGAAGCAGGTGCGCAAGATGGGACCGCTGCAAAACGTGCTCGGGATGATGCCCGGGGCGGGCAAGGCGATGAAGCAGCTTCGGCAGGTGAACATGGACGAGCGCGAGCTCGACCGGCTCGAGGCGATCATCCTCTCGATGACGCCGGCCGAGCGCGCGAACCCGGCGTTGATCGACGGCTCGCGGCGGAAGCGGATCGCGCGCGGCTCAGGCACGACCGTGCAGGCGGTGAATCAGCTCGTCAAGCAGTTCGCCCAGATGCGGAAGATGATGTCCCAGCTCGCCCAGGGCAAGATGCCCGATCCCCAGCAGCTGATGAAAGGGATGCGCTAACCGCTAACCTGCGCGGCCGCAATGGTGAGAATTCGCTTGACAAGGGTGGGTTCGCGCAAGAACCCGGTCTGGCGGATCGTGGTAGCGGATCGGCGCTCGCCCCGCGACGGGCGCACGATCGAGACGATCGGCCACTACAACGCGCAGACCGATCCCTCGGTCGTCGTCATCGACGAGGATCGCGCGCGCCACTGGCTCGATCACGGTGCCCAGCCGACCCGAACGGTCGCCCACCTGCTGCGGACCAAGGGCATCGAAGCCGCGGGCGCCTAGTGCCTGCGGATGCGTGACCTGGTCGAGTTCCTGGTCCGGGCGCTGGTCGCCGAACCGGACGCGGTGCGGGTCTCGGAGATCGACGAGGACGACGGCACGGTGCTCGAGGTGCGGGTCGCCGACGAGGACCTCGGCCGGGTGATCGGCCGTGACGGCAGGGTCGCGAACGCGATCCGCACGATCGCCAAGGCCGCCGCAACAGCGACCGACGGCGGCCGGGTGATGGTCGAGATCGTGGAAGACTGAACACCTCCCGTCGGCATCCTCAGCCGGGAACCCCTCGCGCCGGTTGCTAGCCCGGAACGAGCAGTCGACGGGAGTTGTTACGGCGATGCGCATAGACGTTTTCACCCTGTTCCCGGAGTGGTTCGAGTGGTTCTCGGGCCAGCATCACGTCCGCAACGCGATCGAGCACGGTGCCGAGCTGCGCTTCTTCCACTACCGCGAGACCACGCCGCTGACCGGCGGTCAGGTCGACGATGCTCCCTACGGCGGCGGCGCCGGCATGGTCCTGCGGGTGGACGTCGTCGACGCGGCGCTGCGGAGAGCCTATGAGGCCGAGGGCGCCTCGCCTCGCGTGATCCTGCTCACCCCCGGGGGCCGCCGGCTCGACGACGCGCTCGCCCGCGAGCTAGTCGCCGAGCCGCATATTTCGCTGTTGTCGGGACGCTACGAGGGGGTCGACGAGCGGGTCCGGGAGCGGCTCGCCGACGACGCGGTCTCGATCGGTCCCTACGTGCTCTCCGGCGGTGAGCTGGCGGCGATGGTGGTGGTCGACACCGTGATTCGCAAATTGCCCGGCGCGCTGGGTCACGCCGACAGCGCGGTCGAGGAGTCGTTCTCGGAAGCGCTCGAGGGCGCCCCCGAGTACCCGCACTACACCCGCCCGGCGGTCTACCGGGGTTGGAAGGTGCCCGATGTGCTGCTCTCCGGGGACCACGAGCGCGTGCGCCGGTGGCGGGCCGAGCAGGCTCGCCGACGCGCTCGGTGAGCCGCTTAGTCACCGCTTAGCGGCGAGTTGTCTACTATCTGACGCCCGCGCGGGCCCCGAGGTCCCGCGCTTTTTCCGGCCCATTCCGGGCGCCCGGCCGCCCACCCGGAGTCGACGCCACCATGAGCACGATCATCGAGAGCATCGAGCAGCGCCAGCTGAAGAAGGTCCCGCGCTTCGAGCCCGGCGACCGGGTTCGCGTTCATTTCCAGGTGATCGAGGGCACCCGCCGGCGGACCCAGGTGTTCGAGGGCATCGTGATCGGCCGCCAGGGGGATGGAGCGCGTGAGACCTTCACCGTGCGCAAGCAGTCGTTCGGAGTCGGGGTCGAGCGGACATTCCCGGTGCACTCGCCGAAGATCGAGCGGCTCGAGGTCGTCGCCCGCGGCGACGTTCGCCGGGCGAAGCTCTACTACCTGCGCGGGCGCGTCGGCAAGCGCGCCCGGGTGGCGGAGCGCCGCTGGGGGATCGAGGACGACCTCGTCCTCGGCGAGGCGGAGGAGGTGGCGGCGGTCGACTCCGAGGGCGTCAGCCAGGAGGAGGCCGAGACCGTGACGCCCGAGGAGGGCGAGGGCGAGGGCAACGCCGAGGGCGAGGGCGCCGAGGTCGAGGCCGACGACACCGAGGGGGGCGAGGACGCTGAGGTGACAGCCGATGCCGATGAGCAGGGGCCGGAGGAGGATGCATCCGCGGAGGCCCCCGGGGAATCCGCGACCGGGGGCGAGTCGGAGGGTGACGACGCCGAGGGCGAGGGTTCCGAGGAAGACCGGGCCTGATCCCGAAGCCGACAACGGGTCGCGGCGCACTTTTCGAGCTCGTCCTCATCGTCGGGCTCGCGATCGGCCTCGCGCTCGGGATCCAGGCGTTCGTGGTCAAGCCCTACCAGATCCCCTCGCCCTCGATGGAACCGACGCTCGACGTCGGCCAGCGGGTGTTGGTCAACCGGTTCTCGTTCCGGCTCGGCGGTGACCCCGAGATCGGCGACATCGTCGTCTTCCATCCTCCGGTCGGTGCCGAGCGCGGCAACCAGTGCGGCGTGGAGAAGCCCGAGCGCCGGCCCGGACAGCCGTGCCCGGAGCCGACTCCCGAAATGGCCGAGACGAACTTCATCAAGCGGGTCGTCGCCGGGCCCGGCGATCGGCTGCGGATCGAGGGCGGGATCCCGATCGTCAACGGCGAGCCGCCGCCCGAGGAGGATTACGTCCGGCCCTGCCGGGGACTCGGCAGCTGCGACTTCGAGACCGAGATCACGATCCCTGAGGACCACTACTTCATGATGGGCGACAACCGCGGGGCGAGCGACGACAGCCGCTACTGGGGCCCGATTCCGCGCGGTTGGATGATCGGCGAGGCGTTCTTCACCTACTGGCCGCCGAATCGCCTCGGCATCCTCTAGTTGCGTGGTCGGGATCCCGAAACCGACAAGCCGGCGCGGTGCGCTGTTCGAGCTCGTCCTGGTGGCGACGCTGGCGATCAGCCTGGCGCTCGCCGTGCAGGCGTTTGCGGTGAAGCCGTACCAGATTCCCTCGGAGTCGATGCAGCCGACCCTCGAGGTGGGCCAGCGCGTGTTGGTCAACCGGTTCTCGCACCAGCTCGGCGGCGACCCCGAGATCGGCGACATCGTCGTCTTCCACCCGCCGCGGGGGGCGCTCAGCGGCAGGGAGTGCGGGATCGAGCCGGCGCGGGGGCAGGCCTGCGCGCAGCCGGTCACCGAGATGGCCGACGAGAACTTCATCAAGCGGGTCGTCGCCGGGCCCGGCGACCGGCTGCGGATCGAGGGCGGGATCCCGATCGTCAACGGCGAGCCGCTCGAGGGCAACTGGGAAATTCGCCCATGTCGCGGACTCGGCGGCTGCGACTTTAAGACCGAGATCACGATTCCACCCGAGCATTACTTCATGATGGGCGACAACCGTGGCGCCAGCAAGGACAGCCGCTTCTGGGGACCCGTCCCCCGGGACTGGATCATCGGCCAGGCCTTCGCCACCTACTGGCCGCCGAAGCGAATCGGCACGCTCTAAGGCCTCCGCCTCCGAGTCGGCCAAGCGCGCCGCGCGGCGCCGGCGACGCCGCGCCGCGAAGCTGTTTCGGTTCGACCGCGAGTTCGGCGCCCGCTTCGTCGCCGGCGCCGACGAGGCGGGCCGCGGCTCGCTCGCGGGGCCGCTGGTCGCGGCCGCGGTGCTGATCGACTACGAGCGCCTCGGCCTCGGCGATCGGCGGTCCCTGGGAATGCTCGACGATTCGAAGCAGCGCACGATCGAGGAGCGCGAGCAGCTCTACCCGGTGGTCGTCCGGGCAGCCGCTCGGGTCGCGGTCACGGTGCGCTGCGTGCGCGGGATCGACGGTCGCGGGCTGCACGTCACCAACCTCGCCGCGCTGGCGCGCAGCCTCGAGCGCGTCGCCGTGCCGGGTGCGGTCTGCCTCACGGACGGATTCCGGGTTCCGCAATGTGGGGTCGAGCATCGTGCGGTGATCGACGGCGATGCGCGCAGCGCCGCGATCGCCGCCGCCTCGGTGGTCGCGAAGGTCACCCGCGACCGCTACATGCATCGAATCGCCCGGTCATACCCCGGGTTCGGGTTCGATGGCAACGTCGGCTACTCGACTCCCGAGCACCGGGCGGCAATCGTCGAGCTCGGCCCCTCGGCACTGCACCGTCGCTCCTTCGCCTCGATCGCCTATTCGCAGCTGAGCTTCGGGGGTTAGAGGGCGCCCCTGAGGTGCTCGTACTCCACCGGCCGGCCGGCCGCATCGAGCCGCAGCGCGACGACGTCGAAGCGAAGCTCGCGGTGGCGGGGCACGTCGTAGGCCCGCTCGCGCAGCCAGGCGGCCGCGAGCCCGCGCAGCCTGGCGCGCTTGCGCGGGCCGACCGCCATCGCCGGTGTCTCCGGGCCGCGCGTCGAGCCGGCCCGCCGGGCCTTGACCTCGACGAAGACGAGCGCCGCGCCGTCGAGGCCGATCAGGTCGATCTCGCCCCGCATCTCGCTCGGGCGCGCATTGCGCGCGACGAGGCTCCACCCGGCCCGCTCGAGCCGCTCGGCGACGAGCGTCTCGGCCTCGCGTCCCAGCCTCTGGCGAGCGGCGGTCATCGCGGCCGAGACTAGGTCGCACGAGCGCGCCCGATGCGCGGCGATCGGAACGGATTTGCCACGATTGAGCGGCCATTCGCGCGCTCGGCCGCCCTACGGTCGGCGCGTGCTCGCCGCCGTCCGCACGTTCGCAATCCTCGGGGTCGAGGCCCGGGAGGTCCTGGTCGAGGCCGACGTGCGCAACGGGCTGCCCTCATTCGCCCTCGTCGGCCTGCCCGACGCGGCGGTGCGCGAGTCGCGCGAACGGGTCCGCGCGGCGCTCGCCAATTCCGGGTTCGAGTTCCCGCAGATGCGGATCACCGCGAACCTGGCGCCGGCCGACCTGCGCAAGGCGGGGCCAGGCTTCGACCTCGCGATCGCCGCGGCGGTGCTCGCCGCCACCAAGCAGTTGCCGGAGGGAGCCTTGGCCGATGTCGCGCTGGCCGGTGAGCTCGCCCTCGACGGCTCGATCAGGGCGGTGCCGGGAACGCTGGCGATGGCCGAGGCGGCGAGCCGCGCGGGAGCGCGCGCGATCGTCGTCCCGGCTGCCTGCGGCCCCGAGGCCGCGCTGGTCGCCGGGTGCGGCATCGTCCCGGTCGAGCGCCTGGAGCAGCTCCAGCGACTCGGCGGCGAGGACGAGCCCCCTCGGCCGCCGGCGCTGTCTCCACCGCCGAACGGCGATGGCCCGGTGCCCGACCTCGCCGACCTGCGCGGCCAGCCCGCCCTGCGCCGCGGGCTCGAGGTCGCGGCCGCGGGCGGTCACAGCCTGCTGGTCAGCGGCCCGCCGGGCGCCGGCAAGTCGATGGCGGCACGACGCCTGCCCTCGATCCTGCCGCCGCTCGGCCCCGACGAGGCGATTGCGGCGGCGCGGGTGGCCAGCGCCTGCGGGCGGTCGGTCGGGCCCGCGGTTGCCCGCCGGCGCCCGTTTCGAGCGCCGCATCACACGGTCTCCACCGCGGGGCTGATCGGCGGCGGCAACCCGCCGCGTCCCGGCGAGGTGACCCTCGCTCACCAAGGGGTGTTGTTTCTCGACGAGCTGCCGGAGTTCGGCCGCGACACGCTCGAGGCGCTGCGCCAGCCACTCGAGGATGGCACCGTGCTCCTGGTCCGGGCCCGGTATGCGATCGAGCTTCCTTGCCGCTTCCAGCTCATCGCGGCCGCCAACCCCTGTCCCTGCGGGACCGGCCCACGGTCGGGGCAGTGCAGCTGCGACCCGGCCTCGGTGCGAGCCTACGAGGCGAAGCTGACCGGTGCCCTCGCCGACCGGATCGACATCTCGATGGCGGTTGAGCAGCCGGATCTGTCGTCGTTCACCGAGGCCGGCGAGAGCTCCGCCGCGATCCGCGACCGGGTGCTGGCCGCGCGTGAGCGCCAGCGAGCCCGCTCTCGCGGCGACCGGGCCAACGCGCAGCTGACGCCGGCCGAGATCGAGATCGGGGCCGAGATCGAACGGATGCTCGCCGACGCCGGGCTCGCGGCCGGGCTCAGCGGGCGCGGCCGCGGGCGCGTGATCCGCCTCGCGCGGACCGTGGCCGACCTCGATCAGGCCGAAGCGATCGAGGTCGCCCACGTCGACGAGGCGCTGACGCTGCGGCGCCGGGAGTCGCGATGAGCGCGGGAGGGCCGTGGGCGATCGAGCGCAGCTCTACCGACTACCCGGTCTGCCTCACCGACCTCGACCCACCCGAGCAGCCGCTGCTCTACGGCGCCGGGCGCCGAGATGCGATCGCCGGGCTCGCCCGGGATCCGGTGGTGACGATCGTCGGCGCCCGGCAGGCGAGCGGCTACGGGCTGCGGGTCGCCGAGCGCCTCGGCCGTGACCTCGCAGTCGCCGGCGTCACGGTCGTCTCCGGGATGGCGCGCGGGATCGACGCGGCGGCACACCGGGGTGCGCTGCTCGGCGGCGGCGCCACGATCGCCGTGCTCGCCGGCGGGCCGGACAACGTCTATCCGCCGATGAACCGAGCCCTGTATCGGGAGATCCTGGGCGTCGGCGCGGTGATCTCCGAGCATCCGCCCGGCACCGAAGCGCGCAAGCATCAATTCCCGGCCCGCAACCGGATCATGGCCGCGCTCGGGGCGGTGGCGGTGATCGTTGAGGCGGCGCAACCTTCGGGCAGCCTGATCACCGCCGACCTGGCGGCCAAGCTCGGGCGTACGGTCGGTGCGGTGCCCGGCCAGCTCGGCGTCCGGGTGGCCGAGGGGGCGAACGACCTGATCAAGGAGGGCGCCCACCTGATCCGCGACGCGCGCGACGTCCTCGACCTGCTCTTTGGGGTCGGCGTCGAGCCGGGCCGCCCCCAGCTGCACGCGGCGCCGGCCCCGCGCGCCGGCCCGCCGCTAAAGGCGCCGCTGCGCGCCGTGGTCGAGCTGGTCGGCGGCGGCGCCGCGACCGTCGACCGAGTCGCCCTCGACGGCGACCTGGCGCCGCGCGAGGCGGCGGTGGCGCTGGCGCGGCTCGAGCGGCTCGGCTACGTCACCGCGGACCCATTCGGCCGCTGGGGGCGGACCGACCTGACGCCGCCCGACCGGGCGCCCGGGGGTAGGCACTAAGTTGCGGCCATGCCGAATCAGACGCGCGTGCCCAGCTGTCTGGCGATCGCCGGATCGGACTCCGGCGGCGGAGCCGGGATCCAGGCGGACCTGAAGGCGTTCGCGCGCTGCCGCGTCCACGGAATGACCGCGATCACCGCCCTGACGGCGCAGAACACGGTCGGGGTCGAGATGGTCGCCCCGGTGTCGCCGAAGATGATCATTGCCCAGGTCGCGGCGGTGGCATCGGACATCGGCGTCGACGCGGTCAAGGTCGGCATGCTCGCCGACGAGCCGACGATCGAGGCGGTCGTCGAGGCACTCGAGCTCGTCGCCGGGGCCCCCGTGGTCGTCGACCCGGTGATGGTCTCCGAGAGCGGGGCGACACTGCTCGACCCCGGCGCCAAGGCGGCGCTGATCGAGCGCGTCCTCCCCCGGGCCAGCGTGGTGACGCCGAACCTGGCCGAGTCGCGCGCGCTCTCGGGACTCGGTGAGTCGACGACGCCGGAGCAGCTCGGGAGCGCGATCCTGGCGCTCGGGCCGGACGCGGTGGTGGTCACCGGCGGGCACTCCGACGATGGCGCCGATGTGCTCACCGACGCCGGCGGGTCGCTGCGGATCGATGGGCCGCGCTACGCGGCGGGCGCCTCGCACGGCTCTGGCTGCACCCACTCATCCGCCCTGGCGGCGTTCCTGGCCCGTGGCGAGGAGCTCGCAGAGGCGGCCCGCAGGGCGAAGGAGGTGGCTGCCGAGGCGGTCGGCAACGGGCTGCGCGGGATCGGCAGGGGCGCCGGTCCCGTCGACGTATTCGGGATTGCGCGCGATACTTGGTCTCGATGAAGCTGGTTCGCATGAGGCCCGGCCGCGGTGACGTCCTGCTCGCAGAGGGCGACCCGGACGTCGCCGAGGACGAGGAAAGGCTGATCGAGGCGTTTCGGCGTCAGCTCGATCTGGGGATGTGGGCGGCGGTGCCGACCGCGCAGCACGGCAGGCGCGAGGCGGTGATGGTGCGCGACTTCGCCGAAGTGCCCCGCGACGCCGAGCGGGTCGTCTTCTATCCGCCGGCATCGGGCGGCTGAGCGTGGAGGCTGTCGAGCACCGTGCCCGCGAGCTGCTCCGAGCGGCGCTCGCGGCCGAGGACTTCGACGCCTACGATCGGCTCGGCTTCCTCAGCGTCCCCGGCCGAGGCGATCCGAGTAGCGGCTACGCGTACCTCGTCTATCCCCATCGCCCGCTGATCGCGTACGAGACGCGCACCGGGCGACTGCTCTCCGAGTACTGCGTCCGCTTTCGCGACGCCGGCGGGCGGCTCCCCGACGCCGACGATGTGCTCGCCAAGTGGCTGGCGCTGCAGGGGCGCGAGCGCGAGTTGATCGCGACCGCGAACCTCAACCCGCCGGGGCACCAGCTCGACCCCGACCACGTGCGCCGCGACCTCGCCCGCCTCGCCGAGTGGCGCGCCTCGCGGCATCTAGACTCGGCCGCCCGGTGAGCGCGGAGCGACAAACAAGCAAGACGTGCTTCGACGCGGAGCGCGAGCCAGAGTTCGTGAGCGGCGAGACGGATAGGGGGCGGGCGCTCCCGCGCCCGCGCTCGACGGCGGTCTTCGACGGGCCCGACCGGGCGGCGGCACGCGCCTACATGAAGGGAATCGGCTTCGACGACGCGGCGCTCTCGCGGCCGACGATCGGAATCGCGAACACCTGGACCGAGGCGATGCCCTGCAACTTCCACCTCCGCGGGCTCGCCGCGCACATCAAGCAGGGCGTGCGCGCGGCAGGCGGGACGCCGATGGAGTTCAACACGGTCGCGATCTCCGACGGGATCACCATGGGGACGAAGGGGATGAAGACCTCGCTCGTCTCGCGCGAGGTGATCGCCGACTCGATCGAGCTGATGGCGCGCGGCTACCAGTTCGACGCGATCGTCACCGTCGCCGCCTGCGACAAGACGATCCCCGGCGCGGTGATGGCACTCGCGCGGCTCGACATCCCCGGCGTGTTGCTCTACGGCGGCTCGATCGCGCCGGGCCGCTGGCACGACAAGGACGTGACCATCGTCGAGCTGTTCGAGGCGCTCGGCGCGCACGCGGCGGGCAAGATGAGCGACGAGGAGCTGAAGTCGCTGGAGGACGTGGTCAGCCCGGGCGCCGGCGCCTGCGGCGGCCAGTTCACGGCGAACACGATGGCGTGTGCGTTCGAGGCGCTCGGGATCGCACCCGGCGGCTCCTCGATGGTCCCCGCCGAGGACCCGGACAAGGCCACGGTCGCCGAGCGGATCGGCGAGCTGGTGATCCGGGTACTCGCCGACGACTTGCGTCCGAGCCAGGTGATCACGCGCGAATCGCTCGAGAACGCGATCGCCTGCGTCTGCGCCTCGGGAGGCTCGACCAACGGCGTCCTGCATCTGCTCGCGGTCGCTCGCGAGGCGGGGGTGCAGCTCTCGATCGACGACTTCGAGCGCATCTCCCGCAACACGCCTCTGCTCGCCGACCTGAAGCCCGGTGGACGCTTCGTCGCCACCGACCTCTATCGGGCCGGCGGGGTGCCGCTGATCCTCAGCCGGCTCGCCGAGGCGGGCATTCTCCACCCCGACGCGATCACGGTCAGTGGCCGGACGATCGGTGAGGAGGCCGCGGCGGCGGCCGAACGGCCGGGCCAGGAGGTGGTCCGCGAGCTCTCGGACCCGATCAAGCGCGAGGGCGGGCTCGCGATCGTGCGCGGAAACCTCGCACCCGAGGGCGCGGTGGTCAAGCTCGCGGGCACCGAGCGCACCGGTCAGACCGGGCCCGCGCGCATCTTCGAGTCCGAGGAGGAGTGCTTTCGCGCGGTCAAGGACCAGGCGATCCAGCCGGGGGACATGATCGTGATCCGCAACGAGGGCCCGGCGGGCGGGCCTGGGATGCGCGAGATGCTCCAGGTGACCGCGGCGATCGTCGGCGAGGGCTTGGGCGAGGAGGTGGCGCTGCTCACCGACGGGCGCTTCTCCGGCGCCACCCGCGGCCTGATGGTCGGCCACGTCGCCCCTGAGGCGGTCAAGGGCGGGCCGATCGCCGCGCTTCGCGACGGCGACGAGGTGACGATCGACGTCGAGGCGCGCAAGCTCGAGGTCGCGCTCTCCGCAGCCGAGATCGAGCGCCGGATCGCCGAGTACGAGCCGCCGGAACCGGAGTATCGGACCGGTGTGCTGGCGAAGTACGCGCGCACCGTCTCCTCGGCCTCGGACGGGGCGCTAACCGTCTAGCCCGGGTGCCGTCGCCACCGCTGCCGTACCTCGGCCAGAACTACCTCAGCGGTACCGGCTATCGACGACGAGATCGCCGAAGGCGAAGCGCGCTGGGGAGGCGTCGGTGCGGGTGACGAATGCGTAATCCACCTCGGTGCCGGCTGGGTTTGGGGTGATCCTGTTCACCTCTCCCTCCTCGGCTTCACGACCCGGAACTTGTCCTTCGCGGGCGTTCGGTCCGTGTTGCCCGCCGCGTCGATCGCCCGGACCTTGAACTTGTGCTTGCCTTCATCGAGCTGCTTGAGCTTCTTCGGCGATCTGCAGAGCTTCCAGGCCCTCTTGTCGAGCTTGCACTCGAAAGTCGAGTTCGGCTCCGAGGACTTGAACCTGAACTTGAGCTTGGTCTTCTCTGTCTTGTTTGGCGCGTCCTTGGTGATCTGCGTCTCTGGAGCGCTGGCATCCGCAGGCGGTGGGGGCGGAGGCGGAGGCGGTGCAAGCTCGCACGAGATTGCGATCGCATCGCAGAAGGTCTGCGCGATCGCAGCTTGTCCTGCCGAGTTCGGGTGAATACCGTCTGCTTGCATGAACGCCTGCCCGTGGAGCTTGAACGCCGGATAGGGATCTGCGACAGGCAGCCCACGAGCCGCGGCCTCCTGGTGGATGACGTCGTTGAGGCCGACGTCGGTGCCGATGTCGCTCAGTCCCACCACGCCATTCGCCCCCAATAGAGCGCGGTCGTAGCCGGCCTCCTGCGCGGTCCCGACGCCCGGGTTGTAGTAGGCCATCACGGCAAAGGGCTCGCTGCCGGGGTCGCCCGCGAGTGCCCCCTCGAGATCGTCGAGGGTGGCGGCGAAGTTGCCTCGGAACGGACAGGAATCCCACTGATCTGCGCAGGCGAAACGGTCGTTGCCGCCGATGTCGATCGTCACGACCGCGGTGTCGGATGCGGCGTTGATGTCGCCAAGAGCGGTTGCAAGCTGAAAGCCTCGGAGCGAGCCGCTCGTTGCGCCTCCCTGGGCGCGGTTCAGCAGCTGCGTGGTGCCTAGCTGCGACTGAAAGTTGGGAAAGAGAAGCCCGACATAGCTGGAGCTCGGAGCGGCGACCGAGTCGCCAAGTGCGACGTAGGGACGATCTAGCGCAGCCGCAGATCCGGCGATCACGAGAAGGAGAATCGCGATGAATCCGATCACCGCCAGCAAGGCGCCCCGGACGGACTCGAAGCTCGGTGGAATCTGCTTCATCGCCGATTGGCTGGGTGCCCGCGGCGAGCAGGCATGCCCAGAGCACTTCCGCATCAGCTTTCCACGAACGTCTCGAGCACCCGGTTGAAGCGCAGTGGGCGCTCGGCCATCGGCAAATGGCCGGTGTCGTCGAAGATCACCGTGCTCGAGTTGCGCAGCAACTGTCCGTACTCGAGCGCGTCGCGGGGTGGGACCACGTTGTCGTTGCGACCCCAAACGATCAGCGTCGGCGCCTCGACCTCCTCCAGGCGGTCGAGGATGTCATAGCCGGCGAGCGAGCCGAGCGCCTCGGCGAACGCATCGCCGCGCATCCCGCCCTGGAAGAACTCCCACAACAGCTCGGCCCGCAGCTGGCCGGGATGGCGATACAGGTTGCGAAACGCGGCGGCGCGCGCCCGCGGGCGCCTGAACAGGCGGTGCTGCAGATTGAACAGGTACGGGGCTCCGGCGGCGAGCATGCCGGCGACCGCCTCGGTCCGCTCGCGCCTCAGGCGGGCGCTCGAGATTCCGGCGGCCGAGACCAGCGCGAGCTTCTCGAACCGCTCGGGCTCGTTGATCACCGCCTCGGCCGCGACGAACCCACCCATCGAGTTGCCAATCACGGCGCAGTCGCTGACCTCGACCGCGTCGCAGAAGTCCCGCAGCAGCAGCCCGTAGCCGCTGATCGAGATCTTCCACGGCGGCTCGGGCGAGCAGCCGAAGCCGGGCAGGTCGAGCGCGATCACGCGATGACGGTGGGCGAAGTGGGGGAGCTGCTCGAGCCAGTTCTGCCAGCAGCCGCCGAGCCCGTGGACGAAGACCAGCGCCAAAGGATGCTGCGCCTCGGGTGGCGGCCGCAGCTCGGCGTAGTTCACGCTCGTCTCACCGACGCTGGCATTCGCCAGATGAGCGCGCCAATCGATCCGCAGCCAGTCGGGATCCGGGTTCCCGTAGGGGTCGGGCCCCTCGGCCGCGGTCGGATCGGGGCGCGGGCCGTAGGGATCGAGCCTCATGCGGAGCGCCTCACTACCCGCTTTGCCGTCTTGCACAAGACGCCTGCGGCCCGGCCCCTAGGTGAAGACTCCCGAGTTGCTCCCACCTCGCTTGAACGACCTAGCGGCGGACCTTGAGCGGCCGATCGCGCTCACCGACGCCCTTGGCGACCAACGCATGGGGGAAGTCGCGGACGTCGCCGGCGGTGCCCCCGTATCCGCAGGAAAACAGCGCGCGACCTCCGCCGTGCGCAAGAAAGCACTCCCACCGCCCGCGGGATCGCCCCGTGTGGTCGTACGTCTTCGCGACCTTGCGAGCCTCGAGGCAACCGACCCCGCGGATCGCAATGACCTTCCCCCTCGCATAGCTCGACTCGCTGCGATAGGTCCCGCACTTCTTTCGCTTGGCGGCCGCCTTTCGCTTGTCGGCGGGGTGCCAGCCGAAATTTTTGTTCTTGAAGTCGTGGCGGCAGGCGGCGCCCTGGTTGAAGTGGCTATTCGAGGTACAGGTGAACCGGCGCGGCTGATCGCGCCCGTCGGTCTTGTAGAGGCGACGCGCGTAGTGCTTGGCCTTGTGACAGCGCATGTTGTGCTTGTAGAAGATCCGCGGTTCGCCGAGATTGATCGAGCCGCACCCCCGCTTGTCGGAGCTGCCCTCGGGCGCATCGGCTGCGAGTGTGGCAAGCGCAGAGGTGGCCACGAAGCCCACGGCCACGATCGCAAGTCGATTCACGGTCTCGGCCTCCGTCTCCTGGTCGACGTCCCCTTCACCCGAAGCTATCCCGGCTTGGTCCGAGCGTCAAGGGCACCCGGTGGAATTACACCTTTGACGGATGGCCTAAGCGGGACGCGCCGGCCCCGAGCGCGTCTCCCAGAACTCGAAGTGAAGCCGGCGGGCTCGCTCGAGGTACTGCGGCGCGTAGCGATCGGACACTGTTCGCGGGACGGGAATCAGGGAAGCGCGGTCGAGAAGCGCCTCGCGGTCCTCGGCCTCGATCGCGCGATGGCACTTCTCGCAGGCCAGCCAGTCGCGCTCGGCGGGGTGGACCCATTTGATCATCCGGGAACCGCAGAAGTCGCACCGCACGAACCCGACTCTAGCGAACAGGTGTTCGTATCGGCCGGCGGACCCCCCCCTGCAGCCCTGCGGCTCCGAGATGCCTCGCCAGACTCGCGACCCACTCGTGCTCGGTGCCGGGTATCTGGCTTGATGGCTAGGTGAGCGATACCCGCTAGGCGTAGCCCATCCGTTCCAGAATCGGGATCTCGTGTATCTGCGGGGGCTGGAGGTGGTCCCAGAGGATGCCGCGCGGTCGTGGGAACTCGCGCTCGACCTCGATCACGGCGCGTGGGGTCGCGATCAGGTCCACCGGCAGGTCGTGGTCGGTGACCAACAGGTTCTCGCGCAGGATCTGGATCGGGTGCACGGTGGTCGCGACCACGGTGTGGTCGTCGATCTTGCCCGCCTCGATCAGTAGCCCGTACTCGATGTCCGAGAAGCCGCCGCCCTTGCCGATCCGGGCTCCCTTGAGATTGACCGCCACCGAACCGGTGAGCACGATGTCGATCTCCGGCAGCTCCTCGTCGGCCATTACCCGGCCGTGGCGCAGCGCGCCCTTGATCGTCGCCGCCTCACGCACCTGCTCGGCCGACAGCGCCCGCGGGTCGAGCAGCCGGAACGGGTGCTGATCGCGCAGGCGCGGCACCGCCATCACGATCGTCTTTCCCTGCTCGAGCGCGCGACGGCGGACGTGGGTCTGGGGCGAATCGGGATTCGCCTTGATCACCTGGGCGCGCTTCCAGGTTCGGTGGCCGGCCAGCCTCTCGGCGGCGAGCTTCGCGCCGGCGAAGTTGGGAATCCGCCCCTCGGCCCCGGGAAACCGCGATACGCCCTCGCGGTCCATCCCCTTCCACACCGCCCGCCTGACCTGATCCTTGGAACGCATCGGGGCCGGGATACTATGACCCGCCCATGCCGCCCGAGCGAACTTCCCTCTCGCACGTCTCCGAGCCGGTCTCCGACGAGGCCGCGCAGGCGCCGGCCGACCACCTCCCCGAGCGCCGTCCGGCCGAGCGGATGCGCGATCTGCTGCCCGCGATCGAGCCCGAGCGGCGGCTCGACGACTGGGGGCGTTCGGAGCGGGTCGAGGGGGCGATGGACCGGACCCTGATCGAGTTCTTCTACCGCTACTGGTTTCGAGCCGAGGTCGAGGGGATCGAGAACGTGCCCGCCGAAGGCGGTGCGCTGCTCGTTTCCAACCACTCCGGTGCGCTGCCCCCGGACGCGGCGATGATCGCCAAGGCGATTCGCGAGGAGCAGCCCGCCGGGCGCCCGCTCTACATCACCGTCGAGCACTTCTTCAAGGGCTATCCCGGGTTCTCAATGCTGATCCCGAAGATCGGCGGCGTCGCCGCCCATCCGGCGAACGTGCACCGGCTGCTCTACGACGAGCGCCAGCTCGTGCTCGTCTTTCCCGAGGGGCGCAAGGGGACCGAGAAGCTCTACAAGGATCGCTATCGGCTGCGGCGGTTCGGCCGCGGGGGCTTCGTCGAAGCGGCGATCCGCGCCGAGGCGAAGCTGGTGCCGGTCTGCGTCGTCGGCGCCGAGGAGGCCGCTCCGATCTTCGCCCACGTTGGCTTCATGCAGCGGCTCACGGGACTGCTCTACTTCCCGATCACCCCGACGTTCCCCTGGCTCGGCCCGCTGGGGATGCTCGGCTACCTGCCGGCGAAGTTCAAGCTCCGCTTTTTGGAGCCGATCGACACGGTCGAGCTCGGCGGCCCCGCCGCTGCCGAGGACAAGGCGCTCGTGCAGACGGTCGCCCAGGAGATCCGCGCCCGGATCCAGGAGAACCTGCACCAGATCGTCGCGCGAAGGAAATCGGTTTGGTTCGGGTAATGCCCGCCGGCAGCGGAAGCGCGGCTGAGCATGCCGGCGGCAGGGATTGGTTCGGGTAGATGCCGAGCCGTCGCATCCTGGTCACCGGCCTCTCGACCTACTGGGGCGCCCGCTTGGCGCAGGCGCTCGAGGGCTTCGAGCAGGTCGAGACGATCATCGGGGTCGATGCCACCGAGCCCCGGCGTGAGCTCGAGCGCACGGAGTTCGTCAAGGTCTCGAACCAGCACTCGCTGATCCAGCGGATCGTCCGCGCGGCCGAGATCGACACGGTGATCGACACGCGGCTGATCGTCAACTCGCTCGGCGCCGCCCCCCGCGAGGCGCACGAGAACAACGTCATCGGGACGATGAACATCCTCGCCGCCTGCACGGGCTCCGATTCGCCGGTGCGGAAGTTCGTGTTCAAGAGCTCGACCAACTACTACGGCTCCGAGCAGGACGACCCGGCCTTCTTCACCGAGCCGATGCGCCGCCCACACCCACCGCGGAGCAGGATCGAGCGTGATGTGGTCGAGGCCGACAACGCGGTCGCGGACTTCGCCGACAAACGGCCGGAGGTCACCGTCACCGTGCTGCGCTGCGCGAACGTGCTCGGCCCCGACGTGGACACGAACTTCACCCGCATGTTCTCGCTGCCCGTGGTGCCGACGGTGCTCGGCTTTGACCCGAGGCTTCAGTTCGTGCACGAGGACGACATCGTGCACGCGCTCGAGCACGCGGCCCTGAACTCGATCCCGGGTGTCTACAACGTCGCCGCGGACGGGGTCCTGGCGCTCTCGGAGGCGATCGGGCTGCTCGGCAAGCGGGCGCTGCCGGCGCTGCCCCCGTTCGGCACCGCTGCGCTGCTCGCCCCGCTGCGGCGGCTCGGCTTCCGCATTCCCGACGAGATGCTCAACCTGCTGCGCTTCGGCCGCGGCGTCGACAACCGCCTCTACAAGGCGACCGGCTTCGACTACGGCTACACCTCACGCGAGACCGTGATCAGGCTCGGCGAGCACCTGCGGCTGGAGCCGGTCAGGCGCGGACATGAGGAGGGCTATCACTACGAGCGCGAGGTGGAGGAGTTCTTGCGCTGGAGCCCACATGTGCGTCGTGGGCGGGCGGGCGACGACGGTGTCGCCGCCGATCGCGAGCCGCTCGGGATCTGAAGGCCTGATTGCAGGCTAGTCAGCTTTGCAACGGAACTCGACGAGCTTCGCCCTACACTAATCACGACGGTGGGACGCAAGCTGCAGATAGCGGTCGTCTTGCTTATCGCGGTCATGCTGGTGGCCGCGGTCGGTGCCTATGCGTGGGACAACTCGCGCTCCGATCAGATCGCTGAAGGGGTGACGATCGGCGGCGTCAACGTCGGCGGGATGTCCCCCAAGGAGGCTCGCGAGGTGGTCGACTCCAAGCTGGTCGAGCCGCTGCAAAAGCACGTCGCCGTCGGTTTCGAGGGGATCAAGTACAAGCTCAGCCCGGAGAAGCTCGAGGTCGCCTCCGACGTCGACGGGATGGTCGATCGGGCGCTCGACGAGAGCCAGGACGGCGGCCTGCCGAGCCGGGTCTGGCGCTACGTGACCGACGGCGAGGTCGATGTCGCGATCTCGCCCCAGATCACCTACTCCGACAAGGCCCTGACCGAGTTCATTGACAAGGTGGCCGCCGAGGTCAACCGTGACCCGATCGATGCCTCGATCGAGCCGACGCCGACCTCGCTGAGTCCGGTCGAGGCCCAGGAGGGGATCGCGGTGGTCGAGGAAAAGCTGCGCGCGAAGCTCGAGTCCGCGGTGCAAAGCCCCACCCAGCGCCGCGTGTCGCTGCCGATCGAGCGGATCGAGCCGGAGGTCACGACCGACGAGCTGGCGCAGAAGTATCCGACTTATCTGACCGTCAACCGCTCCACCTTCGAACTCAGCCTGTGGAAGGATCTGCAGCTCGCGAAGACCTACACGGTGGCGATCGGCGCCCAGGGCTTCGATACCCCGGCCGGCGTGTACAGCATCCAGAACATGGCCGTCGACCCGGCCTGGAACGTGCCCGACTCCGACTGGGCCGGCGACCTCGCCGGCACGGTTGTCCCCGGCGGGGCGCCCGAGAACCCGCTCAAGGAGCGCTGGATGGGCATCTTCGACGGCGCCGGCATCCACGGCACCGACGACGTCGCCTCGCTCGGCACCGCCGCCTCGCACGGCTGCGTCCGGATGTCGATCCCCGACGTGATCGAGCTGTACGACCAGGTCGACGTCGGAACCCCGATCTACATCGGCTGAGGCGGCTGCAAACCTTCGCATCTCGGGGTCATCGGCCGAGCGTCTCGCTCACGTAGGCCATCCCTACGCTCGCCTCGCCGCTCGGCCTGCTTCCCCCGACCTGCTCGGTTGTCGCCGCCTCGGCGGCAGGCGTCGTGATTTTGGTGGCGAACTGTTCCCTTCGATGGCCCTGGATGCGCCCAGGCGGGATCAGCTCGAGGCCAGTCGCGCGTGGGAGCGGGCGCTGGAGGGCTACGCGCGCGAGCTGAGCACCGGCGGCGCCTCGGCGGCGACGCTGCGCGCCTACGGCCGCGACCTGCTCGAGCTCGCCGCCTGGGCGACGGCGCGCAGGCGGGAGCCGGGACAGCTTGTCTACCGGGATCTGCGCGCCTACGCGGGGGTGCTCTCCGAGCGCCGCCTGGCGAGGGCGAGCGTGGCACGCAAGCTGGCCGCCGCCCGCGGCTTTCACGCCCACCTCGTCGCCACCGGCGCCGCGGCCGAGAACCCCGCCGACCTGTTGCCGACGCCGAAGCGCGACTCCCGCCTGCCGCGGGTGCTCGCCCGTGACGAGGTCGCCGCGCTGCTCGACCGGATTCCGGCGCGAAGCTCGCTCGAGCTCCGCGACCGGGCGCTCTTCGAGCTCGCCTACTCATGCGGGCTGCGAGCGGAGGAAATCGTCTCGCTCGATCTCGGCGACCCCGACTTCGACGCCGAGACCGTGCGCGTCACCGGCAAGGGGGACAAGGCCCGGGTGGTTCCGGTCGGCGAGCCGGCGCAGCGGGCGCTGCGACGCTATCTCGAGCTGGCGCGCCGGGCGCTCGGACCGGCACCCGAGGAGCGGGCGTTGTTCGTCTCCCGCCGCGGCCGGCGCCTGTCGCCCTCCGACGTGCGCCGGCGGCTTGAGAAATGGGTCCGCGAGGCGGCGGTCGCCGGGCGGATCTCGCCGCACACGCTGCGGCACTCCTTCGCGACCCATCTGCTCGAGGGCGGCGCCGACCTGCGCTCGATCCAGGAGCTCCTCGGGCATTCGAGCGTCTCCACGACCCAGATCTACACCCGGGTCGAGCCCTCACGCCTGCGCAGCGAGTACGCAAAGTCTCACCCGCGCGCGTAGGCGTTTTGCCGCGATCATGGCCGAGCGCCCTCGTTCTATAGATTTCGGCGCATGCCGCACAACCCGCCCGACCGCATCCGAAACGTCGCGCTTGTAGGTCATCGGGGGAGCGGCAAGACGAGCCTCGCCGAGGCGATCCTGTTCGAGTCCGGCGTCGTCAACCGCCTCGGCCGGGTGGAGGACGGCTCGACCGTCTGCGATTTCGAGGACGACGAGCAGGAGCGCGGGATGTCGATCGGCGCCGCCGTGACCTCGTTTGAGCATGATGGGCGCAAGGTGAACATGATCGACACGCCGGGCGAGTCGAGCTTCATCGCCGACACGCTCGCAGCGCTGCGGATCGTCGACGCGGCGGTGTTCGTCGTCAACGGCGTCATGGGCGTCGAGGTGCACACCGAGAGGCTCTGGCGGCGCGCCGATGAGCAGGGCCTGGCGCGATTGGTGTTCGTCAATATGCTCGACCGCGAGCGCGCCGACTTCTTCCGCAGCCTCGACTCGCTGAAGACGGCCTTCGGCCAGCACGTGGTCGCGACCGAGATTCCGATCGGCTCCGAGCACGAGATGCGCGGGGTGATCGACCTGATCGACATGACAGCCTTCGAGTACGAGGGCGAGGAGCGCGGCAACGCGAAGCAGGTGGAGATCCCGGACGCGCTCCGTGCCCAGGCGGAGGAGTACCGCGAGAAGCTCATGGACGAGGTTGCCGAGAACTCCGACGAGCTGATGGAGCGCTACCTCGAGGGCGAGGAGATCTCCCACGACGAGATCGTCGCGGCGCTGAAAAAGGGGGTCACCGAGGGCCACCTGTTTCCGGTCACCTGTGGCGTCGCCACTCGCAACCTGGGCACCAACCGGCTGCTCGAGGCGCTGGTCGAGGACGTCCCCTCGCCGGCGATGCGCGGGGCCGTCGCGGCGCTCGACGCCGACGGCGAGCGGGTCGAGATCGAGCCCGACGCGTCGGGCGACCTGATCGCCTACGTCTTCAAGACGACCGCCGACCCCTACACCGGGCGGATCAACATGCTCCGCGTCTACGCCGGTGAGCTGAAGAGCGATTCCCACGTCCAAAACGCGGTCCAGCGCTCGAAGGAGCGGATCGGGCAGCTCGCGGCGCCCGAGGGCAAGGAGATGACCCCCATCGACGAGCTCGGTCCCGGCGACATCGGCGCGGTGGCGAAGCTGCGCGAGACCCGGGCCGGCGACGTGCTGGCCGGCAAGGACACGGCGATCCGCTTCCCGCCGCTCGCCCTGCCGGCACCGGTTATGGCATTCGCCTATGAGCCGAAGTCGAAGGGAGACGAGGAGAAGGCGGCCAGCGCGGTGCGGCGCCTCACCGAGGAGGACCCGACCCTCGACGTCCACCGCGATCCGGAGACGGGCGAGCAGATCATCGCCGGGCTGAGCCAGATCCACGTCGAGGTGATCGTCGACCGGATGAAGCGCCGCTTCGGCGCCGAGATCGAGCTGCATCCGCCGCGGGTGCCCTATCTCGAGACGATCCGCAAGCCGGCGAAGGCGCACGGCCGCTACAAGAAGCAGACCGGCGGCCGAGGGCAGTTCGGAGATTGCCGGATCGAGATCGAGCCGGCCCAGACGGGGGAGGGGTTCGAGTTCGTCAACGCGATCAAGGGCGGGGTCATCCCGGGCGGCTTCATCCCCGCGGTCGAGAAGGGCATCGTCGAGGCGATGGCCGCCGGGGTGCTCGCGGGCTATCCGATGAAGGACGTCAGGGTGCGCCTCTTCGACGGCCAGCACCACAGCGTCGACTCCTCGGAGATGGCGTTCAAGATCGCCGGTTCGATGGCGTTCAAGCAGGCCGTCGCCGAGGCCGACGCCTACCTGCTCGAGCCGATCATGCAGATGACGATCGCCGTGCCCGAGGACGTCGTCGGCGACGTGATCGGCGACCTCAACTCCCGCCGCGGAAGGCCTTTGGGGATGGAGCCGAAGGGCTCGGCGACCGAGATCAAGGCCGAGGTGCCGATGGCAGAGGTGCTGGACTACGCGCCCGACCTGCGCGCAATTACCGGTGGTCGGGGCGACTACACGATGGAGTTCCTGCGCTACGAGGAGGTCCCTGGCCACATCGCCCAGAAGGTCGTCGCCGAGGCGAAAGCCGGCGACGAGCGGGGCGTGAAGGCCTAGCTGCGTCGGTCCTTCCGTCCCGGGCGGGCGCGGGCCCGATCGTCTACGTTGCGGCCGTGGCCGAGTCGAACAGCGAGTTCCTGGTTTGCGCGGTCTGTCGACGGACGATCCTGCGCGGAGAGCGAGCGAGCGAGTACGTCGACCGCGATGGTGAGACCGTGCAGGTGTGCGCACTGTGCAAGCCGCGCGCGGAGACAGAGGGCTGGATCCCGGCGGCGTTCGCCGCGACGGCGACCCGCCACGCTCCCGAGCGCCGGCGGGCGCGGGTTGGAAGCGCCCTGCGCGAGGTGCTCGCCTGGCGCGCCGAGGCCGCGTCCGACGCTCGCCCCGCGCCCGCGCCCGCGGCCGCGGCCGCGGAGCCGGAGCCGGCCCCCGAGCCGGAGCCCGAGGAGGCCCGGGCGCCGCTCGACGTCTTCAACGCCAGCGGCGAGCCGCGCAAGATCGCCGGACTGTTGCGATCACTGGGTCAGCCGCGCGTCTCGGTGCACGACTCGGGAGCCAGCGGCGCGCTGATCGTCGTCGCCTGGGACCTCTCCTGGTATCGATGGCGGGTAAGGGGCGAGCACGTGAGCGAGCTCGCCAAGGGCGACGAGATCTCGGAGCTGCCCGCCGAGGATCGCAAGTGGAACGCGAGCGCCGCCGAGGACGGCACGCTCAGCCTTGACTGAGCGCTCGCGCCGCCTGGTGGTCAACGTCGACGGCGGCGCCAGGGGCAATCCCGGGCCGGCGGCGATCGCCGCGGTGCTCGCCACCGCGGACGGCGAGGTGTTCGAGGAGATCGGCGAGACGATCGGGCAGGCGACCAACAACGTCGCCGAGTACCGGGCGCTGCTGCTCGGGATCGAGCGAGCCCGGGCGCTAGGCGCCGCCGAGCTCGACCTCGTCGGCGACTCGGAGCTGGTCGTGCGCCAGGTCAAGGGCGAATATAAGGTCAAGGACGCGGGCCTGCGCGAACTGCACTCGCAGGTGCGTGCCGCGCTCGCCAACTTCGAGCGCTGGTCGATTCGCCACGTGCGTCGCGAGCACAACGCCGTGGCGGACCGGCTCGTCAACGAGGCGCTCGACGGCACCCTCGCCTGAGCGCCCCCACCCGACTGAAGCCATTACGGGGTCGCGGCCTGGAGCGTGGTTGACTACGCCGGAATGACCGCCGGCAACCCGGACAAGCCGATCGATCCCGCGGTCGACATCGGCCACGTCCACCTCAAGGTGGCCGACATCGAGCGGGCGCTCGGCTTCTACTGCGGGGTGCTCGGATTCGAGGTCCAGGCCCGCTGGGGGAGCGATGCGGCCTTCGTCTCGGCGGGCGGTTATCACCACCACATCGGCCTCAACACGTGGCAATCGCGCGGCGGCTCGCCGCCGCCGCCGGGTTCCACCGGCCTTTTTCACACCGCGATTCGCTACCCGACCCGCTCCGCGCTCGCCGACGCGCTCGCCCGCGTGCGCGACGCCGACATCCCGCTCGATGGCGCCTCCGACCACGGCGTCAGCGAGGCGATCTATCTGCGCGATCCCGACCAAAACGGCGTCGAGCTCTACTGGGATCGTCCCGCCGAGGAGTGGCCGCGGCCCGCCGACGGCTCTGCGGGGGTCGAGATGTACACGCGCCCCCTCGACCTCGCCGGCCTGCTCGCCGAACTCGAGCGCTAGTCGGGGCGATTCGGGCGGCCCCGCGCGGCTGAGCTAAACTCGGCGCCCGACGCGGCTGTAGCTCAGTTGGCTAGAGCGTCTGCTTGCCATGCAGAAGGTCGTGGGTTCGAATCCCATCAGCCGCTCTTTTCAGCGCCGTCTGGGCGCCGCGACAGCCACCAGTTGCCGCCTCGAGCCGGCGATTCGGGTGCGAGTGGTAGCTCTGCTGGTAGCGGACTATCCGCCGTTGATGTGGTCGAGGACTGGACGGAATTCATCGGTCGGCGAGAAATCTATGTATGCAGGGCTGCACGCCGGCTCGGCGCGAACCCCGTCGGCCCTGTCCCCGAGACACGAGGTCAGCCCTGCCGCGAGGCTCAGGGAATCGGCTCTCCGAAGACAGGGTCGAATGGCTGCCGATCAGAGGGGCATATCGTCCCCTGCGGTGGGGTGACAAGGTTGACCAGATACTCGCCGGTGGCGCTCTTGACACAGGCGCTGGGGTCTCGGGGGCTGGTGTGGCTATAGCCGTCGTGGGTCAGTAGGACCGCGTTGCCGAGCCGGCGCGCGGTGCGGCGGGCGTTCGCGTACGGCGTGTTCGGGTCGAACCGAGTGCCGATGACCAGGATCGGGTTCTTGGTCGAGGCGTTCCACGGCCCGGTGTAGCGATCGGCGCTGCGCGCGGGCCAGGAGGCACAGGGCGCCCAGCGCCACCACGTGATCACCGGCCCGTAGATGAAGCTGACGCGAGTGAGCCGATCGAGAACGTTCCGCCACGCCCCGGGGCCTTGCCGGGCGGGGCTGTCCGCGCACGTGAGCGCGATGCCGGGTAGGCCGGGAGCGACGTCCTGCGACGAGAACGCGGTCGTGAGCAGGCGACCCGCGGTCGCGAGCCCCGATCCGTCACCGTCGGCGGCCGCCTCGAGCTGGGCGGCGAGATCCGGCCACGTGGCTGGCCCGGCGCTCATGTTGACGACGATCGCGGAGAGGGCGTCGCCGTAGGTCAGCTCGCCTGGCGGATCGGCGGACGGGGCCGAGATCGACGCGCGGCGCAGGCGTTCCAGCAGCCGATTCACACGCGGCGCCACGGGGCCGTCACCGGCCAGCGCGCAGCGCTCCGGACCCGCGCTCTGGCACAGCGACAGGAAGCCCTCGAATCCTCGGTCGCTGAACCTGAGCTGGTTCGCATAGCCCGCCTCGGTTCCCCGGGTGTAGGCGACCGGGTCGACGACCCCGTCGAGGACCATCGCGCGCACCCGGCGGGGGAACATGTTGGTGTAGGTCTGGCCGATGAAGGTGCCGGCGGAGATGCCGAGGTACGTGAGCCTTCGGTCGCCGACCAGCCGGCGCAGGTAGTCGAGATCTCGGGCCGTGTCGGCGGTGGAGATGTGACGCAGCAGCCTGCCGCTGATCTCACCGCAGCGTCGCGCGAGCGCCGCTGTCTTGCGCGCGATGCGACGCGACTGGCGCCCCGTCGTCGGAATCGACCAGTTGCCGAAGAACCTCGCCCTGCGCTTCTCGCTGCGAAAGCATCGGACGTGGGTGCTGTCGCCGGCGCCGCGGATGTCCCACCCGACGACGTCGAACCGGCCCTGGCCTGCAGCGTCCAGACTCACTCCGTCGTCGCGGACCTGCTGGACGGAGCCGGCCGGCCCGCCCGGATTCACGAACATCGAGCCGATCCGCTCCTCGGGCCGGCTGGCGAGGTGGCGGATCACCGCGAGCTTGATCTGGCGCCCGCCCGGGCGGTCCCAGTCCAGCGGCACCCGCACCTTCGCGCACTCGAGCTGCTCGCCGCAGCCCGTCCAGGCGATGCCCCTACTCGCGGCCGCGGTCGTCGCAACGGTGGCCAGAAGCGACATGACGACGAGCGTCGAGAGGGCCATGAGCCCGGGCCGCAGGAGCTTGGTGCTCGACGCGGGCGCGGCTGAGGTGGTCGTGAAGTCGTAGGTCAGTTCGGAAGTCCCTCGCCAGGGGACGGCACCGTACCCCATGGCAAGAGCGTGTGGTTCGCTGCGTGCCGCCACTGAGCCCCGCGTGTGGTCGAGGCACCTCCGCGGGACGCCGGGGACCGCTCCTTCGCCTGTGATCGCAAGCTGTCGAGAGTTCGCCCCCCTCCCGCGTGCAAGCAGCAGCTGATCCGTGGGGGGTCGGATCGGCGGTGACGACGAGCGCGATGGGCACCTGCTACCGGTCAGCGTTGACCGCCGAGCTTAGAAACTGGTAGCAACGCTGGTAGCAGCGCGCCCGCAGCCCGCATGAACAAGCCAGATGGCGGGGATCTTGACCACATCAGCCGCTTCCCATTGCAGAGCCAAATCCGGCCTCGGCCCGTCTCCCGCCGTGGCCCCGATAGTGGCCCAAACGTCCGCGCAGAACGCAGGAGAGCCCGCCGAAGCGGCCCTCTTTAACGCGGCTTGCTCCGTCTCAGCGGTTCGCTCACGACGGACGGCTCGCTCTACGACTTAAGGGTGTGGGTGCTCAAAGAGCCGGGTAGCCGGTAAACATGGGAGTCGAGATCGGCGTCGGTGCCAGGGCAAAGAAGCTGCGGTTCAGGCGCAAACCGCGGGTCAAGGTGGATGCCGACGTCGAGAGCGAGATCAACCCTGAACTCGCCCGCGCGACGGAGAGGATCGAGGGCGAGGCACACTCACACACCGTGCGGGAGAATCTCCCCGACGAGGTCGAGCCCGGCGTCACCTACCGCGACGTCCGCGTCGGCTGGCTCGCCAAACTCAAGCGTGTCCGACCGCGGCGGGCCCCTGACTCGGGCGAGGAATGCTAAGCGACTGAAGCGCACGGTGCATGGCGACGGTCGCCCGGGTGATGGCGGAGAGCGTCGCAGGGCCGTCCAGCCCGTCGGCGTCGCGCGAGAGAAAGGCCGCGTCGCCCTCGCGCCCTCGATCTCGATCAGGTCGAAGTCCCGCGCGGCGTCGACGACCTTGTCGAGCATGCGAGTCGTGGCCGCCTCGGCGTGCCCGAGGATGCTGCGGTGGAACTGCATGTATTCGGTGTAGCCGCCGATGTCGGCGATCAGGAGCAGCGCACGCCGAGTCGCCATGGGCGGACGCTAACACGCCGCGATGGGGCTGTTGGCAGACCTCCGCCCGGGAGCCCGCTGAGGCGGGGCCGAAGCCGGTACGCTCGCGCCGTGCCCGATGCGTGGCTCGACACCCTAGCGAGTTGACCGCGCGCTCCGTGTCCCTTCGCGAATCCGAAGCGGCCTTCCTCGCGGGCGGAGCTCACCCGGCGGGGGACGCCGGCGCGACGTACTCGCGTGTCGCCGACCTGCCCCTTCGGATCGACCGATGCGAGCTGGTACCGCTGGTGCGCGACACCTCGAGCGGGTTTACCAAGGTCTCGATCGTGGTCCGGCTGACCGGGGACGGCCACGAGGGCCAAGGCGAGGACATCACCTGGGACCAAATCGACCAGATCGAGCAGCTCCGGCATGCGGGCGACCTCTCATGGCTCCGCGGGCGGCGCACGCTCGACGAGTTCTCCACGCTGTTGGGGCTGGCCGACCTCTTCCCGGTCGAGCCAGTCCGGGAGAGCGCCCGCGACTACCGCCGTTGGGCGTTCGAGAGCGCGGCGCTCGACCTCGCCCTCCGCCAGAGCGGCGTCTCGCTCCAGGACGCCGTCGGTCGAGCGGCGCAGCCCGTCAACTTCGTCATGTCGACGCGGATCGCCGACTCCTCGGGCCTCGCCGCGCTCCGAGCGCTGCGCGGCATGGATGCGGCGCTGCGATTCAAGCTCGATCTGACGCCGAGCTGGGATCGCGCGCTTCTGGCGGAGCTGGCATCCCTCGCCGCCGTCGAGGTGGTCGACATGAAGGGGACCTACCGCAACGCGACCGTGGCCATGGAGCCGGACCCGGACCTCTACCGTCGCGTGTTCGAGGCGCTGCCCGGGGCCTGGATCGAGGACCCGGCCGTGGCCGACGACACCGTCGAGCTCCTCGACCGTCACCGTGAGCGGATCACCTGGGACGTGCCGATCCGCTCGGTCGGCGACATCGAGACCCTGCCCTGGCCGCCACGCCTCCTGAACCTCAAGCCCGCCCGCTTCGGCAGCGTTCGCCGGCTGTTCGAGACCTACGACTACTGCGGGGCGCAAGGCATCTCCACCTACGGGGGGGCATGTTCGAACAGGGTCCGGGACGGGGGCAGCTCCAGTACCTCGCATCGCTGTTCCATCCCGACGGTCCAAACGATCTCGCCCCCGTGGAGTACAACCTGCAGCTCGGCGCGGGTGACCTCCCGCGCCCGCCGCTCCCGCCCGAGCCACACGAGACCGGCTTCCGCTGGGGCAGCTACGACGGGCGCCGTAGCATTCGCGAGCGACCGCCGCAATAGCCCGCGCCCCGAGTAGGACCGGGGCGCCTCGCTGAGCCGGGGTCTCCGGCCGGTCACTCCACGCAGCGCCTTGGCCGACGCGGGTCGGCAATGCGGGCGGCTGTCGGAGCAGACCCGGTTAGCCGGCGGTAGGCGACGGAGGTTCGCCCGGCGACTCTGGAGGTTCGCTCGAAGCCTCTGGCGCGCGGTCGGAGGTCGCGGCGGTCTCCGGCGTTGCTTCTCGCTTCTCCGCACGTTGTCGGGCGTCACTCGCCATGTCGTCCAGGCGTTGGGCGATGTTCCTCGCGGTCGCCGCCATCTTGTCGAGCGCGTCCGGCGCTTGCCGCTCGACTTGCTCGCGCGCCTCGTCCATCAAGCCCTCGAGCCGCTGCTTGTACTCCTGAAGCCGGGAAAGGTCATCGCCGCTCTGCTCGGCCATGCAGAGGCTATACCCAGTATTACCACTGCCATGCCAACGGTCGGGCACCGCGCGCGCCAGGTAACGGCTGCCACCGGGCCTGATCCACGAAGCAGTCGATGTAACCCTCGCTGAGCGGCACCCGTCGTGGGTTCGAATCCCATCAGCCGCTTCGAAGGGCCCGAGGAGGGGGCGCCTTGTGCGAGGGCCACGCGAAGTGGCAGGCGGCCGTGCCGTTGTCGCCGGGTCCCCACAACTCGGGCTCGAGCTCGGCGCACACGGATTGCGCCAACGGGCAGCGCGTTCGGAACCTGCAGCCGCTCGGGCGATCCACCGCTGAGGGCAGTTCCCCCGCAAGCGCCGCGGATCCCGACTCCTTACGCACTCCCAGCTTCGGCGCGGCCTTCATCAGCGCCCGCGTATAAGGGTGCTGCGCATCGTCGAAGAGCGCCTCGGTGGGCCGGTCCTCGACCACTGCGCCCAGGTAGAGCACAACTACGCGGCTGCTGACCTGACGGACCACCGTCAGGTCATGGCTGACGAAGACGGAACGGTCCTGCTCGGCAGCGGTGAGCGACGCGAAGTCGATCAGGCGGCGAAGGTGGCCCGCCACCGAGCGGGCCGTGCCACTGCCGGTGAGCGCCCTTGCCGCGCCGCCTCGACGGTGAGATGATTTCTGGGTCCAAGGCAGGGGGAAAGGCGGCACCATGCTCGCCAGACTTCTCGCCCACCTTCGCGGACACTGGATGGGGGTGCTTACCGTGTTCTTGGTTCTCGCCGGCGGCGTCGCCTACGCCGCCAACGCCGTGTTCAGCGAGGACATCGTCGACGGCGGGGTAAGGAGCGCCGACGTCTACTCCCTTAGCGGCCGTGGTATAGACGGAACCGTCTGCGTGACGACGTCGACCAACTGAGGCGCAGCTAGCCGGGCTGCGGGAGTAGGACACTCACGTCACGTCCCTGGCCGGCGTCTTGTAGATGCGTGCAGACCCCGGCGGGCAGCTCATGACGGTCCGGGTCATGCCGCCGCGCGGGTGGGTGCCACCCCACCAAGACGCTCCCAGGCAAGACCGCGGAAGTACGATGGCTGAATGGCGCGTGTGCTGGTCGGTCTGATCCGCGAGGAGACTGGTGTGGCCGCGGACCGTATTCTCAGTCACCTCGATCAACGCTTCGACGTCGGCCTCGGCGGCGAGCCCTGGGTCGAGGTGATCGTCACCGAAGTCTCCGGTTTGGATGAAGCTCGCGCGCTGGTCGCCGAGGTCGCGGCGGAGGCCGATCCCGACTGGCGCAGATGCTTCCGTTTCGGAGAGGCTTAGGTAGAACCGGGTTCATCAGCCGGGTGCCCCTAAGGCTCGCGCGGTCCCTGACTAGTCGAGCCCAGTCTTCGGGATTTCCCCCAGCCCCGGATCGATGGATACTGCGTTGCGATGTCGCAAGAGAACGTGGAGCTCGCCTATCGGAGCTACGACGCCGTCAACCGCCGCGACCTCGATGGCCTTCTGGCGCTGATGGATGACGACGTCGAGGCGGTCTCGCGCATAGCCGCCATGGAGGGCGGGCTGCACGGCCACGACGGAATGCGTGCTGGTGGGATAGCTGGTTCAGCGCCTTCCCGGATACACGATCGAGGTCGTCGAAGTGCGCGACCGAGCGGATTTCGTGTTCGCCGCCTTTCGCGGCCACGGCCACGGAGCGGGCAGCCGGCTCCCCTTCGAGGACACGGTCTGGCATCTGAGCCGGTGGCGACGCGGGAAGTGCACCTGGTGGCGCGTTTATCCCAGTTGGCGGGAGGCCCTCGAAGCCGCCGGGCTGTCCGAGTAGGCCCGCGTTCACGGACTCGTCCCCGGCGCCGGGGCACTCCGACCCGCCTCTTTTGAGAAACTTGGCGCGCGCTGCCAGCCCCGTTCCCGGCGGTCCCGCATGTGACGCCGTTCCCGGAATGCTCCCCACCTCACCGGGTACCGGGATTGCGTGGCCCAGGAGGACGAGACGCGGGTGATCCCGCAAGAGGACGAGACGCGAGTGGCCCCGTCCCGGCGATGGGGCAATCCCGACCGAGTCCAGCTCGGTCTCGCCTTCGTCCTGGGCGTGTGTCTCACGCTCGCTGTCGGGGGATTGATTTTCTACTTCGCTGACCTTGAGGTCCGGGACGACTCGAAACGGGCTGCTTCCGGCCGCGTCTCGGTCCCGAACGTGCTCGGCCAGAGCACCTACGACGCGGAAATCGAACTGCGGACCGCCCGGCTTAAGCCCCGAAACGACTTTTCCGCCCGGTCACAGAACGTCTCGTTCTTCGATACGACGGTGAAGCTGCAGAGCCCTCCTCCAGGCACAAGGGTCAAGCTGGGCTCCACGGTGCAGCTTCAGGTCGAGTGACGGCCTCACCGGAAACCGAGACTCGGCGCGCAGCCCCGCGCGGCGACGACCGCATAGCACCTGCTCCTGACCCTCGTACGGGCTGCTCGTTCGAGCCTTGATCATTCCTTCTTCGGCGGTACGATAGGCACGTTCAAGCGGACGATCGGGGAGTCCCTGATCGGTGGCTTTCCGGTCGGCGAGAGAGGAGCCGGACATGAGCCGTAAGAGAGGAGCTGCGTTGGCAGCTGCGGCGCTGATCGCTGTCCTCGTAATCAGCGCAAGCGTGGTGCCGTCGTCGGCGCAGGAGCCCCCGCCACCCATTGGAATTGAGCTCTTGACAGACCGCGCCGAGTTCACCGACAACGTCGACCTCAAGCTCAAGAACAAGCTAGATGGCAAGGCGACCGAAGTCGTGAACGTCAAGGACCCGTCGCTCACCGTGACGGCGAGAATCACCGTGCAGCCCGGGGCAGAGTTTGGCTGGCACACCCATCCCGGTCCCGTGATCGTCAACGTCGTCGAGGGTGAGCTCGTCTACGTCGCCGCCGACGACTGCGTGGAGCGTGAATACCCGGCGGACACCGCGTTTATCGACGCTGGTGGGGACCACGTCCACAACGCCTTCGGGGACCCCGACGCCGGTCCGACGGTTCTGGTGGCCACGTTCTTCCACGCGCCCCCGGCGCCGGGGCCGCTGCTCATTCCTGCGGACGCGCCTGAGGGTTGCGAGATCTGATCACGACGAGCAGGACTTCCCGCCCAGCCACCCACCGCTGAATCCGGTCGAGCTGGGTTTGGCTGGGCGGGGGGTGTTCATCTCGTCCCCCTCCATGCCCGTGAGCGCGGCTACCACCCGCTCAGCCGCCGGCTCATCGGACTGGGTAGGCCCGGCCGCTGGCACCGGCACGGCGAAGGGGCCATGCGATCAGCGGCTAGCGATGAGTTTCCCCATCGGCGGTGGTCTTACTGACCGACACGGGTAGCGTGCGGGAGATCGTCCATTCGGTCGCCCCGGACGCGGCATCCACGAACGAAGGAGATGACAATGCCCGAGCATCAGATCGGAACGCGCGAGGAGTGGCAGGCGGCACGCGACGAGCTGGCGAAGCTGGAAACCCAGCACGCCGAGCTCAATGAGGAGATCAAGAGGAAGCGGCTCGAGCTCCCCTGGGTCCCGGTCGAAAAAGAGTACGAGTTCGACACCGAGGACGGCAAGAAGACGCTCGCCGATCTCTTCGACGGCCGCTCGCAGCTCCTCGCCTACAACGTGATGTACGGGCCCGATTACTCGGTCGGTGCATGCCCGGGATGCACGAGCCTCGCCGACGGGTTCGACGGCCAGCTCATCCATTTGAACAAGCGCGACGTCACGTTCCTCTGCTTCTCGCGGGCGCCGATCGACCGCCTCGCCGCCTACAAGCAGCGGATGGACTGGAAGTTCCCGTACGTCTCGACCTACGACACCGACTTCCCATGGGACTTCGATCTCGCGCTGACCGAGGAGCAGGCAATGCAGATCCCCGAGGTCAAGCAGATGGTCGACGACCCGCCCGAGTGGCTCCAGGATTGGGGGGAGATGGTCGGGGCGGAGCTCAAGGACGGTCTCCGCGAGGGGCCGGGGTACATCGCCTTCGCGCGCGAGAACGGTTCGATCTACCACACCTACACGGTGATGGCGCCCGATCCGTTCGTCGCCCCGCACTTCAACATGCTGCTCGAGCGGACCCCGAAGCCACAGCCCGAGGAGCCGCGCGCCTGGCGCAAGGACGAGTATCCGGACTGAAGGGCGTCCTTGACGCGGATCGCTCACGCGCCTCGGTCTGATCAGCTCGCGTTGCTCGCAGGGCTGCTGGCGCTTGCCGGCGTGGCCTGGCTGGTGACGGGCGACCGGATGGGTGCCATGGAGTCGATGCCGGGGATGGGACTCGGGGGCTTCGGGTTCTACGTCACCGTCTGGGTGGTGATGATGGCGGCGATGATGTTCCCGGCGGTGGCTCCGACCGTCCTGGCGTACGACCACCTTCGTGAGGACCATCACGCTCGCGGGCAGGGAGCGCCGGCTGACGCGACCGCGCTGTTCGTCTGCGGTTACCTGCTGGTGTGGACCGCGGCGGGCCTCGTCGCCTACGCGCTGTTCGAGCTCCTCCGTTCCCTCGATCCGCCGTTCCTGGCCTGGGACGAGGCGGGTCGGTATGTCGCCGCGGGCGTGATCGTGGCCGCGGTCACCTACCAGGTGACGCCGGTCAAGCGCGCGTGCCTGGTCAACTGCCGCAGCCCGAGGACGTTCCTCGCTAAGCGCTGGCGCCGCGGCCGGGCGGGCGCACTGGAGCTGGGGGTCCGCCATGGCGCCTGGTGCCTCGGTTGCTGCTGGGCGCTGATGGCGGCGCTGTTCGCGGTTGGCGTGATGAGCGTCGGGTCGATGGCGCTGATTGCGGCGTTCATTGCGGCCGAGCGGCTGCTGCCGTGGCCCAACGGGGCGCGGGCAGTCGCCGCCGTTGTCCTGCTCGCCCTCGGGCTTGGGGTCGCGCTTGCCCCGTCCGAGGTGCCGGGCTTCAACGAGCCGGGCGGCGCGATGCAGGGGGGCGACGGCCACGGCGAGTCGATGCAGATGCGCTGAATCAGGCAGTCCGCTCGGCTGCCCAGGCCGGCTTTCTCACGTGGTCTTGACGACCAGCACCGAGCAGTCGGCCTTGTGCGTGACCGTGTTCGGGACGCTGCCGAGCACGCGGCGCCTCATGCCCTTGTTGCCGATCACGAGCAGATCAGCACCGCACTCGGCCGCAAGCCGGACCAGTACCTCCGCGGGGTCGCCCTCGTCGGCGTGCGTCTCGCACTCGATCCCCGCTTCGCGGAGATCCGCCTCGCTCCGCTCGAGGATCGTTCTCACACGGGCCGACGAGCTCGCTGCCCACTGCAGCTCCACGTCCTTGCCCCCGTCTGCGGGTGCGCCCTTCGAATCCTGGAACGCGCTCAGGAGTACGAGCTTGGCGCCGAGGCGGCGGGCGATCTCGGCTGCTTGCTTGACGGCCTCGTCCGCGGTTGCCGATCCGTCAGTTCCGACAGCGACGATGGAAATCATCAGAGCTCAGTATCCATGAATACGCGCGCCTTAGTTGGATCCGCAACCTCGAGAACTTTCTAGGCGCCCCCTTGCGACGGGCTGGGGACGCTGGGCACGAAACGGATCGCCTAGCGCCCGCCGTCCGCTCGTGGCGCGGCGGGGCCCCCGAAAGGACTTGCCAGGCATTATCCTGGCCCGGCCATGGACCTAGGCTACGACCGCAAGCTCCACATCCTCGCGTTCGACCACCGCGGCTCGTTCACGAAGCGGTTCGGGATCGAAGGGGAGCCGACGGCCGAGCAGACCGAGCGGATCGCCGACGGCAAGCACCTGATCTTCGAGGGGCTCGAGGTCGCATTGGGTCGCGGCGCCGATCCATCCGTGACCGGCGGTTTGGTCGACGAGCAGTTCGGAGGCCCAACACAGGTTCCCGAGCAGATCAAGGCCAGCGGCATCCGGCTCGCGATGCCGGTGGAGAAGAGTGGTCAGAAGGAATTCGACTTCGAGTACGGCGATGACTTCGGCGCCCACATCGAGCGCTACGACCCCGACTTCTCGAAGGTGCTCGTTCGCTACAACCCCGACGGCGACCCGGAGATGAACCGCCGGCAGGCCGAGCGGCTGCGACGCCTCTCGGACTGGCTTCACGACAACGATCGCAAGTTCCTCTTCGAGCTGTTGGTGCCGGCGGAGGAGGCCCAACTCGCATCGGTTGACGGCGACACGGATCGTTACGACGCCGAGCTGCGCCCCCGGCTGATGGAGCGCGCGATCTCCGAGCTTCAGGACGCCGGCGTCGAGCCCGACATCTGGAAGATCGAGGGCGTCGACGAGCGCGCCGACTGCGAGCGGATCGCGGCTGGCTGCCGCGCCGGAGGTCGCGACGGCGTCGTCTGCGTGGTCCTCGGGCGCGGCGCCGACGACGACAAGGTCGATCATTGGCTGCGTCAGGGAGCCCCGGTCGACGGATACGTCGGCTTCGCGATCGGCCGCTCGATCTGGGGCGAACCGCTCGCCGGTTTCATCGACGGCAGCCTCACGCGCGAGGAGGCCGCCGCCCGATTGGCCGACAACTACCTGCGTTTCGTCGAGGTCTACACCTCCGCCGAGGCGCCGGTGGGCTAGTGGTGCTTGCGGAGCCACCATCGCGTCGGTTTCCCGAACGCCTTTGCCGCGGAATTGCCGCAGTGAGGCGCGCGTCCGAGGCGCGCGTCCCCCCGGCAGGTGGAATGCGAGCCTAACCCCGTCCCGGTTTGCCGTCAACCTCTGGGTCGTTGAACGGCTCGGACCCGCGGCCTCTACCCTGCTCGGGATGAGCTCCGCGGCAACCGGATCGACCGCGCCGGAGAGCGAGCTGCTCGAGGCGGCTGGCGCCGGTGACGAGCACGCCTTCGGTCGCCTCGTCGAGCCTCATCGGCGCGAGCTCCACGCGCACTGCTACCGGATGCTCGGCTCGGCGCACGATGCCGAGGACGCCGTTCAGGAGACGATGCTGCGTGCCTGGCGCGGGCTCGCCCGGTTCGAGGGCCGCAGCTCGCTTCGCTCCTGGCTTTACCGGATCGCGACCAACGCTTCGCTCGACGCGATCGGACGTCGGCCCAAGCGGGTGCTGCCGGTCGACTACGGCCCGGCCTCCGATCCCCACGACGGCCCGGGCGAGCCGCTGGTCGAGTCGGTGTGGGTCGAGCCCTACCCGGACGAGCAGCTCGGCGTCGAGGACGGCTACGCCGCGCCCGAGGCCCACTACGAGCGCCGCGAGAGTGTCGAGCTGGCGTTCATCAGCGCACTTCAGCATCTGCCCGCCCGACAGCGCGCGGTGCTGATCCTGCGCGAGGTGCTCGGCTTCTCCGCCCGCGAGGTCGCCGAATCGCTGGAGACGACCCCGGCATCGGTCAACAGCGCCCTGCAGCGGGCCCGGAAGGCGGTCGACGAGCGCCTTCCGAAGCAGAGCCAGCAGGCGACGCTGCGCTCGCTCGGCGACGAGGGGCTGCGCCAGGTCATCGGTGGTTACGTCGACGCGTGGGACCGCGGCGACATCGACGCGGTTGTCGAGATGCTGACCGAGGATGCCGCGTTCGCGATGCCTCCGCTTCGCACCTGGTTCGGTGGTTCCGAGGGAGGTCACGAGGCGCTCAGGGGATTCCTCACCGTCGGGCCGCTCTCGGGGCTGTGGCGCTGGCGGCACCGCGCCGTGCGCGCGAACGGGCAGCCGGCGCTCGCCTTCTATGCATGGGACGAGACCGCGCAGACCCACCTCCCCTTCGCACTCAACGTGCTCACCCTGCGCGGGGCGCGGATCAGCGCCGTGACCGCGTTCATCTGCCGCTCGATCGAGAGCTCCGATCCCGAGGCCTACGCGCGCTTCCCCGAGGAGCCCGCCGATCCGCGGCGACTCGCCGCCTACTTCGAGAGCTTCGGCCTGCCCGCGCGGGTGGACTGATCCCCGACGACGCGATGATTCCCGGGCCCCCGTCCGGTCACTAGATCGAAGGCCAAAGGGTACCGACGGAGTGCCCGCGATAAAGGAGGCGCATGTTCGAGCATACGAAGGCGTTCAGCGGTTATTCGGTCGACGACCTGCCCCGAGCGAAACGGTTCTACGGCGAGACGCTGGGCGTGAGGGTGTCCGAGCAGGACGATCTTTTGTTCCTGCACATCGCCGGTGATCGGGACACCCTCATCTACCCGAAGTCCGACCACCAGCCGGCCTCGTTCACAGTGCTCAACTTCCCAGTCGACGACGTCGAGGCCGCAGTCGATGCGCTGACCGAGCGCGGGGTGCGGTTCGAGCGCTACGAGGGGACCGAGCTCGAGACCGACGAGAAGGGCATCTTTCGCGGTGAGGGCCCATTGATCGCCTGGTTCAAGGACCCGGCCGGCAACGTGCTCTCGGTGATCCAGGAGCCCGGATCCGAATCGAGCTGAGCTAGGGGCTCAGGAAAATTAGGATCTCTTCGGCGCAGCGACGCGGCTGCTGGTCGAAGACGAAGTGTCCCGCGCCATCGACAACGACTAGCTTCGCGCCCGGGATCTCGCGCTCGAAGCGCCGCGCGCCCCCAAGGGGAGCGAACTCGTCCTCGGCGCCCCAGAGCAGCAGCGTCGGCACCTCGAGCTCGGCCAGCCGGCCCTCGTAGGGCGCGAGCTTCTCGAAGTCCATCGAGCGATAGAACTCGAGCGTCGCCTGGCGCCCGCGCCCTTCCTCGAACGGGCGCCAGTAAGCATTGACGTCCTCGTCGTCGAAGACCTCGCCGGCGAGCGAACGAAGCATGGCAACGAACCCGTCGCGGTCGAGGGCGGCGACGATCGACTCGCCCTGCTCGCCGCGGATCGCCTGCGCCGGCCCGTGCCAGCGACCGTCGCTGAAAAACCCGGTGTCGCTGATCACCAGCGCCTCTACCTGTTCAGGGTGCTCGCAGGCCCAGGCGAGCCCGATGAAGCCGCCCCAGTCGTGGACGATGAGCGCGACCCGGTCGAGGCCGAATGCGCGATGAAGGTCGCTGAGGGCCTTCAGGTTGCGCTCGAAGGTCGCCGGGCCCTCGTCGGCGGAGTCACCGAGCCCATAGAGGTCGGGAGCGAGGCAGCGCCGCCCGGCGCCGGCGAGCGACTCCATCAACGGCACCCACATCCGTGAGCTCTCAGGAAACCCGTGCAAGAGGAGGACCGGCGCGCCGCTCTCGGCGCCGTCGGGAACAGCCTCGCGGTACACGAGGCTTCCCTCGCGATGGAGCTCGACCACAGCCATCCGGGCACCCTAACGCGCGGCCTGCACCCCGCTACGCTTGCCCCGCGGCGCCTTGGCGGAGTGGTTACGCAGCGGCCTGCAAAGCCGTTTACGCCGGTTCGATTCCGGCAGGCGCCTCTCCACGGAACCCCTGCTAACGCGGGGGATTCGGCTGTCGAGGATCTCGGTCGGCGGGTACCAATCGGGTACCAATCCGGCGCCGGCCGCGCCTACAATTCCTGAAAGCAAGTCCGCTATTCGCATCACCGCTCCACGCGAAGGCCTACCGAGGGACGGAGCAGACCTCAACAGGAGGTAGCCCCCCGGTGGCGCCAACGGAATCGTAGTCAGGCGCGGAGCGGACGATCGTCGCGAGCTGGGTGCCGCGCTCGCTCGCCGATGAGATCAGGCGAAAGGCCGAGGTAGAGCGGCGGTCGGTCTCGTCGCTGATCCGCAACGCGGTCGAAGATCAGCTCCGCGGGGTCGAGGAGCGCCGCCATGAGCGCCGAGCAGATCCTCCGGGAGGCCGACTTTGAGATGCCGATCAGATCGCGAGCTTCGAGTGCTGATGCTCGGCCTACTCCGACAGCCCGGCGGCTTCGAGGGCTTCATCAAGGCTGGCGTACACCTGCCCTCGCTGGATAACTTCCCCCTCGATCGTGTAGACGATGGCGAAGCGGGCGTCGATCCACGAGTCGCTGCCGCGCGGTTTGCCGCGCTGGTGGACCGTCACCACGACCCGGTTCCCGCCCGCATCGAGAATCTTCTCGACCTCGTAGCTCCACCCCTCATATGGCTCCATCCAGGCGTCGAGGAAGTCGTTGAATTCGTCCAAGCCGCGAAACTCGCTGCGACCCGGCCAGCCAGAGAAGGTGCTCATATCCCAGACGACATCGGGGGCGAAGAACTCGGGCAGCCGCTCAGACTCAGCGAATGCGGCCACCCCCTTCCGGACGATCTCGACGTTCTCCTGCGACATCGCCGGCTCAGTATCCGTCTATCTGACTTGGGGGGGAACCCCGAGCGGCGAAATCTTCACGGGCCCGGCGTGGGGCTGGCAGCACGCGCCACGTCCCCAACAGGGGGGCAGGTCGGAGTGCCGGGGGAGCGGATCGTGAGCACTCCGCTCCCTCAGCTTTCCCTCAGGCGCTCAGAAAATGATCGCCATCAAGATCGCGATTCCGACGATGAAGATGATGCCCGCCATTGCGAACTTCACATCTCGGATGCCGACGTCGGACTTGACGTCGAGGTCATCGACGGACTGCCGATCCTGGTACATGATCAACTCCTTCCGGCGCGCGGCTTCGGAGCCGAGGTGACGCCGGGCCAGGCGTAGCCGAGGGGGATGCCTCAGTGCCGGGGTGGTCCTGGTTGACGGTGCGGCTCGGAAAGATCGCGCGTACCTCGCTGGGTCGCTTGCGTCTGTGCCGACCAGTCTTCCCGGCGCACCTGTGTCCAGATTACCGCGTTGGCCCAAAGGAGACAACGGGATGAGCGCGTCAACGCTCCACGTTCTCCTGCGACATCGCCCTCGAAGTATCGCGCGACGGGGAGGAGACCACGCTGAGTCGGGCAGGGACCTAGCCGAAGTCGTCGATCAGCGACAGGAGGATGCCCGCGGCCAATCCGAACGCTCCATGTCCCACGACGCCGCGCAGGTGGCTTTCCACTGGATAATCCGTCACCTGTGAGATCGCTGTGCCCTCGTCGACCAGGACGAACGCAAGAACTCCGATCACCAGTCCGGCGGCGAGTGGCGGGGTACCCCTTCTGATCAGCGCCGAGGCGGCCATCCCGTAGCTCACGCCCAGCGTTCGGTGAACGGCCAGTCCGACCCGGCCCGCCTCTTCGTCCGTGAGGTTGCGTCCCACCGCACCGCCGAGCTGTTTCCCCATCTGCACGAGTGTGCCTCCGGGCGCGAGTTCCTCCTCGCGGCGCTTCGACTCCTCGGTCTGCGAGGCATAGAACCAGGTTGTTGCCTGGTCCATGATCCTGCTGGCCGCGTAGCCGACAAGAGCGCCCACTCCGATGTTCTCGCTGTTGCCCATTGTTGCGATCGTACGCGCTTGAGCCCCCGCGGGGCCAAGTTCTGGCCCCGGGACCAAGCCGTTCTCCTGCGACATCGCCTACTCCGACAGCCCGGCGGCTTCGAGGGCTGCGGCCCGATCCGTGAATCCCAGCCAGCGGACGAGGCGGCCGTTCCGCACGGTCCACACGCTCAACGGGTCCCAACTCGTCTCCACACCACTGTGTTTGCCACGGCCGCGCAGGGTGGAGGAGGTGAACACCTGATCTCCGGCGTCGATCAGCTCGTGGAGCTCGATACGCGGGTCGTCGAACTCGGCCCAGAAAGTCTCAACGACCCGCCTGAACGCCTCAGGGCCGCGCTGAACGCTCGCAAGGTCTGGGATGAGGGCCCCGGAAGGCACAAACTCGAATTCGGGTGGAGTGTCCGCGAGCTCTATCCGGCCCTCAATGTCGCCTCGGTTGAAGGCCTCGAATATTCGCCGGACCACCTCCACGTTCTCCTGCGACATCGCCTACTCCGACAGCCCGGCGGCTTCGCGGGCTTCTGCCCTGCTCGTAAATGCCCGCCCGTGCACGACCTTGCCGTGCTCCACGGTCCAGACGTGCCAGACATCCCAACTCGTCTCCACGCCGCTCTGCTTGCCGCGGCCACGCAGCGTCACCGCGGCCATCACCTTATTTCCTGCGTCGACCAGCTCGTGGACCTCCATGCTCGGACGCTCGAACTCGCTCCAAATCCACTCGAGAAACCCCAGGATCCCCGCGCCGCCCCGGTAGACGCCGGTCATGCCGGGAATCGCGCCGGTCGTGGCGTATTCGAAGTTAGGCGCGAGGTTGGCGACCATCGTCTGCAGATCACCCCGGTTGAACGCCTCGTAGGCTCGGCGAGCGATCTCCACGTTCTCCTGCGACATCGCCTACTCCTTAAGCCCGGCGGCTTCGAGGGCTTCGGTCGGGGTGTCAAAGGCCCTGAACCGAATCACCCTGGCGTCGCGGAAGGTCCACACGTGGCCGGACGTAGCCTCGATCTCCTGGCTGCTTCCCTTCAGCCGTCCGTACATGCGGACCACAACCACAACGTCATCGCCTTCCTCGATGAACTCCTCGGCCTCCTGGCGGAACATCTCCCAAGCTTTGAATACGTCGCGAGTCGCTGCCTCGACACCCTCGACCCCGTGATAGGTCTTGACCCCGGTCAGACCCGACATGCTGGACGGCCAGGACCACTCGATCTCGGGGTCGAGGACCTCGCCAGCAGCCCAGAAGTCGCCGCGAGCCATTGCCTCGTAGACCTTGCGCATCGCGTCGACGTTCTCCTGCGACATCGCCCCCCGAGTATCTCGCGTCGTCCGCTGGTGAGACGTAATCCGGGTTTTGGCGTGGCGCTCGGTGTGGACCCGCGCCTAGCGCGCCGAGCAAAAAACGGCGGCTACGCGCTCCACCGCTCGTCGTCCGAACCGGGAGCGGGTTGCATGTCAGCTCCGAGCGGCTTTCGCTCCTGCATCCACGCGGCAGCGGAAGCCAGTCCGCATCGCCTGGCCGGTCACGGGCGCCTGGCTGGCGGCGCGGTGGAACTCCATCGACGGTTGCCGTGCCCGCAGGATCTGTGAGCGCCCCTAGGGCGCGAGCATCGCCGCCGCGACCTTACCGGCGGCCGCATCGGGGATCGCCGTCGCGGCCCGTTCGAGCACCAGCAGACGCGCATCGGGGATCTCGCGCGCGAGCGCTTCGCCGTTGCCGACAGGAAAGAACGGATCGCGGCGACCGTGCACTACCAGCGCCGGGATCGCGAGCTCGGACAGGCGCTCGCGCCATCGCGGCTTGCAGTCGAGCTTGGAGAACACCATGCCCAGCTGGTTGGCCATCTGCACCGCCGGCTCCGTGCCCGGCGTGCGACCCCAGATGCGCCCGGCGGTCGCGCGCGCGGCGGCAGGGTCGTCGCCGAGGATCTCCGCCCCGCCGGCGGCGAACTCCGCGACCGCGGCGCGGTCGGACCAGTCGGGCATCGAGCGCGAGAACAGCCGGTCCATCGTCGCCGCGTCATGGTCGGGCAGGTCCTTGTCGACTCGGCCTGGAGCGACCGGGCGCGTACCGGCGAGGGTGAGCGCCGAGAACGCATCCGGGTGGTCAAGCGCAGCGACCTGGGCGACCATCCCGCCCACGCCGATGCCCGCCAGGTGCGCCGGCCGGCCGTCGAGCTCGCGGGCGAGCGCCGCGGCGTCGGCTGCGAGATCGCGCAGCGTGTACGCCGGCGCCTGGGGATCGACGGTGGTCGACGCGCCGGCATCGCGCAGGTCGTACCGCACGACGTGGCGCCCGCCGCGCGCGAGCGCCTCGCAGAGCGCGTCGGGCCAGGAGAGCATGGTCGTGGCGCCCGCGAGCAAGACGAGCGGCGCCGCCGCGTCGCCGAAGTGCTCGACCCCGAGCGTGACGCCGTTTGCATCAACCGTCGTCATCGCGCTCACTCGACGAACTGGTAGTCGGTCGCGATCCGGCCGTCGGCGGCGAGGACCACGAACTGGAGGCCGGCGCCGAGCACCTCGCCATCCGGTGAGACCCCTTCCCATCGCCAGGTCACCACATCCCCGAGGCGCTTCGCGCCGTCCCGCGTCCGAAAGGCCATCTGGCCGGTCGCCACGAAATCCTCGTAGGCCGAGGTCACCCTGGCTTCGAGCTCGGCGTGGCCGCGCACCTGCCAGGTCGGGTTGACGGCCCGCTCAGCGGCGGCCTCGTAGACCTCCTGCGTGGGCTGGAGGATGTGGATCGCATCCTCGCTCCAGACATCGGCGATCGCCTTGCGGCGGCGATCGCCATCCGGCTCCATCCAGACCGCCGTGTAGCGCTCGGCGAGCTCGTTCGGATTATTGACGTTCATTCGAACCTCCATTGGGTTGCTTCGCCGTTAACGGTCCCGGAAGAACGGCCGCGCGTCCATTACCTCGCGTGTAACGCCGGCCGGCTTTACACGCCGGGTAATGGAACCTGAGCGGACGCCCCGCTAACGTCGATCGGGTGGTCGCCCAGACCGAGCAGGAGCCCCGGACCGCGGGCGAGTTGATCCGCTTTTGGCGCAGGCGACGTGGCCTCAGCCAACTCGAGCTGTCCCTGGACGCCAACGTCTCGACCAAGCACCTGAGCTTCGTCGAGACCGGCCGATCCAGCCCGAGTCGCCAGCTCCTCGTCCACCTGGCCCAGCACCTCGACCTACCGATCGCCGAGCGCAACCGCCTGCTGCTCGCTGGGGGCTTCGCTCCGCCCTATCTGGAGCAGGCGTACGACGGCGAGATGATGCGGCCGCTGCGCGAGTCACTCAGCCGGCTGCTGGAAGCCCACGAGCCGAACCCGGCGTTGATCGTCGACGGTCTCTGGAATCTGATCGAGGCCAATCGGGCAGCGTCGCTCCTCTGGGACGGGGTCGATCCGGAGCTCCTCGAGCCCCCGATCAACATGCTCCGCCTCGGCGTTCACCCCGGCGGCCTGCCGAAGATCTCGTCGACGACCGCGGCCTGCAACGCGCCCCTGATCACGAAGCTGAGGCGAAAGAGCCGCGAGGACGCCGACCCGGCGCTCGGCGAGCTGATCCAGGATGTGGAGGCCTATCTCCCGGACGATCCACCGACCAGCCCGGCGACTCAGCCCGTCGTGTCGCTGGACCTGCGCACACCGGTCGGCGAGGTCAGCCTCTTCACCGTGATCGCCACCCTCGGGGCGCCGCTGGAGGTCTCGGCGGCAAACCTCGCGATCGAGACCTTCGTGCCAATGGACGCCAGAAGCGCGGCGCGGCTTGGCGAGCTCAGTGCCAAGGCGCAAGGAGAATGACCGCGCTCCACCGATGTGACCGGGACGGTGGCGTCGACGGTTGCGAGCGCCACGCTTAGGCGCCCGGGGTATCCCCGGACGCGGGACGCGCCGAGCGGCCGTTCGCCGAGCCCCAGCGAGAGTACGGCTGACCGTAGAGCGCCGGCGGCGGCGAGCGGTTAGCGTCTAAGCGATCCCCGAGGAGGAGAGCATCATGCCCTACATCGAAGGTTTCGTGGCCGCCGTCCCGACCGCCAACAAGGACGATTACGTGGAGCACGCCCGCGAGGGGTCGAAGTACTTCAAGGACCTGGGCGCGACGCGCGTGATCGAGTGTTGGGGCGACGATGTGCCCAAGGGCGAGGTCACCGACTTCTACAAGGCAGTCCAGGCCAAGGACGACGAGACGCCGATCTTCAGCTGGATCGAGTACCCGGATAAGGCTACGCGCGACGCCGCCAACGAGAGGATGAGCCAGGACAGCGAGATGATGAACATGGAGATGCCGTTCGACGGCTCGCGCATGTTCTGGGGCGGCTTCGAGCAGGTGGTGAACGACTAGCCGACTCGGACTTCCGAGGTCACGCGCCCCGGCCCGCGGGTCTGCGTCGCGGCACCCATTCCTCGGGCGAGTCTCCCATCCACCCGAAGCAACCACCGCCGCCGGAGTGCTGCCTTGCGCGATACACGACAGCCGCCGCTCTCGCTACGGGTCCTCGTCCACACCGGGAGCGGCTCCTAATGGACGTTGCGCCCCCAAACCCCGGGGAATCCGAGCGCAAACACCATAGGAGGTTGCCTGCTCGGACCAGGCTCGGTGCGTGCCCGGACGGCTTACGGGAAGCGCCCGACCGGCCCGGTCCGCTTGACAGAACGTGAGTGCGGTTTAGGTTCGCACGACCACTCGGAAGCCGTGCGCCCGGTAACTCAAGCGCAACGCAGAGCACCTATTCGTGCCTGAGAGGGCCGCGCGCAACCGATGTCCGGGGCCTGCAAAGCCGTTTACGCCGGTTCGATTCCGGCAGGCGCCTCTCGGAGGCCCACTTTCGAAAACGCGCAACCGAATCGCGGAAATTGCGCTGTTCGAGGTTTGGGGCTGGGAGCCAGAGGTACTTCTTGGCTTACGCCAGAGATCGAGGACCTTCGTCGATGAGTGCGGAAATACAGCTCGCGCCGCTAAACGAGCGCGGCATCAAGCTGCTCGACCAGCTGGAGGCGAAAACCGGGCTGCTCCCGTTTAAGACCGACGCGCAGGGTGGCCGCACCTATACGCTGAGCAGCCGGGACACGGACGGATTCGAGAGGGTGCTCGACCGCATCGGCGGCGACTGGCGCAACCACCTGACGCGAGCGCCGACAACAACCCCGCGCGGCTAAGTCGCGCCCCTGGTCGTTCACGGCCCAGTGTGCGGCCTCGCCCGATCAGTTCGTCGCGGGTCATCGGTCCTCGTCCCTGAGCTCGAGCAGGTCGGCGTGCAGTTCGTCGATCAGCTCGCGGAGCTCGAGGTCGGCCCGCTCGTCGGCGAGCTCGAGCACGTCGGCGGCGAACTCCGCCAGCCGCATCACCTCGAAGGCGTCGGTGATCGTGACGGCGATCGTCTCCATCGTGATCATGATTCTGGCGGTGACGTCGGCGGCTTTCCTGGCCTGGCGAGCTCGCGCTGCCGCGCCCGGCCGTGGGCTCGTCAACGGTGAGCGACGATCGCTGCGGCGATCACGCTCGGGTCCGCCTGCTCGCCTGGACGCTTGCGATCACTGAGCCGCCCCGCAAAGGTGCGCCAGCCACTTACGCCGGGGCCCCGGAAGCGGCGGGGTCGGCAGCAGGCTCGGCTTCGCTCAGCCTGCCCCCGGAGACCGGCGGCTTCGGCCTCTAGTCACCCTCCTCGGAGCTCCACGACGGCTGCGGCGGCGCCGCCGCAAACGCCTTTCGAAGGAGCGTGACCAGCTGGCGGCGCTCGGCGGGCGACAGGCCCCGAAGGACGTCGCCTTCGATCTCCTCCGCCAGCTCGCGCGCTCGTTTCAGGGTCCGCCGCCCCTTTGGCGTGATCGAGACCTCGCGGGCACGGCGATCCTGCGGATGCAGCCGCCGCTTGGCCAGCCCGGCGCGCTCGAGCTGGTCGACCAGCGAGACCATCGTGCTCGGGTCGATCCCCATCGCCGAGCCGATCTGCTGCTGGATCGCGCCCCCGCGCGCCTGCAGGTAGTTGAGCACCGCGAAGAGCGCCGGCGTCAGGCCGATCGATTGGAGCGCCGCGGCGGTCTGGGTGTGTGAGGCCCGCCAGAGCCGGAAGAACAGCTGGCCGGCGAACTCGGCAATCTCGATCTCGGCGGAGGGATCCGGGGGCATCGCGTTTGATCTTCGCACATTTACTTCGCAATGCCAATCATTTGTGCTACAAATGATATATCTTGAGCTCGACGGCTACTTCAGGACGATGAGTGCCGATCCCCGCCCCCGGCTCAGCGTCGTCGCGACACCGAGCGTCGGCTCACCCACGACATCGATGTCTGGGTGGCCAGTGCCTCGGTGGACGGTGCGCCCCACCTGGTGCCGCTGTCCTTCGACTGGGATGGCGAGGCGCTGCTGATGGCCACGCCGACGAACAGCCCGACCGGCAGGAACCTTGCCGCCACCCGGGCAGTTCGGCTGGGGCTGGGCCACACCCGCGACGTGTGCATGATCGAGGGCGAAGTCGAGGTCCTCGAGATCGACGCCCTGCCGCAGAAGCGGGGTGATCGGTTCGCCGCGCGTAGCGGCTTCGACCCGCGCGCGCTGGCCACGCAGTACCGCTGGTATCGCGTCTCCCCGCGCCGCATCCAGGCCTGGCGCGAGGTGAACGAGCTGCCCGACCGCGAGCTGATGCGCGACGGCCGCTGGTTGGTGTGACGGAGACCGCGAAAGCGCCCCGCTTGACTGATGGAGAAACGATGAGCAAGACCAAGAGGACCGGCACGCGGTCGCCTGCGCCGCACGTTGCCGACAACCACCATCTGATCCGCGTGCACGGCGCGCGCGCGAACAACCTCAAGGACGTCAGCATCGAGATCCCGAAGCGCCGGCTGACGGTGTTCACCGGCATCTCCGGCTCGGGCAAGAGCTCGCTGGTGTTCGGCACAATCGCCGCGGAGTCGCAGCGGCTTATCAACGAGACCTACAGCGCCTTCGTGCAGGGCTTCATGCCGACGCTGGCGCGGCCCGAGGTCGACGTACTCGAAGGGCTGACGACCGCGATCATCGTCGACCAGGAGCGGATGGGCGCCGACGCCCGGTCCACGGTTGGCACCGTCACCGACGCCAACGCGATGCTGCGCATCCTCTTCAGCCGGCTCGGTAAGCCGCACATCGGATCGCCCCAGGCGTTCTCTTTCAACGTTGCGTCGGTCCGGGCGAGCGGTGCGATCACGGTCGAACGCGGTGCCGGCAAGACCCAGACCAAGAAGGCGACCTTCAACCGTCTCGGCGGCATGTGCCAACGCTGCGAGGGCCGTGGCGCGGTCACCGATTTCGACTTGTCGGCGTTGTATGACGACAGCAAGTCGCTCAACGAGGGTGCGCTCACGATCCCGGGCTACAGCATCGACGGCTGGTACGGCCGCATCTTCAGGGGCTGCGGCTTCTTCGACCCGAACAAGCCGATCCGCAAGTTCAACAAGAAGGAGCTGCACAGCCTGCTCCACAAGGAGCCGACCAAGATCAAGGTCGACGACATCAATCTCACGTACGAGGGTCTGATCCCGAGGATCCAGAAGTCGATGCTGTCGAAGGACGTCGACGCGCTGCAGCCCCACGTCCGCGCCTTCGTGGAGCGGGCCGTCACCTTCACCATGTGCCCCGAGTGCGACGGCACGCGGCTCAGCGAGGAGGCCCGGTCGTCGAAGATCAAGGGAGTCAGCATCGCCGGCGCCTGCGCGATGCAGATCAGCGATCTGGCCGAATGGGTCCGCGACCTCGACGAGTTGTCGGTGGCGCCGCTGCTGGCGGCGCTGGGGGAGACCCTCGACTCGTTCGCGGAGATCGGGCTGGGCTACCTCTCGCTCGATCGGCCGTCGGGGACGCTGTCGGGCGGCGAGGCACAGCGCACCAAGATGATCCGCCACCTCGGCTCCTCGCTCACCGACGTCACCTACGTCTTCGACGAGCCCACCGCGGGCCTGCACCCCCATGACATCCAGCGGATGAACGACTTGCTGCTGCGGCTGCGAGACAAGGGCAACACGGTGCTCGTCGTGGAGCACGAGCCCGAGGCGATCGCGATCGCCGACCACGTCGTCGATCTCGGCCCCGGCGCCGGTGCGGCGGGCGGCACCGTCTGCTTCGAGGGCACCGTCGAAGGGCTGCGCGACGGCGACACCGTCACGGGCCGCCATCTCGACGACCAGGCCGCCCTCAAGGAGACGGTGCGGACGCCCGCGGACACACTGGAGATCCGCGGCGCGACCGCGCACAACCTGCGCGACGTCGACGTCGACATCCCGCTCGGGGTGCTGGTCGTCGTCACCGGGGTGGCGGGTTCGGGCAAGAGCTCGCTGATCGGTGGCTCGGTGTCCGGGCGGGACGGGGTGATGACGGTCGACCAGACCGCGATCCGCGGTTCGCGGCGGAGCAACCCGGCGACCTACACCAAGCTGCTCGACCCGATCCGCAAGGCGTTCGCGAAGGCCAATGGCGTGAAGCCGGGGCTGTTCAGCGCCAACTCCGATGGCGCCTGCCCCAACTGCAACGGCGCCGGCGTCATCTACACCGACCTGGTGATGATGGCCGGCGTCGCTACGACCTGCGAGGAGTGCGAGGGGAAGCGGTACCAGGCAGCGGTGCTGGAGTACCACCTCGGCGGCCGCGACATCAGCGAGGTGCTCGCGATGTCGGTGACCGAGGCCGAGGAGTTCTTCGGCGCCGGCGAGGCGCGCACGCCGGCCGCGCAC